>DAHYHI010000051.1:0-5701 GCA_027391075.1 Acidimicrobiaceae bacterium | reverse complement strand
CGATGCGGAACGGAGCGAGCCTGATGAGGATCAGCGGGCGGGGTTGCCGACAAACGGATTGGGCTGCCGACAGAAATCAGCCGCTCTCTTGGGTCAGGCGTAGCGCCGTCGTATGGGTCGCTCTGCCTCTCCTGGCATTGGCGGCGGCCACGAGCAGTACCTCGGCCTCGTCCGCTCCCAAGCCGGACGTCCGCACGCCGTCGTCTTCGAAACGAAGCCGATCGCGTTCGCACTCCGCGACGTCGTTCCCGGCACCGATCTCGCATCCGTTGCTCAGCCCGGCATCGGTGCCGCGATCTGGCTCCACGCCACGGACGTCCAGGCCATTCACGATGCCCTCGTCGCCGACGGTCACACATCGTCTCCGCACCGATCGACGGACCCTTCGGTCGGACGTTCACCTTCGCCGACCCCGACGGCTAGCAGGTCACTCTCCACGACCGCGCCTGATCGGCCAAACGGGCTTTCTCAAACGGAGCGAACCCAGGCGGGGGCGCGGGGCTCGCGTTGCCCGGTCAGCGGTCGCCCTTGCCAAGGCGCAGGACGGCGTTGGCGGTAGTCAAAGTGATGGCGCTTCCATCGAGAAGTGACCGTGACCTGGCCTTTTACCAATCCAGGGGTGTTCGTCTAATGCAAACCCCAAGATCACTAGCTCGCCGACAGACGCTTTTATGGCGGTCACGGTGTCATGGCACGAACACCGCCGAGAGGTCGCAACGATCCTACTTGTGGTAGGATTCGCAACGTGGCCGCCTCAGCCAGGAAGAGAACATCGACGCCGGAGCCTTCGCCAGCCGACTCGGCAGATGCGCTGATCGACGAGATACGGATCGAAGCTCGCCCGGCCTTCGGCCCGGGGACTCGGCTCCGGGTACGTGGGTTGAACGTGCTCGCACAGGCTGGCGCCCAAGAGAAGGAGAAGGTCTCTCTGACGCTGGACAAGCCACTTGTGGACGAGATCCGTGCACAGTTCGCAGGTCGGGCACTCTCGACGTCGATCAACGAGTTGCTCTATGCCGCGTTGGCTCAAGAGCACTTGGGCGAGCTTGTGGACGAGATAGAGCGGGAAGCGGGAACGCCGTCCCCGGAAGCCTACGACCGGGTGCTCGCGCAGTGGTTCGCCGAGGACTGAAGAGCGTTCCTCCTGCGCCATGGCCGTCGGTGGTGCTCGACAGCGAAGGACTGTTGGCCATCGCAAGGAACGACAGCGAGGACGCGAGGGCGGTCCTCGCCTCCTCCCGAGAAGCCGGCGTTCCCGTCTTGGTGCCGGCGGTAGTGCTCGCGGAGACGCTCTTCGGTGACAACCGTGACGCCCGAGCGAACCAGGCGCTCAAGAAGCTGCAAGTCGTGCCGGTCTCCGAGTCGGTCGCTCGGGTGGCTGCGGTACTGAAGCGATTAGCCGACATGAGTGGCGTGGCAGGGACGGTCGACGCCCTCGTCGTGGCAATATCAGCTGCCGCAGGCGGAGGCGTCGTCCTCACCGCCGACGCCGACGATATCGCCACGTTGGCAGGCGCGGTCTCTGACGTCCGTATCCGGCCGGTACTCGTCTGAGTGACCTGACGAGGGTCACCGCTCACCATCGCCGAGGTGAAGGACGGGTGTTCGGCGATGCCAGGCGGAGCGATCCGCCGTCAAGAGTGGCCATTACCTGGTCTTTTGTAGATCCGGGGGTGTTCGTATAACGCCACCCCAAGACCACCACGTCGCCGTATTCGAACTTCGGCGCAGAGAAGAGCACGTCGACGCAGCGGATCGAGAGCCGGAGGGCGAGGTCCATCACGTCCTGGCAGTCGTCGAGGCCTGCCTCGATCACAGACTGGTGTGACTGGAGAGTGCGAAGCTCGGCGCCGATTGCGAGGCTCGCCGGGAAAGGTCGTCGGGCGACGAGCTCCCAGCCTTCGTCGCGGATGCGCCGGACGCATGCTTCGCGTTGGATGGCGGGGGAGTAGCCTTCCTCGGTCAGGTCCTTGTCGGCCCGCTCCTAGGTCGAAATCCGCAGGCATCGCACAGGGCGACGTAGAGGCCGGCGATCGCGTCGCTGCCTCAGCGTGATGAGCTGAGGCGTTCGACAGGGCCGGCGGCAGTTGGGGAGCGTGGCAACGGTGTCGCATGGACCTCCTTGGCTTTCGCGTCGTTCCGCATTGCGAGCAGAGGCGGGGAGCTCATGGTTCGGGAGCCTCGGGAGCGGGCTGCCAGGCGTAGCTTTCACCGAACGGGACCGATCGATCCTGACCATGCTCTACCGCCATCGGGTCTTCACGACCGACCAGCTGGCTGCGAGATTTACTTCGACAACGTCAACGCCGACCCAGCACCGATTGACCACGCTCTACAAGCTTCGGCTCCACGACCGCTTTCAGCCGCCCGACCACCGCTACGCCAGCCTGCCGTACCATTACGTGCTCGACGAACTCGGCGCCTTGGCGATCACCACCGAACGGGGACGAGGACCCAGACAAGGCGCGATGGCGACCCGACAAGGCGCTGGCCCTCACCTGTGAGTGGTGCGGCCGACCCCTCCCGCCTCGGGCGCCGGAGACGACGCATCAAACTACGCGATCGAGTTTGGGCGGCACTATGCCGCGGTGGCCAGCCTGAACCCCGCTACGCGTGGCCGGCAAAATCCGAAAGTTCGCGCCGTGGTCGTCGATGCGACAAGCGCCCTTCACCCGGCGGTCCTGGACGCATGGATCCGAGAGCCTTGTGGACGGATAGGCGATGCGTTTTGGGGGCGACGGATCATGGAGTCGGCGGGCGTCTCGGCCACGGGACCCTTCCCTGGATGACGCGTCCGTCACCGAGTCGCACGGTGAGGATCTCGGGCGGATCGTCTTCCGGGAGTGGCGCGGCACCGAAGCGCAGCCCGAACTCCTCGATCTCCGGCGAGAGCGTGATCTGGAGGGTCTTGCCTCCACTCGTGAGAACCGTGGCCTCTTCGATCGAGGGAACCCCGCGAATCAGAATGAACGGCGGAGTACCGTCGCTCCTGCCCGCCCAGACGTTCACGACGTCATCGCCGTACAGCTTCGGTCCGCCCATTCCTGACCGCGCCGAACGCCCGGCGACGGAGGTCCGGCGCACGAAGCTGTAGAGCCCGTCGTCACAGGTGGGATCCGGCCGGACGTCGACCGACCACGTGGTGCCATCGGGTTCACGTCCTTCAAGGACGACCTGGGATGGTTCATCTTCACCCTGCAACGCGCTGCATCCCCTTGGCTCTACGGCGGTCAACGTCCGATCGGCGCACCCAGGTCCATCGCTTGAGGTCCTCGTGTAGGGCAGGTGAGATGACGCCTCCGAGCGACGGCTGGCAGGCGTTTGGCTTGCTGGGGCGCAGCCAGATCCCGGATGACCCATAATCCCAGTTGATGAGGCAACGGCGCACCAATCCATGCTACTGGTCGCAGGAACGGCCTGAAGGGGCCGGACGGGCTCCGTGGTCTGGCCTTGACGCGAATGGCGTACAGGTCGCCTCTCCCGAGCCGGCGAGCGTCCTCCGACATGGAGTCACGTGGACGAAGCGAGCGCCTCTCGGTCATCATGGCCGAGATGGTGCCCGTGGTCGATGACCTCCTAGCCGCCCAAGTTGGAGTCGCGCTGCTCGATCGGCTCGAACTTGACGAGCGAGGGATGTTCCGCCCGTTCGACGCGCTTACGGACAGCGATCCTGAATCGGTTGAGCGCGCCGTCACCACGGTGGGGACGATGACGATCGGGCAGCTCCTCCACACTGCCCTCGACGCTGCCGATCGGATCGCGGGGCCATGGACCGGTGGCGCACCCGACAGCCTCGCCCTGGCATACGAACTCGCCCCAGCAAGGCGTCCCCTTGCCGAAGCGCTCTGGCAGCGATTCTGCGAGTCGCTCGCCGGCCCGATGGATGTCCAGGAACATTGGCTCAGCAGATGCGAGCCCGGGATGACGGTCGTCCCAGGGTTCATCGACTTCTCCCGTGTCTACGGCAACGGTGAGTTCACGTGGTCGGGGTTCTGGACCGTCAGTGCCCCCGCCGGAGAGATCCACGACGATCTGGTGGCTGCATGGGAGATGTTCCCGGGCCCGATCTCCAGGTGGCACATGCCGATCAACCCCGGTGCACACGTCTGGAACATCGACCACCCGGCCGACTGGGTCCGTCTCGTCGAGACCTTTCCGAGGGTGGCGACCGAACCCCACGCGGGATGGGAGCTTCCTGGGCCGAACCAGCACAAGGGGGACGTGGCACATCTCGCCGAGATACCTGCACAACACGGTGTGCGGACCGTGGTCGATCGCCACGTCCTACCCGACTGGGATGCGGTTGCCAGTGAGTACGACGGCGTGCACCTGAGCTGGGCCGGTTTCATCACGACCGAGGGATTCGTGAGCGACCTCGGCGATCGCGGAGCCACCATGCTGCGCTACTGGAGCAGCGAGCGGACGCTGTGGCTCCGCGACGTCTTCGGCGAACCAGAGCCGCTCCAGGCCCCGCTGCTCACGGGCGTTGTGTCAGATGCGTTCGGCATCGACGTGACTTGCAACAACGAAGACCGATCCGCGTCGGACAGGGAGGAGATCGCGGTCCGGTTGAACCGTCCACTTGAGAGACTCTCGCCCGGCTTCTGATAAGCGGACGAGGTGGTGCATCTGAGGCGGGCTGGGGAGGCTGCCCGCAAACCGGCGTGACCCGTGCTCCTCATCCACCGCGAGTGCCCAGGGCGACCGCTTCGGCTCCGTCGGCGCCGGCCTGCTCTTCGTCAAGGAGTCCAACATCGGGCGGCCTTCGAGACACTGGTGACGAGCCCAACGCCTCTCCCGAGCGACCACCACGATCGCCGAACTGGAATCCTTCCGTTCCGCCGCCTTGTCGCGCCTCGCGGCCCAGCACGACGAGATCACCCGTTCGCCGTGACTTTGACCAGACTGGTGTGCCGGCCAGCTTCGGGTTGTCCGGGTCCCCCCACTGATCACTCATACCGCCCGGCTTCTGCATTGGGCCCGCGTAGGCTCTGGTCGTGACACCGCGTCAGGAAGGCCGCGTCCGGATCGCGATCGGCGGAAGGTGCCTCGACGAGGTCACACCCGACGCGTACCCTCCAAGCCATGAAGCCGAGAGCCGTCTTAGCACGCCTCCTGGCAGGGACCGTCACCAACGTCACCTTCTCCGACGCGCAGGAGCTACTGGTAGCTCTCGGATTCGACGAGCTGGCGGATAAAGGGCAGCCATCACGTCTACGGGCGTCCTGGTCTTGCCGAGCAGCTCAACTTGCAGGACCGTGGCGGGCAGGCAAAGCCCTACCAGCTCGGGCAACTGGTTGATCTTGTCCGGCGGTACGCTCTAAGCATTGAGGAGGACGAGTGATGCCTGTCGCGTACCCAATCAATGTGTTCTGGAGCGACGAGGACGAGGCCTGGGTTGCAGACGTTCCCGACCTCGACTTTTGTTCCGCTGTTGGCGACACTCCCCATGAGGCCGTCTCCGACGTCGAGGTGGCGATTGAGGTTTGGCTGGAAGCGGCACGTTCGAGTGGGCGGCCTATCCCGTCACCTTCCGTTCATGCCGTCCGCGCCTGAGTTACTCGAGTCGATCCCCTTTGGGGCTTGAGCCGCCAGTAGTCGGTTCCACACGTCGTCGAAGTTCGAATACGAGTGACTACCGCGCACTGAATTCGCGACGGTACGTCACTATTCGAACTTGGCTTGGCGCAACGATGCGGCG
>DAHYHI010000050.1:0-13789 GCA_027391075.1 Acidimicrobiaceae bacterium | reverse complement strand
AGCATGAGCCGACGCAGCGCCGCCCGAATCTCGTCTGGTTCACCGTCAATGATCATCTCGGCGCAGAAGGTGACGATCTCCTCAACGGTCGGCCAGTCGGGGGGTTCCGTGGACGCTGCCGGCCAACGCATCAGAGCTCCGAGGACACTCGTCAAGGTAAGGAGACGAAAGCCCAGCGTTGCCACCAGCGCCTCATCCACCTTTGCGTCAATCAGCTCCCCAGGGCTGCGACGTTCGGAGTCCGCACCGGGCTCCAGCGGAAGTCGCGGCCCGATCTGAGTGGCTTCGAGGTAGGCGCGGTCGAACGCCGCCATGTCACACTTTCCCTGCCCCTCGGCCCGGTTGAACTCAATTTCGTAGGCGTCGGTGATCACGATTTCCATGGGGGTGAGACCAACGTGGATCGTCTCGCTGCGCATTTGCGAGTCGAGGAGCAGTTGGGCGAGGGCTAGGAGTTCCGTCCACTCGATCCGATCGGGTATTTGAGTTCCGGTCGATGGCTGCCTGAGCAGTTCCTCGATGACGATCGCCTGCGCTCGGGTGAGCTGTTGGGATTCTTCGACGAGATCTTTGGTCGCCTCGGCGGGGTCGATGGCGTAGACCGGGAATCGTTGAGTGAAGCTGACGCTCCGCTCCTTCCTGATCCGTGCCGAGTGCGCCAAGTCGTACTGGCGCAGAGCGAGCTGTAGGAGCGCCGTAGGGTCGAAGCGGGCCATGGCGTCCTGCAGCATTGACAGGAGGATCGGTGCGACGGTCTGTGACTCGAGGTCCCGGGCGTCAGTGTTGGTGAGGGTGCCAGTTGCCACTGCGGCCTGAGCGAGCCGCTGATTCAACTCGTGTTCGTAGGACCGCATTGCCGGGCGACTGATACTTTCAGGCCCCGGCGGAGTCGTCTCTACTTGCGGTATGGAGTAGGCATCCATTCGTATGCCGGGACTGACGGCCATCCAGTCGGAAAGGAAGGTTGTCGGGTCGGAGTCGGTCGCGGATACGTCGAGCATTGCGGCAAGAGACTCGGCGATGGTCTGGCCGAGGGCCTGCTCGAAGGCAACGCTGTCTTGTTGACAGAGCTCGTAGGACCCTTCTGATAGCCCGATCGTGAGCTGGCCCGGCGCGTCGACCTGCCCGGTCAGGGCAGCGTCGTCGGTCCATCCGAGGGTTATCAACAGTCCACTGACCCCGCGGCGGGATAGCCAGTCCAGGGCGGGTAGGTGTTCGAGTTTCCAGCTGATACCGCCAGAGACGTTGTCGACGAAGAGACCGAGCCCGCCGGGATATTTCGCCATCTGAAGTCGAACACATATAGGAATCTCGCCGGCGAGGACGCGAACCCCGATATCGCCTTGCCGATCGTAGAGAAGTACATCTTCCCCAAGCGTCTCGAAAAGGTCGTAGTGGCGGATAGCGGGAAGGCCACAGGCGAGCAGCGCCTCTTCGATCGGAAGTCTCCGAGCCGCCTGCCAATATTCTGCGTCGCCCTGGTGTGGTTCGATCATGACAAGGTCGTGTTGTACGCCCGCGGTGAGCAGACTTCGGTTCTGTCGCCAGTGCTCGAACACGTTTATGGTCTCGAAACCCATGAGTTGGCCGATTCCGGGTGGATCGGCAAGATCCCGAACGAACCACCAGAAGTCGTCAGGATCGTCAGCTAGCTCGGCGGTGATCCAATCGAGATCCTCTAGGGACATCCCAGCGACGCCGTGACCGCTAGGAATGATCGAGTGGGTCGGAGACACGCCGACGATAAGGCGAGCGATGCGAGCATCTTGTGGAATGGCGAACGGTATCCCGCGACTGGTCACCTGCTGACCTGGTTGCAGTTGCTCGAGGCGGCGGGCCGGTCGGGAGAGATTGGTTCTCGTCGCGTTGAGCGAAGGGACGACTTCCACTGCCACGAAGGTCTTCTCTGCAACGCTCATGAGGATGGTGGCCCTAGCCGTCCCCGGTCCGAGGACTTGTGGTCGCATGGGAAAGCTCAGTCGCCGGAGGCGGCGAGCGACGATGTTGCAGGCAGCAGAAAAGAATTCGTCCTCCAGCTCGGGGCGAGCAGCCACAGCAATCCTCGCGAGTTCCAAACTGGCATGGTCCACCGCGGCGCAGCACTGTGACGGTGCCTCAGGAACGATCGACCCATCGCTGGTCCGGATCGCCAGGGCCGCCCCGAAAAGGTACAGCGGATCAGTGGTGAGGTCGGCAACGTCGGTAGCCGGCCGGGTAGCCCATTCCAAAGCAAGCTGCGCTCGGCCAGGTTGAGGACATTCGTCGATGAGTTCCTCTGGCGCCGGAAGAGCTCGATAGGCGGCAAGTTCTTCCTCGGTTACTCGACCGAGGTCGCGCGGGTCGTTTGGAGGCCCGTCGGACCAGGCGAGCGCTAATTCACGTACTGAGCAGTCCATATAAGTGAGAGCGACGTCCAGGTAGTCGGAAAGTCCGAAACCAATGGTTTCGATCAGGACCGGGTCGATGGTCTCAGCGATGAATTCGGCCTTGGCGAGGACAGCAATCGGTCGCTCCATGTCTTCGGGATGCACCCGGAAGAGGTGGTCATGGTGTCGGAACATGACGGAGGGACGAGGATCCTTGGGTATGGAATCGGTGAGCGAGATGAGGTGAGGCTCCGAGCGGTGCGCCGCTGCAACGAAGATCGGTAGCTGTGCTGAGGTTGCCCGTTGCTTGCCCCTGCCCGCAGCGCTCGACAGGACCAGCGAACGGATGTTGTTGAGGGCCGCCACCTGATGGGCGGCAGTGGGGGAGCAGAGGGCAGCGCCGACGAGCGTGAGGATGCTGTCTCGGTCAAAGTTGCGCAGAGCGGAACGAAGCGGGTCGCGCTCTCTGGCCGCGCGTCGTTCTTTCTTCTGTCGGCTCGCTCTACCCATTTGAAGTAGATGGGTTGAAGTCTTCTGGGAGCGACCTCGAGCCGGGTCGCTGAGGAGGGGTGGAGGGGGCCGGCGAAGGAAGAGTCTTCATCTCAGATCAGTCGTCCGGCTTCGTCTGCGAACCCTGGTACGCCTGTTCGGGCGAGTCGAGCGATGAGGTCGATGGGCGTGAGGGCTGGTTGTCGGGTGTGGTTGGCTTGTTCTCGTAGGACGTCGAGCACGACCCGGGGCGCGAGGTCGAGCTGGTCGAGGAGGAAGTCGTCGGGGTGAATGACCTCGATCTGGAGCGGTCCGAGAATCTCCGGCGGATAGTCGCGGACGTTGGCGGTGACGATGGCATCGGCTCGACCGCGCACGGCGGCGGCAACTACGTGGCGGTCGTCGGGGTCGCGGAGGGTCACCGTCGCCTCCAGGTTTTCCCATCCGTCGACGCGGGCGTCCTCGAAGGCGTGGTCCATTGCGGTGAATCGCCGCTGGACCTGTTCGGGTGGGATGTCGGGGTGGATCTCTACGACGGCATCGATCGCCTCGGCGACGATCCGGGCGGACCATAACGGTCGGTAGAGGTCGCGTTCGGCGATGCGTAGCAGCGTGTCGGCGAGCGCGACGGGTACCAGGACGCACGCGTCGAGGACCACCGCGTAGCGAGCCATGCGGTCACGCGTTCGTGTCGGGTTGGGCTCGGCGATGGCGAGCCGACTTGAGGGCAGAGGCGTAGTCGGCTGGTATGCCGTCGTAGAGGCCGAGCTCGCCGGCTTCCTCGGTCAGCTGGTTCAGTGCGGCTCGACGCTCGGCCCGTCGGCGCTCCTGGAAGTCGATGAGGTCTTGGAGCCGGACCCGGCGGTGACGGTTGGGCTTCTCGAAGGTGATGGCGCCGTCTTCGAGAAGTTTGACCAGGGTCGGGCGGCTCACTCCTAAGAAGTCGGCCGCCTCCTGGGTGGTCAGGAGCAGTCCTTGGGGGGCGACAAGGGTGGCTTTGCCTTGGCGCATGACGTCGACTACTTGGCGCAGGACGCGGTAGACCTCGGCAGGGAGGGGGACTTGCTCGCCGTCGGGACCGAGAAGCAGGCCGGGATCGGTGTGGCCCTCGACGAAGCGGGCCAGGTCGAGGAGCTGGGCGAGATCGTCGGGAGGGAAGACGACGTCCTCGTCGCGGCCGTGCCCGACGGTGACGGCTGGAGTTCGGCTGCTGGGTTGGCTGGCCGGGGTCATGTCCTTAGGATACCACAAATCGAAAAAATCGAAAGTTCCTTCTGATCACCGCAGCCTGACTACCCGTCCTCGTGGCCGGTCTCCTCGTCTCGTAGGCGTTGTAGTTCGGCCTCTAGCTTTTTGATCCGGTTGGCTCGCTTGAGCGCTTGTTGCTCTTGTTGGCGGCGCTCAGCCTCGGGGGACGTTGCTGCTGCCAGTCGCCTGTCGCGCTCTTGACGGGCGGCGACCTGCTGGATGAATCGGGCGACTATTGCCAGCTGCTCGGGACTGGCGGGTGGCGTCCCACAGCAGCGCATGCAGTGCAGCGGTGCGTCCGTGTAACCGTTGCGTCCGGCGTGGCACGCGCCGTGTTGTGCCCGCCACAGTTCGTCGTCGGTATCGATCGCGTCTTGGGGTCCTACCCACGGCCGACCGCAGCCGGGGCAGGGCAGACCGGCTCGGACCTGGTCGTAGGTCAGCAGCTGGTAGGGCATCGACGGCATCTGGCGAGAACCGATTGGTAGTCCGCCCGGGCCTGTCGTTCCGCCTGAACGACAGAAGCCACCTCGTCGATTGGGGCGTTGAGAAGCTCCGCTAGGAGGGATACTTTGGTCTTGGTAGGCAGCGGTCCATCGAGCAGCCAGTACTTCGTGCCCGATGCTCCCAGCACTCGGTTGATCCGCTTGCGATCGAAGTAGCCCCGTTCGTCGCTGACCCGCTGCAGGTGCTTGTCCCGGTAGAGGTAGGCGCCGAGGGGATGCAGCTCGGCCCAGGAGTGCGAGCCCATCCACTCGGCATAGCGGGGATGGAGCTCCCCACTGGTCAACCGGGTGGGATCATCCAGCTGAGGGCGAAAGGCCAGCGCCTGCTCGCTGGTGATGACCGTGCCCAATTCCCCGCCGTTGGTTCGCGGATCGATGACCTCGGGTCCGGCCATGGTGATGGTGAGCCGAGCGGCGATGTCGGCCGCCCGATCGGATCCCCTATTACGGGTTGTCATAAGTCGAGATCGTAGAAGCACCCTACGACGCCGAGTCGCGAGTCCCCTCGTCGTGGACGCTCTGGGAGGCTACGAACGCAACCCGAGCGCGACAGATCGCTCCAACAGAAGGACGTGGATCCGTGAATGAGGGCTCGAAGGGCCGCTGAGGCCGCGAAAGAGCAGGTCAAAGCCCTAGGCACTGCATAACGCAGAGTCCGGGACCACGCCCTTAGCCCGGGCCGAGGGGCTAGATATCCAGCCGCTAGCGATGTCACCTCCACCCTGTGCTTTGAATCTTCGCGCCTTTCGGGCTGACTGTCCTAATTTTTTGTGCTGTTTCGTGGCATTCCCACGGGGTTATCCACAGGGTTTATCGACCTGATTATGGGTGAATGATCACCCTGCCCTACGCAGCCCTACGCACGAGATCCGGCCGCCACACCGGCCGCACGCTGGGGTTTCGCGTGGAGTGGCGTTGAAGGCGTGCCTCGTGGCCCGGTCTGCCCTACGCAGCCCTACCGCAGCGTAGGGCAGTGCCCTACTCGCCGAGATGGGCCAGAAGTCGCCTGCCATGTGGTGCAGGTTGGGAGGGACCGAGGCGACGGCCACGCGATCATGGGCCGGCGGGGGCATGCTGGCTGACGTGAGAAAGCCGTTGCCCGATGGTTGAGGTGCGCTGTGTCGGATGCGGGGCGATGGTGCCCGGTGGCGAGGGCCCGAGCCACCCGTACATGCGGTCAGCCTCGGGCTGCTGGGAGCGGTACTGCTCGCTCGAGGAGTGGAAGAGCCGTCTCACGGGTGAGGGATCGATCGGCATCGTCCAGGATCTGGTGGACAGCTTCGCGGTCCAGCACGCCACGAACACTGACCGTCGCAACGTCCAGTCGGTGGCTGTGCACTTGATGAGCCTGTGCTCGGGGCTGGAGCGCGGCGCCACGGGGCTCCAACGCCGTGCGCGGATTGGACTGTGGGTGGGGCGCGACTACCCGGTGCTGGAGCCCCGTCCGGCGGGCTACGCGATCACGATTTCCGACGTCGCCGCTGCGCCGGCGGCGATTCGCCCCTCGACGATCGAGCGATTGGCGCAGACGTCCTGGTCGGCGTGGGCGGCGCATCACGACACGGTGCGCGGCTGGCTGGACGACCTTGGGTGAGGCGTGGGCTCGAGGGAGGCGATGGCGATCCGTGGAGCGTGGCTGACCGCGAGGTGGTTGTCAGTGGCCACCGAGCTCGATGTAGCGCTTCGGGTCGAACAGGAGCTGAAGGCTGGTGATCACCCTGAAGGGTCCAGAAGCTCGATGCCAGGGATCATCGAGGTCAGATCTGGCGGGTAGACCATCAGGAAATGCCACGGGCACACGGTCGGTGGCGCCATCTTGGGAGTTGCAGCGTTGCCGCTGATGTCGACGTTCGGCCGAGAGGCGACAGCTGGTCCACGTCCCGGAAACTCGGTGCCACGACGGAGGACGTGGCTCAGGCAGCGACGTCGTACTCGTGGATGATGCCGCCGAGCACTTCACGGCAGATGATCGTGTCGCCGGTGATCGGCGTCACATCCCGGGGGATTGGCTGGCCAAGATCGAGCGATCGGTGTGGCCTTGCCTTGTTGTAGTGGCGGAGGTATTCGGTGACGACGGCTTCGAGATGGCCACGAGAGAAGACGAGCAGTTGGTCGAGGCACTCGGTGCGAATGGTCCTCACGAAGCGCTCGGCGAACGCGCGGATGGGTGTCGTCACCTGCGCCGCTTACACCGACTGGGCCGAGATCGCCGGCCTCTGCGGACTGTTGGAGCGGCAGACCGCTTCGCCGGTGGTGAAGCTGAATCGGGCAGCAGCGGTGGCCATGGCCGACAACATCGGCGGTGCACTTGTGCTCCTCGAGGAGCTGAGCAGCGACTCTCGGCTGGAGCGGTACTACCTGTTGGAGGCGACCCGGGCCGACCTGCTGCGCCGACAGGGCAATCAGGCCGGGGCCGATGTTGCCGGCCATGCGGGCGCTGCCGCTGGCGCCGTTCGAGGTCGGGCGCCGGACCCTGATGCGACCGTTGGTGGAGATCGGCAGATCACTGGGATCGGCAGCGCCGCCATCCCCGCCTTCGGCCTGAGCACCATGGCTGGCTGTTGGTTCGTGGGGCGTGTGGTCGATCGATGACTTCATGGTGGCGGACGCGGACCGGCGACGGTCCTCGCCGGTCGAGCTCTCTTCGTTGCGTTCGCAGGCAGAGTCAGTTGGCATCTGCGTAGGTTCGCGTTGATCCTGCCGACGCTCTCCGAGGTGGCTCCATCGCGCTCGGCGCCAAGAGCGCTTCCGTGCAGGTAGCAGCCGACCGGGTCTCAGTTGTTGCGGTAGGTGGCGAGGAACACGCGGACTCCGCTGTCGGTGTGGAGTTTGAGGTCTGCTGGTGCAGGCGGCTGGTTGCCGCCGAGAAGCATTGCCTCGTTGAGTGGGGCCGACATTATGAGCCAGTTGAAGTGGGCGGCTGCGAGCTCGGGGTCATCGAGACGCAGCACGCCGCGGGCGTCGAGGCGTTCGAAGGCGATGGCGAGAGCCGCGATCGTTCTGCCGGGCCCGCGCTCGTAGAAGGTGCGCCCCAGGTCGGGGAAGCGGCTCGCCTCGCCGATCACGAGCCTTCGCAGCTGTAGTAGGCGTGGCTGCACCACGCCATTGAGCAACCGGCACGCGATATCGCGCAGGTCGGCTTCAATGTCCCCGCTGTCGGCGAGGCCGAGGACTTCGTGGTACACGGGGTCGCTGATCTCGTTGACCATGTTGGTCACGATCTCGACGAAGAGGCGTTCTTTGTCGGCGAAGTGCTTATAGACCGTCTGCTTGGAGACCCTGGCCAGCGCGGCGATCTCGTCCATACTCGTGCCGAGGTAGCCGTTGTCCAAGAACACGGTCGTTGCGGCGTCAAGGATCGCGTTGTGCTTGCGAGCGGCGCGGCGCTGGTCCTCGGGTGGGCTCTCCCCGTTGTGCACGGCCATGTCGAGAGAATGGTACTAGACAGTCCAGTTTGATGCGTGGTACTGTACCGTTTAGTTCTAAGGAGCCTTCCGAGGAGGTCCCGCCTTGCGACTCGTTGTCATCAACCACCTTACCCTCGACGGCGTGATGCAGGGCCCCGGTCGAACCGATGAGGACACCCGGGGCGGCTTTGGCCACAGTGGATGGGCCACGTCGCGCGGAGACGAGGTGATAGGGCGCGCTCTCGGCGAGAGGATGGGCAAGCCCGACGGCGGGCTCCTGCTCGGTCGGTGGAGCTACGAGTCGATGCTCGCCTCATGGAACGCGCAGGGAGGCCCGTTCAAGGACGCTCTCAACAACGCACCCAAGTACGTCGCCTCTCATAATCCCGCCACGAGACTCGAGTGGCCGAACTCAACCCTGTTGTCCGGCGACGTACCCGCCGCCGTGGCGGAGCTCAAGCAGAAAGCAGGGGGCGACCTCGTGGTCATGGGGAGCGGCGAGCTGATCCGCTCGCTGCTCCCACACGGACTGATCGACGAGTACCTGCTACTGATCTACCCGCTCATCCTTGGGTCGGGCCAGCGCCTGTTCGATCACGAGAACCACCTGGTCCCGCTGCGCCTCGTCGAGAGCATCGCGACGACCACCGGCGCGATCATCGCCACCTACCAGCCAGAGCGATGACGACGAGCACACGCTTGGTGCTCGACGGCCTGGGCTTTCCCGAGTCGACGCGCTGGCACGACGGCCGCGTCTGGCTGTGCAACTGGGGCGCAGGCGAGGTGCTCGCCGCGACCAGCGCCGGCGAGCGCGAGGTGATGGCGCGCTTGGC
Source organism: Acidimicrobiaceae bacterium (assembly GCA_027391075.1). GTDB lineage: Bacteria > Actinomycetota > Acidimicrobiia > Acidimicrobiales > Palsa-688 > JAJZAM01. Next base: position 4,940 of record DAHYHI010000050.1, on the reverse strand, counting down.
GGCGCGCACCATTCCCTTCAGCATCGACTGGCTTCCCGACGGGACGCTGCTGGTCGTCGACGGGCCCCGGGGACTTCTGCTGCGCCAAGAGCCCGATGGTGCGCTCAGTACCGTCTCGGATCTCACCGGCTTCGGTTCCCCGCCGTTCAACGAGCTGGTCGTCGATGCGACCGGCAACGCGTACGTCAACGGCGGACCGGGAGTCGTCGTCTGCGTCGCGCCGGACGGCACCGTGCGCCAGGTCGCCGACGGCCTGAGCTGGCCCAACGGCATGGCATTGGTCGACGACGGCGCGACGCTCGTGGTCGCCGACTCGCACGCTCAGCAGCTAATCGCCTTCGACGTGCAAGGCGACGCGACCCTAGCGCGCCGTCGGGTGTGGGCTGATCTTGAGTGTGCCCCCGACGGCATCTGCGCGGACGCAGACGGCGCGATCTGGGTCGCCACCGTTCCTGGTCAATGCTGTACGCGGGTGCGAGAGGGCGGTGAGATTCTCGACACTGTCTCCGCCGACCGAGGCTGCTTTGCGTGCATGCTCGGCGGCGAAGACGGGCGGATGCTTTTCGTCGCTGCCGCACAATGGCCCGGCATGGAGGTGGCCATGAACGAAGGGCCCGGGCTCACCGGCCAGCTGCTTGTGGCGCCCGATCAACCGGCACCACACGCCGGGCGCCCATAAGCTGCTCCCCGGCGGAAGCCTGGCGGCGGATCAGCGTGCTGACACCAAAGCGCGACTCAGCAGTACGAGGTGACCGCGCACAGAACAGACCACCACCCGCCGATCGACGACGCTCGCCGACGGCAGCACAGATCGCCATCGCGCCTCGGCGGTCACGACCCGGTGAGCAACTCCGCCGCCCGGGCCCGAGCGCAAGACCGACCGGTATACAGGACCGGCCGGCGTGCCAATACTGCCGGAGCCCCTACCCGTGTGCGCAGCACCGGCCGGGCTTGACCGGCGGCGTACTCCGCCGGGCCCTGGCGTCCCATCGACGCATCTCCGAGAGCCGGCCAGAAGTCACTACTCGGTCATGCCGGTCCTGGTCGTTGGCGCAGAATGGACACGCCATCGCCGTCGAGCTCGTCGCAGTACGCCGGGCGGCCGGCCATGGTCATGATCAGTGCCAAGGTCGTGCCTGAAACTCCTGGCCCGACACCGGCGCCAAAGGGCCCGTCGGTGGCGGTCAGTCGTAGGCCGCGTATGCGCTTCTTGGAGGACACGGGCAGATCGGAGCCCTGGTAGTAGTCGGCGGTGACCGTCAGGGTATCGATGGGGTATTCGCGCTCTATGCCAAGTGGCCGGCGGATGTCTTCTCCATGCACGATGGCCTCACCGAGCATCGCTACGGCCGGAAGCGGCGGCTTCGTGGTGCTGGTGATCACCTGGCGGAATCGTGCGAGCGTTTTCACCGGGGTGGGGCCCAGCTGCTCGGCCAGCCGCAGAGCGACCTGGCGGTCGAAGTCGAAGTGGCAGCGGATCACCCCGGCCATCCAACGCACCGTGTTGAGGCTGGCTCCGGCGGTCAGGTGAGCGACCACCTCGCGGATCATGAACCGCTCGCACAGCGATTGCGTTGCCCACTGGTCCTCGCTCAACTCGGCGAGGTCGGCTGCCAAGGCGGCGCGCTCGGCATGGATCAGCGACCAGATGTCGGTCGCGGGTCCGCGATCAACATGTGGCGTACGCGGAGTCATAGGTACGGCGCTCCTTCGCTGTCATGCGCGGGGTGGGAGTTTGGCGAGTTGATCATCGGGCCGACACGATTGGAGGAGCCGCGTCGAGGACGGGGCCCTACACCGAGCTCCTGGTGCATTCGTCCTGGCCGTCACGAGTTGTCTCATTCCTGGGGAGGGTTCATCATGGTCCCACTGTGGCTCTCGGGTGCGTGACGAAGTTCCGCCTTGTGGGTGCCGAGAAGGTCATCCGTAGCTGCCACCAGGACTTTCGGTGCACGGTGCCAACGGCGAGGATGCCCCTATGGCGTTCTCGTTCCTCTACTTGGCCTTCGTCCGCGTGGTCCAGTTGGTCCGGCTCATGTGCCGCACTCAGGACGATCTGGCGATCGAGGTCGTCATGTTGCGCCACGAGGTGGCGGTGCTGCGCCGTCAGGTCGCTCGGCCAGCGTTGCGACCTGCGGACCGGGCGGTACTCGCCGGGCTGTCACGGCTCCTGTCGCGGGCCCGTCGTGGACGGTTCTTCGTCCAGCCGGCCACGCTGCTGGCCTGGCACCGGGACCTCGTCCGGCGACGCTGGTCTTACCCACAGCGCCGGTCCGGTCGGCCTCCGGTCGCGACCAGCACCGCCACCCTTGTCGTCCGGTTGGCTCGTGAGAACCCGACCTGGGGATACCGGCGGATCTGCGGCGAGCTCGCCACCATGGGCATCGTGATCGCCTCATCGAGCGTCTGGGCGATCCTGAAGCGTCGGGGCATCGACCCGGCCCCGAGACGCTCGGGCCCCACCTGGACAGAGTTCCTCCGCGATCAAGCCAAGGGCTTGATCGCCTGCGATTTCTTCCATGTCGACACCGTTCTTCTCCGACGGCTCTACGTGCTGTTCTTCGTCGAGCACGACACCCGGCGGGTCCACATCGCATGGGTGACGGCCAATCCTGTCAGTGGCTGGGTCACCCAGCAGGCCCGCAACCTCTGTTTCGATCTCGCGGAACGGACAACACCGGCCAAGTTCCTCATCCGAGATCGGGATACCAAGTTCACCTCGTCCTTCGATGCCGTCTTCGCGTCCGAGGGCATCAGGATCATCAAGACGCCCGTCAGGGCCCCGCGCGCGAACGCCATCGCCGAGCGCGTTGTGGGTACCATCCGTCGAGAGTGCCTCGACCGGCTCCTCATCCTCGGTCGCCGCCATCTCGAGGCCGTGCTCGCCGAGTACGTGGACCACTACAACGGGCATCGGCCTCACCGGGCCCTCGGTCAACGGTCTCCCTCGGCAGTGACCGAAACGACGGCCCCGATCACCGATCCCGATCCGGAAGACGTTCGACGAACCGGCGTCCTTGGCGGGCTGATCCACGAGTACCGGCTCGTCGCCTGAGCTGCAGAGATGAGGTTCTCGGCACCCACTGGCATTCTTGGCACCGACAGGATCGACATCAGTTCTTTGGTACGGACAAGTTCCCGGCACCGACATCTAGGACATACAAACTCGTGTATAATGTCGCCGGTGAAGGACGTCGCGTTTGTCGGAGGCTCAGGAGACGATCTCCGAGCCTTCCCGGCCGTTGCACGCCAACGCGTCGGCTACCAGCCCTATCGGGTCCAGGCGGGACGGGAGCCGACTGACTGGAAGCCGATGCCTTCCATAGGGCCGGGATGTCGCGAGATCCGGGTCCGAGTCGAGGGCGAAGCGTATCGAGTCGTCTACGTGGCGAGCATCGGCGATGCGGTGTACGTCCTACACGCCTTCCAGAAGAAGACCCAGCGAACGTCCAGGGCGGACCTGGATCTGGCCAAGCAACGCTACAGGCAGTTGATCGAGATGACCCGTGCAAAGGAGAGATGATGAGTGCGATCGAACGGCACGCCAACGTGTGGGACGCTCTCGAGGAGAACTCGGCGATGGCCGAGAACATGAAGATCCGCAGCGCGCTGATGCAGGAGCTGTCCAGCTACATCGAGCGCGCCGGGATGACCCAGGCCAAAGCGGCCCACCGGTTTGGAGTCACCCAGCCTCGCATCTCCGACCTCAAGCGAGGGAAGATCGACCTCTTCAGCATTGACACGCTGGTGAATATGCTCACCGCCGCCGGACTGCACCTTGACCTTCGGGTCCGAGAGGCAAGCTGAGCCTGAAGGAAACGGAGATCGCTCCGACGCTCCGGTTTCTCGGGACACCGTCGGCCGCGAGGCCAGTTGAGTAGGGCACGCGCCCAGGCGGCTGCATAGGGCAGACGCTGTGACCAGCAGTTTCGCCGAGATGCGAACCCGATGGTCGCCCGATGGTCCTGAACCCCCGCCACCAAGTATGGGCGTTTTTTGCGCCTCTCTGCATACGCACAGGCCGCTGACCAGCATGTTGGGGTCGGCGACCTGTCGTTTGTGGGGCGAGTTTGTGGGGTCCCTACTCAGCTCCTGCGTAGGGCAAAAAGGCGGCGCGCCAGGGCACGAGCGGGCCGACACGCTGGCGTGGAAGTATGCGACGGGTGATGTGACGAGGTCGCCGGATCGGGGATCGGAGACTCATGACAGTGTCACCGCCCGCCGGGCTTCAGTTAGGAAGGCCGTTTCAGCGCGGTTGGCGGTACGGACCAATGCCTCGTCGTAGGCGGCGAGTGCCTCCTGGTGGCGGCCGCAGCGGCGTAGCAGGTCGGCGCGGATGGCGTGGAAGAGGTAGTACTCGTTGAGCTGTCCCGCAAGCTCGTCGATTGCGGCCAGGGCCGTCTCGGGCCCGTCGATCTCAGCTAGCGCGCCACCGCGCGGTTCAGGGCGACGACAGGGGTTGGGGTCAGCGCATACAGCTGGTTGTAGAGGATCAGGATCTGATGCCAGTCGGTGTCGGTGGCGGAGCGGGCGTCGCTGTGCGCAGCGTTGACAGCGGCCTGGATCTGGTAGGGGCCCAGCCGGTTGTGGCGCAGCAGGGAGCGTACGATGGTCTGCCCTTCGGAGACCAGAACCGGGTCCCAGCGCGTGCGGTCCTGGTCGACCAACAAAATGAGTGAACCGTCGGGTCACCCAGTCGGTGGCTGAGTTGGCGGTCACGCCGACAATCCGGACGCGTCGGCTGTCGTGGTGGATGAAGACGAGCACGTAGAGCCGACGGAGCAACACCGTGTCGACGGGAAAGAAGTCGCACGCCACGAAGCCAGCCAGCTCCCGAGCGATGCCGGCGACCGCTGGAAGCCGCTGGGCGATGTTGGTGCCGGCCGCCCAGGGTGATCATATAGCGGTGAGCCTCGGGGCTCACTGGCGGCTGCCCGGTC
>DAHYHI010000033.1:0-5069 GCA_027391075.1 Acidimicrobiaceae bacterium | reverse complement strand
CGGCGCCACCCGCCTGGGATCGGGTACCGACAGCACGTAGGAACCTGGGCCGTCGGAGCGCCACCCGTCGACCCCGGGAATGCCGGTGAAGAGACGGCCAGGATCACCGAGCGACTCCAGGGTCTGGACCACTAGCGTCTTAGTGAAGAGCTGAGCCCGGAGATCCTCGGTCTGGCCTACAGTCCGCAGCGTCGTGTTCAGTATGGCCACCCGGTCACAGAGCCTTTCGGCCTCCTCGAGCCGGTGGGTGGTAAGGAAGATGGTCGTACCACTCTGGCGGAGATTGGTGATCAGGTTGTGAACCTCCCGAGTGGCCACTGGGTCGAGTCCGGAGGTCGGCTCGTCGAGGAACATGACTACTGGGTCGCTCAGCAGCGTCCGGGCTAGCCCTACCCGCTGGCGCAGTCCCTTGGACAGGCCCCCGCACAGATCCCCGGCCCGGTCGCCCAGATTAACGGCGTCGAGCGCTGCCCTGATCCGCGCCGCCGGCTGGTGCAGACCGTAGAGGCCGGCGAAGTACTCCAGATTCTCCGTCACCGTCAGTCGCAAATACAGCCCCGGCGCCTCGGGCATGATCGACACGTGCTGGCGGATCTCGACCGCGTTATCAGGCGCTAACGGGATTCCGGCCACCGTGGCCATCCCCGAGGTCGGCTCGATAAGGGTCCCGAGCGTGCGCACCATAGTCGTCTTGCCGGCACCGTTGGGGCCCAAGAAGCCGAAGACCTCCCCACGGGCGACCTCGAAGGACACCTCGCTGAAAGCAGTGCGCTCACCGAAGCACTTGGTCAGCCGGTCGACGACCACGGCGGCCTGCGGGCAAAAGGTCACCTCTGGCACTCCCTTCATCCGGGCCACATCGTGATCCCAAAAGAAATCATAGCGCCGGCCCAGATTGGGCCTGGGGATGAGAACCGGCCTGCCGTGCGACCCGGCCCTTCACCGCCGCCGAACCGCCCCGCGAAACACCTCCGGCCGCGCCCTTCGCCCTCTACGAACTCACCCCTTCTGTCAATCCCAGGGTCCGGGACGCCCGAGTTGGCCTACAAGGACGCTGGCGGCGGACCCGGAACCGGCATGAGCACGAGGCCGGTCTCAGGCCGGCCTGGAGGGGCGACCACCAGCGAGCGGAACTGCCATGCCTCCATGGTCACGTCGGCCCGGACTTCCCAGCCGTGAGTCTCGGCGTAGAACTTGAGCGCCTCGTCTTGGTCGTGCACCCACAACTGGGCATTGGCGATCCTGATCAGCGGTCTCCTCCTTGTCATTCACGGACACGTCGAAGTCTACGAAGGCGGCCTGGGATGGTCGTCTCGAAACGTGCGGTTCTGAGGCCGGCCGTAGGCCTGTGCAACACAGAGCGGAACGCGGACCAGCCGGGCGGCTGGCGGCCAGGACCCCCGATAGACGGCGGGAGTCTTTCCGAACATTCGGCGGAAGCTGGTATTGAACGATCCGACACTTCCCAGCCCGACGTCGAAGCGTCTGCCCCAAGCCGGGCACTATACCCGGCGTTGGAGGCTGGCGTTATGTGGCACTCGCGTCGGCGTGCGCCACCGGTCTTTGGGGACACTGCCGGAGCGAGTGACATGGTCGCGGCGATGATCGCCGGTCGGCGCGTCAACGCCGGCTGTGCGACGGCGTCGTGTTACCCTCTGGCGTGATGTCCATCTGGGTTGAGAGCATCGGCCGGAGCTTCAAACAGGCCCTCAACCTGTTGGATTGCGCCGTGCGCGAGTGCCCGGACGGGCTTTGGGAGTCCAGAATGTGGGAGGTTCCGATACTGCCGTCAGCGGATGCGCGACGTGCTGGCGGGCATGACGGAGGAAAAGGGGGCGACACCGTTGCCGCCGGCTCACCGCTATTGCGGTCAGCCGCACGCGTGGATCATCACCGAAGCCGTCGGGCACACGATCGAGCACGGCTCTCAGATCCGCCAGTTCGCCACCGACGGGACCTTGGCCTTGGGGTTGTGACAGGCCCGACCACGACCCGGCGTTCGGGGTGCTTTGGCGTCGGTAGCCTGTTGAACGGCAAGGGACACTTTGACAGCGCGTTCGGGGCGGCGTCCTGCGCTTCCTGCGGCTGCACGCGCTAACGCCGGGCCCGCCTATCTGCTCGCTCGGCCCTTCCACGGACGTAGCGGGCACGCCGATCATCCTGCTCTGCGGCGCCCCAGTTGCAGGGGCCTGCAGCGATCCCGCGTCGGCGCCAATGACTTCAGCACCTCAAGTTTCCGTCGGGACGTCGGAGCCAGTCGGTTGTAGCGTGGAAGAACAATGAACTGGGACCTTCGGCACCGGAGATCATCGCTGGTGATCCGGCTACTGCTGGCAGTCTGGATCGCCGTAATCGTTGTTGCCCTCTGCGCAACGGGACGCTGGTGGGGTCTGATATTCGTCGCCCCCCTGGTCCTCGACTTGTACCTGCTCCGCCGGATTCTGACGGCCGGCCCCACTCGGTAGCGCAGGGCTCGTTGGTCCGAACACCCAGTCAAGATCCGACGACGATGCGCTCAGCAAAAGCCGATCGGCTGACAGCTGAGCACAGAACGGAGGCTGGAGATGTCGGGAACCGTCAAGCTGACGCATAAGCCGATCGGAGCGGAGGTCCGTCGCGGCACCGGTGACGTCGTGGTCGACGGTGAGATTGTCCGATCTGTCGAAATGAACGACACGGTCGAGATACCAATCGAGGCTAGACATCACACCCTGCGAGTCCGCAACGGCCGAAACTTGAGCCGCACTCTGAACTTCGACACGGCCGAGGGCCAGGTCGTCGCCTTCCGATGCACCGGAGAGCGGTTCTCGCCGATCTTTCTCGTGTCGCTCGTCGTGCCACGCCTAGCGCTCTCGCTCCGTCCGCAGTAGCACAGAGTCTCAGAGCCCAACGTTCGCCCCAGCCCCGGCAAGGCTGGGGTGCCGGCGCTCGAGATATGTCGATCTTGATCGTCTCCATGCCCAGGACGTCGTCGTCCTTCTGCTCAGTCTCCGAACCGGCGATCAGTGAGCCCTGTGACCGTCATAGCGGGTCGCATGTTTGGGGACGGAGCAGTTCAGGTCTGGCGGCGTTGCGTGTCTGTGTCGGTGGTCTCGTCCACGCCCGGGATTGCGTTCTGGAAGGCCAGTGGCGAAGGGGATGGCCGTTGGCGGCCTCGCGTATCCTTGGTCGATATGGATTGTTCGTCCGGCGACGCTTTCGACGACTATCTCGACGCGGTGCTGGTCGGCGGCCGCGAGGAACGCGAGCTCATCCTGGTGGACCACACGCCCACGTGGGCGACTCGATTCGCCGGCGAACGAGTCCGCATACTGGAAGCACTAGGCGACGTAGCCCGGCGAGTCGAGCACGTCGGCTCCACAGCGGTTCCCGGTCTCGCCGCCAAGCCGACCGTCGACATCCTGGTCGCAGTCGACGATCCCGACAACGAGGGCGGCTACCTCGACGCCATGGAGGGAACAGGCTACGACCTGCGGGTCCGAGAAGCCGGGCATCGCATGTTCCGCACACCCGAGCGCGACGTCCACGTCCACCTGTGGAAAGCGGGATCCGACGACGAACGCCGACACCTGCTGTTCCGGGACTGGTTGCGCCACGCGCCCGACGACCGGGCGCTCTACGAGAGCGTCAAGCGTCGCTTCGTCGGTGAGAGCTTCACCGACATGAACTACTACGCCAGGGCCAAAGGACCAGTCATCGAGGAGATCATGCGACGCGCCGAAGCCTGGGTGGCCCAGGCCGATACGCAGGCGACCTGACACCCCAACGAACACCTCCCGCACCCGGCGATAGGAGCAGGGGCGGTCCGATGTTCGGCGCTCACGCCATGGCGCACTCGCCCAACGCCCGACGCGCCGTTCTGCGCTCTCCTGGAGGACAGCGGGCCCTGAGTCCTGAGGGCACGTTATGAATCGTCCCCTATCGGCACTTCGCAGCGATGCCCCACCTGGATATTTCTTGGCGGGATTGGGGCGTTATCAGGAAGCGGCCCGAAGGAACGAAGTGATCAAAGGGTGGGGAGCGTCAGGGTGGGAGCGGACCTGAGGAACGAACAGCGTCAGGACGAAGAAGGCGTGGCCGTGGAGCCGCAGAATACGAACATCGCCATCGGTGACGTCTACTCCGGCCGTCTGCAACCCGGCATCCTCAAGGGCTGAGCGGTAGCGCGGATTGAGCCCGAACCGGCAGTAATAGCGCTCCAGCGCCTCCTTCTCCCCATAGACATTGCGCAGCACCTCGTCCTCGAGCCGGATCGTCATCACCTGACCGGCCAGGGAGCAGAGGAGCTCATCGATGAACAGCTCTTGCGAGGAGCTGTCGTACTCGGCGTGCTGTGCGCCGCTGACCCCAAGCACGTTGCGCGCGAACTCGATCACCCCGTGCTGGAACCCAGCACAAGTCCCTAGGAGCGGGACGTCACGCTCCCGTGCCCAGGTGATCCCCGCCAGGGCACCGTCCAGGCTGCGGAAGGGGCTGGAAGGAGCGGCCCACACCCCGTCGGCCTCGCCGAGGTCTTGGGGCGCGTAGCCATCCGTCTCGAACCACCTCACCTCGGGGGCTCGGATGCCGAGGGCCGATGCGGCATGATGAAGGGCTGGCTCGATGGCGTCCTGGGGTTCGGCCCCCACATGGCGGTCGCCAATGACGGCGATGCGTGTCGGCACGGCCAAATTGTAGGAGGTGCAGGCGTCCCGAGGCGAACATGCTGGCCTGCCCCTTTACCCCGACCATTGCATCTGCTCCAACCTCCCGCCTATCGCCGGCTGGGGGGCAGCGCCCGAGGTGCCGATATGCGCTCTCGCCCCCCAGCTCGGCGAGATACTGGTCGCACATTCTGTGCGACCAGTCCCGCTCGGCGGTGGCACCCGGAACCGTCGATCGGTCGCGTCCGAGCTGGTAGTCACACCACCGCTTTCTTGGCTACAGATGGGGCAGTCTGTCGCTACGGGGAAGCGCTGAGATGATACGGACAGACCGGGCACTCGCAACCTTGGTAGCCTCTACGTCGAAGGCATGGGGACGCTTTCGCGTCTTCACGGACCGAGATATTTGCTGGGATCGGGCGATTG
>DAHYHI010000005.1:0-137420 GCA_027391075.1 Acidimicrobiaceae bacterium | reverse complement strand
AAGTGGGTGAGTTCGTCTGGTGTCATGGTGTGGGTGATTAGGAAGGCGCGTTCGCCTAGGCGCCAGAGTCCTTCGCCTCGTGCGAGGTTGGGGAGTTGGGCTGTTTCGGTGGTGGATAGGCCGAGGGTGTTGCCGGTTTTGGTGGCTTCGCTGGATTCTTGGGCGTAGATGATTTTGGTGGAGCAGTCGGCTAGGAGTCCGAGGGCGAGGTTGCGGGTTTCGCTGTCGGCGTCGCCGACGGTGTCGAGGTCGCTGAGCCGGTGGATGATCATGAGGTTGGCTATGCCGAGGGCTCTGGATAGTTTCCATTGTGATTGCATTCTGGCTAGGAGGGCTGGTTGGGCTAGGAGGCGCCAGGCTTCGTCGTAGATGACCCAGCGTTGCCCGGCTTGGGGGTTTGTGAGGGCGGCTTCCATCCACGATGAGGCGCAGGTCATGACCATGCCGATGAGGTGGTCGGAGCCGGAGATGCGTGACAGGTCGAGGCTGATCATGGGCAGGTTGGGGTCGAAGCGGATGGTGGAGGGCCCGTCGAAGAGGCCGCCGAGGTCGCCTGTGACGGTCCGGGCGAGGGCGTGACCGACCCGCGAGTTGTCCGGACGCTGATCGGAGTCGATAGTCGAGCGCGAGGGAAGGTCCGGCGACCGGCCGGAACGGGACTTGGAGATTGGGTAGTCGGACATGGGTAGCCCACGACCGGGAGGCGCGCCGCTGAGGACCGTGCATGAGACCTCGATCGGGCCGTGAAGTCAAGACCCTTTGCAAGATTCTTTTTCAAGAATGTGGCGGACGGTGTTCTCCATGGGCGTGGCAACGCGCCGGAAAGCCCAGATCCGGAGGACCAGAGTTACGGGAGGTCCTGTCTGCCTGACCCGATCTAGCTGGCCGCCGCCAGGGTCCTGGCGCTCCGGCCTGCCGCTTCCTCTTCGGAGGGCACTCGGGCTCCCGCCTCAACCTTGGAAGGGGGGGTGAGGGAGAGCTGGGAAGGCATCACGCCTTTGTAAACAAGGAATTCACCAGAATGTTCCTTGAAGATCTCGTATGGGAGTTAAAGAATCGTCTTGGCGCCTTGCACTAATTCGTCAAGGAGCTCTCGTCACTATCTTCTAAGATAAGAGAAAGGTGATAACAGGCGATGAAACTCTTGAGAATCCCCAGAGTCACGACTCTGGGGATCATAGCAACCATTGTTTTCGGCGGACTTTTCGGCGTTGGTACTGCCAATGCACAGACATCAAGTTCGCCGAGCACGGACATCACTACTTATCATAATCAGGCTGGACAAGTCATCGGGTACGCCGTACGTCTTCACACCGGGATGGGTACCATTCACTTACCAGACGGCAGGAGTGTCGCTCCGCAGCAATCGATGCGGCCACAGCGACGCCGCAGGTCCCTCCGCCTAGTGCGACAAAATGCGGTAATAACGTTTGTGTGTATGTGAACGGATCGAGCTACTGTGTCGATTACACAGAGGTATATACACAAAATGGCGCTAATATTCCATATGATGACACCAATGGGTTCCTTTGAGCAGGAAGCTACTGGAATCAGTTGCCTGGCAATCCAACGTATTCGAACGGCAATCAAAATGGAGAACTCTGGATCCCCTACAATGGCATAGGTTATGCCCAAGGTGGACAGGTATATCAGGGACAGATATTTGATCTGTATTCAGCCACTGGTACCATAATCGACAAAGGCCCCTGCTCCTAGCTCTGGGTGGTGGGGGTGAATTGTAAGGAGAGTTATTGAGTGCGCACAAAATGCAGTTTGGCTTGTCATCCTAAGAAGGACGCAAATTTGTGCATGTCACAGGCTTTCGTGTCACGGCCTTTCGACTACTTCACAGGATGCCTGGTCTTTATCAGGTCGTGTCCTGGCTGAACGATTCCGTGCCGGGAATCCGGTCACGCTTGACGTTTCTCGTTCGACCATGGGATGTTCGCCGGTAGCTCCCCGCGAACCGCCCCCCAACACTTCTAGCGATGCCCCGGCCGGCGAACGCGGCCGGGGCATCTTGGGATCGGACGGTAAACGTGACGATCTCTCAGAACGTGCAAGCCCCCTCCCCAAGGGCTCAGAGGGTGGATTCGTTGACTCGGCTCAGGCGACGATCCTAGATCCAGCCGATGAGCGGGAGTCTGTGGATGACGCCATCCGATGGCCGGGGTTATACATAGTCGGCGAGCTTCGCGACTCGCTCTCGCAGCTCAGGAAAGTTCGAATACGAGTGCCTGCGGCCCACGACACTCCCTTGTCAGGGATTCAAGTTCGTGGACATCACGAGGTCACGGCCCCGTCCTTCTCGGGCCTTGCTGAGGGTGAACTTGATACGGGCCATCCGTGCCAACGCTGGAAGGTCACGTTCGACGATGTCCCAGCCGATGTCGAAGTTGACGCCGAGGTAGCCGTGGACGGCTCGGTTCACGATAGCTATTCTGTGTGATACACGGCGGTGACCCCCAGGACCGTAGGGGTGTACTGGGAATCACGGCAGGCTCGCTTGCCATAGCGAGAGGTCGCATCCGATGACTCGTCAGGGCCTCTTTCCTTGCCAGCCCTCGGGATAAGTGGTGGCCTAAGAGAGCGGCGTCTCGCCGAATACCCGGCGAAAGCCTGTCGCGGACTGGTCAACGCTCTGAGTAGCGCCGGCGAAGCAGTTGGCTGCGACCTTTCAGTCCGTCGTACCGAGTAGGTAGGTCGCTTGCTCCAAGCGCGGAGTCCACAGGTAGTGGTGGGACGATCCGCCGACGGATGCCTTGAACCTTCGGCTGAGGTAGGCCCGGGACAGAGCCGCGGCGGCAGCCAGGTCAGGTCGAAGGGCCCTTCGGAGGCAGCCTCAGTGACGCGGCCACCGCGTACCTAGACGCCTTCGGGCGCGGCCGCGACGAACAGATGCCTCTCGCCGCTGCCCAACGGATCGAGTGAGGGAGCAGATGCCCGGATACAATCGAGCCGAGGTTGTCGAGCGCAAAATGCGAACCCCAAGTTAAACAGGTCCGTTTAGTCAGGCAGAAGTGGCGACGAGAATCGACAAGAACACGACCGGCCGAGTTGGCCCACGCAGCCGAAGAGACGAAACGGCGATACCCGCTGGTCGTGACAGTACCTTCGCCAGCAGCCAAAACCCTCCCGGTGGGGTGGTGCACAACCTACCTGCAGACATGCACAGAGCGCTTCTCGCCAACCAACTCGTCCTCGATGCTTGGATGGACATAACGCCGCTGGCTCGCAACGAGTTCATCTGCTGGGTCGAAGATGCCAAGCAAGAGACCACCCGACTACGACGCATCCGTCGTACCCAAGAGGAACTCCAGGAAGGCAAGCGCAGACCCTGCTGCTGGCCTGGGTGCAAGCATCGCGACCGCACCGGCAGCTAGAGCTTAGAGTCGATTAGCACCGGGGTTGTGCCTGAACTGCCGAAGAGCGATCCACCGTAATCCGGATCTGTCCACCGACGGATCCGGCGTGCCTGACGGCCCGGTCGGAGCGCTATCAGTGTTGGGCGCTATCGGGGCGACCAGTTGCGACCCTTCGGAGGCTTGCCGGGATGGATAAATTCGCCCAGCCTCGATTAGGCGGGCGAAGCGTTCGACGTACCTGGCCGACCAGGGCTGCCCGGCCGGCGACCGTGAAACGCCTTCGAAGGCCTTCTCAGCCCTCTCTCTCGCCGCCGCCCGCTCTTGGATGTCAACGACGGAAGCCGGCTAAGCCGCGCACGAGGTTACGCCGCCACTGCGAGATCGCCTCCGAGCCTGGGGGGGTCTTGCCGAAGCGGGCCACGACTAGGTCCAGCCCTGGGTTCACCGTGACGGTCTGGCCTTCGTATCCATCTGCCCAGAATGTGCCGGTCGGGTCAGAAGGGTCGCACCACCAATGATGCCCGTAGAAAGTGCGGTCGTCCTCGTCGGTCTGAGACAAGGCCGTGCGACCTAGGTCCACCCATCCCTCTGGCAGGATGCGACGGCCGTCCCAGATCCCGTCGCGCAGGTAGAGTTCGCCGAAGCGTAACCAGTCGAGGGCCGTGGCGCGAAGATACGACGAGGCGACCCACGTGCCGGCGCCGTCGAAGTCGGGTATCGCGCTGGTCATGCCGATTGGACCGAAGAGGTGGATCGCCAGCCAGTCACGATATGCGTCGCCGGCACCGACGACTTGGGCCACGGCCGCCGAAATGATATTGGACGTCCCGCTCGAATAGCTGTACCTATCACCCGGTTGGGCGATTAGGGGCTTAGACGCCGCATATGCTGCCATATCATCGACGCCGCCGAAGAGCATTTCGATCACGTCGGAGCGTGACGACTCGACGTCGTAGTCCTCGACGAAATCCAGGCCGTCCCTCATAGCCAGAAGGTCCGCCAAGCTGATCTGCCCCCTCGGATCGCCGTCTCCGCTCCAGTCGGGGTGCATAGAGGTGTCGGACAGGGTCAGCCTCCCCTCTCCGACGAGGATCCCGACTGCCGCGTGCAACACCGACTTCGCCACCGACCACGACAAAAGGAGAGTGTCAGGGCCTACCGCCTCGCCTGGGCCGCTCCACGAGTCGAGCTGACCCGAGTAACGCTCGAATACCAGCTTCCCGCGGTGAGCGACAGCGACGGCCCACGTCCGCCCGTAGGTCTCCTGGTCGACGAAGAGAGGTTCCAAAAGCTCCCCGAGGGGCCAGGTCCGAGGAGGGTTGGCACGCTCCCACGACAGCGTCGGGCTCGGCGAATCTGCCGGCGTAGACGGAAGTGGAACCAGATCCTGTTGCTGGGCCACCTTGAGAGCACCTCCTCGCTGGCCAGGGTGACCAGCAGTCGCAACCGACCCGGGTGACGTTACACCTCCGCCGGAACGCATGTCCCGGTGATCTGGTGGAGAGCTGGCGGGCAGCTGAGGCCGCCCTGGGCCGGTATTGTCTGCTCCGTGGATGACGACTGGCTCCGACGTCTCCCCAAGGTAGAGTTGCACGTTCACCTGGAGGGAAGTTTCGACGTCGACAGGATCGTCGAGCTGGCGGACGAAGCGGGGGAGGAGCTGCCCGCCAACCCGCAGTCGATACTGCGCCCGAAGAGCCTGAGCGAGCTGCTGGCCAGGCTCGACTGGTGGTGCGGCCTGATCCGCACCCCTGAGCAAGCCGTCCGCCAAGCCTACGACTTCGCCGCCCGCCTCGGCGCTGACGGGGTAGCCTACGCTGAAGTCATCGTGAACCCGACCCACTGGAGAGGCTTGGGGCGCGAAGTCCTATTGGACGCAGTCTCGGCGGGTTTCGACCAGGCGGCGGGCGACGGCCACTGCGACGCGTGGATGCTCGTGTCGCTGCTGAGGAGCCAGAGCGCCCACGAAGCCCTGGAGGTCGTTGAAGCCTTGGCCGCTCGGCCCCCGTCGCGCCTGGTTGGACTGTCCATAGACGGCAACGAGGCAGCTACCGGGCCGACTGGCCACCGTTTCGCGCCGGCCTTCGCTCTTGCCGGCGCGCTCGGTCTCGGTCGGACTGCGCACGCTGGCGAGTCGTCTGGGCCGGAAGGGATAGTCTCGGCGCTGGACGACCTCGGGGTGAGCCGTATAGACCACGGCGTGCGCTGCGTCGAGGACCGCGATCTGATGGTCCGTCTAGCGACGGAGGGAGTCGCGTTGAACGTATGCCCCACGTCGAACGTGGAACTTCTTTACGGTTCGATAGGCCGCCACCCGCTGGCGACCCTGGTAGATGGCGGGATAGCTGTCACTATCAACACTGACGATCCGGTGACATTAGGCGTCACCCTCACCTCGGAGCTCGCCCTGGCACAAAGCGTCTGCCATTGGGGTTTACAGGGAGCGATCGCCGCCACCGAGACGGCGATAAGGGCCAGCTTCGCATCCGCGTCCAAAGCCTCCGACCTGCACAAACGCCTGAGCGAGTTCGCCGGTCGGACGCTGCCGGACCGAACATGAGCTTCGAACGGCTGAGGCACGGTCGTTGACAACGGTGCCCGACGCTCCCTAACATTCGCTGTCCAGTACGGATGCCAGGAACCTGGGATCACGGTGCATGAGAGAGAGGTGGGGTTTTGACTACGAGCAAAGCCACGTCCGGCGACGAGGACTACGCGGCTTTCAAGCTGGAGCAGCGTGGTATCGACCTGGTCCCCGACGACGAGCGGGTGATGCGGCCGTCCGGACTTTTCTGGCTGTGGGCGGGCGCTATCTGGAACGTCGAGTTCCTCGTCTATGGCGCGTTGATCATGAGCTTCGGCCTGTCTTTCCCTCAGGCGGTGTTCGCCATCTTGGTCGGCAACGTCTTCTACGTCGTGCTCGGGGTTGCCAGCTTGCAGGGTCCGGAAACTGGGACCACCGCCTTCATGGTGAGCCGGGCGCCGTTCGGCAAGAACGGCAACCGGAGCGTTTCGTTCTTCAACTGGCTGACGCAGGTCGGATTCGAAGTGGAAGGACTCGTCCTTATCGTCCTCGTAGTGGAGGCGATGTTCTCCAAGGGCGGCATCACCGCCGGTACCGGCCTGAAGATCGTGATCATCCTCGTCGCAGTGGCCTTGCAGTTCATCATCCCCTTCCTCGGCCACGCGACCATCACCAAAGTGCTCCGCTACCTTTCCTTCGTCTTCATCGTCGTGTTCGCGATAATGGCCATCCTCGTTATACCTCACGTCAATTTGAACGATCTGGCGGCGTCGCGGATCAAGTCGAAGCAGCCCGTGTCGGCTGGTTGGCAGGTCATCACCACCGCTATCGTGCTGCTTATTTCGGCCGGTGGACTTGGCTGGACGGAGAACGCCAACGACTACTCCCGATACCTCCCACGTGAGACCCCGATGGGCCAGACCTTCTGGGCTGCAACCCTCGGCGCGGCGATACCGTCGATCCTCCTCGAGCTTCTCGGGGCGGCCGCCTACGTAATCAGCCCCAACGCAGCGGCGGTGACAGGGGTCCCGTCGTCGTTCGCCAGCTGGTTCTTCTGGCCATTCTTGATACTCGCCCTTCCGCAGCTGTTCGCGATCAACAGCTTGGACATGTACTCCTCCGGAGTAACCCTCCAGGCTCTGGGTGTTCCTGTCAAGCGCTGGGGTGCCGTCATAATCGACACGATCGTCGCTGGTGCGGTCACCTTCCTGGTGATCTTCAAAGGCAGCTTCTACAACGACCTGTCCGGCTTCTTGGACTACATCGTCGTGTGGCTGGCACCGTGGTTCGGTATCCTCACCGTCGACTGGCTGCTGCGACGGGGCCGCTACAGCCGGGCTGGGCTCGTTGACGAAAGTGGAGGCGTCTACTGGCGCAACGGTGGGATCAACTGGAAGGCGATAATCGCCATGGCAGCCGGCATGGCGGCTGCTCTGCTTTGGATCAACGCCCAGTTCTACCAACCGTCCTATCTGAGCCCACTCTCGTCGGCCACCAACGGCAGCGACTTCTCTTGGCTGGTCGGCATCATCGTCGGGGGAGTCGTCTACTGGGTGTTGTCGTTCAAGTCGGTACCCGCCGAAGCCCAGGCGGCAGATTAGACGGCCTGAATTGTCAGACACTACGCCAGGGCTGGTGTGCGCCCACCACCACCTGTACTCCGCCCTGGCGCGTGGCATGCCGGCTCCGCCGGTGACGCCGAGGTCGTTCATGGACATTCTCGAGCAGATCTGGTGGCGTCTCGACGTCGCTTTAGACCTGGAGATGATCCGATGGTCGGCGATGCTCGGCGCCCTAGAAGCGCTCGAATCGGGCACGACAGCCATCGTCGACCACCACGAGAGCCCAGGGTGCATCGAAGGGACGCTTGAGGTCATCTCGGATGCGTGTGCGCGGGTCGGGGTGCGATCTGTGTGCTGCTACGGGGTGACAGATCGCCACGGACCTGACGGCGCCCGCCGGGGACTTGCTGAAAACGAGAGCTTTCTGGCAGCCGGGAAGCCGGGGATGGTGGGGTTGCACGCCGCGTTCACGTGCAGCGACGATACCCTCGAAGCCGCGGCAGACATCGCGAAGCGCTTCGACGTCGGGGTACATGTCCATGTTGCAGAGGGCGAGGTAGATGTCGACGCGACCGACAGACTCGCCAGCTTCGCCGACGAGCGGTGGCTGGTAGTGCACGGCGTCCACCGCAAAGGCACCCTGCCCGGCACTCTCGCTCACAATCCCCGGTCGAACATGAACAACGCCGTCGGTTACGCCGTACCTCAGACATGGCCGGGGCGGGTGGTGCTTGGAACCGACGGGATCGGCGCCGACATGCTCGAAGAGTTTCGGCTCGCTTACGTACGCGCCCGCGAGTTCGACGTCACCGCCACCCCCGAGCAGGCTTGGGGGTGGCTCGAAGCGGGCTGGGACCTGGTACCCCAGGCTCGATCGGACCGGGTGCGGTGGAGCTACGACAGCGTCGACGACCCGTGGTGCGCCGCCTTCACCACCGGCGTGCGGGCCTTGGACGTTTGGGTCGACGGTGAGGTCGTACTCCAAGAGGGAGTCCCAACCAGGGTTGACCCCCTCGAGGTTAGAGCTCGCGCCGCCGAGCAGGCTCGGCGTCTCTTCGCTCGACTCTAAGCGGCCGGGTCGCCCGGCCGTGCGGGCGGGTCGTCAGGAGTTGGCGCGGGTCGCGTTGAGGTAGTTGTAGACAGTCACCCGCGACACGCCCATCGTGTCGGCGACTTCCTCGACGGCGTTGCGGATTAGGAACGCCCCGCGCTCGTCGAGCATCCGGACAGCCCGCTGCTTCGACGCTCGGTCGAGGTCAGACAACGCAGCGCCCAGGGCTGTCTCGACATCGCCTACCAACGCGCTCAGACCGTTGTGGTAGCCAGCGGTCTGGGCTGTCCCGGCGGTGCGTTCGACCCCAGCGACGACCTCACCTCTCCATTTCAAAGGCAACGCCGCGTCGGACATGTCAGCGGTCCCGACGATCCGCGCTCCGAGGGCTGACACGACGGGGCGGACGGCTTCGAGGAATGCTGCGGCCTCGTCGCCGGAAGCCCGTTTGGTCACTGTCATAGCCACGCCGCTAGCCCCGGCATGGAAGGCCGCCTCGATGGCCGCCGACGCGGCCGCGAGCACGGAGTCGACAGGACCGGTCATCGAGTTGCCGAACGGGCCTACCTCGGGTTCGTACCCGCTGGCACGGACCGCCGCCAGGGCCGCCCGTACGTGAGGTCCTAGCTCTCCGTCGGTGAAAGGCTCGACCGTAAAGTCCACCTTCGCGTAGACCACGGCAAAGAGTGTAGCCACCCCAGAACCCATCTTGACGAATTATAAAATTCGCCTTGACATTCAGTCAAGAGCGCGTCATTTTGTAAGAGTGCACGAAGACCTTCGGATCGACATCGGGAGGCTAACCGCCAGGCTAGCGGAGTTGGGCGAGATCGGCTCTACCGGCGACGGAGGCTGCGCCCGCCTCGCACTGACAGACGAGGACCGCGCCGGTCGTGACCTGGTGGTCGCCTGGATGGAAGACCTCGGCTTAGACATCAGCATCGACGAGATCGGCAACGTGGTAGCGACACGGCCAGGACTGTCTGATGGCCCGCCGGTCATGTGCGGCTCGCACATAGACACGGTGGCCACAGGAGGCATCTACGACGGCAACCTGGGGGTGCTCGCCGGTCTGGAGGTGATCGAAACCCTGTCACAGGCCGGAGTCGCGACCCGCCGTCCCCTGGCAGTCGCCTTTTTCACCGACGAGGAAGGTGCCCGCTTCTCCCCGGACATGCTCGGAAGCCTCGTCTACTGTGGCGGCCTCGGCGTTGAAGAAGCCCGCGATATCGTAGCCTCCGACGGGGCGAGGCTCGGAGACGAACTTGCCCGAATCGGCTATGTGGGATCGGCACCCTGCCCGGGCCTGGCGCCCTACGCGTACGTCGAGTTGCACATAGAGCAGGGTCCAGTCCTCGAGGCGCACGGCGACGACATCGGGGCTGTTACAGGGGTACAAGGGATCTCCTGGCAGGAACTGACGCTGGTGGGCCAGTCCAACCACGCGGGCACGACGCCAATGTCATACCGCCACGACCCCGGACTAGTCGCCGCCGAGATCGCCGTGCAAGCCCGTCGCCTAGCCGTCGGAATGGGAGCTGACCAGGTCGCGACGGTAGGCCGGCTGGAGCTCGTGCCGAACTTGGTGAACGTCGTCGCAGCGAAGGCGTCCATGACCGTCGATCTGCGCAACACCGACGAGGACCTCCTCGCCGGAGCCGAGGCGAAACTCGCGGAGGAGATAGATGAGATCTGCCGGCGCGAAGGCGTTTCTTGGTCGACGCGTAGGCTCGCACGCTTTGCGCCGGTCGAGTTCGACCCGACAGTGGTGTCGTTGGTCGAGGCCAAGGCCCTTGGCTTGGGGCTTTCCGTGCGGCGCCTGGCATCAGGCGCCGGTCACGACGCGCAGATGCTCGCACGCATGTGTCCAGCGGGGATGATCTTCGTCCCGAGCGTCGGCGGTATCAGCCACAACCCGAAGGAGTTCACCGACACCGGGCACCTCGAGGCCGGGACGAACGTGCTGCTCCAGGTCCTGTTGGACCTCGCAGACACGGACGTCCTTGGTTCCCAGGTGGAAGCCGTCGGGGTCGCGGGGTGAGCCGTCGCCTGGTGGTGGCAGCCGCCCAGATGGGCCCGGTAGCGCGCAACGACACCAGGGCCGGCGTCGTCGAGAGACTGCTCGACATGCTCGTTCAGTCAGCAGACCGGGGTGCCGACCTGGTCGTGTTCCCCGAGCTGGCGCTCACCACGTTCTTCCCTCGCTGGTGGCAGGAACCGTTGTATGTCGCTGACCACTGGTACGAGACAGAGATGCCCGGGCCTGACACCAAGGCCCTCTTCGAAGAGGCGGCGAGGCGTCAGGTGGGCTTCTTCCTCGGATATGCGGAGCTGACCCCGCAAGGTCATCGCTATAACACTTCCGTGATCGTCGACCGACATGGGTCGATCGCAGCCAAGTACCGCAAGGTTCACATCCCCGGCCATGAGACAAACGAGCCGTGGCGACCATTCCAGCACCTGGAGCGCTATTACTTCGAGCCGAGCCCTGACGGCTTCGCCGTGCACGACTTCCTCGGCGCCCGGGTGGGAATGATGATCTGCAATGACCGGCGCTGGCCCGAGACCTACCGGGTTATGGGGTTGCAGGGGGTGGAGATGATCCTCTGCGGCTATAACACGCCGATACATTATGCTCCCGACCCCTCGCAGGACGTGCTAGCCGGCTTTCACAACCAGTTGGTGCTCCAAGCCGGCGCGTACCAAAACGGCACCTGGGTCGTCGCGACGGCCAAAGGCGGCATGGAGGAGGGAGTCGACTCCCTCGCTCAGAGTTGCATAGTCGCACCGTCGGGCCAGATTGTCGCGCAGACGATCACCAACGGGGACGAGGTGATCATCGCGGAATGCGACATCGACTGGTGCGCCAAGTACAAAGAGACGCTGTTCGACTTCGATCGATACCGCCGCCCGGAGTGCTACGCCATCCTCACCGAGAGCGATAACGGCAAGTCCAGTCGAGGGAGGGAACGGCCGTGAGATTTCAACACTCTTTCAACGAAGGTGATTCCAAATGACGACACTACAAGCCGCCGAGAACGTCGATAATGAAACTGTCACCATGACGGTCAACGGTGTCGGGGTGTCGGTCAGGGCTGACCACCCGCACTTGTTAGCGGCACTCCGCGAGGAATTGGGCATAACCTCGGCTAAAGACGGCTGTTCGCCGTCGGGACAATGTGGCTGCTGCACTGTAATGGTCGACTCCAAGGTCACCGTGTCCTGCCAGTACCCAGTCGCCAAGGCGGCCGGTCGATCGGTAGTGACTCTCGAAGGGCTCCCCGAAGCAGAGAGACAGCGCTACGCACGAGCCTTCGCCGCTCACGGGGGGTTGCAATGCGGATTTTGCATCCCGGGTATCGTCATGCGGGCGAAGGCCCAGGTCGACAAGAAAGGCACCGGGCTATCTCGGGAGGACATGAGCAGGCATCTCGGCGCTCACCTGTGCAGGTGCACCGGGTACGTCAAAATTTTGGATGCTATATGCGCCGTGGCGCACGGTGAAGACTGCGAGGCGGCCCTGCCCGGGGGCGTCGGATCCACCGGCACCCGCTACGAGGCTGAGGCGCTAGCGCTGGGTGACCGTGGATACGTCGACGACTTGCGGGTGCCGGGAATCCTGCACGCCGCTCTCAGGCTGACCGACCACGCTCGCGCCGAGGTGCTCAACGTCGACACTACCCGCGCGCTTGAAGCTCCTGGCGTGCGCGCCGTGCTGACAGCTGCGGATATCCCAGGTGATCTCAGAGTTGGCATCTTGCACAAGGACTGGCCGGTAATGATCCCAGTTGGTGGCAGGACTTCTTATGTCGGGGACGTCCTAGCTGTAGTCGTCGCCGACACCAGAGACCAGGCCCGCCGGGCAACGGCTTTGGTAGACGTCGACTATGAGGTCCTCGAACCAATCGTCGATCCGGGTCAGGCGTTGTCGAGCGACGAGGTCGCCGTGTGGGGCACGGACGGCAACATACTGTCGGTGTCGTCTTACTCACGCAGTGACGTCGACCGGGCACTAAGTGAAAGCGCCTACACCGTCTCGGAGACCTTCGAGACCCAGCGGGTGGAGCACGCATTCCTCGAGCCGGAGTCCACCCTGGCGGTCCCCCGGCCCGACGGGGGCCTGCACGTGTACTCGGGAGGGCAGGGTATCTGGGACGACCGGGACCAGATCGCTGCCTGTCTTGGCGTCGGCGTGGACAAGGTAAGCGTCGAGCTCGTCTCGAACGGCGGTGCCTTCGGGGGCAAGGAGGACATGTCCAACCAGGCTCACGCAGCCCTCGCCGCCTGGCTTGTCGGCAGCCCGGTCAAATGCACCCTTTCACGCGAGGAGAGCTTCCTCGTGCACGCCAAGCGTCACCCCATCACCATGGTCTACGAGGCCGGCTGTGACGTCGAGGGCAGGTTGACGGCGGTACGGGCGAGGATGGTCGGCGACTCGGGGGCGTACGCGAGCGTAGGAATGAAAGTGCTCGAACGTGCCGCCGGTCATGCCACCGGCCCTTACCGGGTTCCAGCGGTGGACGTGGAGTCGGTGGCTGTGAGAACGAACAACCCGGTGTGCGGGGCCTTCCGTGGCTTCGGTGCCAACCAAGCCCAGTTCGCCATGGAGGGGATCATGGACCGCCTCGCAGAGCTTGCGGGGATCTCAGGCTTGGAGATCCGTCGGAGGAACGTCATCCACCCTGGGGATGTGTGGGGTCCTGGCCAAGTGATGGACGAAGGCTGCGCTGGGGCCCTGCAGTGCCTTGACGCTCTTTCAGGGGCCTATGAGGAGGCCAGGGTCGCCGGCAAAGCCGTCGGGATCGGCCTCGGCTTGAAGAACTCCGGCCTCGGCAACGGGTACCGCGAAGTGTCTCGTGCGGTCGTACGCTTCTGCGACGACGGTACAGTCGAAGTCCGCCACGGTTGGACCGAGATGGGACAGGGCATCAACACCGTCGCCCTTCAAGTAGCGGTGGAAGAGCTAGGCTTGAACCCGGCGAAGGTCATGGTTCTCGTCGACACCAGTCGGGAGCTCGGGGACGGCCAGACCACCGGAAGTCGCGGTACCCTGATGGGAGCCGGGGCTGTACGCGACGCTTGCAGGAGGGCTGATGCCGCTGGCAGGGTCCCCGGTGTGGACTTCCAAGGAGAGTTCGTCGTGGACTGGACCCAGCATTTGGGGGAGGTCGACAACCCGACCATACACTCGGCTTTCGGTTATGCAGCTCAGCTCGTCGTAGCGGACCCCGAAACGGGCGCCATCGAGAAAGTTCTGGCAGCTCACGACGTCGGGCGAGCCGTCAACCCCCTGCTGTGCGTCGGCCAGATCGAGGGGGCTGTGCACATGGGTCTTGGCTACGCACTGAGCGAAGAGTTCCCGTCCGACGCCAAAGGGTATCCAACCAAGACGACGCTCCGCTCGCTCGGGATTCTCAGAGCAAAAGACGTTCCTCCCATAGAGGTAAAGCTCGTGGAGGTACCCCAACCTAGAGCCCCTTATGGAATAAAAGGGGTGGGAGAGATCGGCCTCGTGCCGACAGCCGGAGCAGTAGCAGCCGCCCTGCACGCCGCAGACGGGGTATGGCGCAACAAGCTGCCGATGAAGGCCGGCCGCCCAACAGGCGAGGAGGACTGAGCCCGCCCAACCCACACGCTGGCAGCTCCAAGCGGTGTTCACCGCCGGGCTGACCAGCTACGCTCGGGGTAATGGCAGGAGTCGGCGTTCATCAGTGGAGTGATTCCAACTCACCTTTGCCGGTCCGCGAGATCGAGTCCAAGACGATCAGGCTGTTCGCTTTGGTAGCAGACGACCTCGCTGGGGCGACGCACGCCCTCCTCAGCGGGGACAACGACCTGTTCCAAATCCTCGCCGAGAGGGAGCAGGTGATCGACGACCTCTACGTGGAGATCGAGGACCTCGCCAACCACCAGATAGCGCAGATGGCGGTCGGACCCGCCGACCTGCGCCTTTTGCTCAGTGTTCTGCGGATAGTCCCCGAGCTCGAGCGCTCCCACGACCTCGTCGTGCACATCGCACGCTACGCCGACCACGGGCTCTCCGGCGAGATGACCCCGCGCTGCCGCGGGATAGTCGAGAGGATGGGGGCGATCGGGGCGGAGATGTGGAGGCACGCGGCCGAGTCGTGGTACGACAAGGATCGTGACGCAGCCGAACGCCTCGACGAGCGTGACGAGGACCTCGACAGCCTTCATGCTGCCCTCATAGCGGAGCTCGCCTCGGGCAAGATGTCGATTCCGGTGACTATGGATATGACTTTGGTCGCCAGGTTCTTCGAGCGTCTCGGAGATCACGCTGTGAACGTCGCACGACGCGTCGAGTTCCTGGCAGGTCCGGGACCTACAGGCTAGGCGGACTGTGCTGATACTGGGAGCGGCCGGCTCGGCCGGAGGCTGATGCGCGCCTGGTATCTGACCGTCGCCGGTGTCGCAGCGGCGGTAGTGGCAGCAGCGGTCAACCCGTCTGCGGCAGGATCTGCAGCGGGGCAGGCATGGCCGGCGTTCGTTCTCGTAGCCGGCCTGCTCCTGGTCGGTCTCGTGGCTGCGTCGGACGGGCTGTTCGTCGCAGCGGGGAGGGCTCTCGGCAGGGTGTGTCCGACCCCGGTCCTGCTATTCAGCGGCCTTGCATTGCTGATCGTCGTGGTGAGCGCCGTGCTCAACTTGGACACGTCAGTCGCCTTCTTGACGCCTATCGCTGTCAGCGCCGGCAGGTCCCAGGGCGAGGAGAGCCAAGCTCCTGTCAGTGGAGCTCTACTCCCTGCGTGCATACTTCTGGCCAACGCAGGCTCGCTCGTCCTCCCGGGCTCTAACTTGACCAACTTGATAGTGGTAGCGCATTCCAATGCGTCAGCGGGCCAGTTTGCCTCCCGGATGGTCCTGC
The DNA here is from genome assembly GCA_027391075.1 of Acidimicrobiaceae bacterium. Taxonomy (GTDB): domain Bacteria; phylum Actinomycetota; class Acidimicrobiia; order Acidimicrobiales; family Palsa-688; genus JAJZAM01. The sequence continues at coordinate 122,038 of DAHYHI010000005.1, read as the reverse complement.
CGTGGATCGCAGCGAGCGTGGTCACAACTGCGGTTATAGCTGTGGCGTCGCGCCGTGCGCTGCAGGCTTACCGGGGGGGCAGCGAATCCGACGGTGAGGGCGTCCCGGCGCAAGCGCCCCGGTCGCGACCGCTCCTAGGGGTCGGGGCGGTAGCGATCGGCGCGGCGGTCATTGCGATGCTGACCGTAGGCTCCCCTTCGCTTGTCGTAGCTGGCATCGGGTTGGCTGCGGCCGCCTGGCGCCTTCGGGGGAAGCGCCTCAGCGTCTCCACCGTGGAGGACGTTCTCAATCTGCCGGTACTGGCAGGCCTGTTGGGGCTCGCTGTGGGCGTGGGGACCTTGGGACGTCTGTGGTCGGGTCCCGCGGACGTGCTCGGGCACCTCGACCCGTTTGCCACAGCGGCGTTAGCTGCCGTGTCGACGGTTCTCATCAACAACCTCCCGGCGGCGTCCCTGTTGTCCGCCCGTGCCGTATCGCACCCCCTGTCGCTGCTGATCGGACTGGACGTCGGCCCCAACTTCTTCGTCTCGGGTTCACTGGCCTGGGTGCTGTGGATATCCTCGGCCCGTGCCGCAGGAGAGCCCGCAGGGGTACGCCGGGCGGTCAAGATGGGTGCGGTGGCAGCCCCGCTGGCAGTGGTGGTCAGCGTGATGGCCCTAATGGCCACCGGCGCCAGCTGAGCGCAGCTAGGAAGTCCTCGTGTCGCAGGCGACCGCCCGTGCTAAAACTGTATTGCGGATAACTCGGGATGCCATCCCAAGGCGCGTTCCACTGCCCGGCGCCAACGATCCCGCTGCGGATCACGTCCCGACGGCACCACGATCTCTTTGGGCTTCCACGCCTTGGCGATTTCCTCCAGCGAGTCCCAAGTTCCGTCTACGAGGCCGGCAAGGTTCCCGGCTCCGACTGTCGTCGCTTCTAGCTCGGGGGAAACCTCAACGGGCCGCCCGCACGCGTCAGCCAAAGCTTGCAGGAAAACTCGGTTGGCTGACATGCCCCCGTCAACTCGCAGAGATCCTATGGTGATCGCGCTGTCAGCTTCGGCGGCTTCGAGAAGGTCTGCCCCCCCGTGCGCCACACCTTCGAGAACGGCCCGGACGAGGTTGGCGACACCAGTGCCCCTGGAGAGGCCGAACACGGCACCGCGAGCCCCGAAATCCCATTGGGGTGTGGCCTGGCCCAGGAATGCCGGGACGACCACGACTCCGTCGCTATCCTCGCAGGAAGCAGCGACGTTCTCAGACTCCGCGGCGTCCGACAGGACCCCGAGGTCCTCGACTAGCCATTCGACGGCGGACCCAGCTGTGAGCATCAGGGCCTCTACCCCCCATGTGACCGCCCCGGCCCGGCTCCACGCAACTATCGGGAAGCATCCGTGACCGCTTCGAATAGCCGAGCCAGGCGCCGCCTGTCCCGTGCAAACGTCGAGCATTCCACCCGTTCCGAAGGTGGCCTTGCCCAGACCGGGCAGTGTAGCCCCTTGGCCGGCGAGGGAAGCCTGCTGGTCGCCTACAAGGCAGCGCAGAGGCAACGGAACCGAAAGTGCGTCGGCTATACCATGCTCGGCACAGGTGTCGACCACCTCGGGAAGCCAGTTACGGTCTAGTCCCAGAGCCTCCAGGACAGCGTCGTTCCAGGTGCCTCCGGTGATGCTGTAAAGGCCCGTCACCGCTGCGTTGCTCGGGTCGGTGATGTGGCGTCCCGATCGGGTCAGGTTCCAGGCCACCCACGACTCCACGGTCCCGAGGCGGATAACGGCGGGTTCGACGCCTTCGGCGAGGGCTTGTTGAACTTGCCATGCGAACTTCGTGGCGGACTCACTCGGCGATAGTCGAAGTCCCCGGTCTTGGAGCTCAAGGCAGGTACCCGCAGTGCGAAGGTCTTGCCATGCAAGGCCGGTAGCCAGGGGAGCGCCGGTCCTGGCGTTCCATGCGACAGCGGACGCCCGCTGGGCCGTAACGGCTATCGAGGTAGGCATAACGCTAGCTTGGCGAGCCTCGCCAAGGGTGCGCTCAGCGCATTCCAGCACACCAGAGGCGAGCGCGGTAGGGTCTATCTCGACCAGACCTGGGAACGGTGTTGCAGGAGGCGCAAGACGCCTAGTCTGGAACGACACTGTGCCGTCAGCGGCGACTATCGAAGCGCGGATGCTGGTGGATCCGACGTCTATCACCAGGACTGTCACTGCACGAGCCCGAGCTTTCCGGGGTTGAGGATCCCGTTCGGGTCGAGTGCCGCCTTCAGCGAGCGCAGCACGTCGAGGCCGCCACCGAGATGTTCTCTCATATAACCGGACCTGTTCAGGCCAACCCCATGGTGATGGGAGACGGTGCCGCCGTTGCGAAGAGCCGCATGGGTCACAGCGTCGAAAGCCGCCCTGTAGAAGACCTCTGCGTCGCCTTCGGGCCTCCCCGAGGGGCTCGCCGCCTCCAATCGTGCGCGGTGGCCGGCTCGCGCGCTAGCGCCGGTTCGTCCGGCGAAAGTGAAGTACAAGCAGGCGCCGTCGCTGTAGGCGTGCGACTGATGTGCCGACGCAGCGACCGTACCTTCGAGGCTTCGAAGAGCCGATAAGGCCTCGGCGTAGATAGCCGGCAGCGCGCGCCAGGAGCCAGCCACCTCGACGGTATCCACGACCAGTCCGGCGGCGACGAGGCTTGCAATGTCGGGAATCTCGTTCCTGCGCTCGAACCACCTATCGACGAGTTCCGCTCCGAGTTGGGATGCCTCGGAGCACTCCTCGGCGACGACCTTCGTCACAGCGTCGAGGATCACGGGGTCGGCCTCGTCGGCTACTAGAAGGACGCAAGCGCCTACACCGGCGAAGTGACGTTCCGACTCGGCGCTGTCATACAGACGCAGGACCGCCGGCGTCGCACCACGCTGGAGGACCCGCCGGCAAGCTTCGAGACCGGACTCGAAATCGGTGAAACCGTAAGCGAACTTACTCTTGGCCGGTGGCACCTTATGTGCTCGCAGGCGGACCGAGGTTATAACCCCCAGGGTTCCTTCGCTACCAACGAAAAGTTGAGTCAGGTCGGGACCGGTAGCCGACCTGGGGTACGCGCCGCCGGTGTGTACGACGGTGCCGTCCGCTAAGACCACTTCCAAGGCAGTGACCATGTCCTCGATCTTGCCGTAACGGGTCGAGAGCTGACCCGCACCCCGGCAGGCCACCCACCCGCCGACGGTGGAAAGGGCTATGGACTGCGGCCAGTGCCCGACGGTAAGGTCATAGCCGCTCCGCAACCCGTCCTCGAAAGCGTGCCCGAAAGTCCCGGCCCGCACTTCGACGGTGCGGCTAGTGGCATCTACGTCGCTGATCCCATGCAGGGCTGTCATGTCCATCGACACACCGGATTGGAGAGGTATGCTTGCGCCGCATACGCCACTGGCACCGGCGAACACCGTGAGAGGTACCTTTTCCCGGTTGCATAGTGATGCGACGGCGGAAACCTCTGCCAGCGAACACGGCACGGCGACTAGGTCCGGCAGGCAAGGGGAGCGTCCATCCAAAGCCCACAGTGCCGAGAGCGGCCACCAGTCACGGCCCGCTTCGACGCGCGCAGCGTCGTCGGCGTGGACGGAACCACAGACTCCGCGAAGCCGGGAGGTGAAACCGTCCGTCAGGGCGGGGACAGGCCGCGAAGGCACAAATCGCGGCGGGTTGGACGCCGACTGGCTGGCGAGCGCTCCGGGCGGAGGGGTCCGCTTCGGTCTCACGGCTGCTTGGAAGCCTCGGCTGTGCTTGAGCTGGCTTCCTCGGCGTGCTGTTCGGCGGCTACACTCGCTTTGAACTCGGAGGTCTGGCGGTGAACCTTTTCGCTGTCCCACCCGAGTTGTTCGCCTAGTAGCTCCGCTACTCGTTGGGAGCACTCGACGGCAGCCTGACGGTCGAGGATTCTCGCTCTGGTCCGCCGGGACAGGACGTCGTCGACGCTTTGGGCCATCTCTGCCTGTGCCGCCCAGACAACCTCGACTGCCAAGTAGGGAAGGTTCGGGTGGAGCCGGCCAGCAAGTTCGGTCCTTCCGTCACACAAGGCGAGCACGTCTCCGGTCTCTGAGCCGTGACGGCCAGAGAGGTGCTTGAAGTCAGCGTCGCTGATGCCGAGAGACCTGGCCTTTTCGGCGACAGCCCGCTCGGGTCGACCGGAGTTAGCAGCTCCGACAAGCGCCAGGCGCTTGGTCGGAGAGGTAGCGAGGGCTACCTCGGCCGTCCCCGCCTCCGCTGGTCTCCAACGGCCGCCCAAAGACTCGAAGCGCCGACGAGCTCGCCGCACCCGAGGATCAGAGGTGAACCGGGTGAGGCGTTGGGCGTTCGCTTCGGGGGGGTCGGCGAGAGCGTCGACAGCGTCAGCCGCCATCTTGCGGTAAGTGGTGAGCTTCCCACCGGTGACAGTCACGAGCCCGTTGGCGGAGACGATTACCTTGTGGCGTCTCGACAGGTCGGCCGTACGGGCGGAGGATGCGTCGCTCACCAGGGGCCGAAGGCCGGCCCAAGTGGCGGTCACGTCGCTACGGGTCAGGTTCGCTGAGGTCCACGCATTGACAGCGCCGAGCACGTAGTCGATGTCTTCGGGAGTGCACTGCGGATCGTCGAGGGGTCCGTCGTAGTCGGTGTCCGTCGTCCCCACGTAGGTGTAGCGTCCCTCGCCCGACGGTGACGTCGCCTCGTCGGCCGCCCAGGGAACCACGAATACGGACCGTCGGTCACCTGGAACGCTGATGACCGAGGCGTAGTCGCAGGGCAGGCGTGACGCCCGCACGGTCACATGGATCCCCTTCGCAGGGCGCAACGAAAATCCTGCCCGACTCTCGACCCCGGCAGCCGCGACCTCGGCGGACCACACCCCGCCGGCGTTGATGACGTGGCGAGCCCTGATCACCGTACCGTTGGCCAGACGGGCTCCGCACACCTTGGAATCCTCTTCGATGAGCTCCTCAACGGGAGAGTAGTTGGCGATGCACGCACCAAGTGATGCGGCTGTGCGGGCGAGGGCGAGAGTCAGGCGGGCATCGTCGGCTTGCGCGTCCCAGTACAAGAACGAGGCAACGAGAGTTTCCGATCGGAGCACCGGAAAGTGAGCGAGAGCCTCGTCGGAGCTGACACGACGGTGACGCTTGCCGATCCGGATACCCCCTGTGATGTCGTAGAGCCACAGGGCGCTCTGGTAGGCCTTAGCGACACTTCGCGACGCAACCCCGTCCTTGCCGAAGAGGGGTATGAGGAACGGCAGAGGGTGGGCCAAGTGAGGGGCATTCCCAAGGAGGATCTGACGTTCGTGGAGAGCTTCGTAGACGAGCAGGTAATCGTGCTGCTGGAGGTAGCGCAGACCACCGTGGATGAGCTTCGACGACTTCGACGAGGTCCCCGACGCGATGTCAGACGCCTCGACCAGGGCTGTGGAAAGTCCTCGAGCCGCTGCGTCTAAGGCGACACCGCACCCAGTCACCCCACCTCCGACGACCAGCACGTCGAAAGTCTCGCTGGCCAGGCGCTTGAGCGCTTCCCCGCGGTCGAACGTTTTCGTCATGACTCCAACATACCTACTGCAGCCAACCCGGCTACGTCCCGGTCCACGTGGGGGCTTCCCTAGGTGAGTGCAGCAGGGGTCATGTATCCGAAAACCGGTTGCGTGCACTAACCTAAAGCGAGGACACCAGATCGCTATAGGACTCCCGAAGGGTCAGCTTGCGAAAGCCGACATGGTGCACTAGCGACCTGATCCTCCAAACTTGAAAGTTAACGATCGAAAGGAATAGCCGGATGGCAGACCTAAAAGGCTCCAAGACTCACGACAACCTAAAGGAGGCCTTCGCCGGCGAGAGTCAAGCGAACCGCCGTTACCTTTATTTCGCCCAGAAGGCCGACGTCGAAGGCTACCCCGATGTCGCCGCGCTATTCCGCTCGGTCGCCGAGGGCGAGACCGGCCACGCCTTCGGTCACTTCGACTTCCTCGCAGAAGTAGGGGATCCTGTCACGGGGGTGGCAGTCGGTGAAACCGAGGACAACCTGAAGTCCGCCATAGAAGGCGAGACCTACGAGTACACAGAGATGTATCCCGGGTTCGCAAAGACCGCCCGAGAGGAAGGTTTCGCTAACATCGCCGAGTGGTTCGAGACCCTCGCCAAGGCCGAGAAGAGCCATGCCGGTCGCTTTACGAGCGGCCTCCAGAGCGTTTCTTGACATCTTGACCGCTAGGGACTCCAAGCCCCAACCGCTTGAAGTGCCGAGGAGGCATTGGATCTGACCGCTACATACGACCCTAAGCACCCTTCCTACTTCGTCGAGGCCGACCTACGCGAAGAGTTGACCAGGGTTTACGACCTTTGCCACGGCTGCCGGCTGTGCCTTTCGTTGTGTCCGTCGTTCCCAACCCTCTTCGACGCGATCGACGCCCACGACGGCGACGTCGGGGCGTTGACCGTGTTCGAGCAGGATAAGGTGGTCGACGAGTGCTACCAGTGCAAGCTCTGCTACGTGAAGTGCCCGTACGTACCCCCTCACGACTGGCAGCTGGACTTTCCGCGCCTGATGTTGCGGGCTTCCGCCAACCGCCCGAAGACCGTTTCGCAGCAGGTGACCACCCAGGTCCTTGCTAGGACCGACTTAGCGGGTAAAGCCGGGAGTCTCGTGGCACCGGTACTTAACGCTGCGCTGTCTAAACCGGGCTCGGCTGTCCGCAGGGTAATCGAGAAGGCGGTCGGTATCTCCGCTCAGCGGGTACTTCCCCCCTACGCCAAGCTTCGTTTCACCACCTGGTTCGCTCGCGGGCGAGCGGAGCGCAACACCAGGCTCGTGGGGCCATGGCAGGCCAGGGTCGCCGTCTTTCCGACCTGCCTGGTCGAATACCAGAACCCGGCCGTCGGCAAGGACCTGGTCAACGTGTACGAGCACAACTCGGTGGACACTGAGGTCGTTGACGGTGTCGGCTGCTGCGGTGCTCCATGGTTGCACAGCGGGAACTTCGAAGCCTTCGAGCGCCAGGCCCGAAAGAACCTGCCGGGGCTGTTAGCGAGTTTGCGGTCGGGCCGTGAAATAGTGGTAAGCCAGCCAACCTGCGGGTATGTGTTGAAGCGGGATTATCCCGAGTACCTCGGTGGCGGCGACGCCGAAGTCGTCGCCGAGCACACCTTCGACGCCTGCGAGTTCCTGTGGAAGCTTCACAAAGACCCCGAAAAGCACTTCGACACCGACTTCGCCGGTGAAGTGCCCCAGAGCGTCACCTACCACGCCCCGTGCCACCTTCAGGCCCAGAACATAGGCCTTCGAAGCCGCGACCTACTAAAGCTCACCGGTGCGAAGGTCACTACCGTGGCGAAATGCTCCGGCATCGACGGTACCTGGGGTCTGCGACAAGAGAACTATGACCTTGCCCGAAAGGTCGCCAGGCCTCTAGAGGAGGCGATCGACAAGGCGGATTCGCAAGTCGTCGCTGGCGACTGCGACCTTGCGAACACTGCGATCGGGCAGGGGACTGGTCGGACCGCTAGTCATCCGCTGCAGATCATCGCTCGCGCGTATGGGATACCCGAGGAGTGAGGCTCAGGCCGTGCAATCCCGCTCGTTGACCCTCGACGACATCATGGAGCCGCGCGCCTACGAACGCCAGCGGGACGTGATGCGCAACCAGGTCATATCCCTAAAGACTGCGAGACGAGTCGCGGTGGGGCCCGTTGTGAGCCTCGTGTTCGAGAATCGGGAGACGATTCGCTTCCAGATTCAGGAGATGGCGAGAGCGGAGAGAGCCTTCAGCGACGAAGCCGTGGAAGAGCTTCTCAACACTTACAACCCATTGATTCCGCGGCCGGGCCAGCTGTCGGCGACGCTTTTGATCGAGCTGACGACCAAGATGGAGATGGCGCACTGGTTGCCGCGTCTCGTGGGGATCGAGACGGCAGTCCGTTTCGAGATCTCGCCCACTCGGGAGCCAGTGGTAAGGGTGCCGTGCCGGGTGGAGGACGCGCATGCAGCGAATCTCACACGTACGGAGGTCACCTCCGCGGTGCACTTCATCCTCTTCGACTTCACCGCCGAGCAGGCTGATTCGTTCGCCGAGGAGAGCGTTGCTCTAGTCGTAGACCACCCCTTCTACCAGGAGCGCGTGGAGCTGTCGGAGGCTACTAGATCGTCGCTCGCAGCTGACCTGTCTCGGTAACGCAGCTCCTGGGGCTCTGAGAAGCTGGCGAGCACCGTGAGAGCAATGCGAGGGCGCTACCAACTAGAGGCTGGACAAGCCCACTCAAAGTTGCCAGACTGGAAGGGTCGATCGGGGCCGCAGGGCAAGCTACCGACGCCTCTCCATTTTTAGACACCCAGAAGCTGGGAATGAACATGAACGAAACTAAGATCACCGCTCCGCCGGCGTGGCGCCAGAGAGCCGCTTGCCGTGGGGTTGACCCGGGTATCTTCTACCCAGTAACCGACGAGGACGCCGAGGACGCCAAGGCTATCTGCGCCCAGTGCGACGTGTGCGAACTGTGCCTGCAGTGGGCCTTGGATCGTCGCGAGCACGAAGGTGTGTGGGGAGGCACGACCGAGCGCGAGAGGCGCAGGATCATCCGCCGGCGAAGGCGCTCCGCATGACGATCCGAGCTCAGGATCGGGTTCTAAGACAAGCTTGACGGTCCCGGGCTTTGAGGGTTGGAGGAGTGTGCTCGGCGCTCTTGCAGCTGGTGAGACGCTGAGCTCAGAGCAGGCCTCGGCTGCTATGGCTGAGGTCCTGCGCGGTGACGCCAGCGCTGTGCAAGTGGCTGCCTTCGTGTTCGGGATGCGTTGTCGTGGTGAAACCGACCAGGAGATGTCTGGCATGGTCGGATCTATGATCGCCGCCTCGGAGCAGGTTTTGCTGCCCCCGGATGTTCTGACGAAGGCTGTGGACACATGCGGAACCGGCGGGGACCGTTCCGGTACCTTCAACGTGTCTACTGCGGCGGCGTTGGTGATCGCTGGCTGTGGGGTGCCAGTATGCAAGCACGGGGGTCGCGCCGCTTCGTCTAGAGCTGGATCGGCTGACGTCCTCGAAGCTCTCGACGTCGCTATTGACCTCGGCCCGGTGGGCGTCGCCCGGTGTGTACTGGATGCTGGTATCGGCTTTTGCTTCGCTCCCAAGTTCCATCACGCTATGAGGCACGCGATTCCCGTTCGACGCGAGCTGGGGGTCCCGACGGCGTTCAACTTCCTCGGGCCGCTTGCAAATCCTGCCAGAGTGCGCCGTCAAGTCGTCGGGGTTGGCGACGTTGCGATGGCGCCCAAGATGGCTCGTGTCCTAGCCGCCGGCGGCGCAGAGCATGTCATGGTGGTGCACGGCCACCCTGGTCTCGACGAGTTGTCGACGCTGGGACCGTCGACGCTCTACGAGTACCGTCGCAGTTCAGCTCCTGGTGACGAGTTCAGAGCGTGGACCTTCGACCCGGCCTCGGCCGGGCTAGCCCCGGCGGTTCTCGACGACATCCTCGGAGGTGACGCGGTCGAGAACGCCGCGATCATCTCGAGCGTCCTGTCAGGAGCCACGGGACCGCGGCGCGACATCGTCGTTCTCAATGCGGCAGCTGGACTAGTCGTAGCCGGGCGCTGCCAGGCGATCCTTGAAGGTATCGAGCTCGCAGCCTCTGCTATTGACGACGGCCGAGCTCAAGCATGCCTAGACCGGCTAGTGAGCGTCTCGCAACAGGAGCGCTCGAGCGGAGGCGCCTAGATCGCATCGCCAGCGGAACCGACATCCCAAACAGCGTCCAGGTCAGACTTGCTGTAGGCTTGGAATGCTACGAGAGTAGACGTGGATACTATCCCTTCTAAGCCCGCTATGCGCCTTGTGACGACGTCGGCGAGGTCTTCGTGGTGACGTACGCGTACTACTGCGACGATGTCGGCTTTGCCAGCCACCGAGTACACTTCGCTGACGCCGTCGGTCTCTGCCAGTTCGACGGCGAGGTCAGCGAGCCGGCCGGGGGTCGCGTCGATCAAGACGAAAGCATGGATCATCACCCTAAGCTACCGCCGCAGCGTCCTCTGTCCAAGGTCCTCTGGCGATGTCTCACCCCCCTGGAACAATGTTGCCCATGAAGACCCTGTCTATCGGCTGTGACCACTGCACCATGGCTGCCTCGGCGTGCTGCGAGGACTGCGTGGTTAGCTTTATCTGCGACCGCGACCCTGACGATGCTGTGATCATCGACGCGACCCAGAAGCGGGCCCTCGCCCTGCTAGGCGAAGCAGGTCTCGTGCCGCCACTTCGCTACCGCGCTTGCGGCTGAGAGTGCCCGGTCGTTGACGGCCCGGGAGGAGCCGCTGGCTGCTAGCGTCTGCGCACGCCGGGTCCCGGTTGACCCTGACGCTACAAGGCCGGCCGTGGACACGGGGTACAGCACAGTTTGATCAAGCATCTGCTAGTCACGAACGATTTCCCACCCAAAGTTGGCGGGATACAGAACTACCTCTGGGAGCTGTGGAGTCGCTTGCCGTCCGACGATTTCGTGGTCCTAACATCCCCCTACGACAGGGCTGACGCTTTCGACCGCTCCCAGCCTTACCGCATCGTCCGTACCCGAGAGCCAGTGCTGTTACCGAGCCCGATGATGGTTAGGAGGATCCGATCTCTCGCCACGGAGGTCGGTGCTGCCCTTGTCGTTCTTGACCCGGCGGTGCCGCTCGGGCTGGTAGGACCTCACCTTGGTCTCCCGTACGCGTTGGCGCTTCACGGGGCCGAGGTGACCGTACCTGGCCGTCTCCCGCTAGGCAGGCAGGCCATGGCCCGCGTCCTCGGCGGCGCGTCGCTCATAATCGGCGGCGGCGGATATCCGATTGCCGAGGCCAGACGAGCGCAGCCACGGCTGCCGCCAGTCGTCGAAATTCCGCCGGGCGTCGACGCGGCTCGCTTCAGGCCCCTCTCCCCGGACGACCGTGCCCAAGCCCGCAGGTCCTTCGGCATTTCCGAGGATCGGCGACTCGTGCTGAGCGTGAGCAGGCTTGTACCTCGTAAAGGTATGGACGTCCTGATCGAAGCGGCGTCAACTCTGTGGTCGACCGGCGACTTTCCGGATCTGGAAGTCGCCGTGGCCGGCGTCGGTCGCGACCGAGCGAGGCTTGAGAGGCTAATCCGCCGTACGAGCTCCCCAACCCGCCTGCTGGGCAAGGTTGCCGACGCCGAACTGCCCCGGCTTTACGGAGCGGCCGACGTATTCGTCCTTTGCTGCCGGACCCGCTGGGGGGGTCTCGAGCAGGAGGGATTCGGCATCGTGTTGCTGGAGGCTGCCGCGGCGGGCTTGGCGTGCGTGGCTGGTAACAGCGGCGGAGCCAACGAGGCGGTGTCAGATTCCGAAACCGGCTTTGTAGTGTCCGATCCTCGGGACCCAGCACAACTCGCCCGACATCTCAGGCACCTTCTCGACGAGCCTGGGCTTGCGGCAGCGATGGGAACAGCCGGGCGCTTAAGAGCGAAAGAAGAGTTCTCTTACGACATGCTCGCAGCGAGGCTTCGCGCCGCTTTAGATAGCGCCATTCGCAGTCTATGACAAAGGCCTGGCCACGCTTGGCACGCGAGTGGTACTACGGTGCATTCTGGGTTAAAGCGCCGAGGAGGTACCCGCAGTGCAGGAACAGGTAATCGAGCGGATGCTCATAGACGCATCTCCTGACGAGTGCTTCGAGGTCCTAACGGACTTTGCCCGCTACAGCGAGTGGGCTGCAGACGTGAAGTCGGTCCACGTGGACAGCACTGACGATGCCGGCCGAGCGTCGGTGGTCACGTTCCGGGCTGCCGCCTTCGGGAGAAGCACCTCTTACTCTCTCCGCTACGACTACGAGGGGTCGCCGTCGAGCTTGTCGTGGGTGCAGGTAGACGGGGACCTTACTGGCCAGTTGGACGGCTCCTATCACTTGACGGCGACCGAGTCCGGTGAAACCGAAATCGAGTACCGCCTCGTCGTGGACCTCAAGGTCCCGCTGCCGGGATTCGTGAAGCGACGGGCCGAGGGTCGCATCATGGGAACCGCCCTTCGCGACCTGAAAGCTTTTGTAGAAGCGAGAAAGACGTCGTCGACTAACTAGGAACGGTTGAGACCGAGAAACTGCTTGACCCGCCAGGCCATGCTCGGACTTCGGAACTTGGAGGTCAGAGCAACCCCAGTGGAACCGGCTCCCGCCAGTGCAACGGGCGTCGTCAGCTTCAGCGTAGCAACCGGGCCGGATTTCACCGCGAACGATCCTGGCGTTGCCGGCACGATGACGATGTGAGCTTTGCTGCCCGGCGGGTAGATGCTCTTGAGGGCTTGAGTGGTCACCGACAGAGCCATCTGGCCGGCCCACGACACCCGGTACACCGGGGTTCCCGCAGCCAGAACAGTTCGCGGAGTAAACGCAGCGAACGCAGCCGTGGTCAAAGCGGCCGCGGAGTCGAGAGCCGACTGGACTAGAGGGCCCTGGTGCTGTCCGAGCACCACCCCGTAGAGAGTGAGAGGCGTACTGTCGACGGTTCTCGTCACCGACCACACGAGGCACCCGCCTGCCGCTCCTGTCGAACCGGTCTTGATCCCGGTGTAGCCGTCCTTACCTACGAGGCTGTTGTAGTTGCTGACGGTCCCGGCGAGTGGAAGAGTTACGCTCGGCATTCCAACTATCTCGGCGAACACGGGTACGGCCATCGCGCGGCGTGCCAAGATGAGCAGGTCCGAAGCAGTCGAGCGGGATGCTGCGTCGAATCCACTGGCGTCAGCGTAGGACGTGTTGTCCATCCCGAGAGATTTCGCCGTAGCGTTCATCTTCGCTACGAAAGCGCTCTCGGACCCGGCGTCGAACACGGCCAAGATGTCCGCCATATTGTCGGCTGACGGTATAAGCAGTGCCTCCAAAGCGGTCAGCTCAGAGATTTGCTCTCCAGCCGTGACAGCGACAAGAGACTGGTCCTCGGCTATTCGCGCCGGCAGGGTCGCCGCCTCGGAGGCACTTACAGTGATAGGTGGTCCCTGGGCGCCGACCGCCAGCGGATGGTCGCTTAGCACCACGTAAGCCGTCATGATCTTAGTGACGCTCGCTATGGGGACAGGGACGTCGATTTTCTGTGCGGCGAGGACTTGTCCGGCGGAAGTCATGATCTCTGCTTCCCCCTGGTCGGGCAGGGCGATGTGTGGAGGCTTGCCTGGGACCACCGAGGATTTAATGGGGAGGGGCGTTGCCACAGGAGCGGCGATCGCAGCACGATCAGCCAAGACCACCACGACGGCCGCGCCGACCAAGGCAGCGGCCAGGAGGAGGCCAACTGTGCTTAGAGCCACCTTGAGCGACAGACGCCGGCGCGATCGCTTGCTGTGCGCTCCTGACGCTATCGATCTACCTCCCGACGGCGGCGGGGCGCGACCGCCCCACGGGTTAGTGCAGTGCCGGCGGGCCAGCTAGCCATCACTACGCTCGTTGCAGTTTCAGCTGAGGACGCGCTTGTTAAACGAGCGGATCCCGAGCGCTACGAACACAACAGAAAATCCTACCAGGACCGGGTAGACGACGTAGAGGTGCATGTGGGGCACTGCAGTGAATGCTGCTCGCATTCCCTCATTTACGTATATGAGCGGGTTGATCAACACGAGCGTCTGAAGCCACTTGAACCCTCCAACCTTGACCGACGCCAAGCGGGTCCACGGGTAGTACGTGCCTCCGAGGAACGTGATTGGCAGCACGATGAAACCGAACATCAGCCCGATGTTGCGAGGTTCGAAAACGCAACCGAGAACAAGCCCCAACGAGCTGAAGGCAACGCAGGTTAGCGGGATCAAGGTGAGTGCCACTGCCCATTTGATGTCGAAGACCGGGTGCACGCCGGCTGCGTGCACGACAGCAGCGATCGGGAAGACGATCACCGCAGCGAGTATCCCTTGCACTACTCCCGACAGGATCTTCGCGACCGCCACGAGCCACACAGGGCAAGGAGCTTGAACCCTGTCCTCGATCTCCCTCGTGAAGCCGAACTCCTGCGCAAGCGTCAGCGCCACCGACTGCACGCCTTGGAACATCACCGATATGCCGACCACGCCGGGCACCAGGACAGTAGCGAACGACGCCGAACCCGATCCGCCACCCACCGACTGGCCAATCTCCGGGAACACGAAGAGGAAGACGAAGACGAGTAGAAAAGGCTGGATCAACGTGCGCAGCACGAACTCTGCGAGGTGCTTGCGTAGTACGGTGAGATCCCTGAGCAGAAGCGCCCCCAGAGCGGCCCAGCTGGCGCGGGCGGCACTTCGCTTCGCCTCGGTCGCGATAGTCACCGAGGCGTCTAGAGAGCTGCCCGGCAATTCGACGGCTGTCATTAGTCTCTCAGCTCCTTGCCCGTCAGGTCTATGAACACTGTTTCTAGCGTCGGCTCGGACACCGAGATGTCGAGGATCGAGGTGCCGACGTGTTCTGCTGCGGTTACCAACTTCGGCAGCAGACCCGTCCTGTCCCTCACCTGCAACTCCAAGCCGGCCTCCATCGACCTGATCTTCGTAGCGGTTCCGAGCTGGGCTCCCAGCTCTTCGATGAGGGCTCCTGGGGAGCCGTCGATCTTCACCCTGACGACAGTGTCCACCCCAACCGAGGCTTTTAGAGCAGCCGGAGTGTCGAGCGCAAGGATCCGGCCGTGGTCCATGATGGCAACCCGAGCGCAGAGCTGGTCGGCTTCTTCCATGTAGTGAGTTGTAAGCAGGATGGTCTGCCCGGCTGTGTTCAAGTCGCTCAGTACCTCCCACAGGGCTAGGCGGCTCTGAGGGTCCAGGCCAGCGGTCGGCTCGTCGAGAAAGAGCACTGCTGGGCGGTGAAGCATCGCTCGGGCCACCATGAGCCGCTGCGCCATGCCTCCCGAGAGCGCGTAGACAGACGCCTTCGCCCACTTCGACAGATGGAACTGTTCCAATAGCCGGTCGGCTTCGGACCTGCTCTGTTTGGCTGCCATTCCGAAAAGGCGTCCGTGGAAGTACAAGTTCTCCCAGACGTTGAGCTGACGGTCGAGGGTGTTTTGCTGGGAGACGACCCCTATGAGCTGCTTGGCGAGGGCGGGGTGGCGAACCACGTCTATCCCACCGACGTAGGCTTCGCCGGCGCTTGGTATCACCCTGGTCGTCAGCATCCCCGCTGTAGTGGTCTTACCCGCGCCGTTCGGTCCCAACAGGCCGAAGATCTCACCTCGCATGACCTCGAGGTCGAGGCCGTCCACGGCCTTGAAGTCGGTTCCGGAGTACGTCTTGGTTAACCCTACGGTGCGGATCATGGCGTTACCCGCTTGTGCTACCGCGACCTGGCCAGCCCTGTTATCGTTCCGGTCGTGTTGCATGGCGAAAACTTAGGCTAGGCGAACTTTGACAGATAGTGTTGATGTCACCCAAGGTTCCGTGCTTCTCAGTGCCGCCCTGGACGGAGTGCCCGAGGCGGTGGTGATCTGCGACTCCTCCGGCGCCGTCATCTTCGAGAACGCCTCTGCTCACAAGGTGCTCTCGTCGCGACCATCGGACGCCCTGCTGGTGCAGGCTGTGGACGAGCTTGTCGCTGACGCCTTGGGAGGTGCTGAGCCTTATAGGCGCGTGGAGCTTCTGTCGCCGTCGAGACGAACGCTGGCAGTGCGGGCCTTTCCGGTGGCTTCACCGCCCGAGGGGGCCGTGGCGGTCATCGAGGACATCTCCGACAGGCTCCGCCTGGAAGCCGTCCGGAGGGACTTTGTCGCCAACGTAAGTCACGAGCTAAAGACTCCTACCGGAGCGATAGCTCTCTTGGCGGAGACCATCGAGGGTGAAGCAGACCCCGAAGTAGTCTCCCGTCTCGTGGGAAGGCTCGGAGCTGAGGCTGACAGGCTCAGCCGGACAATCGACGACCTGCTCGACCTTTCGCGAATCGAGGCCAACGAGAGCTTTGCCGACAATGACGTAGACGTGGCCTCCCTGATCGACGAAGCCGTGGCCCCGCTCCTCGAAGCGGCTGAGAGCCTGAACGTCGTCATGTCACCGGCCGCCGTTGACGTGGGCCTCCGGGTGAGGGGGAGTCGTCGGGACCTTCGCTCAGCCATATCGAACCTCGTGGACAACGCCATCAAATATTCGGAGGCTGGTGGGACGGTGCATGTCGAGGCCCGCAGAACCCATCGTGGTGTGGAGATCTCCGTGTCCGACCACGGCATAGGCATACCTTCCAGGGACCTGGGCAGAATCTTCGAGCGCTTCTACAGAGTCGACCGAGCCCGATCCCGGTCGACCGGAGGCACAGGTCTCGGCTTAGCGATAGTTCGCCACGTGGCGACCAACCACGGTGGGAGAGTGAAAGTTCGTTCTGTCGAAGGCGAGGGGTCTACTTTCACTCTCGTACTACCAGACGCTGCCGCCGGCCTTCCTGTATGACGTCGCCTTCGGTGTCGGTCCTGGTGGTCGAGGACGAGGAGTCCTTTATCCAGGCTCTCAGCGTCGGCTTGGGCAGGGAGGGATTCGACGTGACGGTCGCCAGGGACGGCTCGGAAGGGATCGACCTTTTCGAGTCCACTAACCCCGACATCGTCCTGCTCGACCTCTGGCTTCCCAAGCGGTCAGGGCTGGACGTCTGCCGGCACATAAGGGAGAGGAGCCGTGTGCCGATAATCATGGTCACCGCGAAAAGCAGCGAGACCGACACCGTGGTCGGTCTGGAGGTGGGCGCCGACGACTACGTGACGAAGCCGTTCCGGCTGAGCGAGCTAATCGCCCGGATGAGAGCAGTGATGCGCCGCTCCGGGAGCGCATCAGAGGGATCCTCAAGCGAGGAGAGGATCGTCATCGACAACCTGGAACTCGACCGAAGCCGCCACGAGGTGTACCTGGACGGGCGGAAGGTGTCACTTCCGCTAAAAGAATTCGAGCTGCTGGAGAAGCTCATGGCGAGCGCTGGAAGGGTCGTGACGCGTGACTCGATCATCGACGAGGTCTGGGGACGGGATTACGTCGGGGACACCAAGACGCTCGATGTTCACGTGAAGAGGCTGAGGGCGAAGGTCGAAGCCGACCCCTCCAAGCCGACCAAGATACTCACAGTTCGGGGAGTGGGCTACAAGTTCGGCCTTGACCAGACCTCCAAGGTCCCGCCTCGCGAGCAGGGTCTCGGGGGTGACGTTGCCTCCGGTCCTGGGGGCAACGCGCCGGCAGAGGACGGAGCTAAGTGGACTGCTCCGTCTTCATGAAGCTCGGAGAGCAAACAGACCAAGCCGACCGAGATCCAAGAGCTAGCGCGCTGCCTGTACGACACCAGCTGAGGGTCGACGACCCCGCCGAGGCACGCTCCGAGGGGTTGCGCTACGACTCGCTGACGGGACTTGCGAACCGCTCACTGTTCGCGACGTGGATCGCCGATGCGGCTTCCAAGGCGACCTCTGAGCAGCCGCTCACGCTCGTCGCTATCGACATCGACGGTTTCAAGGAGCTGAACGCTGCGCTCGGAACCGCAGTGGGTGACCAGATACTCCTAGAGGTGGCCAGGAGGATTGAGATAAGCGCCGGCGCTAGCGCCCGGGTGGCCCGAATCGGCGGGGACGAGTTCGCGATGGTCGCTGATCAAGGCCGCTCGTACCAGTCGGGGGAAGCGCTCGCTCGACGAGCGCTGGCTCTCATCGACGAGCCTCTCAGGCTCCCTGCACTCGACCTGCGACTGTCGGCTAGCGCAGGTATAGCCGAGACTGTCGATACTGTCAGCAGTCCCCTTGACGCTTTGAGCAAGGCCGAAGTTGCGCGTGGGATGGCGAGAGGCACCCGCCAGCGGATGCAGCGGTACTCCGAGGCTTTGCTGGCGGGCTCCAAGCGACGGCTAACCCTGGCTTCGGACCTTCGCTACGCCATCGAGGAAGGCCTCCTAGAGGTCTGGTATCAGCCCGTAGCCCGCATGAGCGACGGCCACGTAACAGGCATAGAAGCCCTGACTCGGTGGTTGGACGCAGAAAGAGGAGCGGTGCCGCCTGCCGAGTTCATTCCCGTAGCCGAAGAGGACGGGACCATCGCAGGTCTGACATCCTGGGTTCTTCAGAAGGCTTTGAAGGACTTGGAGCGTTTGCGAAGCCGCGGCTACGACCTGACCGTAGCTGTCAACCTATCCCCGGGCCTGCTCTACGACTCGGACGTCATGACGGCGATCCTTCCAGCCTTGGAATCCCATGCGGTGCCAGCAGGTCGCCTGTCCCTCGAGGTCACCGAGACCGCTTTGCTCGCAGACTCGGAGTCGGCTGGCTCTACCCTCGGCGAGCTTGCGAAGAGGGGAGTACACGTGGCGATCGACGACTTCGGCACTGGTTTCTCCTCCCTGGCGCGCCTGGGTGACCTTCCTGTCGACACCATAAAGCTCGATCGCAGTTTCGTGTCCCAAGTCACCGCAGGCGGATCTGAGGTTGCGCTCGTCAAGGCGATCTTGGACCTTGGCCGCAGCCTCGGCCATCGGGTTGTGGCCGAAGGAGTTGAACGTGTCGACACGTGGGATGCTTTGAGAGCTCTAGGCTGCGACCTCCTGCAGGGGTACGTCATCTCCCCGGCGAGGCCGCTTTCGGAAATCGAAGAATGGTTCGGCTCCCACCCCGGGGGAGCTCGGGTGCTGGCCTGACCAGGCGATGCCGCCGACGGTAAATACCCTATCTGCGGGAGAGCTCGTTCGCCTCGTATGGGCTTTCGAGCGCGGGATCGACCCACCAGAGGAGCTCCTCGAACCTCTACCCCTAGTAGTCGTCGAAGACGACCAATCCACACTCGGAGCTTCGAGAGGCCTACCGCCACAGTTTCCGCTGATCGTGATAGTCGTCGGCGACGGAGTCGGATTTCGGGGGGGTACCGGCATGTACGACGTGGCGCTGACTGGCGGGGGAACATCCCCGCCAGCTCCCTGGGTTTGCGTCGAGCGCTTCGAATCGGCGATAGACCAGGTAGCTGCGACTGTCGTCAAAACGCCGGTCGCAGCCGCAACGTTCATCCAGCTGCTGCGCTGTTCAACCGGCCTTTCGCTAGACCAAGGCCTTGCATTCGAGTCGTTGGCCTACTCGACTCTCCAAGCTGGAGCTGAACACGCCGAATGGCTCCGGCGTCGGCCAGCCAGGCCGCCAACTCCTGTTCTATCCGGCCTCAGCAGCGAGCCACCTGTCGTGGCGACCAGCTACGACGGCACGCTGATCGTCGAGCTGAACCGGCCCACGGTTCACAACGCATACAACGCTGCGATGCGCGACGCCCTTTGCGAGGTGCTGAGCGTGGTCGCCGTCGATCCGTCCACCCCACTTCAGCTTCGAGGTAGAGGAGAGTCGTTTTGCAGCGGCGGTGATCTCTCGGAGTTCGGCTCGTGCCGGGATCCTGCGACCGCCAACCTCATTCGCACCCGCCGCAGCCCGGCTCGTCTACTAGCGGCAGCGTCGCCGCGGACCCGTGCCGTAGTGCACGGCTACTGTGTTGGTTCGGGCGTGGAGTTGGCGGCCTTCGCTTCGAGCGTCGTTGCCGACGGCGAGGTCACGATGTGGCTGCCGGAGATCTCTATGGGTCTGATACCGGGAGCGGGCGGCACTGTAAGCCTTCCAAGGCGGGTTGGACGGGGCCGGGCGGCGTGGCTCGGGTTGAGCGCAGAGCATATTGGCACGTCGACTGCTATCGCCTGGGGGGTTGCGGACGGCTGGCTCCCGGAGGGCTGATCTGCGATCGGGTGGCTCTAGCGGCTTGCGGTGTGTCCTACCAGTGCGACTGAGGCAGCCGTGACGATATCTCGGACTGCAGAGATGATGGTCGCGCGCAGCGGCGGCGCAATCAACTCCGACGCGTCTGCAGGGTCCAGGGTTACTGCCAGGACTCCTGGTTCGTCGCGTTTGGCAGTTCCCGAGGCCTTGGCGAACACTGCCCTCATGGCAGCGTTTTCCTCGAGCACGTGCGCTATAAGATGCTCGACGCCTGCTTGCTGCGCTGCGACCCCGAGCGCTCCGAGCAGCACAGTTCCTATGCCACGGCCTTGGTTGTGGTCGGTCGTCGCGAAGGCCACCTCTGCTGTCGAGGGGTTGTCGGTACGCACATAGCGGGCGGTTGCCAGGCCGCTCCCATCGCCTGCGTCGATTGCGACCCAGGCGAAGTGGTCCACGAAGTCGATGTCGACCAGATAGTCGAGCAGCTTTTGGGAGGGTTGCGCCGAACTGAAGAAGCGTCGTCTTAGCGACTCCGCGGAGAGCTTTCGCACGGCTTGCACGAGTGCAGTTCGGTCACTTGGAAGCAACGGGCGCAAAAATATGCCCGAGCCGTCCTTCAGCGCTACCGGTATCGGCTTGCAGTCCTGGGCCAGACGCCTTGCGGCTATGTCCTGTATGCGCTCACGGACCGCTTCGATACCTAGCAGGAACTCCAACGCGTCGGGGCCACCCGAGGCTACCCGGCAGGCGCAAAGCGTGCGCAGAGTAGCGTTTCGCGGTACGGATCTAAGGACGGCGAGCTCGCCGAGGATCGCTCCGCGACGAGCGACAGCCAGCCTCCTTTTAGTCGACGCCGTTGCAGTGGTTACTTCGACCTCCCCGTCGAGGAGAATCCAGAACCTGCTTCCGACTTCACCCTGTACGCCAATGTCCACTCCGGCGCCGACCGCCTGCAACCCCACAAGCTTCGCCAGGGTAGCCAAGTCGCAGCTGGACACGTCGCTGAAGAGGTCTAGGTTCCCGAGGGCCTCTGCGGCAGTCTCAGCCATGCCGGAGCGGGCCGTGCTACTGGGGTGGTCCGCTTGCGAGGGTCACGGTGGCGGTGTGGCTCTGGCCGCTAGCGGTTGTCCATCCAAGCGAGATCTTGTCACCGGGGTGCAGCTGGGAGATGAGATTAGTCAGCGACGCAGGGGATGTCACGGTCGACCCGTTGAGCGAGGTGATCACGTCATTCGCGACGATGCCGGCGGCGGCGGCGGTTCCATTTGCGATGACTCCAGCTACAACCGCACCGCTCGTCGGGGAAGCCGCCGACGAAGTGCTGACCTCCACCCCGAGGAATGCTGTCGCACCTATGTGCACGTTAGCGCTGGCTTGGCCGGCCCGGATCTGCTTGGCTATAGAGATTGCCTCGTTGATCGGGATGGCGAATCCTTCGTTTCCCTGGGTCTGGAATGAAAACCCTGTCGATGCCGCTGTGTCCATTCCGATAACCTGGCCAGAAGAGTTCACCAAAGCGCCGCCTGAGTCGCCCGGCTGTATCGCAGCGTTGGTTTGGATCAGGTTCGACAATTTCTCGGTCGTGCCGTTACCGGCGTCCTGTGCGCTGATCGACTGCCCCAGGGCAGTCACCTGACCAGGCGCGCTGCTTGGGGTACCGCCGATGCCACCGGCGTTGCCCAGACCTATTACCGAGTCACCCACCTGGACGCTGGCGGAATTGCCGATCGAAGCAACAGTTAGACCCGAAGCCCCGACAAGCTTTATGACGGCAACGTCCTGGGTCCTGTCGTAGCCTACGACGTCCGCCTGGTAAGTCTTCCCGTTCGCTATGTCGACGGCGTGCATCGACGTCTCACCTTCGATTACGTGGTTGTTGGTCAGAACGAAACCGTTCGAGGTGAGAACTATGCCCGTGCCCGCCGCCGCCGCCTGCTGATACGACAACTGGGTGTCGATGTCGACCAGCGAGTTGGCAGCTCGTGCTGCTACACCGCTAAGAGGAGGATTCGAACTTCCGGTGCCACCGCCGAACGCTGATCCGCCGCTGAAGGGGTTGGTGGAGTTCCCAGAAGAACCCGAGTTGCCTGTTCCGCCTGAGGAGCCGGTTCCGCCTGAATTGGAGCTGGGGGACTGCCCGAGCGCACTCTGGTTCACCTTGGACGTCCACACGCCGTGACCTATCCCCAGACCCACCAGCAGTCCGACTGCCAGTAGCAATGCCGTAACTACCCCGGGCAGACTTCTCCTGGGACGGTTTCTTCCCCATCCGCCAGACCAGCCTCCAGTTGGGTACCCCGAACCATGCCAGCCAGGAGGCGGAGGGGGCGACCATGAAGGTCCGTATCCACCTGGCCCGTAGCTTCCTGGCGATCCTGGCCCGTAGGCGCCCTGGTTGTAGGGACCCGGGCCGTAGCCACCCGGCCCGTAGGCGCCCTGGTTGTATGGACCCGGGCCGTAGCCACCCGGCCCGTATCCGCCAGGGGCCGGTCGGTCCCCTCCGCCGTCACCCACCTGGGGGCTACCGGGGCCATTGGGCTGACGGTGCCATTCAGGTGGCGGAGGTGGGGGAGTCCATCCACCCGCCCCTTGTCTCCAGTCCTCGGGGCTCGCTGGCCGAGGAGGCGGGTTGTCTTGAGGATTGTCAGGATCGTACATGGTCTCCCACCAGGGTAGGTCAGGAACTTCGGCTATACAGCTACCACGGCCACCTGAGCTTTACATGAAATCTTCGCATGCCGAGCGAGTGAACTTCAGTGACGCAGGTCCCTGAACGGGGTGACCTTGTCGTCGTTGGGCTCCTTGGGAAGCCCGAGAACCCGTTCGCCGATGATATTGTGCTGGATCTCGTCAGTGCCCCCGTAGATCTGCGGCCCCTGCGCGAACAACGCCATCTCGGTCAATGCTCCGGCGAGGTTTCCACCGGCTAGACCGTCGAGGGATGCGGCGTCGGATGACTTGTAGGCGTGGAGCATCCCCCGCGGCCCCAACATGGTGAGGCCTAGATCCCGGGACAACCTGAGGATGATACTCATCGACAGCTTGGCGATGTTCCCGACGCCCGGCAGGTCGGATCCAGCAGAGCGAAGAGCCTTTTGGCGCAGCGTCATGTACCGGCCGATCTCGGTGAGGATGTGGAGCTGCGCCAAACCTTGACGGATCGTCGGGTCGTTGCTGACGCCGAGGTCGGCGGCTAGGGAGCGGAGCAGGCCAGCTGATCCGGCAACACCGCCTGGTCCGCCGGAGCCGCCCCGCTGGCGTCCCGAAACAAGATCACCGGCCCTCCTTCCCAGGTCGCCGGCTATCGAACCGGGGACGGCCGTGCTGGCTCCAGCCGAACCTCCCCCGGCTCCCAGGCCGGCACGCTCGAAAGCGAGGGTGGTGTTGGCTACAGCCCACCCGTTGCCAACTCCGCCTATCACGGCGCTGTGAGGAACGCGAGCCTCGTTGATGAAGACCTCGTTGAAAAGGGCGCGTCCCGTCATTTCACGAAGGGGTCGTACCTCCACTCCGGGCTGCTTCATGTCGAAAGCGAAGTAGGTGATCCCCTGGTGTTTTGGTACGTCAAGGTTGGTGCGGGCCAGAAGCATGCCCATGTCGGCTACCTGTCCCCCCGAAGTCCAGACTTTCTGTCCGGTCACGACCCACTCGTCGCCGTCGCGTTCCGCACGGCACTGCAGCCCGGCGAGATCGGATCCGGCTCCGGGCTCGCTGAAGAGCTGGCACCATGCGTCCTGACCGGTAACGATCCGCCTTACGTAACGCTCGATCTGTTCGTCGTCGCCGTGGGTCGCTATCGTCGGAGCGGCCAGCAGAAGCCCCAGCCCTCCCGGGGCGGGAAGAGCCCCGAACTCCGCTATTTCCTTTTGGGCGCTGACAGCTTCGGCTCGCGACAGGCCCAAGCCGAAGCGGTCCGCTGGCAGAGTCGGGGCGGCCCAACCGGACAAGCCGAGTCGCTCCCACCATTGTGCGACGCTCAGGTCGGGATCCCAGTTGAGCTCCAACCATTCTCGCAGGCCGGTTAGTGTTGCCGCTTCGCTTGAGACGCTCACAGTTGCAGCTCCTTCGGATGGGTGGTTGGGGAGGGGAACGCCCTGATCCTAGATGTAGCAGAATCGTTGAGTGGCATTCCTCGAAGAGGCACTCCTGAAGGAGGCCGTACTACGGAGCGTCGCGGAACGTCGCCCGCTTGACGCACGAGAGGGCGCCAGCAAGGCTTCGATCCTCGAAGGTCTGCAAACCCTGGAGCGTCCCTTCGACCGTCACGCTGATCCGGTTCACGTGACAGGCTCGGCTGTCGTCGTCGGACCTCGCGGCGTGCTGCTGCACCGCCACAAAAAGCTGAACATCTGGCTGCAACCGGGAGGTCACCTAGACGGCGACGAAGCTCCCTGGGACGCAGCCCTCCGAGAGGCGGAGGAGGAGACGGGACTTCGCTTCGAGGCCTGGCTCGAACCCCCGGCGCTGCTCCACGTCGACGTCCACCCTGGCGGATCCGGCCACACCCACCTGGACCTGCGCTACTTACTTGGCGTAGAAGGCGACGACGAACCAGCACCCGGGCCTCAGGAGAGCCAGGAGGTGCGATGGTTCGGGTGGGAGGAGGCGCTGAGCTTGGCCGACGTCGGGCTTAGAGCCCTCCTTGAGGCGATGCGGCCGGGCCCGCCGGGAGAAGGCGGCGAGTCGCCTAAGCCCCGTCCTTGATAGGCCTGAGCAGAACTTCCTGACTGACGGTCGCAAGGTGGGTGCCGTGACGGTCGAAGACGTGACCGGCAGCAAGCCCACGGGGTACTCCCACACCCTCGCAGCGAAAGTCGTGTAGCTGCCATTCCCCGTCGGGCACGCGGTGATGGAACCATATGGCGTGGTCGAGGCTTGTCCCGCTCCAATGCCGGCCACTCACTCCGTCCCCGGACTGCTGAGCTGATCGTACGCTGTCAGTTGCGAGGTCGTCCGACAGGAACGCCAAGGCGGCGGCTGACAGCACCCAGCTGTCGCCGGCGGAGTCGCGCGCTCGCAGCCAGGCTGTCGTCCGGCCGTTGTCGTCGCCCAGCATGCGGCGCTCCAGCATCGAGCCCCACCCGGATTCGGGGAGGTCCTCGGGCGGGGTCGCCTCGGGCATCGGACGGGTCTGGAGGTAGCGTTCCGCCTGGCCCATCTGGAACGAAGCCGACATGTTGAGTATGGCTCCGCCTGATTGGGAAGCGACTACAGACCTTGTCACGAAGCTCCGCCCGTCACGAAGCCGATCGACGTCGAAGCGTATCGGCTGTGAGGCGTCACCTCGACGTATGAAGTAGGCGTGCAGGGAGTGCACGACGTAGCGAGGATCGACAGTCGCAGCTGCTGCAACGAGGGACTGGGCGACTATCTGGCCGCCGAACAGACCGCCCCAGGGGTAGCTGGGACCTTCGCCTACGTAGGAGTCAGGTCCCCGCCGGTCGAGGTGCATCATCTCCTTGAAGTTCATCGCGCCGGGCAGGCGAGGTCGGATAGGAAGTCGGGGCGGGGCATGCGTCAATCCTTTGTGGCTACATGGTTAGGCGTAACGTGCATTGCCGGCTCGAACCGGGCCGCCTCTACCTGTGATGGTGTCGGTGCGAAAGCCCGGGTCAGCTCAGCCCTGCACGAGGTGCAAGGTCCCCAAAACCGTTCGGAGACGGCGATGTTGCATCTGGGGCAGTCGAAGCGCTCCGAGGCCTCCGATCCCGCTATTGGTTGTGTCATCGTCGCCGTAGGGTATCGCTAAACACCGTCAGTGCAGCCCGAGCGCGGCGGCGCAGGCCGGCCACTGCCCCCAACCGGCGGCTGCTTGAAGTTTCTGGGCGGCGGCGTCTTGCATTGCCGGTGAAGCCTGGTTGGGGCTGCCGGGCATCCCGAGATCTGTCCAGGTTTGCTGAGTGAACTGGTAGGCGCCGTAGAAGCCGTTGCCAGTGTCGGCGGAGTAGTTCCCGCCCGACTCGCAGTTACGCAGTTCAGCCCAGACTCCTCCGGCTGTCGACGGGGGAAACGCCGGCGACGGCGGCAGCTGGGCTTTGGTAGGTGACGAGGCAGACGCCGCCGGCTCCGGTATGACTGGGGTGAGCACCCGAACGAGACCGTCTGACAGAGGTACCCCCTGGGTCGAGGGACTCGGGACGAAGGCAGCTTGGCGCTCGGCGGCCTGGAGGTCGCTTTGCAGTACCGCCAGTTCGGAGTCGGCGCTCGACGCGGCGCTGACGGCCGCTGACTGCGCCTTGGCAGCTGCGGCGGTCGCCTCGTCGGCAGCTTTGAGATCTCCCCGGAGCGTCGCCGTCGCCGAGCTCACCTGCGACTCCAAGACCTGGTAGGCCGCCAGGGCGCCGGAAATGTTCCCCACGACAACGCTCAAGTAGGTATCTGTCAGCGACTGGCCGAGCTCAGCCGAAACCCGCCCGGGTGGTGGAGCACTTAGATCTCCCACATAGCCGGCGAGGGCGGCGGACCGCAAAGCTGACAGGGCGTCAGCCCTGCGGGAGGAGAGGACCGCCGCCTGAGCGGTTGCGGATGCGACTTGCTGGGCGAGGACGGACGCCGCTGTGGAAGCCTCCTCGTAAGCTACGGTCGCCGCGTGGACACGTGTGGCTCCAGCAGTTACCACCGCTTCTAACGAGGAGATCTGTGAGGACAACGAGGTTGGCTGCGCAGCTGCGGCACCGTCTTGGCAAATTGCGGCAGGCGCGCCAAGCAGGACAGCTGTCACGCCGAGGCGGACGAGTGCCCTCACCGCGAAAAAGCGCCGTAGAAGACTTCCTACGGCAGCAGTTCGCACCAGTACGGGGAAACGTGGTGAGATGGAAACGATGATACCGCCCCAACCGGGCCCTCCACCAAGCCGACCCAATTCTTTGCACCACAAAAGCAAAAAAACGCGCAGCTTCACCCCTGACGGAAGGATCTGATAATGCAAGACCGCAACCGGGACGTGCAAGTGACGGTGGGTGACGACTACGTCGGCGAGGTCAGGATATGCCGTCCTCCCAACAATTTCTTCGACGCTACTCTGATCAGGGCAATCGCGGACGCCTACGACGAGCTGGCCGAGGGATCGTGCAGGGCCATCGTGTTGTGCTCGGAAGGAAAGCACTTTTGTGCGGGCGCCGACTTCCACGGCCAAAGCGATGCCGAGGCTCTTCCCGAAGAAGGAGCGAGCGCTCTATACAGGGAGGCGCTCAGACTATTTAGGTCCAAGCTGCCCGTCGTCGCCGCCGTGCAAGGAGCCGCAGTTGGCGGGGGCTTGGGACTGGCTTGCTCGGCGGACTTTCGGGTCGCGTGCAAGGAGGCCCGCTTCGTCGCGAACTTCGCCCGCCTCGGGTTCCACCAGGGCTTCGGTTTGAGCGCCTCGCTGCCGGCGATAGTCGGCCAGCAGGCCGCACTGGAGATGCTCTACACCGGGCTGCGGGTTACAGGCGAGCAGGCTATGGAGCTAGGGCTGTGTGACAGGCTCGTACCCGCCGACGGCTTGATTGACGCAGCCAGGGATCTCGCCGGAGCAATAGCGAGATCGGCCCCCCTCGCGGTGCGGTCTATAAAGGTGACCATGCGCTCGGATCTCGCCGACAAGGTGGAAGCCGTACTTGCGAGGGAGGACTCAGAGCAGGTCTCCCTCAGAGTTACCGAGGACTTCGCCGAGGGTAGCGCAGCTAGTCTTGAACGTCGGGAGCCAGTCTTCAACGGCCGCTGAGCTCTCCAAGGCGCCAAGTGCTAAGGGGATCTCAGCGGATCTGGTGGTAGAGGCCGTATCCGCCGATTCCTATCGCGATGACCAACGCCACCGATACTAAAACGGCGAACAGCAAATCGGCTTTCCGGCTCACAAGGGCGTAGATGCCTAGCAGTTGCGCGACCACCAGCAGAGCGCCGGCTGAGTAGACCAACGTCACTTCGGTGCTATCACCAGCTGTGATCCGCGGGCGGCCTTCGGGCGCAGAAGCGACGTTCTCATCGCAGTGAGCCTACTTGGCCTCCCGGGGGCCTGCTAGGCGGTCCGGGAGGCCAACAAGCCGTGAATCTCAGTAGCGGTACTGGTCGGTCTTGAACGGTCCTCCAAGAGGTACGCCGAGATAGTCGGCTTGGGCCTCTGACAGCGGCGTGAGCTTGACCCCGAGCTTGTCTAGGTGCAGTCGAGCGACCTTCTCGTCGAGGTGGCGGGGCAGTACGTACACTCCGACGGGATACTGCTCGGTGCGAGTGTAGAGCTCGATTTGGGCTAACACCTGGTTGGTGAACGACGCGGACATCACGAAACTCGGATGTCCCGTAGCACATCCCAGGTTCACGAGGCGCCCTTCGGCCAAGACGATCACCGAGTGACCATCGGGGAAGGTCCAAGCGTCCACCTGGGGCTTTACCTGGGTCCGGTCGATCCCGGGGATCCGGGCCAATCCGGCCATGTCGATCTCGTTGTCGAAGTGGCCGATGTTCGCGACGATAGCGTTGTGCTTCATAGAAGCCATGTGAGCGGCGGTGATGATGTCACGGTTCCCGGTGGCCGTCACGAAGATATCGGCGGTGGAAACGACGTCTTCGAGGGTAAGGACCTGATAGCCCTCCATGGCAGCCTGCAGAGCGCAGATCGGGTCTATCTCGGTGATGATGACCCGGGCTCCTTGTCCTCTGAGGGACTGGGCGCAACCCTTGCCTACATCGCCGAAGCCAAACACAACCGCAACCTTCCCGGCGATCATTACGTCGGTCGCCCGGAATATCCCGTCGATCAGCGAATGGCGGCAGCCGTAAAGGTTGTCGAACTTAGACTTTGTCACCGAGTCGTTCACGTTGATCGCCGGGAACAGCAACTCTCCCCGGTCGTTGCGCTGGTAGAGCCTGTGAACTCCTGTCGTGGTCTCCTCGGTCACGCCCTTGATAGCCGAGGCGATTCGGGTCCAAAGTCCTGGATCCTCGCGAAGTGTGCGCTGGAGCGTAGCCAGGATCACCCCGTACTCCTCGGAATCCGAGGGGCCGAGCTCGGGAACTGAGCCTGTCTTGTCGCATTCGACGCCTAGATGGACGAGCAGGGTTGCATCCCCGCCGTCGTCGAGGATCATGTTCGGACCGTCACCGTCGGGCCAGCGCAGCGCTGCCTGGGTGCACCACCAGTACTCTTCGAGGGTCTCGCCCTTCCATGCATAGACGGGGATTCCACGAGCGGCAATAGCGGCAGCGGCATGGTCCTGAGTGGAGAAGATGTTGCACGAAGCCCAGCGGACTTGCGCTCCCAGATCCACGAGAGTCTCGATAAGAACCGCGGTCTGGATCGTCATGTGCAACGACCCCGTTATCCGAGCCCCGCTCAGAGGCTTCTGTCCGGCGTACTCTTTTCGCAGGGACATCAACCCCGGCATCTCGACCTCCGCGAGGTCTATCTCGCGACGCCCGAAGTCGGCGAGCGATATATCAGCTACGCGGTAGGGGGGAAAAGCTGTGGTGTCGGGCAATTGCTGTCTCCTGTGAGGTCTCGTATTGGCAGCAGCCATGCTACGCAGCCGTGGCCGTTACGTCCCGAGCATCGTCTTGAGGTAGGTTCCACGGCCGTGGACAAAAACACTGTACTAGTGATCACAGCCCATCCAGACGACGTCGACTTCGGGGCCGGAGGCACCGTTGCCAAGTGGGCTGCCGCAGGAGTCAAGGTGACATACTGCGTGGTCACCGACGGCGACGCGGGCGGCTTTGACCCCGACGTTCCTCGCAGGCAGATAGGTCCCATCCGCCGGGCGGAGCAGGTAGCCGCTGGCGAGGCGCTCGGAGTGAAAGACGTCATATTTCTCGGATATCCCGACGGGCGCTTGACCCCTTCGATCGAACTGCGTAGGGACCTGTCGCGGGTGATACGACAGGTAAAGCCCGCGCGGGTCGTCTGCCAGTCGCCCGAACGGAACTACGAGCGGATCTACGCCAGCCACCCAGACCATCTAGCGGCCGGAGAGGCAGCGCTGTCGGCGGTGTACCCCGACGCCCGGAACCAGTTCGCCCACCCCGAGCTCGCGGCCCAGGGACTTGACGCCCACACGGTCGAGGAGGTGTGGCTGATGGGATCCGACAAGCCGGACACCTTCGTCGATATCACGGCTAGCTTTCAGGCAAAACTTTCCGCTCTTAGAGCTCACGTAAGTCAACTAACCGACGCTGACGGGCGCCTCGAGGAGAGGCTTAGGGGGTGGGCTTCTGAGCAGGCCAGGGCCGCCGGAAAGAGCGAGGGCACGCTCGTCGAGGGCTTTCGGCGTATAAGCACCTCGTAGGTTCGGTGGCGTTCAAGGGCTGTCGGCGAACGGCTTGGACTTGTCCACTCTGGGCTCGGCGGGCAGCCCAAGGACCCGTTCGCCGAGGATGTTGCGCTGGATCTCGTCGGTGCCACCCCTAATCGACAAGGACGGGCTGACGAGGAACATGTTCACCCACTCGTCGGGGCCATCAGGGTAGGCAGTGGCGGCCCCGCCCTCGACTGTCATCGCCAGGTCGGAGAGAGACTTGACCAGCGCTGTGCCCCGCAGTTTAGATCCAGATCCTTCCGGGCCTGGCGTCCTACCGGCCAAAGCAGCAGCCTTCAAGCGCTCTTCGTTAAACCTGATAGCCTCATAGCCGATATAATTCTTTACCAACTTATCTCGTAGTACTTCGTGCGAATGGGGGAGCATCCCGGCGAGCCGTAACAGTTGGTCGCGGTGTACTCCCAGACCACCGCCCAGCGAGCCCCTCTCGAAGCTCAAGCAGGTGAGAGCGACCGACCATCCGCGTCCGGGCTCGTCGATTCGATCCGAGTCGGGGACCCAGACGTCGTCGAGGAAGACCTCGTTGAAATGGGCGTCTTTGTTCATCTGCACGAGGGGTTTCACGGTCACTCCGGGAGACGCCATGTCCAACCCGAAGGCCACGATCCCTTTGTGCTTAGGAAGGGAGGTGTCGAAGCGAGCCAGGAGCAGCCCCCACTTGGAGTAGTGGGCGCGCGACGTCCAGACCTTCGAGCCGGTGATCCGCCACCCCTGCCCGTCTCGACGGGCCCGAGCAGAGAGGCCGGCGAGGTCCGAACCGGCGTCGGGTTCAGAGAACAGCTGGCACCAGATCTCCCCGCCGCTGCGGATTGCTGGCAGCCAGCGGCTTTTCTGCTCGTCCGTTCCGTGCGCGAGGATCGTAGGGCCGACAAGGTCGATCCCGACCATCCACGGGTAAAGGTCAGGGGCTTCGTAGCGTGCGAGCACCGTCCGTACGACGCCGGCTGACTCCGCGTCGAGACCCATTCCCCCGTAGATCTCCGGCCATGTCGGAGTGATATAGCCGCCTTGGGCGAGGGTGGCCAGATAGTTACGGCCAGCATCCAGATCGTCAAGACCGGCTCCGAGGACCGCCAGCGGCGAGTCCGGGTTCCTGTGCTCCAGAAGGCCGTCGAGCTCGGCAGCGACCTTATCCTCAAGGGCTACGAGGTCCCCGTCTTCGTCCACGTCGGAGAATCTAGCCGAGCCGCTACGGTCCTGTCGTTGGGCTGGTACAGCAACCTTCGAAGCACCAGTTCCGCTTGGCGACGTGGGGCTCTAGGGCGTCCACCAAGCCGACGAGCATCGCCGCGAAGCGAGGATCAGGCCCGGAGGTGGCCGAACGGACCAGTTTCAGGCCGACGGTCTCGGCGTGTTGGGCTGCGGCGACGTCGATATCGTAGACGACCTCCATGTGATCGGATACGAATCCTATGGGGGCGACGACGACAGCGTCGCAGGCCCCAGCGAGGCGGTCCAAGACGTCGATGATGTCGGGCCCCAACCAGGGTTGCGAGGGCGACCCTGACCTGCTCTGGTAGACGACGTGGACGAGCGACGCGTCGATTCCTACTCTGGCTGCCACGGCCGCTGCGACGTAGCGAAGTTGGTTCTCGTATTCGCAGGAGGCCGCCATGGACTCGGGAATGCTGTGCGCGGACATGAGCACGGGCGTTGCAGCTGGGACGTGGCGGTAGACCTCCCCGAGGCCGTCGGCTAGGGGCTGGAGGAACCCATCCTGATCGAAGTAGGGGCCGACTCGAAACAGGCCGGGGGTCTTGCTGCCAACCTCCTTCGTGGCCAACCGGAGCTCTTCTAGGTACTGGCGGCAGCCGCTGTAGGAGGAGTAAGCAGACGTGGTCACGACAGCTGCTCGCTCCACTCCGGCGGCCACCATCCGCCTCAGCGTGTCGGCGAGATAGGGGTGCCAGTTACGGTTGCCCACATAGACGGGGATTCGCTCGCCACGCTGCGCGTACAGCGCCTCGATAGCGGCTGCGAGCTCGCGGTTAAGTCCATTGAGAGGGCTTCGTCCACCAAGGAGCATGTACTGCTCCTTGACCTTCTCAAGTCGGCCCGGCGGGATGCGCCGTCCCCGAAGCACGTTCGCCAGGAAGGCGTCCAGGTCGGCGGGACCCTCCGGGCCGCCGAAAGACTGTAGGAGAATCGCGTCAGGAACCATATGGGAGCGATATTCACTGTAGCTGGATGCGACCCGCTGTCGACGCCTAACTTGCGCCCAGCCGCAGTTAGCCCAGTGGCAGGGGTCGGGCATTGAAAAGGGCGCTAACGTCTTGGCATGGAGCCGGCCAAGGCGCGGTTGTCGGTGTTCGGCGGATTGCATGCTTGGGTCCAATGGGAGCTAAGGGCGCTGCGACCCCAGGAGCGGACTTTGATGTCAGCCCTCGCATTCTTCGCACCTGAGCCGGTGCCGGTTGCCCAGCTGGCCGGGCTTCTTTGGAAGGATCCGCCGCCGACTGCGCGCAAGGCGATCCAAAACCACGTAGCTCGGATCCGCGCCACGCTCGGACACGACGTCGTCGGCACGAGCACAGATGGATATCTGCTTGGTAGCGGCGTGCTCTCCGACCGTAACGCACTGGCGCAGGTGCGGTCAGCTGCGGCTGCGGTACTCGACCCGGCCGAGCGGGCTCGGTTCCTCTCGGAGGCCTTGGAGTCGCTGCGAGGAGGAATGTTCTTGGACCTTGCCGACTCAGGGCCGGTTCGGGCTCGAAGGGCGGAGCACGCCGAGTTGCTTTTGCAGGCCGACGAGGACCTGGCGGTAGCTTTGATCGAAGCCGGTGACGGGCGCGCTGCGGTTTCCTGGGTCGACCGGCTGGTCGTCGAGGCGCCGTTTCGCGAGCGGCGGTGGTGGCTCTAGGCTCTCGCTTTGTATCGGGATGGCCAGCGCCGCGACGCCCTGCAAGGCTTCGCTCGGGCGAGGGACGTGCTCGCCGATCGTGTCGGGCTCGATCCGGGACATGATCTACGCGCGTTGGAGGCGCTTATCCTCGCTGACGACTCGACGTTGATGGACAACCCCGTGGTCGCTCGGGCCGGACCGATAGCCGATTTCACGCTCGACGCCGCGCTCGCCGGACGCCCGCGTTTCGTCGGGCGGTCAGCTGAGATGGCAGCAATACAGGACATGTGGCACGACGTCGTTACGACCGCCAGCCATCGCGTCGTGGTCATCCAAGGCGACGCGGGCGTCGGTAAGACCAGGTTGGCGATCGAAGCCGCTGCAGGCGCACGCAAGCAGGGTGGGACGGTGTTGATGGCGCACTGCAGCACGATCGGCTTGCCCTATCAGCCTATCGTCGAGGTCCTCAGTGACGTGCTCAAGCACAACCCTGCGCTCCTCGACCGACTAGAGCACCAGGCTGGTGCTTTGGCGCTAATACTCCCCGAGCTCGTACAAAGATTTGCCGCCCGGACCTCGATCTCATCGCCCGGCGAGGACGGCCGAAGCCGTCTGTTCCAGGCGGTCGGATCGGTGTTCGAGGAGATAGTCCGCTTGCCAACGGTGTGGGTCGTCGACGACGTTCAGTGGGCCTCCGACGACACGCTGGCACTGCTCGGTCACCTCCTGAGCGTGCTCGCCCGGCGGCCCCTGCTTCTGATCGTAACAACTCGGCCTCCCTCAGGCGGAGTAGCGAGCACTCTCGCCGATTGGCAGCGCACCTCCAACGCCCGATCCCTTTACTTGGACGGCCTGGACGCAGCCGACCTCAGCCGCATGATCGCCGACAAGGCTCCTTGGGTGAGCGACGGAGAGACCGTGGCGGAGATTGTGCGCCGCCGAACGGGTGGAAACGCCTTCTTCGCCACGGAGCTTATAGCGACAGCAGGTTTCGATGCGGACGCTCCTTTCGACCCGGAGCGTATACCGGCGACGCTTCGGACCTGGATCGAGCGGCGCCGTGACTCACTCGACGCTAGTGCCGTCGAGGTCCTCAATCTCGTATCAGCGATCGGTGTAGACATCGACTTCGACCTCCTTCGGGCGTGCGCGAGCCTAGGCGACGCCGCTCCCGTCGGTGTCTGCGACCCTTTGCTACGGGAGCGTTTTGTCGAGGAGAGCGGACCTGGAGGGCTCCGCTTCGTGCACTCGCTAGTCAGGGACGCTATCTATGAGTCCTTGTCGGCAATACGGCGAAGGTGGTTGCACCACAGCATCGGAGAGGAACTCGAAGCGTTGGCCGGTATTCCGGCTGACGTGCTGGCCCACCACTTCAGTAACTCGGGTCCCGGTGATGCCAAGCGCGCCTTTAACTACGCCCTCGCGGCGGGACGCTCAGCTCTCGATCAGGGAGCCTGGGCTACCGCGTCGGAATTTGCCAGACGAGCAGCTGTTCACGCGGCAAGCCCCGATCAAAGCGCTGACGCTCTCGTGCTTCGGGCTCGAGCGCAGCGGGCGCTCGGGGAGACCGACGCGGCTAGGGACGCTCTAAAGGCGGCGATCGAGATCGCTCGTAGCGAAGGCCTCGGACGTCGTTTGGTCGAGGGAGTGCTGGCATTCGTCGGCGGCGGCGGTCGCGGTGTCGCAGTGGAACTTCCTGACGCCGAACGAGCCTGCCTACTTCGCGAGGCTTTGGCCGCCCTCGACGAAGGTGACGACGGCGATCTGTTGGTGCCGTTGCTCAGCGAGCTGGCCCTGGCGCTCCTGCTCACCGACAACGTCACCGAACGTAACATGTTCGCCCGTCGAGCTGTCGAGATCGCACGTAAGCGCAGCGATCGACCTGCACTGTCGGGAGCCTTGCTGTCACGACGCCTTTTGCGGATGGGACCGGAAGACCTCGATGACCGCCTCGCCGACCTCGACGAGATCCTCGCGCAGCCCTCCGAAGTCCGGCCGACTGACGTCACACTGGCAGCTCTTGCCGCCCGCCACGAGGACCTCCTGGCGGGTGGCCAACGTCGGGACGCCCGACTGGCGCTGTGCGCGCTCCTTGACCTCGCCAACGAGTTCGGGCACCCCTACTGGTCATGGGTGGCGCGAACGTGGCAGACGCTGAACGCAATAATAGATGGAAGTCTCGACGAAGCCGAAGGTCTTGCATTCGACGCCTTGGCGCTCCAACCGAACCATCCCGAAGCTATCGCGTGCCTCGGTGTCAACCTGGTCGACATCCGCTTGTACCAGGGTCGGGCCTCCGAGGTCCTCGACCTCCTCGCAGCCGCAGCGGACGAGAACCCGCATATCCCCGCGTATCGCGCTGTCCTAGCCCTGTGCTGCGTCGAAGCAGGAGACACCGAGCGAACGCTACCGGCGTACCGGGCCTTCGCCGACGACCAGTTCTCCAAGATACCGATGGACACGAACCGCCTTCTCACCCTTAGCGTCTTGGCGCACGTCGCAGCGCAGGTCGGATCCGACTCCGAACGCCTCGCTTTGAAGGAGCTTCTGGTCCCGTGGCGCGGCCAACAGTCGCTGCTGAACTGGTTCGCTGGCGGAGGAGCGTACTGGGGTCCCGTCGCTCACTCCCTTGGCGTGCTCGAAGCTCCGGGGCCACTACGCGACGTTCTCCTCGATGATGCCGAGCGGTCAGCTGCCAGCTTTGGGGGTTCTTCGGATTTCAGCGGGGTGAGACGGCGGGGAGCAGGTCCCAGTTGGGCTTGCCGGCGTAGAGGAGGACCCGGATCCTGAAGTTGACGAAGCTGGTCATCCCGAACGCCGCTCGCTTGACTCTCTTGATGAGGTTGTTGATCCCCTCGGTGGGACCTTGGGTGACATGGGCTCGGTGCCAGGCGGCGATCTGGTCCTTCCAGCGCAGAAGTGTCCGGCCAAGGCAGCGAACCTCGGGCGGGCAGGAGGCGTCTTGGAGATCGTGTCCGAGACGCCCGACGAACTCCTCGGCCAGGTCGGGATCGTGGTGGTCATATATCGACCTGACGACTTCCTTCGCGTGCCAGGCGGTGCGGACCTCCCCGGCGGGGTCGCCGGCGTCGAGCAGGCCGAGCAGCTTGGTCCGGCCATGCTCGTCGAGGCGCTCGTCGGCTTTGGTGAGAAGCCGCCGACAACGGTAGAGCGGATCGGACTTGGGTTCCCGGTGTCCGAGGGTCTGCTCTGCACTCGCCGCCGGGTCTCATCAAGCTTGGAATTCGCCAACTTCACGAGATGAAACGGGTCGGCGATCTGGGTGGCGTCGGGCAGCATCAGATCCAGTACCGCCTTGTAGGGGCCCGAAAGGTCCAGTGTCGCCCAACGCACCCCGCCCCGCCATGTCGGACCCTGGGCTTCGAGCCAGTCCGCAGTGGCTTTGCCTGCTCTACCTGGGACGACGTCGAGCAGCTGGCCGGCGGCGACGTCGACGATGGAAGTCGACCAGTGCTGGCGGTGGAAGCGGCCCAAGCGCGCGAAGAGTGTTTCGTCGAGGCCGAGCGCCTCCACGGCGCCGATCCGACCGGGATCGTCGACCAGGGCGGTGCCATACGCGATCACGGCGTCGTTGACGGTGTGCCAGTCACATCCCAGCTCCTTGGCGATCTCGTTGATGCCGCGGGCGTAGCGGCCTACCTGCTCAGTCGCCCATCGTCCCGCCCGGTCTGTCATCGCCACCCGTGAGCCGGCGATGCGAGGGTCTGCCCAGGTCCACGAGCACATCTCGCAGTCAGGATCAGGGCAGCACCAGCGGACCTTGTGCCACATGAGCCTGGCCGGTCGACCGAATGCCGGCAGGTCCACCAACTCCACCACGTCGCGGTCTTTCACCTTCGCCGCTCCGCCGCAGCCGAGACAACCCGGTCGTTCGCCGGCCTGTTCGACGTGCACTCGTATCGGCTCACCGCAGCGGTCCTCCACCGCCAGCACCCTCACCTCCGGCAGTCCAACCAGCAGCTCGCACATGCGCGTAGGATCAGTCTCCACGGGGGCTCTCCGATCAGTCGACGTCAGAACTCGCTGATTCTGAGAGCCCCCGCCTCGCGACTGGTGGACCCTGCTACACGCTCAGACCCCGCTCAGATCCGAAGTACCGCTTTGGGGCGCCTCTCGCGTTGGAGCGGATCACCCTCAGTCGTCGAGTGTCGTAATCTCCGGGGTAGCAAGGCGCCCCTGAAGAGACGACGCTATGTCACCCTCGCGGCGGACCGTAATGGAGCGCCCTGCAAACGGAAGGAGACGACGTGCGGATCCGCTCGGCGTAGTCAGTCAACTTCCAATGGCGACGATCGCTTCGCCCGGAGTCGCCTTGGCGCCGGGCAGGCTCCCGAGGAAGTTGGCGTCGCCGAAGGCGAACACTCCGCAGTCTGCTCCGACGACGAAGTATCCCTGCGGCGAAGGAGGGGTAGCAGTCCCGGCGGCGCCGGGCGATACGGTGACGGTCTGTTCGACCTGTTGGGCGGCGAGGTCGTTGGCGTCGCCTGCCTGGTTGGCGTCGATCACGCAGGAGCCAGTGCCTATGCAGTCGACAGTTCCGCCGTTCAGCGTGCAGATCCCGGCGCTCCCTGGGGCGGAGTTGAAGGTGACCGGGTTACCCGACGTCCCGCCCGTCGCTGCCGGCGTGTAGGTAGCACCGACGGAGGCAGGGTTAGGGGGTGCAGAGGTAAAGGTGATCGTCTGCGTCGCCTGGTGAGGGGCGAGCAGCGTTAAGTCCACAGGGCTGCTGGTGCTGGGTGAGTTGGCGCCGTCGCCGCTATATACGGCGGTGATAGAGGAGTTGCTGCCGAGAGCCACGCAAGTCGTTGCGCTCGGGCAGGCGATG
This sequence comes from Acidimicrobiaceae bacterium, assembly GCA_027391075.1. Lineage (GTDB taxonomy): Bacteria > Actinomycetota > Acidimicrobiia > Acidimicrobiales > Palsa-688 > JAJZAM01. The sequence goes on along the minus strand of DAHYHI010000005.1, from coordinate 84,445 downwards.
GCGGTCAAGTCTTGGGTGCTGGTGTCGCTCTGAGCCGTGCCGGGCACGCCGTTGTCGATGGGGACGATCAGCCCGTTCGTCCCACTTTGCGTCGACCCTACCGCCACGCAGGTGGTCGAGGTCGGGCACGCTACGCCTGAGAGTCCCGATGCGGCTGCCACGGTTTGGCCGGCGTTGAGGGTGTCCGCCGAGGCGGGGACAGCAGTCGCCCCGAAGGCTCCTAGCAGGCTCACTACGAGGGTGATCGCGCCGACTATTGCAGCGGTCCTCGCTCGGAGTTGTGTTTGTGCTCGCACGCCAGGTTCCTCCCGGGTCAGCCGATATCCGGATCATACGAGTGGGGTCCGGCTCGTGGGAGAAATGCGGTAACAGGGCGGTAACAGCGCAGGGCTGAACGTCAGAGCTTCGAGTTCGAATCCGAAAGCGTCAGCCTTGGCCCCACACGGTCTCGGTCCTCACCCCCCAGCTCATGCACTGGCCGTAGGAGGGCTCCCAGACGTCGAGCCGATTTCCGATGATCGCTCCGCCGGTGTCCTGCGCGTAGCGGACACCGATCCCCGATATATACAGTCGGGTTCCGAGAGGGATCACCGAGGGGTCCACTGCCACAGTCGCCATCGACGTCGGAGCGCCGCTGGCGGTGTCGCCCGCCAGGTCGTAACAGGTGACCACAAAGGTCCCGAGGAGCGAACCAGGCGATGACGATGCTGGAGCTGTCCCGGGGGATGCCTGTGGGGTGCCTGTACCTGTAGGGGGCGCTGGGGGAGGAGCTGGCACGGGGGAGTCTGTGATCGCGTTCGCGAGCCAGTAGCCGCCTCCGTCGGGGGTGGCGGCTATGCCGACGATGGGTGCTGCGGGGTGGGTGTTGGTGGCGGAGCCGTAGAAGTTGGCGTCGCCGAAGCTGAACACGCCGCCGTCGGCGCCGACGAGCCAGTAGCCGCCTCCGTCGGGGGTGGCGGCCATGCCGACTACCGCTGCCCGTAGATCAGTGGGTACAGGAGCATCGCGCTCGGTAGCGGCAGAGCCGAAACCGTCCACCGGCCCGACAGGGGCGGTAGAGGCTGACGGCACGGTAGACGCCGACAACAGCTGCGGGGCGCGTGGTTGAAGAAGCGTCGAAGATGCCTGCGCCGATCTTATTGGATGCACTGATTGTACTATTCCTGGCGATCGCGATATAGGGCTTTGAGGAAATCCTGACACCAGGACTGCGATGGGGACTGCGACAAGGGCACCAACGCTGCGCCGGGGCCGCTTCAGGCCGGTCTGGTGATTGTGGCAGTTGCGGAACTGGCAGGTGCAACGATACGGCGAGGATAAAACAGCGTTCTTATCAGGCCCAGAACTGTAGATTCGTTTTCGTGTACGCACGCGTAGAAGACCCTTCGCTCATCGCGCTGGGATTCGCGTCGACGTAGAAGAGTCGACAGACAGGGAAACGAGATACGAACCAGCGCTTTCCCACACCGGAAATCCCCAGCGCGGGTTGTCGTTATGGCACAACCGGCGGTCTCTGGGACGGTCACCGGCGAACCTTGTCTTTTCTCAGACGGAGAAATTAGCCACGACCAGCGGTATTGTCAACCCCAATGCCTGTGACATATGTCACACTCTTTGATTGTCACTAGAAACCGCAGGTCAAACGGCCTTCTCTGCGGCAAAACGCCGGAGTCTCACTTAGCAAACGGCGGGACTGTCCAACCAAACCCGGCACGTTCGAACATCCTTGCAATCGAAAGGCACGTGGAATCGCGTCGGTTCCGGCAGACGATTTGGACGCCTACAGGTAGGCCGCCGGCCAGGCCGACAGGAACGGCGACTGCAGGCAGATAGGCAAGGGACGCCATCTGAGACCAGACCATTGCACTTACACCTGAGATCTCACGATTGTCTACCATAAGTCTCAAATTGCCCAAAGAAGAATTCGTGGAATGGGGGAACGCAACGCAGGGCGTGATTGGACATACCAGGGCGTCGAAGCTCTCGAACCAATCAGCCCAAAGCGAACGCATGTGGGAGCGCTCCGCGTCGAGAAGGAGCCACTCTCGGTGATTGCCGGCTACGCGGCTACCGACGCTGTCAGCAAGGCTCGCCGACACAGCCGACAGGGTTAGGGTACCGCAGAGGGTTGCCACAGAGTCCAGGCTGACCGGCAACGAACACGTCGCAATCGAGATTCCACTTGCCGCAACAGTTTCAACAGCAGCCGAGATCGAATCTGCGACTGCGCCGTCCACACGGCAGTACTCGTCTTGGATGCATACCCCGATGCGTAACTTCTCCGGCGGGGCCACCGGTGGCGGAGGTAAGGCCCCGGCGAGAGCCTCCATAGCAAGTAGCAGATCGCCAGCACTGCGGGCGATCGGTCCAACGACATTCATGTCAACGTCTACCGCATACCCACTCTGGCGTTCGCTGCAATCGAGATATCCCCCCTGAGCGACGATACCGAAGGTCGGCTTGTGGCCGAAGACGCCGCAGAAGCTCGAAGGTATCCGTATGGAACCCCCCAGGTCAGTTCCGATGTCAATTGCACTCATTCCTGACGAGACGGCGGCCGCAGATCCACCAGACGAACCACCAGCACTTCGACCAGTATCCCATGGGTTACTAGTCGTCCCGAAAATCTGGTTGTGGGTCTGTATGTCAGCAGCCCAAGCGGGAGCGTTGGTCTTGGCGAAGATGATTGCTCCAGCTTTACGCAGAGCGCCCACGGCGGGCGCATCGTAGGCCGGCACGTAGTCCTTCAGTTCTACTGCGCCCGAGGTCGAACGCAAGCCTGCTACGGCGAGTGAATCCTTGACGCTGACGGGCAGGCCGTGTAGCACTCCTAGTGGTTCAGACGACAGCGCCCGAATATTGTCAGCCTCGGTGGCGGCGAGGTACGCAGCGTCGGGGTCTACTGTAACCACGGCATTTAGAGCTGGATTAAGGCGCTCGATTCTGCTGATATAAGCAGCGAGAAGCTCCCGGCTAGACACCTGGCCGTCTCTTAGCAGCCGGGTCAGTACCGTGGCCGGTTGTAGGCAGATGTCGTCAGTTCCGTCCGGCGAAGGCAGAGGAGCCTTCATGTCAGTGTGCTAGGCGCTGGCGAACAACGCCGCCGGATTGAGGATACCTAGCGGGTCGAGAGCGGTCTTGACGGCTTTCATGGTGGCGATCTCCGACGCCGAGCGAGAAAGTCCCAGCCAGCGGGCCTTGGCCCGCCCTATGCCATGCTCGGCGCTGATAGATCCACCTAGAGATGCCACCAAGGTGAGGACCGCCTCGTCCACTGAGTCGTCGTCAGCGTCGGGGCCCACCACATTGACATGGAGGTTGCCGTCGCCAGCGTGGCCGAACAAGACGAGTGTGGCGGTGGGAAAGTCGTTCTTGAGGAGTAGGCGGAGCTGCTTCTCGAAGCTAGGTAGGCGGGAATGGGGGAGGGTCACGTCGAGCTTGTGGGGTATGCCGATCGCCGACACTGCCTCGGTGTGGCGCTCCCGGTACTCCCACAGCTTCGCCACCGTCGACGCGTCGAGCCCTATAGCGGTGGCATCCTCTGGGAGATCCAGCCCCGACAGTGCGTCGAGGAGATCGTCGGTACAGTCCGTCCTGGCGGCCACCTCTACTAGAAGGTAGACGGGGTAGGTCTGCGGTAGTGGAGGGCCAAGGTGCGCGTGGGCGCGAACGAGCTCCAGGCCGTCGTCGAAGAACAGTTCGGCCGCCTGCAGCCCGGGAAGGTCACGTCGTAGTAGGTCGATGACGTCCAACGCCGAAGCGATCGAGTCGAGGCCGACAAGGGCGACGGCCCGGTGGGGAGTCTCCGGCACGAGGCTCAGCCTGGCGACCGTTATGACCGCCAGGGTACCTTCCGAGCCGACCAGTAGCTGCGAAAGGTCATAGCCGGTGTTGTCTTTCAGGAGGCCGCCGAGGTGGGAGATGACCGTTCCATCGGCGAGAACCGCCTCGACGCCTAGAACCCTTTGGCGCATCGCCCCGTAGCGGATCACGTGAAGACCTCCAGCGTTGGTCGCTATCATCCCCCCGACCGTGGCAGAGTCACGCGCTGCGAGGTCGACCGGGAAGGCCAAACCCTCGGCGGCGGCGGCCTGCTGCAACCCGGCGAGAGTCGCACCGGCGCCGACGGTAACTTGGGAGGCCGCCTTGTCGACCGGCTGTATCGTCGCTAAGCGACGGGTGCTCACCACTACGCACGACCCTGTGTCGTCGGGGGGTACCGACGCTCCGACGAGGCCCGTGTTGCCGCCCTGTGTGACCACAGGGACGCAACGTTGCGAACACGCCGCCAGCACGTTCGCGACCTCGGCGGTCGAGCCTGGTCGCACGACCATCGCGCAGCGGCCCGAGAAACGGCGCGTCCAGTCCACCTCGTAGGGTCGGCGGAGCTCGTCGTCGCTCAGCACGTTGGGACGTCCGACTATCGCTACCAGGACCTCCTCTAGGGATCCTAGTCCGACGCGGGTGGGGGTCGTGGCCCTATAGGCGGCAGGTCGCGCCGACTCCCGGAGCGGCTGGTTGGGACCGTCCTGGCTGTGATCGCTAGAGTTCATCTGACAATGTTCTAGCCGCGCCGGCATACGCGGTGCGACGCAAACCCCCGAGGAGCCCGGCAATGACCTCCCAAAAGCGCGTGCTCGTAGAAATCACTGCTGGCGTCGCAGACGTCAGGCTGAACCGTCCCGACAAGTTGAATGCCCTAGACGGGGCGATGTTCGAGGCGATAGGCGAGACCTTGGAGGAGCTAGGCAAGGACAGCAGCGTTCGGGCGGTCGTGCTATCCGGCGAAGGGCGTGCCTTCTGCGCTGGGCTCGACATGGCCTCCCTGGCCGCTATGGCCGGAGCCGATCGGTCCACCACGGCAGGCCTCGCCGAGCGGACGGCCGGCGGGATAGCCAACCGGGCCCAGCTGGTCGCCTACGGCTGGTCGCTGCTGGCGGTCCCGGTCATAGCGGCGGTCCATGGTGTGGCCCTCGGCGGAGGAGCTCAAATCGCTCTCGGGGCGGACATTCGGCTCATGGCCCCGGACGCCAAGATCTCGATTTTCGAGATCTCTTGGGGTCTGGTGCCCGACATGAGCGCTACGGTGACGCTCCCCAGGTTGGTCGGAGCTGACGTAGCCAAGGAACTTGCGTGGACGGCCAGGATGGTGTCAGGGGACGAAGCGGCGCGTATCGGTCTCGCTACCCGCTGCTGCGAAGACCCTCGCGGCGAGGCTCTACGCCTGGCGGCGGATATCGCTAGCCGCAACCCAGACGCGGTCAGAGCAGCCAAGCGCCTCTTCTCGCCGGCGCCCAGCGCGACCGTAGCTGACATGCTCGCAGCAGAGTCAGCCGAGATGGCGGCGCTCATCGGAAGCCCAAATCAGTCCGAGGCTGTCAGAGCCCGTATCGAAGGGCGCCAGCCGGTATTCGTCAATCCTGATCTAGGCTGACAACGTGACCGAAGCACCTGCAGCCGAATACACCTCCCCCCCAAGCCAGGCCGGAGCTGATCCGATCGAAGCAGCGTTGTCGGCCTTTCGCCGACAGCTCGACGGCCAGGTCTCTGTCTCGGCATCGGTGGTCCAAGACGGCCTCCTCGAGATCTGGGGAGCCCTATCAGAGGGTTCTGCCAGGAGCCAGGTCGAAGGTTGGCTGACCGAGACCCTAGGCAGGAACCTGTACGCGGTGGCAGATATCGACACCCGGCTGTCTACGGTCCTGGCTGGAAGGGACTGAGAGGTGCCCGCCGAAGTACCTAACCCACGCCAGAACGTCACCTTCGCCAGTAACGGCACTAACGCCCACGGGTATCTAGCGCTACCGGAGGCTGCGCAGGGACCGGGCGTGTTGGTCATCCAGGAATGGTGGGGCCTGACCTCGCACATCGCCGACGTAACCGACCGGCTGGCTAGCGCAGGCTTCGTAGCTTTGGCTCCCGACCTCTACGGCGGCGCGACGACTCACGACGCAGCCGAGGCTGGGGAGATGATGTCGGCTCTGCCGGTAGACAGGGCTACCAGGGACCTGGCTGGTGCCATCGACTTTCTTCTGGCACGCCCTGAGGTGACCTCTGAGACGGTTGGGTTGGTCGGTTTCTGCATGGGAGGCGCCTTCGTCTTGCGGATGGCGGCCCAGGAGGGAAGTCGGGTTACGGCAGCCGTGCCGTTCTACCCGGTCGGCCCCATGCCCGACGACTACAGCGGACTCCAAGCCGCCGTGCTCGCCCATTTCGGAGATCAGGACGCCTTCATGTCCCCTGACGCCCCGGCGAACCTTGAGGAGTCTCTAAGGACCGGGAACCCCAGGGAGATCAAGGTGGTCCGCTATCCGGCAGGTCACGCTTTCTTGAACGACGAGAACCTGCTTGGCACCTACGACCCCGAAGCGGCACGAGCAGCGTGGGAAGCTACCGTCAGTTTCCTTAGAGCGAACGTAGTCTGAACAGACCCTGACAGGCGGTCGTCGCAGGCGCCGTCCGAAGGGGTCCGATCACTCGGAGATTCAGGCCGACCGAGAGGTTCAGGCCGATCGGGACGTGGCGCTCCATCTCCCTTGGCGGCTACCTACCGTTACCTCGACGTCGAAGGTCAGTGAGATCAGATCCGAGGTCATCACCTCGTCGAGAGGTCCTTTCGCGACGACAGTTCCGGATCGAAGTAGAAGAGCGTGGGTGAAACTTGCGGGGATCTCCTCCACGTGGTGGGTGACCATCACCGCCGTCACCGAGGCGGGACCGGAAGCCACCGAGCCCAGGAAGGCCACGAGACGTTCCCGGGCTCCCATGTCGAGGCCGGCGGCGGGTTCGTCGAGTAGCAGCAACTCGGGTTCTGACATAAGAGCGCGTGCCAGAAGAACCCGCTGGCGCTCCCCTTCCGACAGCGCACCGAAAGGCCGGCCGGCCACTTCGGCTATACCCGCCTCGAGAAGGAGTCCGGCTGCTCGTTCCCTGTCAGCGTCGTCGTAGGATCCCCACCACGGCTCCAGGTCGCCGTTACGGCCGGATATGACCACCTCAAGTGCGCTTACGCCTGGAAGGAGCTTCTTGGCCACTGCGCTCGAGACTATGCCGACCCGCTTCCGCAACGCTCGCACGTCGACCCGACCGAGTCGACCGCCTAAGATCGACACCGTCCCCCGGCTGGGGTGCAAGTAACCCGAAGCGAGCTGGAAGGTCGTCGTCTTACCGCAACCGTTGGGGCCCAGGACCACCCACCGTTCACCTCGCCCGACCGCCCAGTCGACCCCTTCGAGGACTGTAACACCAGGACGGTCCAGACCGACCGATACGAACTCGAGAGCTGACCCGTCAGTAAAAGTCACAGCCAGCCAAGGTACCGGTTGGCGCACGAACCCCACTTTTTCCAAGGATGTTGAAATGGCCGCACCAGAGCAGATCCTAACCTCCCTTCTAAAGCCCGCCTTCGACCGGCTAGTGCCAGGCGCGGATCCGATGCTGCGCCCGTCCAGTCGAGAAGGCTTCGACTTCCAGGTAAACGGCGCCATGGCCGCAGCCAAGAAGCTGGGCCGTTCGCCGGCTGACGTGGCCGCCGGGGTAGCCCGGGAGGACGGTCTCAAGGACCTCTGCAGCACTGTTGAGGTGACCCCTCAGGGCTTCGTCAACATCAGACTTGCCGACGACCTGATCGCCTCCTGTCTCGAGGAGCTGGCCGCTGACACGAGGTTGGGCGTTAGCGGCGCAGCCGACGCGCTGCGAGTCGTAGTCGACTATTCCGCCCCCAACGTGGCCAAGGAGATGCATGCCGGCCATCTGCGCACGACGGTCATCGGAGACTGCCTGTGTCGGATGCTTGTCTTCGCCGGCCACCAAGTCATACGGGAGAACCACGTCGGAGATTGGGGAACGCAGTTTGGAATGCTCATCGAGCACCTCCTAGACATCGGGGAGACTTCAGGAGCGCACGAGCTGTCGGTGGGGGACCTTGACGGATTCTACCGCCAGGCTCGGGTTGCGTTCGAAGCGTCACCCGAAATGCAGGAGCGCAGCCGCAGGCGCGTGGTCGCCCTGCAGTCCGGGGACCCTGAGACCTTACGGCTGTGGAGGATCCTCGTCGAGGAGAGCCTTCGCTATTTCGACGAGGTCTACGACAAGCTGGGGGTAGACCTGACCCGCCAGGACGTGGTCGGGGAGAGCTTCTACAACCCCATGCTCGACGAGGTCGTCATCCAACTCGAAGCGAAAGGCCTCCTCGTCGACAGCGACGGGGCTAAGTGCGTGTTCGTCGAAGGCTGGACAACCAGGGAGGGCACGCCACTCCCACTGATAGTTCGCAAGTCTGACGGCGGATACGGCTACGCTGCGACTGACCTGGCGACGCTGTGGGATCGCTTCGGCCGCCTCGGAGCGGACGTTGCGCTCTACGTGGTGGGCGCACCGCAGGCTCAACACCTGGCGATGTGCTTCGACGTGGCTTTCAAGGCCGGTTGGCTGCCTTCGCGCGAGCGTGCAGTTCACGTTTCGTTTGGGAGCGTCCTCGGCCCGGACCGCAAGATGTTCAAGACCCGCGCAGGTAAAACCTTCAAGCTCGTGGACCTTCTCGACGAGGCCGTGGAACGTGCCCGCGCTGCCGTGTCGTCACGTTCGGCCGACCTCGACGCCGACGAACGCGAGCATCTCGCTAGGGCCATCGGGATCGGAGCTGTCAAATACTCGGACTTGTCGACGGACCGAGCTCGCGACTATGTCTTCGATCTCGACCGCATGATCAGCTTCGACGGCAACACCGGGCCTTACCTGCAGTACGCCCGTGTCCGCTGCCTTTCTATCTTCCGCAGAGCCGGACTGGACCCCGCAGACTTTGCCGGGACGCCAACCGATGTGAGGGTCGCAGAACCCTCCGAGCGCGACCTTGCGCTTGCCCTAACCGGTTTCTCCGGGGCGTTCGCTTCGGCCCTCGAAACGTGGAGCCCGCACAAGCTCTGCGCATACCTGTACGATCTCGCGGGAGTGTTCACCTCTTTCTTCGAAGCATGCCCGGTGCTCAAAGCCCCCGACGAAGCGACGATGCGCAGTCGGCTGACTTTGTGCGCCCTCACTTCAGCGGTGCTCGGCCAAGGACTGGAATTGCTCGGCATAGACGCCCCGGAGAGGATGTGAGCGCGCACTCCAGACCCAGAGTTGCTATCGGACCGCGAAGCGTCGCGTTCGCCGAGGCGGCCGTAGTAGCCGGCGGAGGCCAGCTTGTTGGGCTGGGAGAGCACCCAGAGGCTCTCGTTTGGATCTCCCCGAGGCACCTGCCCGAACTGTCGAGGGTCGTCGCTGACACTCCGACGTTGCGTTGGGTGCAGCTGCCCCTCGCCGGCGTGGAACGCCACTTCGCTGCCGGAGTGTTCGACACGAGCCTGGTCTGGACGTGCGCGAAGGGATCGTACGCCCAGCCGGTCGCAGAGCACGCCATGGCGCTGGCCCTGGCAGGTCTTCGGCGCCTTCACGAGCGGGTGATCGCCAAGACTTGGGGTGAACCGGCGGGAACTACGCTCTACGGGGCACAAGTGGCGATCCTCGGAGGAGGCGGAATAGCGAAAGAGTTGCTGCGCCTTCTCGAGCCTTACAGCGCGAGCACCACCGTGGTCAGGCGCAGTTCCGAACCCCTTCGTGGGGCTACCAGGACCGTAGGACCAGGATCGCTCGTCGAAGCGGTGACGTCAGCGACGGTGGTGTTCGTGGCGCTGGCTTTGACCGAGCAGACCCGTTCGATTATCGACGCCGACGCGCTCAGCGCGATCGGCGAGCAAGGCTGGCTGGTAAACGTAGCAAGGGGAGCCCACGTCGACACCGACGCTTTGGTCTCCGCTCTGTACGACCAGACCATAGCCGGGGCTGCGCTCGACGTCACCGACCCCGAGCCGCTGCCAGACGGTCATCCCCTCTGGAATGCCCCAAATTGCATCATCACTCCACACACAGCCGATACCCAGGAGATGGTAGAACCCCTACTTGCAGCGCGGATCTCGACCAACGTCGCTCGCTTCGCTGCAGGGGAAACCCTCGAAGGGCTCGTCGACACAGTCAGCGGCTACTAGTACTGCGGCATCAGGGGAACTGGCCAGCCGGCCCATCACCCCTCGTGGTGGTGATAGGCCGGATCAGCCGTAGAAGGTCCGCCAGTTGGCCTTCGACGGGTAGGAGCGACCTACAGGGCCTTCGCCGAAGACTCTCATGATGTTAAGGGTCAGCTCAGCCATGACCTGAGAAGGGCAAGGACTCGCGTTCGCCGGGCATGAAGCGGCGAGGGACGGTATCCAGTTCACGGTGCCGGAGGTGAAGACGCCCGCCTGGCTTTCGGACATGGTGTAGAAGACGGTGTCCGCGAAATGTCTGGACGGGTTGTACTGCACCGTGACAGGGGAATGGGAAAGGATCTCCACGTTGGGCGGGTTCGACGAACGCGACGGGTCGTAAGCCTGAAAGTCGCTGGCCATGACCCCGGGGATCTGCTCGCCTGCCCTCAGCCCTGTCCCGGCGTAGAGCCACGACGTCGGGTCCGACACCACGAACGGGAAGCTAGCTACGTTATTGAAACCCACGTAGCTGGCTCCGACCAGGGTACTCGCCGGCATGTCCGCTGGAGCCTGCCCCCACCAGTTCTGTGACACTTCGGCGTTGTCCACCCTGTAGAGGGGGTCTTTGGCCGGGTTTCGATAGTTAACCACCTCGCGGTCGGCGCCCAACGGCGACGGTTGCAGGCGGACTTTGCGCAAAATCGGGCTAGCCCCGAAGAACACCAGGTTGACCCCGGCGGACGCGCCGGCAACCGCCGCCTGGCGCATCGAGTTAGACCATTCCTCGTCGTGGCCCGGCGAGATCAGAACCTTGTGATCGGCGAGAAGGTTCGGGTGCTCGTCCAAGGTGATGTCAGTCCAGTAGGTGACGTCCAAGCCGTGCTGCTCCATGAGCCTCGTGAGCGGGTACATGAGGCTCAGGTAACCCCCGGCGCCGTTGCCGGAGGCGTAAGGACGGTCGAAGGAGACTACCCTGGCGCGCGTCGAGCACGGGTAGTGGTTCGCAGCGCACGGCGTCGCACCCTGGTAGAGGTCGTAGCCGCCGAAAGCGTTGAACACCTGCTCGGTGAGCACCGCCGACATGACGACGTACGTGGCGGTGCTAGACGGGTCCCAGACGGTGAGAGGCACGTAGCTCTGCTGGCCACCGGACCCGACCAATTTCAAGAGGTACTGCCCTTGAACCCAAGACGAGTCGACTTTGAAAGAAAGCGACGGGGCCCAATGGCATTCCACCATGTTGACCCCGGAGCTGACAGGACAAGCCGGCTGTACGACGCCCGGCTCGGCGGCTGAGCTCCACACCAGGCGCGCCCCTTTCCCCTGGTAGTAACCCATCCTGTAAGCCTGGACCTGGAAGGACGCCGCCTGGGTGGAAACGTAAAGCGACACGCTTTGGCCGTCTTGGGCTTGTACCCGGTTCGAGTAGCCCATGATGCCTGTCGAAGTTTGCGTTCCTGTGATCGCCCACGCGGTCGTACCCGGCTTGGCGTTCTCGGCGAGCACCCAAGGGGCTTCGGGACCGGTAGGGCCGGCGAAGCTAGCGGTCTGGGTTGCCGGCGCCAAGCTCGTTTTGGAAGTCGGCTTGGTTCCCGAGGCTGATAGCGAAGCGGTCGCCTTCGATGCAGTTGGGGAGCTTCGGTGTCCTGCGCCGGACGTAGCCGCAGCGAAGACGACCGTCCCCACCAACGCGACGCCTGCCAGTAGAGCCGCAAGTGTCGTATTTCGGGAGCGGCGGACGTGCGCTGGGCGGTGTTTTGGCACCCGGCGAATATACAAGCAGGCCGGAGCTTCGAGAGGTACACCAATTCGAGCTTCGAAGATGCTATGAACTGCGGGTGCCCAAACCGCGACCTGCCCACGCACAGCGACGAAGCTCCAGTCGGCGCCTCTGGCTGATCGGAGGAGGTGGCGTGGCAATCCTTGCGGCGTTGGCGGTGACAGCGGCGTTGGTCCTGCAACCGTCCTCGAAGGCCAAGACAGCCACGTCGCCTTCGACAACAGTGACCCCTTCCACCCTCCCGGCCACTACCAGCTCTACCCCCCCGACCACCCCGACCTCCACGGCGGTGTGCCCGCTGACGGGCGCAAGCGTCCCCGGAGGGACGTCGCCGGCCCGCCCGGCGTTGGCGGTGAAGATAGGCAACGACCCCGCGGCCAGACCACAAAGCGGGCTTGGGCACGCCGACATCGTCTTCGAAGAGCCGATCGAGGGTAACATCACCCGCCTCTTGGCTGTCTATCAGTGCCAGGAAGCGCCGGAGATTGGTCCGGTCCGTTCGACTAGGTGGATCGACACGCAGCTCCTCGCCCAGTTCGGCCATCCGGCGTTCGCCTTCGCTGGGGGGATCATCCCTGACGTCAACCTCGTGGCAGACTCGAGCGTCTACGACCTCGACCTGTTCACCCACCCGCAGGCCTCCACACGGATAGCGTCCCGTTACGCGCCGGAGAACCTCTACACGTCCACGTCGGCGCTTTGGGCGCTCGACCACTCCACCACGCCGCCGACACCCATTTTCCACTACGGAAAGCCGGCGGAGCCCGGCACGCCAACTTCCGAGGCGACACTGCTCTTCTCGGGGATCTTGAACGTGCAATGGCGCTGGGATCCCTCGACCTCGAATTGGGTGCGCCTCTATGCCGGGGTCCCTAACGTCGACGCAGACGGCACTGCGGTGACAGCGACGAACGTCGTCATCGAGCGTGTAACCACGAGTCTCGGCACGGTCCCCGAAGACGTCAACGGGTCGCTCGGCGTGCACAGCCAGACGGTCGGGTCAGGCCAGGTGACCATCCTCACCGGAGGGGCCGCTTATAACGCCACGTGGTCACGCTCGAACACGTCGGTTCCGACCCAATTCGTCGGGCCGAACGGCCAACCCGTGAACTTTGCTCCCGGGCCTACCTGGGTCGAGCTTCTCCCGGTTCAGGCGTCCCTGCAACTGACCCAGGCTTCGCCGCTGACCTCGCCGTCCGCGTCTTCGGGGAACTGAGCCATGTTCGCAGCGCACCGTTGCTGTCAGCCGGACGTCGCTCTGGCGCGTCGGTTCAGTCAACCTCCGCACCGTCGAGGCGGGCCGTAGCGAAGCGCCACGCACCCAGGTCGAAGGTCTCTGACCAGTCGGCCACGGTCCTACCTGAAAGCTCGACGAGCTGTCCGCTCCTGCCTGGCACCTTCACGGTCACGGGGGATCCGGACGGGTTGAAAACCCGAACTTCGACGCGGCCTTGCACCCGTCGCAGGGACGAGACCACGCCGCCTTGTATCTCAAGTCTGCTTCCCCTGTCGGCGAGCGTGCCACCTCCTGACGCCTGCAGAGCTATCAGGGGACTCCACAAACTGTCAGCCGTCTTGAAAGGGTCTTCGCAGTCGGGCGCTAAAGCGTACTCGAAGGTGCGCTTACCGAGAAGCTGGGCGCCTTCTACGCGCACAGGCGGCCCGGCTATGACGGGCCTAGTCGACACCCCCGCCCTTGCGAGCAGGCCGGTTCCTCTAAGCAGTGTGAGCGCCAGCACCCTGGCGTCGTCGGAGAGCCCGTACTCGAGAAGTCCTCGGTGCAGGACCGTGAGCCTTCCGGCGGTGACGAAACGCCGGGACGGGAAGGTAACCGGTGGGGCCTCGACGCGAGGGGGCACGCCGAGATCCTTGGGGCTGTGCACTCGCTCCACGGTGGCGAACGCACACTCGGCGACGGTCGACGCAACCGGTCCACTTAGAGGAAAGAGCACTCTGACCCTGTGATTGCGGACCGTATTGTCGAACGTTGTCGTTACCCGCACGACCTTCTCGTCGCAACGAAGCTCGATCTCCGAGATTACCTTCACCGACCTTCCGGCGGACCTGTTATCCAAGTCGGCATCCGGTTCGCTACCGGGGTCGGCGTGGGACGGCGCAGAACCCCAACTGTAGCTTCGTGACACACGAACCCTACCCCTCAACGGACCGGTCTCTGTCACCTCTACGTCGACCTCGTATGGCTCGCAGCGACCTGGGCTGGTGGGCAGGGGGGCGAAGTTGTAGCCGTCGCCGGCATCGAACTCTTCGCTGATTGCGTTCAGACCCGAGATACCCCCGAGAGTGAGCTCGCCGGTTGCGAGGTCGATTCGGGCTTCGAGGAGTCCGTTGTCGACTGTGACGCCACGCTCGTCACGGGTGACGTCGACTCTTGTCGAGGACCCACTCGGAGTCTCCTGGCAGGCTTCGAGTATCGCCCAGCCATACCCCGCTACGTCCCTCACCCGAGCAAGCACTCGAACAGAAGCGGCCCGGGTGACCCTTAGGAGCAGCGGGTCGCCCTTCGCGGCTCCTGCTTTGGCCCAGACCGCGGCGAAGCGGCCAGCGACTCGCGGTTCGGGAATTGCCGCTGCGTCAGTCCTCAACCAGACGTCGACCCCGGTCCCGCCGAGCATCTGGGTAACACCAGCGTCCACGATCGGAGCGTCGACGCCGAGCCAGCCCGAAGCAGTCAGGTCGTCCAGCACCGTGGCGAGGTCCCGGCCCGTAGCGATCCGCTGGACTGTGGCACCGTCACACGCAGAGAGAACCTGGGCTCCGTCGGGCGGTTCAGAGCCTGGCAGGGTCAGTTCCACCAGACCGCTGCGGGTGAACGACGAGGGGTTCACGACCATGACACCCGGCGTGGCCGTCGCGACGCCGGCGACCGCCAGAGCGGCGGACACAGCCGTACCAGCCACGGCGGCTGCGCTGTCATAGCGCGCCAGGACCGCTCTTGCGACGGGGTCCGCAGAGCATCCGCATACCGAGTCGTGCGCCGAGTTGCGCACCATGTCGAACCAGGCGCCTTCGAGGCTGTCGGGCCAGTGAGACTGCGGCAACCACAGCACGGCGAGCGGCTCGGCGAGCTTCTCCAATGCCATCTCCGCCTCGGCGCAAGCCTGTTTGATGTCGACTCTGGTCGATAGCACTCCAGGTAAAAGCGGTGCCCGTATGTTGTCTCTTAGCTCGCCGGCGACCACACCGAGATCCTCGGAGTCAGCTTGGCCCAGGTAAGACTTCAGATCTGTGAGCTCGAAGCGGTAGGCGTCTTGTGAGTCGTTCGCCCTTGCCAACGATTCCGGCAGATGACCCAGGATCGGATGATGATCCCCTCCGCACATCAAAAGCAGCGTCTGATCTGCTTTGAGAAACTCGCCGATCTGGCTCTCGTAGTCGGCTGCCCGCTCTACGAGTGACCCCGACGCGTCTGGCAGGTACGCCCCGACCGCGTAACCCGCAGGGAGGTACTCACAGCGCACCTCGGAGCCGTCAGGGGAACGCCATCGAAAGGCGGTGGCGCTTACCTCGGCTCCCACACCGCGCCAGACCACGGCATGGCCGAACCCGGCGCTGGCGAGGATCTGCGGCATCTGCGTTAAATGTCCGAACATGTCTGGCAGGTAGCCGACCTCACAAAGGCCCCCGATCTGCCTGGCTCTGGCGACACCGAGTTCCAAGTTACGCAACACGGTTTCCGCCGACACGCAGAACTCGTCCATGAGGCAATACCAAGGTCCGACGGCCAGCCGTCCGTCCGCTGCGAGGCTAGCCAAGCGGGCGCCGTGTGACGGTCGAGCGGCGAGGTAGTCGTCGACGAGTGCAACCTGGCCGTCCAGGTGGAAGTGGGAGAAGCTGGGGTCGTGTTCCAAGACTTCCAAGACGTCGTCGATCACCGTGACGAGTCTGGCCCGAAGCGTCTCGAAGGGCAGGTACCACTCGCGGTCCCAGTGGGTGTGGGCTACGACAGCGACGTCTCGCATAGACGAAAGACACTATGCACCGGCCATCAGGCGTGCTACCCTTTACGGCGCGAGGGTGGAAGCATCGAGTCGAGGCAGACTCCCTCTCCGGCTCAGGCCGGAGGCCGCCGGGCCCGCTCCTCCAACGAGGAGGGAGGTCCGCTCCGGCCAAGAAAGGAGGGATTGCTTGTGGCAACCGGAACAGTGAAGTGGTTCAACTCGGAAAAGGGATACGGATTCATCTCCCAGGACAGTGGCCCCGACGTCTTCGTGCATTTCAGTGCTATCGACGGTAACGGGTACCGTAACCTCGAAGAGAACGACAAAGTCGAGTTCGAAGTTAACCAGGGCCCCAAAGGCCTTCAGGCTGCGAACGTCAGACGCTTGGGCTAACCGACGCTGCACGTCCGAGGTTGAAAGGTCCGCCCGCAGGGCGGGCCTTTCAACGCGCTCGGCCAGCGACCGCGGCTTCTTAGAAGGCGACGAACTCCGAATGGCTGTACACGTTGAAACTCTCGTTGCGCACGAACGCCACGAGAGTCACTCCCAGCTGTGCGGCTGCCTGCACCGCCAGGCTGGACGGCGCTGAAACCGCCGCCAGAAGCCCAATACCCGCTACCGCTGCCTTTTGGACTATCTCGAAGCTCACTCTGCCTGAGACCGCAAGGGCGTAGCCTCCTGGCTCGGCGTCAAGCTTGGCAGATCTGAGGATCGTGGCGCCGATCACCTTGTCGACTGCGTTGTGCCTGCCGATATCTTCTCGAACGACGATCGGGACTCCTTCCCGGTCGAACAGGCCGGCTGCGTGCAGCCCGCCGGTGCGGTCGAATGCCTTCTGGGCGCTCCGCAGACCCTCGAAGAAGACTGGTATGACCGACGCCGACCAGGGATGACCGGCATCGAGCCGGCCACACGAAACGAACAGGTCGTCGATCGTCGCCTTCCCACAGGTGCCGCAACTGGCAGAAGCGTTGAAGGCCCTAACTGCTATGTCTCGTGGTAGCGGCCGCGACAGGCGCACAGCCACGTGGTTCCAGCGGACGGTCAGGTCGGAACCAGCGGCCTCGCAGTAGTCGACCGAGCGGATCTCGTCGCGACCGGCTACCCCTTCACTGAAGACGAATCCCGCAGCCAACTCGAAATCATGGCCGGGGGTTCTCATCGTCACCGCTAGAGGCGCCGCACGTTCGCCGGGGCCGGCGATCATCACCTGAAGAGGTTCCTCAGTCGCCACGTCGTCGGGTAGCTCCGTCCGTCGTCCGGGCCGTACCTTGAGGACCCTCAGCGCTGTCACCGATCCGGGTCGCTTGGCTGGGGTAGCGTTAGCCGGCGGTGCGGGGTAGCGCAACGTCGGCGCTGACGGCCAGGACTGCGCGAGTCGGTGCAGATCGGCCAGGTCCTCAGGCGTGTCCGCGTCGGCGAGGAAAGACTCCCATCCAACCGGTGCTCCACTGGTGGTGGGGTCGAGCATCCTTGGCTGTCCGGCGGAGAGGAAGTCGCGCATCGAGCGAGACCCTCGGGCATAGACGTCGCGTGCGACTTGGACCTCCTCGGGAGAATAACGGGCGCACAACGACTGCGGCCGACCGCCGACAACAGGTACCACACCCCGGTAGCCAGGGTATTCAACCAGCCACCGCAGCAGTTCGGCATTAAGGAGGGGCATATCCGTGGCTACAACTAGGAGAGGTCCTTCCCATCCAGTCGCCCTCAGCTGCCTGGCGCCTTGCACAAACCCAGCTAGAGGTCCACCGCCGGCGGGGTCCTCGACGCTGCAAGCCAGACCGCTCGCTCCCTCGCCGACCTCGACAGCGAGAACCGTGACTGACTTGAGAACCTCAGCTGTCCTGACTGCGAGTGTCGACGAGGACGTCGGGCCAGTCGACACTCGCAGTCTCGCTTTGTCAGTTCCCATCCGCCGGCTCGATCCCCCTGTAAGAAGTATCCCGGCGCATCGCACACGTCTATCTTTACTCACATTGAGGCTTGGGAACTCCCGGGAGCTTTGTGCCACCGGCTCTCGGGCAGGCTCCCTGCGCCTAGCGTGGGAGACTGTATGCATGTCGTCGTTTCTCCACGAGTTGGCCTGGCGGGGTCTGCTGCATCAAGTCACCGACCGGGACGGTCTCGCCGAACGCCTCGAAGCCGGCCCGATAGTCGCCTACATCGGCTTCGACCCGACCGCCGGTAGCCTCCACGTCGGCCACCTTCAACAGCTGTGCCTGCTCAGGCTGCTGGCCAGTAACGGAAGCCGTCCTATAGCTCTGGTGGGGGGTGGCACGGGTATGATCGGAGATCCGAGTGGTAAGAGCGAGGAGCGCAATTTGCTCCCACCGGAAGCTCTGCGAGCCAATCGCGATGCGATCACTGCTCAGATATCCCGTCTGCTCGAGGTCGACGACGGCGCTCCAGCGATCCTCGCTGACAACTTCGAGTGGCTCGGCCAGGTCGGCCTCATCGAGTTCCTGAGGGAGGTGGGAAAGTTTTTCAGCGTCAACGAGATGGTCCGCAAGGACTCGGTCCGGACACGCCTCGAAAGGCAAGGGGAAAGCCTGTCTTTCACCGAGTTCAGCTACATGCTCCTCCAGGCGTGGGATTTCGTCCAGCTTTATGACCGCTACAGGTGCGAGCTGCAACTTGGGGGGAGCGACCAATGGGGCAACATCTCCGAAGGAGTGTCTCTCATCCGCCGGATGCGCGACGGCGCCGTAGCCTACGGCGTCACGTCGCCGCTGGTGACCAAGTCCGACGGGACCAAGTTCGGCAAGACAGAGAGCGGAGCGGTCTGGCTCGACCCGGCGAGGACCTCCCCCTACGAGTTCCACCAGTTCTGGATGCGAACCCCAGACGGTGATGTCGTGAGCTACCTGAGACGTTTCACCACGCTCGAGGAGGAGGAGATAGCGTCGCTTGAAAGCCAGGTGGCCGACGAGCCGGAACGGAGAGCGGCGCAAAAGGTTCTCGCAGACGCCGTGACAAGCCTGGTCCACGGAGAGGAGGAGGCGAGAAGGGCCGCCGTCGCAGCTAAGACGTTGTTCACTTCCTCGCTAGGCGACCTCGACGCGTCGTCGCTGGCCGAGACTGTTCGCGACGTCCCGAGCACGCGCATCTCCCGAGCCGAACTGGAGCGGGGTCTTGGCGTCGTGGACTTGGCCGTGGCTTGCGGGGTCGTATCGTCACGCGGTGATGCCCGCCGTCAGATCGCCCAAGGAGCTATCTACCTGAACGGCGAGAGGATCCGCGAGGACAGGATGCTCGACAGTGCTGACGTCCTTCACGGCCGCTGGATCGTCGTGCGTCGAGGGAGAAGCCACCAGCATGTGGCGGATCTCGGAGACGCCACTGCGCCCGATGCAGCCGCCCCGGTGGATGTTCGATGAACCGCCCGAGGAGGCATAAGCCATGAAAGTTGGACTGGTAGGCCCGTTCCCGCGCGGCCAGGACCCGGCCTCCTATGACCGCCGGCGGCGTAGGATCCTGTGGAGCATGCCGAGCGGCCTTTATGTACTTGGGACTCGGGGCACCGCTCGACGCAACCTGATGACACTCAACTGGGCTACGCAGGTGTCGAGCGAGCCGAAACTTGTCGCCGTCAGCGTCGAGCGCGACGCGCTGAGCAACACCTTGATTCGCGAGGGCGAAGCGTTCAGCCTGAATATATTGGGGCGCTCTGATCGGGCTGCAGTCAGGAAGTTCGTCAAGCCGCTCGAAGACGGAGGCTCACGCGACGAACTAGGAGGGTTTGCCATTACCGAGGCGGTAACCGGGTCGCCGATCCTGGAGATGTCACAGGCGTGGCTGGACTGTCGGCTTTACCAGGCGACAGACTTCAAAAGTCACACTTTGTTCGTAGGAGAGATAGTCGACTGTGGACCGCCCGAGCTATCCGAGGCCCTAGAGGTGTTGCGCATGGAGGACACCAAGATGAGCTACGGTGGCTGAGGTCGTCGTCGCGTCTGTGCCCACCAAGCCGAACCGGGTAACTCCGGCGAGTGCCGCTCGGAACGGTCAGACGCCCGGAGAATGCACGATGGAGTTCGTAGACACCGACCGGCACCTTGAAAGGCTGCTACTCGACCTAATAGGTGCAGACCGATATGCGCTCGATACCGAATTCCACCGTGAGAAGACCTACTGGCCGGTCCTGGCGCTGGTGCAGATCGCCTGGCGAGAGCAGGGCACGGGCCGGGCGAGGGTGGCGCTGATCGATCCGCTGCGAGTCGACGTCACCGGGCTCGCTGGTCTGGTCGACTCGCCTGCGTTGATGGTCGCCCACGCATGCGATCAGGACCTGGAGATCCTCCGCCACGTTTGCGGAGCGATGCCCAGGAGGATCTTCGACACGCAGATAGCCGCCGGCTTCGCCGGGCACACCACGGCAAGTTTGGCGTCGCTGGTGAAGTCCTACCTCGGTCTTGAACTGGCCAAAGGCGACCGGCTTACCGACTGGAAGGCGAGGCCTCTCAGCTCGTCACAGCTGGCTTACGCCGCGTCGGACGTCGAGCACCTTTTGGATCTTGCCGACAAGATCCATGCCGACGTCGACGCAGCCGAGCGGATCACCTGGGTCGACCAGGAATGCCAGCTCCTACTCGAACGCTGCTCCAAGGCGGTCGACCCTTCCAGGTCCTGGTGGAAACTTCGAGACGCCCGTAGTTTGAAAGGAGCGTCGCGCGGTGTCGCCCAGGAGGTTGCGGCTTGGCGTGAGCGTAAAGCTGCTGAAGTCGACCAACCGGTCCGATACGTGCTCCCCGACCTGGCGATCCAGGCGATCGCCCACCGGCCGCCGGCCACAGTCGAGGACCTCAACGCCATGCGAGGCCTCGACGGTCGGGGGGTCAGACCCTCACTGGCGACGGACCTGCTCGCCGCGATCGAACGTGGACGGGTTCTTACCCCCGACGAGGTCGTCGCGCCCCCTAGTGAGGACGTCCCTAAGGAAATGCGCGCGCCGGTAGCGCTCATAATGGCTTGGATAGCCCAGGTGGCCCGCACCGAGAAGATCGACCCGGGCCTGCTGGCAACCCGGGCGGACGTGGCCGCTTTCATCCGGGATGACCCTGAGTGCCGCCTGCTTCAAGGGTGGCGGAGCAATCTGCTCCTCGGGGATCTGCGCAATCTCATAGAAGGCAGAGGGGCACTGACATTCACCCGTGAGGGGAACCTGGCCCTTGAGGAGAGCTCAGGAAGACCGATCGGGCTCCGAGGCGGCGTCGACTGACCCGGGCCGAAGGTCCACGGTAAGGGTCAGTATCCCGTCCTCTAGGTGCCCTTGGGCGTCTCCGATTATGGCGAAGTCCTGGAAGTCGATCCGCGCTTGGTCCATGAACCTTTTACGTTCAGCGCCTTCGACCGGCGGGATTCCCCGCTGGCGAACTGCTCGGGCTCGCATCCGGAATCGTTCCAGCATGGCTTGCACGTCGAGATCGTCAGGCACGGGGCCACACATTACCCGCTGCATTGGCGTTATCCTGAGAATCCAGTCGGGATCATGCCGAGTAGCGGTCCCGGGGATGATCTCGCCGTCCCGACGTGCAACGGCGGGAAGGCCCGGCGTGTTGATACAATGACATGGATGCCACTCAGAGGTGGCTGTTCTCGATGAACGGGAGCTTGTACGGTGAAAAAAGGACGGCATCGGCGTTTCGAAGAGGCACGGGTTCTCAAGCGCTTGACCGAAGTGGACGTCGAGCCGTGCCCTGAGTGCGGGGCTGATCCCGAGGGTGAGCACGCATCCTGGTGCCTTGCTATGGAAGACCTCGATGAGGAGGAGCTTTCCGGGCCCGAGGCGCACCGGGCCTAGCTGATAGACGACGTAACCAAGGCTGGCCTAACAAGAGCAGGAATGGTCGACCGGTCGGATCGCGGCTGGCGATGACCGCAAAGCTACTGGAGTTGCGGCGTCGTGTCGGGATCGCTCAGATTCCTTGGCGTCGAGGTAGCGCTCCAGGCGAGCGTAGACGTCACCCCCGATCATGGCTAGGAGCTCCTGTCGCATCGAGCGGTACAGCGGCTCGGTGGCGCTGAACGCCTCCGGAACTTCTGTACACCACCAGTAGAACTCCGCACCTCCGTCGCCCCAATGCTTTCGCTCCCAACTGCTAAGCGTCGACATTACGCTACCGTTCTCGCCGTCGCTGTCGTAGCGGCGCAGGGGGAGCTGCCAGCACACGTCAGGCTTCAGAGTCATAGCGTCAACGCCCGAATTGATCGCAGCGAGGTGGAGGGCGCAGCCGGCTCCGGCGGCGAAACCCGGGCGGTTCAAAAAGATGCAAGCGTCGTCGACAAGCCGAGTAGTGGCCGTCCCGTCGTCGTCCACCTCGACTACGCCACCCCGGCGGCCCTCTTCGGCAAACTGCCAAAGCGACGAGTCCAGGCAGGCTGCCGCGTCCCGTACCCGCTCAGCGTCCTCGTCGCCGGTGAAGTGTGCTCCGTAAGAGCAGCACCCCTGCGCGATGTCCGCCGCCGGTCCGGTGAGCACGCCCTGGCAGCCCCTGGCGTAGAGGCACTGCCAGCGCGACAGCAGAAAGTCGACGTCGATCATCCAGGTACGCTCCTCGAAAGGATCGACGACGCTGACCCACTCGCGCACGCCATCGGACGGGAATGCGGCCTGAACGGCTGTCTGAGCTTGGGGCGACACCGGTCGGCCGCGGCGGGGGGTCTTGCGGTTGACCACAGTCGAACGATACACCGCCGAGCCGTAGCGTATGCTCTGCGGGCAGATGGCAGGGCTAGCGTCACGTCGGCGCCTCGTCGGGACCGTGACGGTCGCAATGTGTCTTGCAGGCCTGCTCGCTTCCTGCGGGGCTAGGGGCGCCCCGGGGCCGGCTTCTGCTTCTGGAGGCGCGCCGCCCGGTCTTGTCTGGTCGGGGTGCAACGGAACTGACGGGCCGAGAGGGTACCAGTGCGCCACTGTCGAGGTGCCGCTGAACCCAGAGAAACCCACCCAGCCGGGTACCGTGCCGATAGCAGTCGACCGCCACCTGGGTTCGTCGCCGTCGGACGGAGTCCTGTTCGTCAACCCCGGAGGCCCCGGGGTTTCAGGAGTCGACTTCCTCGCCCAGTTGATGGCTATGGTGCCCCAGTCTGTGTCGAAGAACTTCGACGTTGTGGGGTTCGACCCGCCTGGGGTCGGCCGCAGCGATCCGGTTACCTGCGTGGGCAGCTCCGAACTGCTCGGCTTCGTCAACGCCAACCCGGCCCCGACCAGCCCCGCTGGGTTCTCCAACCTGGTGTCCGCGGACCGGTCCTTCGCCGACGCATGCGAGAAGCACAGCGGTCGCGAACTGCCCTATGTGAGCACAGTGGACGCTGCGATTGACATGGACACGATCCGTCAGGCTCTCGGCGTAACGTCGATAAGCTATTTTGGCTTCTCCTACGGGACGCTCCTCGGGGCAACCTACGCCGACATGTTCCCTGGCCACGTCCGGGCGATGGTCCTCGACGGGGCGGTTAACCCGGACCTTGGAGCAGTCGAGAGTCTCGATGCCCAATCGAGCGCCTTCGAGTCGGAGCTGAACTCGATGTTTGCCAGCTGCGAGGCGGACACCGAATGCGCGTGGCGTCCAGGCAGTGACCCGCTCGGCGCGTTCGAGACCCTCATGGCGAGCGTTTCAGCTCACCCCCTGGCAGTTCGGGGATCCTCACAGCCGTTCGGACTAGCTCAGCTTCTCTACGCGACCGGAGCAGGCCTGTATGCACCGTCCTCGTGGCCTGCCCTCGAGGCTGGTCTCGCGGGACTGAGCAAAGGTGACCCCTCGACCCTACACGGCCTCTTCGACAGCTACGTAGGCCTAGACGCAACCGGCGTCAGCAACGAGCTAGAAGCAGAGACGGCCGTAACCTGCCTGGATTCGCCGGCACCGTCGCTGCCAGCCCTCGAAGCTGCAGGCCCTGCGGCCGAAAAGTCAGCGCCGGTGTTCGGGCTGTTCAACCTCTACAGCGAAGCCCTCTGCTCGGTGTGGCCGGTTCCAGCAAGTGGCGGGCCTAGAGTCCTCCGTGCAGTTGGATCGCCGCCGATAGTCGTCGTCGCCACGACCGGCGACCCGGCCACACCATACGCCGAGGGGGTCGCCTTAGCCGGGCAGCTTCAACACGGCGTGCTCCTCACCCGGGTGGGGGAGGGTCATACAGCCTACAGCTACAGCTCCTGCGTTCGCTCTTACGTGAACGCCTACTTGGTCAACTTGAAAGTTCCCCCGGCCGGGGTGCGCTGCCCGTCGGACTGATCCCCGCCGGAGGCCCCAGTTGAATCCTCGATCACACTGCAACCCAGGTCGGGCGGCGGGCACCTAGCCGAAGCTGAACGGGCGAGGCTAACCTCTCGTATGGTCATGACCGTCGGAGCTCTCATCGCTGACCTGCGCGGCGCGCTAGGAGTCGAGAGTGTCCACGCTGACCCGTTCGAGACGACGCTTTACGATCGCGACGCGTCCACCATGCGCGGACGTTGTGCTGTGGTGTGCTTCCCGACGTCCACCGAAGAGGTCTCCGCCACGCTACGAACGTGCCGCAAGCACGACTGGCCGTTCGTTGCCCGAGGCTCGGGGACCGGGCTCGCCGGTGGAGCCGTCCCGAGCGGACCGAAGCCGCCGGTAGTAGTGGTCACGACGAGAATGAACCGTATTCTTGAGGTCAACGTGGAGAGCCGTCTGGCTTGGGTGGAGCCAGGCGTAATCAACCTGGACCTTTCCCGCGCCGTCGCCGAGCATGGCTTGTTCTTCGCCCCGGATCCCTCGTCGCAGCAGTCCTGCTCGGTCGGCGGTAACGTCGCTAACAACTCCGGAGGTCCTCACTGTCTTCTCTACGGGGTGACCAACGCACACGTGGCAGCTTTAGAAGTGGTCCTTTCCGATGGGGAGGTGGTCCAGCTCGGAGGGTTGGACGCCGAACCGGACGGCCTCGACCTGCGCGGTTGTTTCGTCGGCAGCGAAGGGACCATGGGAATAGCTACTCGGATCTGCGTTCGACTGACCGAAAAGCCCAGGAGCGTCTCTACGCTATTGGCTGACTTCATCGACATGGACAGTGCTGCAAGAGCGGTTAGCGCTGTCATAGCCGCTGGGATCGTACCCGCCGCTTTGGAAATGATGGACAAGACGATCATCGCGGTGGTCGAAGCGTACGTGCAGGCCGGGCTTCCCACCGACGCCGAGGCGCTGCTGCTGGTCGAGCTCGACGGTCTGCCCGCAGGGGTTCGAGTCGAGTCCGAGGCGGTGGCGGCGGTACTGTCAGGCTACGGGGCTCGCAGCGTACGAGTCGCCTCAGACGAGACCGAACGAGCGGCGTGGTGGAAGGCGAGGAAGTCCGCTTTCGGGGCGGTCGCCAGGATCGCTCCCAACTACTACCTGCACGACTGCGTCGTGCCCCGCTCGGTGCTGGTAGACGTCCTAAGCGAGGTAAACGAGATCGCCCGGGTGAGAGGCCTGGTAGTCGGCAACGTCTTCCACGCAGGCGACGGAAACCTGCACCCGCTGATCGTCTTCGACCGTCGCCAGCCCGGCGTGGAGGCGAAGGTGCACGAGGCCGGGAAACTGATCATAGAAGCGTGCGTGCGGGCAGGAGGAACTCTCTCCGGTGAGCACGGCATCGGCCTCGAGAAGCGTGAAGCGATGGCCTTGGTTTTCACCGAGGCGGACATGGCCGCCCAGAAGTGCTTGAGGGACGCTTTCGACCCAGAAGGCCGCTGCAACCCCGAAAAGGTCCTGCCGTCGGGGGCTGCCGGATGCGGTGAGCTCGCGTCAGTTCCTGAAGGCGTTTGGATATGAGCTCCCGCCTGGAGGCCTTCGCCGGCGAGGTCGGCGGCGTCGAAGCTGGACCCGTTACATGCAGGGGCGGTGGTACCCAGTGGCATCTGGGCGGCGTGGCTTCATCTGCGGCTCGACAGGTGGTCGCTCCTTGCGGGGTCGTAGAGCACCAACCGCAGGAAATGATCGTCCGCGTTGGGGCTGCCACGACCGTCGCCGAGCTGCAAGAAGCGGTCTCTGCGAAGGGCCAGCTCGTCGCTATCGAAGCCGACAACCCCGAGCAGGCGACCGTCGGAGGAGTGCTCGCCTGCGGTCGGACAGGGCTCCGCCGGCTCGGGCGCGGCCCGCTCCGAGACTGCGTGCTCGAGGTCACCGCGGTAACCTCAGCCGGCCGTCTCGTGCGCTCAGGGGCTCCGTTAGTCAAGAACGTCACAGGCTTCGACCTGTGCAGGCTCCTGGTCGGCTCCTACGGAAGCCTGGCATTTTTCGCCGAGGTCGTGTTGCGCTGCGTGCCCAAACCTCAGACCGAGCGCTGGTACTTCTCGCATGATGCGGATCCTTTCGACGTCAGATCCCGCCTCTACAAGCCGTTGTCGGTGCTCTGGGACGGCGAGAGGACCTGGGTGGGGCTAGCGGGCTACGAGGTAGATGTGGCAAATCAGGCGGCGGAGGTGCTCGGCGGCTTCGTGGAGGTTCCAGGGCCGCCCCAGGTCCCCGGCGGTGCAGCGGGGATACGCCTATCCCTCCCAGCGAGCGACCTGAGGAATCTGTCGCCCGTACCAGCGGCCCCGTCCACTCAAGGTGCCAGCTGGCTGGCTGAGATCGGCGTCGGAGTGCTGCACTGCGACGAGGCCGCGAAGGAACAACTCTGCGAAGGAGGAGTCCTGGTGGGCAAACGAGCCACGAAGCCCACAGCGGCGCTGTTGGAGCTCCACCGTCGGATCAAGGAGAACTTCGACCCGTCAGGCAGGATGAACCCCTCGCGCAGCCCCTTGGCGGATCATGCAGCGTCGCTTGCCCGCCCGGAGCCGATCGAGGTGGAAGTGCCGGCGTCCGGGGGGTCGTTGTGGGCCCGGTGAGCGCCGCTGACCCCTTGGGACTCAACCCCGACGAGCTCGCCTGCTGCGTCTCGTGCGGCCTGTGCCTTTCGACATGCCCCACCTTCCGGGTAAGTGGAGAGGAGGCCAAATCGCCCCGAGGTAGGATCGCAGCGATGCGCCTCGTCAGCGAAGGGGCTCCTGTCACGGACAGCTTCTTGGAGGTCATATCCTCCTGCGTGATGTGCAGAGCATGCGAAACGGCCTGCCCGTCGTCTGTGCATTTCGGTTCGCTCATGGAGGACACCCGTGCCTCCCTTGCCGCTAGGGCCGTCCCCCCCTGGCAGACGCTCGCTTACAGTGTGCTCGAAAGGCCAAAACTACTCCGGGTACTGACGGCCGTCGGAGCGGTTGTGCAACGGTGTCACCTGATCCCCCGGGGGATCGAGCGACGCCTCAGCCTGCCGCGCCTGCCGGTCCGCCAGGAGGCTTTGGCGTCGACAGGAAACGACGTCTGGTTGTTCACAGGCTGCGTAATGGACGCCTGGCAGAGACCAGTGCACGCTGCCACGATCGCGGTGCTTGCTGCGATGGGATTCGGAGTTTCCCTGCCAGGATCGGACGGCGCATGTTGCGGCGCACTTCACTCCCATGCAGGTCTCAAGTCGAAAGCCAAGATGCTGGCATCGAACGTTATAGCTGCATTTCCCGGCGACGCTCCGGTGCTGGTCGACTCGGCCGGCTGCGGTGCTCAGCTTCTTGACTACGCCCGTCTCGTAGGCACCGACGAAGCCGCCAGGTTCGCGATGCGAGTCCACGACGTCCACGAGTGGGTCGCCGACAGAGCTCACCTGCTGCCACCCGTCAAACCCGACGCAATACCGCTCCGGGTAGCCGTCCAAGACCCCTGCCACCTCCGTCACGTGCAGAGATCTCACCTTCCCGTTCGTGAGGTCTTATCGCGTTACGCGTCGGTTGTCGAACTCGACGACGACGGCGTGTGCTGCGGCGCTGGCGGCGCTTATAGTGCCCTTCGGCCGAAGATGGCCCGGGCGATCCGCCAGGCGAAGCTCCAGTTGATAGACCGGGTGGCCCCTGACGTAGTCGCCAGCGCTAACCCGGGCTGCTCGTTGTGGCTGGCCGGGGGCGGAGCACGGGTCGAGCACCCCATGCTTTTGGTGGCGCAAAGGGCCGGGCTGATATGACTGGTGCGCTCGCCGGCATCGTCGAACGCCTGCAGGCCATCTCGGAGGAGCTCACCGACCTCGGCATGGCGAGCATGCGCGAGGCACTGCGCAGGGCGGAAAAGCGCGACCCGGTCGAACGGCGCCTCGCTCAAGCACGGCGCTCGGTAGACAAGGCGGCGGCGCTGCTAGACGCTTTGAACAGCGACGACCAGCAAGCCTGAAGTCATCAGGCTGAGCTGGTCTCGCCGGCCAGGTACCCGTGAGCGCTAAGGAAGGCGACCAACTCATCCGTTGCCTCTTCGGGATCCAGAGGGCCGATCACACGGTTTGTGCTGCCCGTTACATTCGCGCCTGCCAAGGCGACGAGACGTTCGTGGGCATCACCGAGGGGAGGCGCGACGCGCAGCGCCCGGGGCCGGTAGGCCTGCGGTGCTGCGAGGTCGACCGTTCCCGGCAACTCCACTTCGACCGCAGATACTACCTCGGCCACGTCGCGGGGAGCCCCTATGAGCGATCTGAGATCGGCTCGGCGCAGGCGGACGCCGGCGGCTTCGACGGATAGCACCGACGGACTTGTCACCGCTATGCGCTCCCTCCAACCACCCTCTAGACGCTTGTCTACTCGCAGCGTCAAATATCCGGTCATCTCCACCGCCACCAATCCCAACGCGTGCGGCATTCGCAGCTTCGCTGCGAGCAGACCGGGGACTGCTCCTACGCCGTGTCGGGCGGACCGGTCACCGCAGACGACCATCGCTGCCGGCCCGGCCCGGCGTATCTGTTCGGCAAGCTGACCGGCCACCCAGGGTGGGTCTCCGGCTATCTCGGCGGGACTCAAGTCGCGCGGCGCGCCGTTGCGGCCAGTGTCAACCCTGCAGACTGTGGCGCCCAGGGCGGCGACCTCAGCGAGGGCGACCTCCCATTCGGGGGGACCGACCGTGATCGCTACCACAGGGAGACCCCACGCTTCGCCCATGCGCAAGGCGTACTCGACGGCGGCCGCGTCAGAAGCGCTAAGAGCGGCCCTGCGCTCGTCGACGGTTACCCTGCCACTGAGCGGATCGACCAGCGGTCTCAGGTCGTCAGGGGCCACGCACACGAACAGCGAAGGCGTATTAGCCACGTCGGAACACCACACCGAAACCGCCTTGGGGGTAACTCCACGAGATCGCACCCACCTTGTTGCAGACCATGTAGCAGGTCCCGCACTCGAAGCACTGCTCGTAGTTGAACAGAATTCCCCCTTCCGCGGTCTGGGCGAAGAGGTTCGCCGGGCACGCTGTAACGCACTCGCGAGTGGTACACGACGAGCACACCTCAGTGTCGACGGTTATGTGAGCGTGTTCGGCGACACGGAACTCGACGGTAGCCATTCGCTCCTCGAACGACACCACCCGCGAGTCGGGCCTCAACGGAACGTCCTCGCGGCTTCGAGGCCGTCCTTGGCGAGATGCCGCAGCTTCAGACCGTGCGCGAGCATGGAACGCCGAGCGAGTTTCGCCAGTCCTGGCTTGGGCGCCGGGTTGTCCACGGTGAACATCTGCTCGGCCAGGTCGCACAACACCTTGTTGTAAACGCCCTGCACCCGCTCTGAAAGCACGAGCGCCGGCGCCCGCCGGAGGCGCACGTGGTCAGCGAGCACGAAACTAGCGTCGAGCTCCCGGCGGTAGCCGCCGAGGCCGTTTGCGGTCGTGTCGTCAGCCGCTATCGCCGCTGCCGCCGCACGGCCGGCTGCTAGACCCGCCCCGAGAGCAAAGTTGACACCTTCCAGCCACAAGCCAGCCGCCAGGGTCATCCCGGCAGCGTCGCCAGCTACGAGCAGGCCGTCGGCGATGAGATCCGGCATCGAGTCGTATCCTCCCTCGGGGATCAGGTGGGCGGAGTATTCCCTCAAGGTCGTGTTGCGCAGGTAAGGGGCGATCGACGGGTGAGCCTTGAAAGACGCTACGAGCTCCTCCGGCCGGCGCTTCGACGCCGCAAGACCGTCGAGCGCTACCACAACCCCGACCGACACCGAGTCGTGGTTGGTGTAGAGGAAGCCTCCGCCGGGAATGCCGCCCGTCGCGCCGAGAGCTTCGATGTCTAAGCCCTCGCGCGCAGCGAGACCGAAGCGGGACTCGATGACCTCTGGCTCTATGTCTAGAACTTCTTTCACTCCGAGAGTGAACTGCGAGGTCGAAATGTCACGGTGCAGGCCCGCCGACTTGGCAAGGAAGGAGTTAACCCCGTCCGCTGCGACGACGACCTTGGCGCGCAGCTCGCCGTCCGGGCGATCCGTGCGGACTCCGCAGACGCGACCGTTCGAGTCGCGAAGCAGCCCTGTGGCGACAGTGGAGCACACCAACCGGGCGCCCTGAGCAACCGCCTTATCAGCGAGCCAGCTGTCGAAGTCGGCACGGTACACGGTCATGCCGTTATAGGGCGGGTCGCCCCAAGCCTGAGAGCGCACATCGAAGCTAACGGATTGCGAGGGGGTAAGCACCATCGTCGAACGGCGTACCACCCAGCGTTGCACCGGAACGCTCTCCCACCAAACGGGGTCGATCTGGTCGAGGATTCGACCGTAGACGACGCCGCCGTACACGTTCTTGGAACCCGGATACGGGCCGCGCTCTACGATAACGACGGACATACCCGCTCTCGCAAGTGCGAAGGCGGCGGCCGAGCCGGCAGGGCCCGCACCGACGACCACCGCGTCAAAGTCGGCCGCGTCCAAGCCGGTTTTGTCGGAAGGTCTCACATGGTTACCTCAACGTCGGGGGGGACGGTCACACCGAGTCGCCGGGCCAGCTCCGCCAGGACAGCTGGGGCGTCAGCGACCAGGCCAAGGTCAGCCATGCGGGTCATCGGGCAGAACGGGTCAGTGTTGACGCTGACCACGTGGCGAGCCGCTTCAATGCCCCCCACGTGTTGGGATGCCCCTGATATCCCGAAAGCGACATAAAGCTCCGGGGTTACTGTCACTCCAGTAGTGCCGATCTGACGGTCGTGGCTCATCCAGCCTGCGTCGCTGACGACGCGGGTGACTCCGGCGGCGCCTCCCATCGCCACGGCCACGGCGCTTAAGAGGTTGAACGCTGATACAGCTCGGTCGTCCCCGCCTCCTCGTGTGGGAAGGCCGGCCCCGCCGGCAAGGATGCGCCTGGCGTCGGAGAGGTCCATAGTGGCAGGGTCGGGCTCTACAAGGAGACCTTGAATAGAACCTTGCTGATCGTCGCGTAGGTGGTCGTCTCCGGTCGGTTCCCGCGGGTCCGGCGAAGCGCGATGCTCACGGTGCACTCTGGCTGGGATCGCCGTGCCGGGTGTCAGCGGAGGGGTCTGGGTGCCGCCTGCAGGCCTAGGCCAAAGGGAAACGACCGCCGGCGCTCGGGTCCTCGCAGGCACCACAACCTGGCCGTCCGCTCTGAGGAGGTCGGCTCGAACGACGTCGCTGTCAGGGTCGAAGCTCGCTGACACCGAGCCGGCGAGCCACACCCAGCCCATCTCGTAACAGAGTGTCGCCGCAAGGTCTCTGCCGTCCGCCGACGCCGGGAGGATCACTAGGCGGACGCCGTCGAGCAAGGGGCTAACAGCGTCGAGGAGCGCCTTCGAGGAAGTCGCCGACTCCGCCAACCACACGTCCGTGGCGTTGGCCAATGAGGCGACGGCTGCTTGCAAGCCGCTACCTGCCAGCACCACCGAGCCTCCCGCCTCGCTTATAGCGCCGTCTGCTCCGGGAGGTACGCGACCGTCACGAGCGACGACCACTGCGACGACATCGCCAACACGCGTCATATGCGCGACCCTACGCGGTCACCTTCGATAACAGCACAGTGCGCCCGTCGAGGCGCAAGGCAGTCACCGACGCGGTGCACCTCGAAAGGCGCTTCGCTCAAGACTCGCCACAAGGCGTCCTCGGGCTCTTGGTGGGTTGCCACCACGACCCAGTCGGCGACGCGCTGGCTCGCTTCGCCGGTCGGGTGATGGACCAAGGCAAGCTCGATCCCCGCGTGGCCGCCTTGCTCCGTGTCGGCGCGGTTGACTCCCATGGCTACCAGGTCCGTAGCCTGACGAATTCCCTTGCGGTGGGCTCTGACATTCCACGTCTCCAGGTCCAAAGTGACTCCGAGGTCCCCTCCGACGACCATCGCCGGCGTTACGATCTCAACCCACGCGCCACGGTCGGCGAGGAGCTCGGCGACCGAAGTCGCCTGGTGGAAACCGAGTTCGTCGACGATTACCACCCGGCCTTTGGGTTCCGCCCTTCCCTCTAAGACGTCGCGTACGTCCACCACTTGGGGGTTCTCCTCGGGTGCTCCAGCCCACCACGGTCTCGCCGGACGGGCGCCGGTCGCTAGCACGACAACGTCTGGCGACAAGGACTCGATCACATCGGCGGTCGCCTCGACGCCAGTGCATATCTTCACTCCGGCTCTGGCAGCGGCACCGGCCAGGTTCCTCGTCAGGTCGAGGAGCTCTGCTCGGGAGGGAACCGTGGACGCCACGGCGATCTGCCCGCCCAGGCGGGACTGGCGTTCTAGAAGCGTCACCTCGTGGCCCCGTATCGAGGCGCTCAGCGCAGCTTGAAGGCCGCCCGGGCCGCCACCGACGACGACCACTCGGCGCTTCTTAGTTGCCGTCGTTGCCGTCTCGCCGCCCGAGGTCGCCTCGCGACCAGCCTGGGGGTTCTCTATACAGCCGAGCCATCGATTGAGGCCCATCCTGCCGACGCACTCCTGGTTGCACGACAAGCAGGTCCGGATGTGAGCGGCATTGTCGCTTCGCGCTTTGGCGGCGAAATCGGCGTCGGCTATCTGTCCGCGCACGACGCCGACGAGGTCGCAGTGTCCGGCGGCGATCGCCTTCTCCGCTTGGAGCGGATCCTTGAAGCGTCCGACACCAACCACTGGGAGGGTCACAGAGGATCGGATCGCCGAAGGAATGTAAAGCGAGTAACCGGGAGGGACAGCCATGCTCGCCTCTATCATGAACAGGGTCGCTGTGGCTACACCTATCGAAGTGTTGATGTAGTCGACCGCACCGCTGTCTTGGAGCATCTTGGCTACTTCGACCGCTTCGTCGATGGTAGTTCCACCTTCGATCAGTTCGTCGCCGCACAGGCGCACCCCTAACACCGGGGCACGCCCCAGCGTGTCGCGAACAGCGGACACGATCTCCATGGCGAGCCGCGCGCGATTGCTCAGGGAGCCGCCGTAACGGTCCCGACGGTGGTTTGTGGCGGGCGACAAAAAGCCTCGTACTATCGACGAGTGAGAGCATTGAAGCTCGACACCGTCGAAACCGCCGGCTACGCAGTGCGCAGCGACCGTAGCGTACCCGTCGATCACTTCAGCTATCTCGGCTTCGTCGATAGCTTTGGGGACCTCGCGAAAAAGCGGGTCGGGCACTGCGCTCGGCGCCCAGACAGGCAGACGCGTGTACATCGATGACGCCTGGCCGCCGTTGTGGTTGATCTGGGCGAGGATCGGGACGTCGAAGTCGTGCACGGCCTCGGTTATAGCTAGGTAACGGGGCACGACCTCGGGTTTGAACCCGTGGATCAGCTTCTCGTAGGGCCAGTCGGTCGGATGGGTGGAGTGCTCCTCTGTGATTATCAGGCCAGCGCCGCCACGAGCCCTGGCGGCGTAGTAGGCGACGTGTTGGTCGCTTGGAAGGCCCTCTTGGGTCGCGTAGTTAGTCAAGTGGGCGGAGAAGACGATCCTGTTGGTCAACGTCAGGGAACCGATTCGTATCGGAGCGAAAAGGTGCCGGTAGCGGCCGTGAGGGCTCAACTTAGCGACACCTTCTTCGAAGCCCCAAGCGACCATGCGGCTCTCCTAGCCTCCAGGACAGCCTCCAAGACACTCCGCGGCGCGACGCAGTCGCCGATTCGGATTGGCTTGGGCTCGCGTAGAAGCTGGTACAGCGACTCGTCAGGCAGGCGGTGCCCGCAGTCGATCACCACCGCAGCCGGTACCTCCGCTTCCTGCGCGGTCCAAGGGTCGTACACCCGCACGTATCCGTCTCGGATCTCGCGGACCGCCGATCTGAGAACTCGTTTGACCCCACAACGCTCCAAGCGGAAGTTGGTCTCGCCGAGCTGGCCACCACGTGCTAGGAGCGTGCCGGCTACCACGTCAGGAGTTATGAGAGCCACGCTTCGACCCGCTTCGCCGGCAAGCCAGTAAGCGACGTTTACTCCCGTCCAGGCCCCGACAGGGTCCACGACGGCTACAGGGCCGTCCGGTAACGTCGAGCGACCTGCGAGAACGTCGAGGGGGTCAAGGACCGCCGTACCCGCCGACGGGTAACGCTCAGACACGAACCTGGAGCCTGTAGCGACCACGACCTCCCATCCGTCGGCGCGAGCCGCCTCGACGTGTGATGGCTTCACGTCCGCGCCAAGCTCGAATTGAACTCCCGCTCTGCGCGCGCGTTGCTCAAGCCAGTAGACGCCGACAGCGAGCCGGCGCTGTCCTGGTGTCATCGCCGCCTCGGCCATCGCCCCTCCGGCGGACTCTCGCCTGTCGAGCAGTCGAACGTCGATGCCGCCGTCGGCGAAGAGACCGGCGGCTTCCAAACCGGCTGGGCCGGCGCCAACGACCATAACTCGAAGCGCCCGCTTGCGGGGCTTTCCAAGAGCCCCCGGCGGTGCTGTCTCGTAGCCCGAAAGGGGATCCATGACACACGACACGATGGGATTGCGGTTGTCGCGGACTTTGCATGCCTGGTTGCACAAAACGCAAGGCCGGACTTCCTCAGGGCGCCCGGACCGCACTTTGGCGACGAGGGCAGCGTCTGCGATCAGCGCTCTCGTCATCTCCACCATGTCGCACTCCGAGGAGCCGAGCAGCTCGTCCGCCATGGCCGGGTCGACGATGCTTCCCTGGGCGGCGACCGGTACCCCTTTGCACGAGCGCTTCATGTCGGCGCACAGCTGCCGGTTGAAACCGGCGGGTGTGTGTCCGTCCGGCCGGTAGGCGCCAGTGTCGAACGGGCCGCCGCGCACGACCGTGATCAGGTCAACCAGGGGTGCGAGCTCGGCGAGGTGCCCGCTGGCAGCGTCAGGAGTTATCCCAGCCCAAGGCGCCAGCTCGTCACAGCTAAGGCGCAGAGCTAACACGCCATCAGCCCCGACGGAGTCTCGTATGGCCGCTAGGACGCTGCGAGTGAACGCCAAACGGTCCCTGCCGTAGCGGTCGGTTCTCAGGTTGGTGAGACCTGAGTGGAATTGGCGTAGCAGCGAGAACGGGCCTGCGTCGACTTCGACCCCGGCAAGGCCCGATTCCACAGCGAGCCGAGCCGACGAGGCGAAGGCCCGTATCAGCTCGTCGATCCCGTCTTGGTCTAGCTCGGCCGGGGGCTCTCGGCTCACCGCGTCGGCCACGCGAGAAGGAGCCCACATGACCTGCTGGGAGTAAGCGCTCGAACCTTGCCCTCCGCTGTGGCCCAGACCGGCGAGCACTAGAGTGCCGTGAGGTCGGCACGCCTCGGCGATCGACCGCCAACCGTCCCCGGCAACCTCGGCCAGGGGTGCCCTTTCGTAGGGCCAATCGCCGGGAGTGACCGACGCCGTCTCCACGACTATCAACCCCACGCCTCCCCGCGCGCGCCTTTCGTAGTAGGCGACGTGGCGCCTGCTCAGCCGGCGGCCGTCAGCGAGGTTCGTCTCGTGAGGTCCGAACATCACGCGTGACGGGGCTTGGTACCCGGCGATGGCGAGGGTGTCTGAGAGAAGAGCGGTCAAGACTGGGCAACCGACGACTGAGCAACCGATACTTCGGGAGGCGCGCTCTCCAAGACGTTGAGGGCGTCGATGAGTTGACGGAGCCTTGCGAAGGCCATTTTGTCGAAATGCAACGACACGCGAGGCAACTCCAAGAAGTCGCCGCTTCTCCTCTCCGCTGGCAGCGGAGCGTCGAGCACCCTGATCGGACCGCTCATTATGTCAGCGAAGCGCTCGGAGAGCTCCTCCGCCTCGACATCGGTAGGCCTGGCGAGCAGTCGTAGCACGAGGGTGTTACCCACCCAGCGAAGCGAGTGGTAGTTCCGGTAGAAACCGAGGATCTCTCTTGCGGCCTCGTCCACACTCACGGCGATCTTGTACAAGCAGGGGTCGTCAGATCCCACTAGCCCCCTCGATACCACTTGATCGGCGAGGAAGGTGTTCCAACCCCGCCAGTAGTCACTGCCGGGTGTGTCGAGCAAGACGATCGGCGCCGGCTCGGCCTTGCCGGTCTGCACGAGAGTCAGAAGCTCGAACACCTCGTCTAGGGTTCCGTACCCGCCGGGCAGGACGGCGTAAGCGAACGACTCCTTGATGAGCATCAACTTCCTGGTGAAGAAGTACTTCATCGACACGAGCTTGGGATCGTCCCTTATGAACGGGTTCGCGCCCTGCTCGAAGGGCAAGCGTATGTTGATCCCAAACGAACGTTCCGGCCCGGCGCCTTCCAACCCTGCCGCCATGATTCCCGGGCCCGCCCCGGTTATGGTCGACCAGCCGTTGGCGGCCAGTACCCTTGCGAGCTCCTTCGCCTGCGCGTACAGAGGATCGGTAGGTTGAGTGCGAGCGGACCCGAACATGGTCAGCTTACGCAGGTGTCGGTATGGCGCGAACATCGCGAACGCGTCGGCCATCTCCTTGAGAGCGGCGTTGGTGATCTTCAGGTCGAGGCGGTCGGTGCCGGTCTCGGCCAGCCGAGCGACCGTCGTGAGGATCTCCACAACCTGGTCCTGGTTCGCTGTCACCCCCACGGCCTGCACGAGGGCGTCGATACATTCTTCTACTGTTTGTGCTTGAGGCACCTGCTACCTTCCGAGGGCTTCGTGGTCGACGATCCAGGTGACCTTGTCAGCGCTGACCCGGGCGGCTGGAATGTCCTCGCCCGCCAGCAGGGCGGTCACAGCATCGCGCTTCGACTCGCCGGCTACCGTGAAAATCACCTCACGCGAACGGGCTATGCCCGACAGTGACAGGGTCATCCTCGCCAGCCGGTTCCTGCCGGTCGGGTCCTCGCTCATGACCACGAGCTGGCCAGGGTCGGCTTCCAAGGCGGCCGACCCGGGGAACAATGAAGCCGTGTGGCCGTCGGGTCCCATCCCGAGGTGTACGACGTCCAAGCGCTCGATCGAGCTGAGTCGAAGCTGGTAGGCGTCGGGTCCCTCCTGGCAGTTCATCGGGTACACGGCATTCGCAGCGCCTACTCTTTCCAGCAAGGCCTTCCGGCCGAGAAGCTGGTTGGAATCAGGGTCGTTGGCGGGAACGCAACGTTCGTCACCCCAGTAGACATTCACTGACAACCAGTCGATCGCTTCGGAACCCTCCTGAGCGAGTCGTTCGTAACACTCGCGCGCGGTCTCCCCGCCTGACAAAGCGATGCTGAAGATCTCCCCGACCCGCTCGCGAAAGGCTCGCACTACCCGAGCTGAGAACTCCGCAGCGACGTCCTCGACAACGACCATTTCACCGTTCACAGCGTCTGAGACTAGGCGCTGGCGGGGGCGAGGAGGCGCGATGGGCTGACTGAAGCGTCCGTCAAGCTCCGGCCGGTTAGCGCTGCAAGGCCGGTCAGACCCCGGCCAGGCTAGTTGCCACCGAAAGCGCCGCTTCCCAAACCGGGTCTGGACCCAGGCGGGTGAGGGCTTCAGCGAGCGAAGAGGCCAAGGCGTCCTCGGGTAGTTCCGCCGTGGCGATCTGGGGTGCCTGCCCCGGCAGGCGAACGGTTGCCACGACCTCCCGGCGGTCGTCGTGCCTCTCGACGGCGAACGTCGCTTCTTCCCCGTCCCGTCGGGCCGTCAGCTTGAAAGACACGTGACGTGCGTCCTGGAAGGTCACCACCTGCTCTTCGAGGCCAATCCGATCGACGATCCAACCTCCTATGAGGCCTCGTGGACCAACCTTGCCGCACACGTCGACGACTTCCACGCCGTCAAGCCACGAGCGATGCTCGCCAGGCTCGAACAGCGACGCTCCGAGGTCGCGCCAAGTCTTAAGCCGGGACCAACTCAGATCTACGACCGTCCGGCGTCTCGCTAGTTGGAGCAGGCCCCTCAAGCTGACCGGGTCGGAAGCGTCACGGCTGTCGACCACCACCACGTCCGCGACTCCAAGCAGAGGGTCCGAAGGGTTGGGGAGCGAGCTTACGTACCAAACGGCGACAGGCAGATCCGACAGTGTAAAGGCCTCCACCAACGAGTCGAGGTGGTTGGCTGCCTGACCGCCGACTTCGATCGCCACCTCCTCGAAGTTCACGTTGTGGGTGTCTGTATCGAGAGAGTACAAAGTGGCGCGCCCTTCGAGGCTTGCAACCTCGTCAGGGTATGGTCTGAGCAGGACGATCCTCGCCGGGTGGTGCCCTGCGAGGGCACGCAGCGCCCCCGTAGCCGCGTACGCCTGCTCGTCGCCCGGGGCGACAGCGACGATAGTCATGACAGCAGTGCGCGCCGAGGCGTGGTGACGGCTCGACTGGTCCCTCAGGTCGGCGAGTGCTCCGACTATCTCCGATAGCCGGACACCCTGTCCGGACCAGCTGTCTACTGCTACGGCTTCCGCCACTGCCGGCCGTCCCGTTCGATGAGCTGTTCAGCCTGACGGGGACCCCAAGTGCCCGCCGCGTACCCAGAAAGGGGCACGGCTCGGCCCTGCCAGGCTTCGAGTATCGGGTCTACGATCCTCCACGCCTGGTCGACCTCGTCGCTTCGAATGAACAAAGTTGGGTCGCCAACCATTGCGTCAAGCAAAAGTCGTTCGTAGGCGTCGGGGGCGTCCTCCATGAAGGCAGAACCGTAGGACATGTCCATCAGGACGTCACGAACGTTGAAAGCCTGACCTGGAACCTTCGCTCCGAAACGCAACGCCACGCCCTCGTCGGGCTGTATGCGAAGCACCAGGGCGTTCGGCCGTAGCCCTTGGCTTTCGGCGCTACCGAAAGCCAGGTGAGGCACCCGGTGGAACTGCAACGCGACCTCTGTAACCCTCTTGGGGAGCCTTTTACCGGTCCGCACGTAGATCGGCACGCCCGCCCAGCGCCAGTTGTCACACATCAGCTTCATAGCGACAAACGTCTCCGTGCGGCTGTTTGGGTCGACGTCAGGCTCTTGGCGGTAGGCCTGCACGGCTACGCCTTCACTCCATCCGCTGTCGTACTGGCCGCGCACGACGTCGGTCTTTACACTCTCAAGAGTCGGAACCACCACGCTTCGAAGGGCTTTGACCTTCTCGTCGCGGATGCCCTGAGCGTCTATTGTTCCCGGGGGTTCCATCAGAGTCAGCGACAGGACTTGCATCACGTGGTTCTGGACGATGTCCCGCAACGCGCCCGCTGTCTCGTAGAAACCTCCGCGCTTTTCCACCCCTAGCGACTCGGCGACTGTGATCTGGACGTGGTCGATGAAGCTGCGGTTCCAGAGTGGCTCGAAGATCGCGTTCGCGAAGCGGAGGGCTAGGACGTTTTGGACCGTCTCCTTGCCGAGGTAGTGGTCTATTCGATAAATCTGCGCCTCGTCGAAGTTGCGGTGCAGCGCCGTGTCGAGATCGGTGGCGCTCTCCAAGTCTCGGCCGAAAGGCTTCTCGATCACGAGCCTCACGGCGGACTGCTCGTTGGCCGGGCGGTTAAGGCCGGCAGCTCCGAGACCGTCTGCCACCAGCTCGAACACTGCCGGGATCGTCGCCAAGTAGAAGGTCCGGTTTCCAGTCGAAGCGATATCTGCTTCGACCTCGCCGAGAACCTTTCCCAAGGTCTGGAAGGTGGAAGGGTCCCCGTACTCTCCGGTCACGTACCTGCTGCGTTTGACCAGCTCGACCCATCCGGCGCCAGCGTGAGGCACCGAGTCGGTCATGAGCTTCCGGAAGCCGTCGTCGTCGAGCTCGGTCCGAGCGACGCCGACCACAGCGAAAGAGCGGGGGAGTAGCCTCCGCCGCGACAGCTGCTCTATCGCCGGCAGCAGCTTGCGCGCCGTCAGGTCCCCGGAGGCTCCCACGACGACCAGGATGCCGGGCGGAGCCTGACGGACGGCCTCGTTGCCCGCAGCAAGCGGGTTCGCGGGAGGGTCGCCGCTCACCTTGCCTGACCGCCAGCGGCGGCTTTCGCCTCGAGCGCGCCGAGCAGTGCCTTCCAGCTGTCAAGGAAAGACGACACACCGCGTTGTTCTAGAACCAAAGAAACGTCTTGCATGTCCACACCTGCGGTGCCGAGGGCGTCGAGGAGTGAGTGCGCCTCGTCCAGCCCCGAGTCGACGGTCCGGGCCGTCACCCCGTGATCGAGGAAGGCGGCTACGGTCGCGTCGGGCATCGTGTTCACCGTGTTAGGGCCAATCAGATTGTCGACGTAGAGGAGGTCGGGGTAGTCCGGGTTCTTGGTTGAGGTCGACGCCCACAAAGGCCGCTGGGGGTGGGCTCCAGCATCGCGCAGTGCCTGCCAGCGCGGCCCTGAGAACTTTTGTTGGAACAGTTCGTAGGCTAACTTCGCTTGTGCAACAGCAGCTTTCCCGTGAAGCGAAACATCAGCCCCGAGAGCTTGCAGGCGACCGTCGACTTCCGTGTCGACCCTGCTAACGAAGAATGACGCGACGCTGTGCACCGTCGAAACGTCCCCGCCAGCCGACCGCAGAGCCTCTAGGCCGCTCAAGTAAGCGTCCATCACCTCGCCGTAGCGAGCAAGACTAAAGATCAGCGTGACATTTATGTTACGTCCCTCGCCGATCATCGTCCGAACCGCCGGAACTCCCGCCGGGGTGGCGGGGATCTTAACCATCAGGTTCGGCTTAGCAACCCGTGAATGCAGGTCCCGGGCCGCTATGACTGTCGCGTCCGTGTCGTCGGCGAGCGCCGGCGAGACTTCAAGCGACACGAACCCGTCGGTGCCCCCGCTCGACTCGTGCACTGAGTGCAGGATCTCGCACGCCTCCTTGACGTCGTCGATCGCCATGTCCCAGAACGCCGCTTCGGGACTGTCTGACTTTATGAGCTTCGAGAACTGCTCATCGTAGGCGTCCGAGCTGGTCATCGCCTTCTCGAAAATGGTCGGGTTGGAGGTGACACCCCGCACTCCACTGGCGACCAGCCCGGCGAGGCCGCCATCGCGAATCGAGGGGCGATTCAGGTTGTCGATCCACGGACTTTGCCCGTAGTTGGCGTAGAGGTCATGAAGTGTGGTCATCAGAGGTCCTCCTCCTCGTCGTCGTCTTGGTCGTCGATATCCCCGAAACCGTCCAGATCGTCCATGGCGTCGATGAGAGCCAGTGCTCTGGCAGCGACGTTGTCGGCTGTGAAGCCCAGGTAAGCGAGAACTTCTCCACCCGGGCCCGAAGCCCCGAACCTGTCGATTGACACGCTGTCATCGGCGTAGCGGGCCCAGCCGAACGAGCTGGCAGCTTCGACCGCCAGCACCGGCGCTCCGGTTCCTAGAATCTGGTCTTGGTAGTCGTCGTCTTGCTCCTCGAAGAGCTCCCAGCTGGGCATGGAGACGACCCTTGCCGACACTCCGAACGTGTCGAGGATCTTCGCGGCGTCTACGCACAACGACACCTCGGAACCGGTCCCGACGAGCACCACGTCAGGCTCCGAGTCGCCTTCAGAAAGGATGTACGCGCCCTTCTCCAGAAGGGCGGCGGATTCAGAGGTTCCGGCGAGCACAGGAACGTCCTGGCGGCTCAGGATCAGCGCCGTGGGGCCCTCGCGTTCGATGGCCACGCGCAGGGCCTGGGCCGACTCGTTGGCGTCCGCTGGCCGTATCACCCGCAATCCTGGGATCGCCCTGACCGCCGCCAACTGCTCGATGGGCTGGTGGGTTGGCCCGTCCTCCCCGAGACCGACCGAGTCGTGCGTCCAGAAGTAGATGACCTTCGCGTCTGAGAGGGCGGCTAGGCGCACCGCTCCGCGCATGTAGTCGCTGAAAGTGAAGAACGTGCCGCCGATCGGGATGACGCCTCCGTGCAGAGCCATACCGTTCATCGCTGCCCCCATAGCGTGCTCCCTCACGCCGTAGGCTACCGACCTGCCGCCCGGATTCTCGGCACTTTGGAGGACTTCACCGTCGAGTTGAGTGCCGGTGTTACCTGTGAGGTCGGCACCGCCGGACACCAAGCCGGGCACGGCGACCGCGACAGCGTTCAGGGCCGCTTTAATCGAGTGGCGGGTCGCAACCGACCGGCCGGGCTCCCACGTCGGCAGAGCCGACTGCCAGCCCGGCTCGCCGCGCTGTCCCCACGCGGCGTCCCACGCCTGGCGGTCACCTTGCCAGGAACGAAGGTGCTCCTGCCAGGCGATACGGGCGTCTCGGGAACGTCGGCCGGCTTGGCGATAGAAGGCTAGGACGTCGTCGGGAACGTAGAAGTCTTTGTCAGCTGGCAGGCCCATGACCTCCTTGGTGGCCTCCACTTCTGCGGCGCCGAACGGCGAGCCATGCGCCTTGGAGGTGTCGGTCAGGTTCGGCGAAGGAAAGCCGATGTGGCTTCGCAGTACGAGCAGGCTCGGCCGGTCCTCCTCTGCCATCGCACGTCGTAGGCCACCTTCAAGAGCGTCCAGGTCGTTGGCTGCCTCGCCTAGGTTCTCGACGTGCCAGCCGTAGGATTCGAATCGCTTGACCGGATCATCGCTGAGGGAGATCTCGGTCGGCCCGTCGATGGTGATGTGGTTGTCGTCGTACACATACACGAGACGTCCCAGGCCAAGATGACCTGCGAGGGAAGCGGCCTCGTGGCTGATGCCCTCCATCAGGTCTCCGTCGCTGCACACTACGAAGGTGTGGTGGTTGACCAAGTCAGAGCCAAACCTCGATCGCAGGATCCGCTCTGCGATCCCCATGCCTACGCCATTGGCGAACCCTTGGCCGAGCGGACCGGTCGTCACTTCGATCCCAGGCGTATGGTGCACCTCCGGGTGCCCAGGGGTGAGACTGTGAAGCTGGCGGAAGCTCTTTAGGTCGTCGAGCTCGAGACCGTAACCGGTTAGATACAACATGGTGTACAACAAGATGCAGGCATGACCGCACGACAGCACAAACCGGTCCCGGTCGGCCCAACCGGGGTCTTCGGGGTCGTAGCGCATAATCCGCGTCCACAACACGTGGGCGAGAGGAGCGAGCGCCATCGCAGTCCCGGGATGACCGGCATTGGCCTTCTGGGGAGCGTCCATCGCGAGTCCGCGGATGACGTCCACGCCGAGCTGCTCGGCTGTCTTGTCGTTCATGCTCCAACCCTACTCTGGACCGAGCAGGCGCCAAAGCATCGAGCTGAGACAGATCACCTGACGCTCAGGCCGCTTGGGCCTCCCGAACAGCCCCCTGCGACAGCCTCGGAGCGAGATGGCGGACCTCCAACCAGCGCAGCCGGCGTCCTAGCGATACGAGCCACCAAGCCGGGTCGAACTCCCTCCGGGAGAAAGAGAGACGAGCCGACGTCGGCGCAGCGTGGTGATTGCCGTGGAGGCCCTCCCCGCCGGTAAGCCATGCCAGCCAC
Organism: Acidimicrobiaceae bacterium; assembly: GCA_027391075.1. Classification (GTDB taxonomy): domain Bacteria; phylum Actinomycetota; class Acidimicrobiia; order Acidimicrobiales; family Palsa-688; genus JAJZAM01. The sequence continues at coordinate 41,288 of DAHYHI010000005.1, read as the reverse complement.
TGGTTGTTCGTCGCGAGGCCCGCAAAAGGGCGCTTCCCGAAGGAGTGTCCCACGGCGTTCACTGCCGAATTAAGTACAAGGTAGGAGACCGTATGCACGCCCGAGGCTATGAGGGTCATCTCCCAGTTGCCCCAAAACACCAAAAAAAGCAGTCCGATACCCGCTGACAGACCGACCAGCGAACGGTCGAAGAGCACCCTATCCCAACGGTCCGCCGGCAGATCCTTGGAGTAGCGGTCGATGCTCAGCTTGTCGGCAGCACCTCGCCGGTAAAGCACCACGTTCGCCAGCTGCACCTTCCAGAAGCCTTCGAGCACGGGAGAGTGGGGGTCGCCGGTGACGTCCGTGTAGGCGTGGTGCTTGCGGTGGACACCTACCCACTCCCTGGGACGTATCCCGGTGGACATCCATACCAGAGTTCGACACGCGAAGCGGAGACCCTTGGACATGGTGATCGCCTTGTGTGACAGGGTCCGATGAAGGAACACAGTCGTCAGGAAGATCGCTATCTGGCAGGTGAAAAGACCGACTAGAACTGCTATGAGTATCCGCACCGACACGGCAATCTAATCGACGTCCGACCCGTGGCGCCCGCGGGTCCTTGCACCGGAAGGCTTCGGACGGTAAAGATAGGGCAGTCGTGAGCACGCCAGGAAGCAACGGTGACCAATCCGGATCGCATCGAGAGGAGACCGACTCGGTCGGCGATCACCTCCGCGAACTTCTCGGGATGGTCGTCACGTACGCCAAACAGGAGACCGTGGACCCCCTCCGCGGCCTCGTACGCTTCGTGGCATGGGGAGCCGCCGGCGCCTTGCTCCTCGCCGTGGGTGGAGTGCTGGGCGCGTTGACCATACTCCGCCTCCTTCAAGGCGAGGCAGGGGTGCACCTCGGGGGAGACCTGTCCTGGGTTCCTTACAGCGTTGCTGCGGTCGCCGCCGCGACGGGGGCGTTCGTCGCAGCGACCCGCATATCGAAAGGTGTCAGATGAGCTCAGGCAAAGGGCGCTCCAAGTCTTCGAGAGCCGTCGAAGCTCCGACGAGACGAGTCGATATCACCGACATTCAAGCGAAGCTGGAGCAGATCAGGGGTGAAGCGGATACCAAGGTCGACTCGGCCCGCTCGAAGCTGGTGGCGGTTGCGAGCGGGGCAGCGCTGGCCGCGGTGATCGTGTCATTTTGGCTAGGCAAGCGTCGAGGCACCCGGAAGGCAACCTGGGTTGAGGTCAGACGCCTGTGAGAACTCCCTCTGGTTTAATAGAGCGAACCCTCCGGCGGGGGGTACGTCACGGTTGGCGAAGAGGCGTCGCCGGAGGAAGTCCAGCTTGGACTGCCCTAGGAGCGGCAGCAGCTCTCGGATGGTTGGCGCTAAGAGCCCTAAGAAGAAGCGAGGACGTCGTGTTCTCCTCGCGTCTGGCTCCGGGAGAGACACTCCAAATCTTCCACGAGCCGCACAGTTGAGCCAGTGGGGCCTGACGCAGTGAAAGTCCTGCTGCGCAATCCCCGTCGAGCACTTGAGGTTTCGGGGCCGATCACGGTTGCGTCGCTGTTGGCGGACCTGGAGATGAGCCGTGAAGCTGTCCTCGTGATCGTCGACGGCACCCTCGTAACAGGAGACTCACTCTTAGACGATTCTGCATCCGTGGAGATCCGCCCCGTCATATCGGGAGGCAGCGAGTGAAGTGCCGCGTGTGCCGCCAACTTGCGGTGATCGAGATTCGCCGGCACAACGCCGGCTTCTGCCACGAGTGCTTCGTCAAGCATTGCCGGGACCAAGTTGCCAGGACCGTCGAGGCTTACTCGATGCTCTCTAGCGACGACAGGGTCCTAGTCGCAGTGTCGGGGGGCAAGGACTCCCTGGCGTTGTGGGACATCCTACTCGGGCTCGGCTACCAAGCGGACGGCTTGTACATAGGGCTGGGTATCGGCGACTACAGCCCCGAGTCAGCTGGTTACGCCCGACGCTTCGCAGCTTCCCGCTCGGCGAAGCTGGTCGAGGTCGACCTGCCTAGCGACTTCGGCTTCGACATCCCGACCGGGTCGCGTGCGGCGAAGCGCGCACCGTGCTCGGCGTGCGGGCTGTCGAAGAGACACCTTTTCAACTCGGAGGCACTAAAAGGTGGCTACCAGGCGATCGCTACAGGGCACAACCTCGACGACGAAGCAGCGGTCTTACTCGGAAACGTTCTTCGGTGGGATCTCGCCTACCTGGGACGTCAGCAACCGGTCCTGGCCGAAGGCCTAGGGTTCGTGAGAAAGATCAAACCCTTGGTACGCCTAGCCGAGCGTGAGACTGCGGCTTACTGCGTCTTGGAGGGTATCGACTACATAGTCGAGGAGTGTCCCATGTCGGCTGGGAACCGTCATCTCGGCTACAAAGAGCTGCTGAACGGGGTCGAGGAGACCTCCCCGGGAACCAAAACGGCTTTCCTTTTCGGCTTCTTGGACAAAGTCGCTCCTCTCGTCGGCCAGGTAGCCGCCGCCGAACGAGAATCTCTGCACCCCTGTCCGGTGTGTGCCAACCCGACCGTGTCGGACACCTGCGCCTTCTGCAAACTCGCTGAGCGGGCCTCCTCGAAGCCATGAACGAGTTCTTCTCGGCCGGTGAAAGAGTGCTGCTCTACGACAACAAGGGTCGACGGTACCTGGTTCGCCTCAGCGAAGGCGGGGAATTCCACACCCACGCCGGACCGGTACCCCACGACGCCCTGATCGGTTCCCCCGAAGGCAGCGAGGTCCGCTCCACGCGTGGCGGCCGCTACGTCGCTGTCCGACCGACGCTTTCCGACGTGGTACTCGCAATGCCCCGTGGAGCTCAGGTCATTTACCCGAAGGATCTGGGTCCGATCCTCATGATCGCCGACATATTCCCCGGAGCCCGAGTGTTCGAGTCCGGTGTCGGCTCGGGGGCGATGTCGATGGCCCTTCTGCGGGCCGGAGCGGATGTCACGGGGTACGAAATAAGAGAGGACTTTGCCGCCCGAGCAACTTCCAACGTCGGCGATTTTCTTGGCGACGAAGCTCTCGGTCGCTACAAAGTCGACATCCGAGACGCCTACGAGGGGATCTCAGAAACAGGCTTCGACCGCATGGTGCTGGACCTCCCCGAGCCGTGGCGGCTGGTGCGGGCCGCCGAGGCGGCGTTGCGCCCCGGGGCCATCCTGGTTTCCTACCTTCCGACGATCGGTCAGGTCGCCACCCTTCGCTCGGCCCTCGCTGACAGCGGATTCGGGCTAGCCGAAACGGTCGAGGTACTCCTTCGCAGTTGGCACGTCGAAGGCCAATCCGTTCGACCCGACCACCGAATGGTGGCCCACACCGGGTTCCTGACCTCGGCGAGGCTGCTAGGTAGCCGCTTCGGGCCGAAGCTGACGCCGTCGCTATGAAGCCGGGACAGGTGGTGGACCTCGTCATCGTCGGAGTAGCCGCGCTCGCAGCGCTCGGAGGCTACCGGATCGGCTTCCTCGGCAGGGTCATCTCGTGGGTGGGATTAGCAGGCGGGTTGTACGTCGCTGCAAGACTCCTTCCGACCGTGTTCCGCCATCTACGTAACTCTTCATCTTCCACGCTGGTAGTCGTTGCCGTGGCGATGCTCATAGGAGGCGCTGTCGTTGGCCAGGCCGTCGGGCTTATCGTGGGCGGGAAGCTGCATCATGTGCTACCCATCGGACCGCTGCGAACTGTCGACCGCCTCGTCGGCGCAGCCGTCGGAGCGGCAGGCATCTTGACCGTCGTGTGGCTTTTGCTTCCGACTCTCGCCGCTACCCAAGGCACAGTGTCCCGGGCCGTCGGCGACTCGACTGTCGCAAGGGCTATGTCGCGCGACCTGCCGGCACCGCCCCCAGCCCTAGACGTGCTGCGACGGATAGTCGGTGACGGCAACCCCGAGGTTTTCGCCGCGCTGGCGCCGGCGGCCAACGTCGGAGCCCCCCCCGGGTCGGTGCCTTTGAGCCCGTCGCTCGTCTCTGCGGTGGCAGCCTCCACACTGAAAGTGCAAGGCCAGGCATGCCAGTCGATTTACGAAGGCAGCGGCTTTGTCGTCGGCCCCGGCTTGGTCATCACCAACGCCCACGTGGTAGCAGGGGAGAAGCCCGGAGCCACATCCGTGATGACCCCGTCGGGAGCGATTCTGGGCGCGAACGTCATAGCGTACGACCCTTACAGAGACCTGGCGCTACTGTCGGTGTCAGGTCTGAGCGACACGCCACTACCGATAGGATCGCCCAGGCAGGGCGAGGTGGCAGCAGTGTTCGGACACCCCAACGGCCAAGACCCCCTCGCTATCGTTCCAGCCCGTGTTGCGGCCATCGAGGAGGCGGTAGGGCCCGACATCTACGGCACACACAACACAAAAAGGAGCATCTTGGTGTTGGCGTCGAACCTTGCGAGAGGCGACTCAGGCGGGGCCGTCGTCGACACGTCAGGCCAGGTCATAGGTGTCGCTTTCGCCATATCCGCCCAGCAGGCTGGGACATCCTATGCTCTCAACACCTCGGAGCTAACCGCCTTCCTAGCGGAACCCCGCAGCGCTCACGCCTCGACGGGCGCATGCATAACAGGCGGGTAACCCCTAGCGTAGTGATCACTCCTCGATGAAAATGCACTCCCCGGGGCATTCCTCGGCGGCCTCGCGGGTCGCGTCTTCCATGCCGTCGGGAACCACGGCGAGACCTTCCTGTCCGCCGGGACTGTCGAAGACTTTGTCGCCTTCTTTCACGTACGACAGCCCGTCGTCGAGCAGAGTGAACACGGCGGGAGCTATCTCCTCGCAGAGCCCATCGCCAGTGCATAGATCCTGGTCGATCCAAACCTTCATCGCGGAGTGTTGCCTCGCATTCTCGACGTCCGATAGCTCTAAAGCGCCCTCTGGCGCTTTTCCCCCTCTACTGTAGCGGCTGGGCAGCCGACACCGCATGGGCGAAACTGTTTTCTCCCCATCGCCCCAAAGCCAACTATGCCGGCTTCTGTGGAGGTAGGTTCGAAGGTAGACAAAAGCGAGGTGCCAATGAGCGACGTCTTTGACAACGAGGGACTGAGAAGTGACGTGGGTGGGGCTTCCCAAAGTGGGGGCGATGAGATTCATGAGCTTCGCGACCATGCCAGGGCACTCGAGGACGAGGTATTGGTCCTGCGCCGACGGATGAACGAGTCCCCTACGAGAGTTCGGACCCTTGAGGAGAAGCTGCTGGAGACCAAAGGGCAACTCCAACAGGCGATCTCGCAGAACGAGCGGCTGACGTTCACCCTACGTGAGGCGCGCGAGCACATTGCCGCCCTGCGCGAAGAGGTAGACAAACTGACCCAGCCGCCTTCGGCCTACGGAACCCTGCTCGGCCGTAACGACGACGGGACCGTCGACGTGTTCTCCGGGGGGCGGAAGATGAGAGTGGCTCTGCACCCCGCTCTTGCTGACGACGAGGCCGGCCTGACCAGGGGAGCGGAGGTAGTTCTCAACGAGTCCCTAAATGTGGTGCTGGCCCGTTCCGCGGAGAAATCGGGTGAGGTGGTAACCGTCAAGGACCTCCTCGATGGCGCCAGGGCACTGGTAGTGGGAAGAGCAGACGAGGAGAGAGTCGTCGATATTGCCGAGTCGATGACTGGGACGAAGCTGCGCACGGGGGACACCGTTCTGATGGACTCGAGAACCGGTCTCATACTTGAGAAGCTTCCGAGGCCCGAGGTGGAAGAACTGGTGCTCGAAGAGGTCCCCGACATCTCCTACGAAGACGTGGGTGGCCTCGACACCCAGATTGAGGCGATAACCGACGCAGTCGAGCTTCCCTTCCTGCATAGGGACCTCTTTGTAGCCCACAAACTCCCTGCGCCGAAGGGGATCCTGCTTTACGGGCCGCCAGGATGCGGCAAGACGCTGATAGCCAAAGCCGTGGCCAACTCGCTGGCAAAAAAGGTCTCAGAGGCTACTGGGGACCGCAGCGCTCGGAGCTACTTCTTGAACATCAAGGGACCGGAGCTGCTGAACAAGTACGTGGGCGAAACGGAACGCCAGATACGGCTGGTATTCCAGCGCGCCAGGGAGAAAAGCGAGGAAGGCGTCCCGGTGATCGTGTTCTTCGACGAGATGGACTCACTTTTCCGGACGAGAGGCACCGGTATCAGCTCCGACATGGAGTCGACGATCGTTCCTCAACTTTTGGCTGAGATCGACGGCGTAGAGGCGTTGCGCAACGTGATCGTCATAGGCGCCTCCAACCGGGAGGATCTCATAGACCCGGCGATCCTCAGACCGGGCCGGCTGGACGTAAAGATCAAGATCGAACGACCCGACCGTGAAGCAGCGCAGCAGATCTTCGCCAGGTACCTGACCTCTGACCTCCCGCTGGATGCCACCGAGGTAGAGACCCTCGGGGGCGGCGATCGTGACAAGGCAGTCCGGGCGATGATCGAAGCAACCACGCTGGAGATGTATCGCGACGACGAGGCCAACCAGTTCCTTGAAGTCACCTACCAAAACGGTGACAAGGAGATCATGTTCTATAAGGACTTTGCGTCCGGAGCGATGATCGAAAACATCGTTCGCCGAGCGAAGAAGCTGGCGATCAAGCGGGTCATAGCGTCGGGCACCCCGGGGATAAGAACCCGGGACCTCCTAGACTCGATCCGCCAAGAGTACAAAGAGTACGAGGACCTGCCCAACACGACGAATCCCGACGACTGGGCAAAGATCTCGGGCAAGAAGGGTGAGAGGATCGTCTACATACGAACCATCAGATCCCAAGGCGACGAGACCACGGGAGGCCGTGCCATAGAGAGGGTTGCCACCGGTCAGTACCTGTGATCGAAGGCATGACCGGCCGAGTTCGTGACTCCTAGCGGCTATAGCTGCATCGAAGGGCCGCCGAGTCGCTAAGGTCACTACCGTGGCCATCACCAAGGTCCTCGGAATGGAAACCGAATACGGGATCGTCATTCGTGGCGGCGCCGAGTCGAACCCTGTCGCGGCGTCCTCCGCGCTCATAAACGCGTACGTGTCGGAACGCAGCCGGCGGGTCGGATGGGACTTCGAGGACGAGACGCCAGGCCGTGACGCGCGAGGGTTCGCAAGGGAAGCGTCGATGCCGCCCGAGGTGGAGACTCACCTGGTCAACACCGTGCTCACCAACGGTGCCCGCTACTACGTAGATCACGCCCACCCGGAGTACTCGACACCCGAGTGCGCCGACGTGTACGACGTCGTCCTCTACGACAGGGCAGGGGAGATGATCTTGGCGGACTCGGTCCGTTTTGCCACTGCTCTCCTCGGTCCCGGCCAGAGTGTGGTTGTACTCAAGAACAACTCCGACGGCAAGGGCAACTCCTACGGTAACCACGAAAACTACCTTTTGGACCGCTCGGTGCCGTTCTCACGGGTGATCACCGGAGTGATACCGCATTTCGTCACCCGCCAGATATTCACCGGGTCGGGGAAGATCGGCTGCGAAGTTCCCCAAACCGACGGTCGTCACATCGACTTCCAACTCACTCAGCGCGCCGATTTCTTCGAGGAGGTCGTCGGGCTGGAGACCACGCTCAAACGGCCGATAATCAACACTCGCGACGAGCCTCACTCCGACTCGCACAAGTACCGCCGGCTGCACGTCATCGTCGGTGACGCCAACATGTCGGAGGTCGCCTCTTTTCTCAAAGTGGGTTCGACCGCCGTCATACTGTCGATGGTCGAGGACGACTGGTTTACCCGGGCCGGCAAGGACTTCTCGCTGCGATCGCCGGTCGCAGCGCTTCGGGAGGTTTCCTACGACCTGTCCCTTAAAGTGCCCCTAGAGCTTCAAGACGGGCGGACCATGACCGCTTTGGAGATGCAGTGGGAGCATCTGGCGCTCGCCAAGAAGTATTCGGAGTCTTGCGGCTTGGAGTCGGTTGGGGGCGAGACGGTAGGCAGAGACATCCTCAACCGCTGGGAGGACGTCCTGTCCGCCTTGGAGACCGACCCGCTGAGCCTGTCAGGCCAACTCGACTGGGTGGCGAAGCTTCGCCTGTTCGAAGGATATCGGGATCGTCACGGTCTGTCTTGGAGCGACCCCAAGATGCGAGCCATGGACCTGCAGTACCACGACGTTGCGCCCGGGCGTTCGTTGTTTGCCCGTCTGGGGATGGAGACGCTCTTTAGCCCTGAGGAGGTTCGTCGGGCTGTAGACGAGCCGCCTGAAACGACCCGCGCATACTTCAGGGGCAAGTGCCTGCAGCGCTGGGCGCCGGCTATCGCAGCGGCTAACTGGGATTCGATAGTGTTCGACCTGGGCCGGGAGCCGCTGTGCCGGGTGCCGATGCTCGAACCTCTCCGGGGTACCCGCGCCCATGTCGAAGATCTACTCGCAAGTGTGACAAGCCCGGCCGAACTCATCGAAGCGCTGGGATCATAGGAAACGATCGCCGTAGAAGTCGATGAATGGGCTCGTAGGCTGTTAGAGCCCCTACATTAAGTGGCCGCTACAAGAAAAGGCCCCGAACAAGAAGAGGCTGTGTGCAATGGCAGAACGAGAACAGATCAAGAGGTCGACAACCTCCCGAAGCGACGACACCGCCGTCGAGGAGGTCCCTTCGACCAAGACCAAGAAAGGCGACGAGCTAAAAGCCGAGCTCGACGACCTTCTCGACGAGATCGACGAGGTGCTAGAGGAGAACGCCGAGGAGTTCGTGAGGAGCTACGTCCAAAAAGGAGGCCAGTGACAACTCCGACTCCTGCGAAGGTGATGCCTGTCGTGGTGGCACGAACGTGACCCTGCCAATGTTCGAGCCTGCGGGCTCCCCCGGCCCGAACTTTACTGAGCTTCTGCGCCGCCTTGAGCTCGACCCTTTCTCCGGGCCGCTGTACGCCGGAGGTCCGCACCCCGGGTCGGCTTCGACGCCCCTACCTTTCGATGTACGTCACGCCACTACGATCGTCGCATTGCGCTTTGCCGACGGGGTGGTAATGGCGGGCGACCGTCGGGCGACCGCGGGATCGTCGATAGCGCACCGTGCCATGGACAAGGTGCACCCCGCTGACCGCTACAGCGGTGTTGCGATCGCCGGGGCGGCCGGACCGGCTATGGAGATGGTCAAGCTGTTCCAGCTTCAACTCGAGCACTACGAGAAGGTCGAGGGATCCACGCTAAGCCTCGACGGTAAAGCCAACCAGCTTGCGCAGATGGTGCGATCGCATCTAGGCATGGCCCTCCAAGGTTTCGTCGTGGTACCGCTGTTCGCTGGATACGACCTGCGACGCGGAGCCGGGAGGATCTACTCCTACGATCCGACCGGTGGGCGCTACGAGGAGACCGACTTTCATGCAGACGGATCAGGCGGCAGGGACGCCAAGACGACCATCAAACTCGGATGGAACGAAGGCATTTCGCGTTCCCGCGCCGTTGAGCTGGCGGTTTCGGCCCTGTGGAATGCCGCCGACGAAGACTCCGCCACCGGCGGGCCCGACGCCGTCCGAGGTATCTACCCGAGCGTAGCCACGATAACCGCGGAGGGCTTCGTATACCTCGACCCCGCCGAGGTGGCAGAGCGCTTCGCTGCCGTCGTAACGCTAAGCGCGCGGTCGGCACCGACGCCCATCAGCCAACCGGAGGAGCCGCTTCGATGAGCATGCCTTTCTACGTTGCCCCAGAGCAGTTCATGAAAGACAAGGCGGACTTCGCGCGTAAGAACATAGCCCGCGGCCGTCCCCTTGTAGCGACCGTGTACTCGGGTGGGATCCTGATCTGCGCCGAGAACCAATCCAAGAGCTTGCACAAAGTGAGCGAGATCTACGACCGCATAGCGTTCGCCGGAGTCGGGCGCTACAACGAGTTCGACTCGCTGCGCCGTGCGGGCGTACAGCACGCCGACGTCAAGGGGTACCAGTTCAGCCGTGAGGACGTCGACGCCCGCTCCTTGGCGAACCTCTACGCCCAGTACATGGGGAACGTCTTCACCCACGAGCTCAAGCCTCTCGAAGTTGAGATTCTCGTCGCCGAAGTAGGGGAGGCCGGAGCCCCAGACCAGCTCTACCATATTCTCTACGACGGCTCGGTCATGGACGAAGACAACCTGAGCGTCCTAGGCGGCGAAGCTGACGTGATCAGCGCACGCCTGGCTGAAGGTTACGACCCCCAGTGGAGTCTGGATGAGGCTCTGAGACGGAGCGCGAGCGCTCTGGCCGCCGACCGGCCAACGCAAGCCAAGGAGCTCGAAGTAGCCGTCCTCGACCGCTCCAACGGCCGGCGGGCCTTCCGCCGTCTCGACGAAGGGGAAGTGGCTGCAGCGCTCGCCGGGAGCTGACCGCCTCCGAGGTCAGCACAAAGCGAGGCTTTACGGGTCGCTGAGACCCGGCCGGCGGAGTGCCTCTGGAAGGTGCAAAGCCCTTAACTTTCCCATTACATCCGACGGGAGGGATCGTGGCGTCAGCAGGGACACCACGATCATCGTTGCGAAAGCCAAGGGTACCGTCCAGATGGCCGGTACCTGAACCAGGATCGCCGGCCATCCTCTGGTCGCAGCGCCAGCCATCGCAGCGATCACGGCCCCTGAGGCGCTACCACCTCCGAGAATGAGCCCCGCCAGCGCTCCGCGCCTCGTCAGGCGTGTCCACCATATGCCCAGTATCAATAGTGGACAGAAAGACGACGCCGCCACGGCGAACGCCCATCCCACGAGGACGTTGATCGAGCTGCCGCGGACCGCTAAGCCTGCGACCGTTACCGCTAAGCCGGCTCCCAGAGCGGAGAACCTGAACGCCTTGACCCCTCCGGCGAGAATGTCGTGAGATAAGGCCCCCGCCGTGGCTATCAGGAGGCCGGAGGAGGTGGACAAGAAGGCGGCGAAGGCTCCGCCGGCTACGAGTGCGGAGAGTACCCGCTCGCCCACGCCCCCAACGGCTAGACGTGGCAGGACGAGAACCACCGTGTCCGTGGCTTTGGAGAGGTACAAACCTGGGGCCTCGACTCGCCCAAGCAATGCAAGAAGCGCCGGCCACACGTAGAAGCACGACAGGAGCACCACGACGATAGCAGTGGTGCGTCGCGCCGTCTGGCCGTCGGGATTGGTGTAGAAGCGCACGAGGATGTGTGGCAGGCCGAGCGCACCAAGGAAGGTGGCGAGAATTATCCCGTATGTTGCGGCGAGGGGATGGATAGAACGGCCACCCAGCAACAGCAGAGGAGACAGCCACTGCCGGTTGGTCAGCGTGCCCGACGTTGGTGTCGGAGCGGCCGAGCCCGCCGGAAAGGAGATGGAAGCGCCCGCGCCGACCTGGTGCACCCCGGCGCTCAACTCCACGGCCCCTCCTGGCGTGGCCTCGTGCGACGAACCGTCCACCTCGCCGCGGATCACGACACGAACTGGCGTGGTCACCCGGATCCCGGTCTGCTCGGCGAAGCGGACCGTCGACGCGCGTTCGAACACTGCTGGCGCTTTGCCGGTGACAGCTTCGAGGGGTGGATGACGGAATACAGCTACCAGGGCAAGGGCGGGCAGGGCAATGGCGACCAACTTCAGCCAGAACTCGAAGGATTGAACGAAGGTGATTCCCTTCATCCCTCCGCTTGCTATTGCCCCGGTTACAACGACGCCTAGCACGACTACTCCAACCCAGTACGGTCCCCCGAAGGCAACCTGGAGGGTAACCCCGGCGCCTTCCATCTGGGGAAGCAGGTAGAAGCCGCAGATGACCAGCACGAACCCGGTCGCAACCTTACGTAGCAGGGGAGAGTCGAGCCTGCCTTCGGCGAAGTCGGGGATCGTGTACGCGCCGAAACGCCGCAGGGGTGCTGCCACAACGGCGAGGAGCACCAGATACCCGGCTGCGTAGCCCACGGCGTACCACAGCGCTCCGATCCCGTCTGCCATGGCGAGACCGGCAACTCCGAGAAAGGATGCCGCTGAGAGGTACTCGCCAGAGATGGCAGCCGCGTTGAGACCAGAAGGCACCTGACGTGCTGCGACGAGGAAGTCGTCCCGGGTTCGCGAAACCCTGAGCCCTCGGGATCCGACGACCGCAGTCGCGACACTGACGGCTACGACGCCGACGACGGCCCCTGTATCGGTCAATGCTTCTCGAAAAGGGCGACGAAGCGCTCCTCGACTCTCGCCGCCCTGCGCACGTAGAGGACTGCCAGAACCACAAGCGGAGGGTATATACCCACCCCGAGGACGGCCACGGTGAGGGGAACCCCGCCAACTGTGACTTTGACCAGGCTCGGCAGCAGCACGGAGAGGATCGGAAACGTGATGACGACCGCGCCGGCCGGAAGCAGCACTCCGAGAGCGACTCCGAGCTGCGCTCGTATAAGCGAACGTAGGAGCGTCTCTCCGTATGCGCCCTTAGCGTAAAGGTCGGCGGTAGAAGGGACTGATCGGGTGGCAGAGCTGGCGCCAGCCTGCACTCCACCGCGCACCGTGACCCTCTCCGGCCGGGCCGGCGAGTGCTCTGAGCAGTCGCCGGTCAATGCTGGCGCTTTGCTAGAGAGACTAGATGGTCATGAAGGTCTCTGACGTGACGCCTGGCTACACCGAGGGTGACATCGGGCAGCACGACGTACACCTTCCCGCCGTCGCCGCGCAGCTCTCGCACAGCTCTTAGGTTCACGAGATGCTGACGGTGGATCCTGGTGAACCCCTCCCTTGCCCAGGCGGCCTCAAGACGTGCCATCGCTACCCTAACCAGGAGGCTCCGACCGTCGAAGGTATGCAGGCGCACGTAGTCACCGGCGGACTCGACCCAGGCCACCTGGGAGCGTTCGACCAAAAGCGTCTTGCCAGCCTGCTCGACGACGACGATATCCATGCGGTCTTGGTTGCTGCGATCCTCACCGTCTGTAGCCGTCTTCTCCCCGCCAGGAACGGCTGGAGTAGCTCGGGTCGCCATCACCCGGCGCAGGACGGGGTTAAGACGGTCAGCGTCGAGGGGTTTCAATAGGTAGCCGACCGCTCCGACGTCGAACGCCTCCAGGGCGTATTCAGCGTGGGCTGTCACAAAGACGACGCTCGGAGGGTCAGCGAAGCGGCCGATCACACTTGCGAGCTCCAGACCCCCTAGTCCTGGCATGGCTATGTCAGCTATCACGAGGTCGAAGCTTCGGTCCCTCAGTTCGCGAAGGGCGTTGGTCGAGTCCGAAGCTGCGACCACACGTTCGGCGAGTCCTGAGGTGTTGACCAGGAATGCCACCTCGTCCAGAGCAGGCAGCTCGTCGTCGACTGCGAGAACGTTCAGGAGTTTCACTGCGCCACCAGCTTTGCGTAGCCCGGGCCTGATCGCGGCGCATGGCTGCGGAACTTCGGAACGCTGAAGCTGACTTTGGTACCCGCTCCCGGCGCGGTCTCGACGACCAGTCCGTGACCTTCACCGAAGGTAGCCCGCAGGCGCTCGTCTACGTTGTGCAAACCGACCGAGGCGCTCTTGCCGGCGAGAGCGTTCGCCACCCGTCGAGCGTCGACCCCGGCTCCGTCGTCCTCGACGCTTATTAATGCCGCAGCGCCGGAGTCGACCACCTCGATTCTTATGCTTCCAGCTCCTTTCGGTTCGATCCCGTGGCGGACAGCGTTCTCGACCACCGGCTGGAGGACGAGAGACGGAACCCGGACGCTCAGGACTTCCGGTGCAACTTTCAAGGTGACACCCAACCGGGATCCGAAACGGGCCCTTTCAAGCTCGAGGTAGATGTCTACTAGGCGAAGCTCCTCGGCGAGGTTGGTGTACTGCGCGTGGCTGGCGAAGCTGTAACGGGTGAACTCGGCGAACGATACGAGAAGCTCGCGAGCCCTGTCGGGGTCGGTGCGGACGAAAGATTCGATAGCCGTGAGCGCGTTGTAGACGAAATGTGGCGAGATCTGAGCCCTTAAGAACTGCAATTCCGCCTGCACCGCTCGGCGTCGGGACAGGTCCAGCTCGGCTAGCTCCAGCTGAGTGGAGACGAACTTGGCAACCTCCCCGCAGAGGCGGAGCAGACCGGGGGGAGCCGACGAGTCAACGGCGATCAGCGCTCCAACCACTTTCTGGTCCACTTGAAGCGGAACTGCGACCCCGGCGTTAAGCCCCCGCCCGGCGAGGTGGTCGCAGCGCAGGTCGTCGCCCGACAGAAGCACTGGACGTCCCTGGTCCATCACGCTGCGCACGGCGGCGCCCAGGAGATCGCAGTTCTTAGCCTCGACACCGTCACTGGCGATGATGCCCGTCTCGTCCCCGACGATCACCCCCGACGTTGCGAGCAGGGACCGTAAAGGGCCTAGCGCTCGGCCGATCGCGTCGGCGCTCATTCCACTTCGGAGCGCCGGCGCAGCCTGGTTGGCGATGCTCAACGCCTCGTACGAGCCGCGCTGGCCAGGGGTTACCAGCCGGCGTGGTGCCCAGAGCGCGTAGGCTCCGACGCCGGCAAGGCCGGCGACGGCCGCAGCTAGAACCACCCAGAGAATCATCGTCGGCGCAACTCCCCCGAAGACACCAAAGTAGAGTCTGCCACACCCCGGCCCTGACCCGCCTCATCGGAGGCTAGGCGGGAGGTTCGGCCGCCGTTCGTCGTACCCCCACGACCGCTCGTCGCCCTTTCGTGGCCGTTCGGCGCAGGATCGACCCGCTTCGGCGCCGGAGTGCCTTTCGAGCAGGCAAGAGGCCACCTTCAGGATCAAATATGTGACAGCGGTCACCAGATCGGGGCCGCGCACATACAGAGTGACGGGGGTACCGCAATGTCAGATCAAAACCAAGGATCCCAGAACGTCGTAGTCATCAAGGAGACGCCGCCGATAGCCGATCCGGGCCCTCTAGGGTTGGCTGGTTTCGCTCTCACCACGTTCCTGCTTTCGGTGCACAACGCCGGCTGGGACCGAGGCACGGGGCTCGCGTGGCTGGGCTACGCCCTCGCCTACGGGGGTATAGCTCAGATGCTCGCCGGCATGTGGGAGTTCAAGAACCGCAACGTGTTCGGGTCCACAGCGTTCACCTCCTACGGCGCCTTCTGGGTCGGGCTCGCACTGTGGGTCGAGCTCGCGGCCGGACATGCCAAGTCCGCTGCGCAGGCAGGGAACGATCTCGGGTGGATCCTGCTCGGGTTCTTTATTTTCACAACGTACATGTGGCTTTGGAGCGCAGCCGCCAACACGGTGCTGTTCGCCGTGTTCACAGTGTTGGACGTCACCTTCTTGGTGTTGGTGATAGGCAACTTCTCCAACAGCGTCGGGACCGTCAAATTCGGCGGTGTCCTCGGGGTGATCACCGCAGCGCTCGCTTGGTACGCGTCGGCGGCAGGGGTTATCAACGGCATGAGAGGCAAGCAGGTACTGTTCATGGGCAAGCCTCTGATCAAGCCCGCTCAGAACGCATAGAGGCAGGGAGGACAGAATGACCAACGAGAACCAAGAGGAGCTCTCCGCACTTCTCCACGAGAACCGGCGTTTCCCACCACCGGCCGACTTCGCCGCCGACGCAGTAGCACAGCCGGAGATATACGAGCGGGCCGGAGCCGACCGGGTCGCTTTCTGGGAGGAGCAGGCCCGACGGCTGAGCTGGGCGGAGCCCTGGCACACCGCCCTCGAATGGGAGATGCCCTTCGCCAAGTGGTTCGTAGGCGGAAAGCTCAACGTGGCCTACAACTGCGTCGACCGCCACGTCGAGGCCGGCCTCGGCGACAGGGTTGCCTACTACTGGGAGGGCGAGCCTGGCGACACCCGCACGATCACCTACCGGGATCTGCAGGTGATGGTGTGCAAGGCGGCGAACGCCCTCGCCGAGCTCGGCGTCGAGGCATCCACGAAAGTGGCGATCTACATGCCGATGATTCCCGAGACCGTGGCGGCGATGCTCGCCTGCGCCCGGTTGGGGGCGCCTCACACCGTGGTGTTCGGGGGTTTCTCCGCCGAGGCTCTGCGTGACCGGATCCTCGACTGCGACGCCCGGGTGGTGATCACCGCCGACGGGGGGTACCGCCGCGGGGCTCCCAGCGCCCTGAAACCGGCGGTCGACGACGCTGTGGCAGCATGCCCGAACGTCACGAACGTCCTCGTAGTGCGCCGAACCGGCCAGGATGTGGCTTTCCAAGCTGGTCGCGACGTGTGGTGGCACGACATAGTGGACCGCCAGACCGAGCACCACGAAGCGCAGATGTTCGACTCCGAGCATCCGCTGTACATCATGTACACGAGCGGGACCACCGCCAAGCCCAAGGGAATCCTTCACACCTCCGGTGGTTACCTGACCCACACGTCTGCTACGCACAGGCTTGTCTTTGACCTGAAACCCGACAAGGACATCTTCTGGACCGCCGCAGACATCGGGTGGGTGACAGGGCACAGTTACATCGTCTACGGTCCGCTGGCGAACGCGACCACGTCGGTCATGTACGAGGGAACCCCGGACACGCCGACCCGCGACAGGTGGTGGCAGATAGTCGAACGTTACAAGGTCAATATCCTCTACACCGCTCCGACAACCATCCGGACATTCATGAAGTGGGGAGAGGACCTCCCCGCTGCTCACGACTTGAGCTCCCTTCGACTTCTCGGCTCGGTCGGGGAGCCGATAAATCCGGAGGCTTGGATCTGGTATCGGACCCACATAGGTGGCGAGCGTTGCCCGATAGTCGACACGTGGTGGCAAACCGAGACCGGTGGGATCATGATCTCGCCGCTGCCGGGTGTCACGGCTACCAAGCCAGGAGCTGCGATGCGCCCTCTGCCGGGGATCACAGCCGACGTGGTCTCCAACGACGGCTCCTCGGTGGGCAACGGCGAGGGTGGCTTGTTGATTATCAGGGATCCGTGGCCTGGAATGCTTCGAGGCATCTGGGGTGACGACCAGCGCTACAAGGACACCTACTGGAGCCGCTTCCCCGGTGTGTACTTCGCAGGTGACGGCGCCAAGCGCGACGAAGACGGGGACCTTTGGCTGCTTGGTCGCGTGGACGACGTTATGAACGTGTCAGGACACCGCATCTCGACCACCGAAGTCGAACACGCCCTCGTAGGACATCCCTCGGTGGCCGAAGCGGCGGTCGTGGGGGCTTCGGACCCGACGACGGGCCAGGCGATCGTCGCCTTCGTGACGGTCAAGTCGGGCGCTGAGCAAGCAGACGGAGGTGACCGTCTCGTCGCCGCTCTACGCGACCACGTCGCGCGTGAGATCGGGCCTATCGCCAAGCCGCGCCAGATCCTCCTCACCCCTGAGCTGCCCAAGACCCGCTCTGGGAAGATCATGCGGAGGCTGCTACGCGACGTCGCCGAACAGCGCGAGCTCGGGGACGTGACCACCCTGTTGGACGCCACGGTCGTCAACGCAATACGCGATCGCATGGTCCCCGGGGCCGAGGAGCACGAGCAAGGCTGACCGCACACCCCTAGCCCGGTCCGTGGCGGTCCCCCGACGCCGTGGGCCGGGCTAGCCTTCGCTAATCATGGATCGACGCATCTTCGGCCTCGAGAACGAATACGGGGTGACGTGCACCCTTCGTGGCCAGCGGCGTCTAAGCCCTGACGAGGTAGCCAGGTACCTCTTCCGCCGGGTGGTCAGCTGGGGCCGATCCTCGAACGTGTTCTTGGAGAACGGTGCCAGGCTCTACCTCGACGTGGGAAGCCACCCCGAGTACGCAACGCCTGAGTGCGACTCGATAGAAGACCTGGTGGCCCACGACAAAGCGGGGGAGAGGGTGTTGGAGCAGCTCGTCGGCTCCGCCGAGGGCCGTCTGAGAGAGGAGGGGATCCGTGGCGTGGTCTACCTGTTCAAGAACAACACGGACTCGGCGGGGAACTCCTACGGCTGCCACGAGAACTACCTGACGGCGCGCCGCGACGACTTCGCGCACTACGCCGAAGTTCTGATCCCGTTCCTTGTTTCGAGGCAGATCTATGCCGGGGCGGGCAAGGTGCTCCAGACCGCCCGTGGCGCCATCTACTGCATAAGCCAGCGGGCGGAGCACATCTGGGAGGGCGTTTCGTCTGCGACGACTCGCAGCCGTCCGATAATCAACACCCGCGACGAACCCCACGCTGACGCCGAGTACTACCGACGCTTGCATGTGATAGTCGGCGACTCCAACATGAGCGAGTACGCGACTTTCCTCAAAGTCGGGACGACCAGCATCCTGCTACGGATGCTGGAGGACCCTTCGGTCGTGCTACGCGATATGACCCTCGAGAATCCGATCCGCGCGATCCGCGAGATCAGCCACGACACCAGCCTAAAGCGCCGGGTCCGGCTGGCCAACGGCCGCGAGGCGTCGGCACTCGAAATACAGTCGATCTACCTGGAGCGAGCCAAACGCTACCGGGACCTGAAGGGACTTTCCCCGATGGAAGACCGGGCGCTGGACATGTGGGAGCACTGCGTCACAGGGTTGGCATCGGATCCCTGGTCGATGGAACGCGAGTGCGACTGGGTAATCAAGCACCATCTGATCGAACGCTACCGTGAACGCAACCAGCTCTCCCTCGGTCACCCGAAGATCGCCCTGATCGACCTGCAGTACCACGACGTCAACACCGAGCGAGGCCTTTTCTACAAGCTCCAGCGTGCCGGCCTGGTCGAGCGAGCAACGACCGACGAGGCTATAGCTGACGCAGTGGACAATCCGCCCCAGACGACACGGGCGAAGCTTCGTGGAGATTTCATCCGGCGGGCCAAGGAACGTCGCAGGGACTTCACGGTCGACTGGGTTCATCTAAAGCTGAATGACCAGGCGCAGCGGACCATCCTGTGCAAGGACCCGTTCAAGTCGACCGACGAGCGGGTCGACAAGTTGATCGCATCCCTTTAGGAGTTGCTGATAAGTGGACCGCCTCGAACGCCTGGTAAACCTCGTTGCGGCGCTGATCGACACGAACCGTCCCCTGACACGTGCCGACATCGCCGAGCGCATCGACGGGTACTCCTCCGATCCGAGCGCCTTCCGCAGGAACTTCGAACGTGACAAGGAACTTCTACGTCAGATGGGGTTCCCGGTCGTCACTGACGTCCCCGAAGGGCCTAGCGAGGAGACCGGGTATCGAATCCCACGGGAGCTCTACGAGCTGAGCGACCCGGGCCTCGACGAGGAAGAGCTGACAGCGATACGCCTGGCTGCCACTGCAGTCCACCTGGAAGGAGACTGGAGCGACGCGCTTGTAGCCGCTCTACGCAAGTTAGGCGGTGCCGGGGGGACCGCGGACTCCGGCGGGCAAGGCCCAGCGCCGGCCGGGGAGCTCCGAGTGGATGCCAGCGCAGCGGCAGCATTTGCTGCGATAGCCGACCGGCGCAGGCTCAGTTTCACCTACAGCGGTGAAGTCAGGCGGGTGGAACCGTGGAGGTTGGCGTACCACCGTGGTCACTGGTACCTGTCGGGCTTCGACCTTGGGAGGGGGGAGGAGCGCCTGTTTAGACTTGACCGCGCCGGTTCAGACTTGGCCGCCTACGGCCAGCCAGCCGCCTTCGACATTCCGCTGGCGGCTCAGGCCGGTCCGGCTCCCCCGTGGCTTCTCGGAGACGAGCCGCCTCGGATGGCGCTGGTGGTGGTCGACTCTGACAATGCGGCCCTTGCACGCGCGGAGTTCGGGACGTCGGCCCTCAAGGAGATACGACGTGACGGCTCGGTCGTGCTTGAGCTGACCTTTACGAGCACACCCGGCTTGAGATCAGCGGTGCTCGGCTATCTCGACCACGCGGAGGTCGTCGCTCCCCCCGACCTTAGAACGCACATCGTCGAATGGTTGGAGGATATCGCTTGAGGCCTCCGAGCGCCGGCGAACGCCTCGGACGATTGTTGGCGATCGTCCCGTGGATAGCAGCCCACGACGGCCCGACAGTCGCCGAGGTGTGCAGCCGTTTCGACATCACCGAAAAGGACCTGACGGCCGACCTCAACTTGCTGTTCCTCTGCGGGGTGTACCCGTTCACTCCCGACGTGCTGATCGACGTGACCATCGCGGGAGGTCGCGTGTGGATCACCATGGCCGACTATTTCCGCCGTCCGTTGAAACTGACCAGTCGAGAGGCGCTCGCACTGGTAGCGGTCGGACGGTTCTACCTTCGGCTGCCGGGGGCCGATGCCAATGTGGCGCTGGCGTCGGCCCTGGGAAAGCTCGCTAGCGCTCTCGGACTCGGCTTCGACGAAGCGGTAGAGATAGATCTGGACTCGATTCCCGCCGAGTTGCTCACCAAGCTCCGTGAAGCCGTGGCTGGGCGCTCGAAGGTGGACCTTACCTACTATTCATTCGGTCGTGACGTCACGACGAGGAGGATGGTCCACCCCTTGAAGGTGCTAAACGTCGCGGGCTACTGGTACCTGACAGCGTGGTGCGAGACCGCCCAAGCTGAAAGGGTGTTTCGTCTCGACAGGATCCTCGAAGCCTCCCTGACGGCTCAAACCTTTGAGCTTCCGGCACCCTCCCCGACATCGCCCCTGACGCCCGGAGTCTTCTACAACCCATCTGACTCCGACACCTCGTGGGTTCTCGAACTGGCACCTGACGCTCGATGGGTCGCCGAGCGCTACCCCAACGAGGAGGTGGAAGATCTAGGTGATGGTAGGCTTCGCGTCCGCCTCAAGGCAGCGGAGAGAGCATGGATGGAGCGGTTGCTGTTGCGCGCCGGAGCCTCGGCGGCGGTGATCGAGGGCGATACCGACGTCGCGTCGGAGGCAGCCAGGCGGGTCCTTCAACGCTACAAGCGCAACCCAAGCGCCACTGGGGAGGATAAGTGACCGTGATCGACGCTCGGATTTGACTAGCGTCGAGGGCCGTGCCCGAAGCGCCCAATAACCCGTCCGTCTCACAACGGGTTGCACCGCGGCGGCGCAGGCGTCGGGTGCGAGGTCTCGTCGAATGGGCGATAGTGCTCGGCGTCGCTCTAGCCGCCGCCTTAGTGATGAGAAGTTTTGTGGTACAGCCGTTCTTCATACCGTCGGGATCGATGGAGCCCACGCTTCATGTCGGTGACAAAGTGCTGGTCAACAAGCTCAGTTACGACTTGCACCCAGTGCATTTCGGGAATGTCATCGTGTTTCGCAAACCGGCTGGCGACTTCACCCCGGGCATCACATATCTGATCAAAAGAGTCGTTGGACTCCCAGGGCAGACCTTGAGGTCGGGACCTGAGGGCGAGATCTATGTCGACGGACATCTCACCTCCCAGCCGTGGCTGTCAAGCCAGGCGAAGCTTTCCCCCGGACCCCCGATATGCGACCCGGCGACCGGCTTCTCCCACGTCGACTGCACAGGCGACAGCCTTCACCTCCCGCCGGACGAGTACTACGTAATGGGCGACAACCGCGGTGACTCCGAGGACTCGCGCTACATAGGTCCGATCTCGGGCTCTTCCATCATAGGGGAGGCGTTCGCTATCGTCTGGCCGGTCTCGCAGATCGGGAGCCTCTGAGGCCTGTCGGAGCCCAGAGCTGACATCATGACAGCGACGTCGTCGCAGTAGACACCGTCGACACCCATCTCCAGCACCTCGCGCAGCGTCGACGGAGTCTGAGCGTCCCACGCAAGGGCTCTCAGACCCGCAGCGTGCACCTCTCCGACGAGCTGCGCCGTCCACTGCGAGCGGTGAAGGTTCAGCGCATCGACACCGGAACCGGCCAGAGAGCTCAGGTGATCTCGGAAGCAGCCGGAGATCTTCTTGAGGCTTGTCGACTCTACGAGCCGCACCTCGGGCACCTCCGGGCGCCAAGCGGCCAGGAGCCTCCAGTCGGAGTAACACAACCACAACTGCTGCGATGCCCCGGCATCGCGCGCCTCAGCCACGAGTGGCCCAAAGGCGAACGGGTCCTTGACGTCCACGGAAAGCTGGAAGGCCGTGCCGCAGCGGGAGTAAAGGTCTCGTAGGGACGCCACGTGCCCTGGCAGGGCAGACCTGACTGTTACCGACATTGCCCTGCGCCTCCAGATCGGCCCGACCAGACCGTCGTGGTCCAATACCACGACACCATCGGCGGTAAGCCAGGCATCAGTCTCCAACCCGGAAGCGCCTAGCAGGAGCGCTTTGGAGAAGGCTTCGATCGTGTTCTCCCTCTCTAGGCTTCGCGCTCCTCGGTGAGCGAAGCCGATCGGTGCCGACGCAGGTAGAGGCCCTGAGTTGATCACCGAACCGCAGGGACAGGCAGGCCGTTAGATCTCAAGAAAGTTCCTCCTTGCGCCGACGATACGAGTGTGGCCTACACGCGTTCTAGACGTCAACAACGCTTCGCTGTGGTCTGGGCAACGTGCCCGACGTGCGGGGACGTGGAGTTGACTTCGAAATCCGTGCAGATTCAGACCTGCATCACCGACGGTAGCTCGACGTACTCGTTCGTGTGCCCAACGTGTTCGTTGATCACGAACAAGCCAGCGAGCCCGTCGGTCGTGGAGTCCCTCTCAGCGGCCGGGTCGAAGCTCGTCGCGTGGGCTGTGCCAGCTGAGCTGGCAGAGCCTAAGCAGGGCCCGGCGATCTGTCACGACGACCTGCTCGACTTCCACACTGCCCTGGAATCGCTGGACTGGCAAGCCGAGTTGGCCAAGATGCGACAGGCCCGCTAGAAATCAGGGGTGGCTGACACCTGGCAGTGGGCATTGGGGCTTTCTTTCGGAGCGTTAGGCGCGGGTGCGCTCGGCGTCTTAGCGGCTTCTTTGCGCTCGGAGCTAGGCGACCTGCAACGGTCGATGAGACCTTTGCGCACAGCTGGCCAGGGCAAGGAGAGCCGAGCCAGCCAGTCGCGACGGGGCATCGCTAGCTAATAGCGCACTTCTGTCAGGCATTTAGTCCTCAGATCGGGAGTAGAGTAGGCCCGTGCTCGACTTGAGCCCCGACAAGCTGGCGATGCTTGCACTGGTTGCCTTGGTGGTTCTTGGACCGAACCGCCTTCCCCAGGCTGCCCGCAGTCTCGGCCGATTCGTCGCGGCTATGCGTTCCATGACCTCGACGTTTCGTGACGAGGTAAGCGGAGCTCTCGACTCGAGCGGAGTGAACCTTTCGGATCTAGCGGAGCTTCATCCAGCGAACATAAGGCGTAACGTCGTTGGCACTGTCACGGGGATGATCGACCAAGCGGCGTCCCCGGCGTCGGCGTCCCCAGCCTCGGCGTCGGCGTCCCCGGCTGTTTCTTCGCCTGGGATCCAACCCGATTCTTGGGGTGCTACCCCCGACGACCCGTCGCTGAACTAGCTGCCGGCCGACCATGACGACACAGGAGGAATCAGGGGAGCTGTCCCGACGCAAAGACGGCACCATGACGCTCTTCGAGCATCTCGCCGAGCTGCGCAACCGCGTGCTCATCTCCCTCGCAGCTGTCGTAGCCGGGATGGTCGTGGTCTGGTTCGTGTATAACCCGATCATCTCGTTCATGCTGGAGCCATACAGGTCATTCGTCGCTCACCACCCAGGCAGAGCGCTCACCGCCAACCTCGTTACCACCAGCCCTCTAGAGGGTTTCACCACCCGGCTTAAAGTGTGTGGCTACGGGGGGGTAGCGCTAGCGACACCTGTGATCTTCTGGGAGTTGTGGCGCTTCATAACTCCGGGTCTGCACAAGAACGAGAAGCGTTATATAGTTCCCTTCGTCGCCGCTGCGGTAGCCCTCTTCGCCGCCGGCGTCACCGCTGCTGTCTGGATCTTCCCCAAGGCGCTTGATTGGCTGATAAGCGTAAGCGGGAACGGGGTCGTTCCGCTCTTTTCTCCTTCCAGATATTTCACATTGTACGTGGCGATGGCCGTCGTGTTTGGGGCCGTGTTCATGTATCCCCTGGTTCTCGTTTTCCTTGAGATCGCCGGCGTGGTACCCAGCCGCCTGTGGCGCAAATGGCGGCGACCCGCAATCGTCGTGATCTGTGCAGTCGCCGCGATAGTCACTCCCAGCAGCGATCCATTCTCGTTCCTAGCGATGGCCGTGCCAATGCTCGTCTTCTACGAGTTGGCAATCGTCGTCGGCCGTGTGATGCACAAATAGCCGGTGAGCTCGTCTGCCCGCCGGTGACGCCCGATGACGGAGAGCGCAGACACTTCGAGGCTTCCGTCGGGTTTCCTCTCGACCGATTCCAGCTCGACGCTATGGACGCCCTGGACGAGGGATCCAACGTCGTGGTCGCAGCACCGACCGGGTCCGGCAAGACGATGGTCGCCCTCTATGCCATTGAACGGGCAATTAAAGACGGTCGCAAGGTCTTCTACACGACACCTCTAAAAGCTCTCTCCAACCAGAAATATCTCGAGCTGTGTCAGCGCTTCGGGTCCGACCGTGTCGGTCTGCTGACCGGTGACAACGTCACCAACCGGGAAGCTCCCGTGGTCGTCATGACCACCGAGGTGCTGCGAAACATGATTTATACCTCCTCCGACGCACTGGAACGCCTCGACAGTGTCGTCTTGGACGAGATTCACTACCTTGCGGACGCAGCTAGGGGACCGGTGTGGGAGGAGGTGATCGTCCATCTGCGGCCCGGAGTTCGCGTTCTGTGCCTATCGGCTACGGTCTCCAACGTCGCCGAGCTCGCCGGCTGGGTGCGCGCTGTGCGAGGGAGGACCGTCGAGGTGGTAAGCGCCAAGCGGCCGGTCGCCTTGGAGAACCTTCACATGTTCGGAGACCGCAACGCCGACGGCGTCGTCACCGTTCCCACCTTGGTCAAAGGCAGACCGAATCCCGCTGTCATCGGTGGCCGCTCGGCGATGGCCGGGCCGCCGGGAAGCTCCAGGAGGACCGCAACACGTCGGCTCTACACCCCGGGGCGGTCCGAGGTGCTGGAGGCGTTGCGTGACGCGGCGAGACTGCCGGCGATCTACTTCGTGTTCTCCCGGGCCGGGTGCGAAAGAGCTGCAACCCAGGCCAGGAGATCCCTGCGGGGGCTCACCGACTCCAAGGAGCGTTCCCGCATAGACAGCATCGCGCGAAACCACACCGCCTCCCTCACGGAAGATGACCTTGGGGCGCTCGGCTTCTCCGAATGGCTGGGCGCAATGCGAGCCGGTTTCGCGGCGCATCACGCCGGACTCGTTCCGCAGTTCAAAGAGGCGGTCGAGGAGTGCTTCTCAGACGGCCTGGTCAAGGTCGTATTCGCTACTGAGACACTGTCTTTGGGTATCAATATGCCGGCTAGGACCGTGGTCGTCGAATCGCTCACGAAGTTCAACGGAGCCTCTCACGAGTTGCTCACGCCGAGCGAGTACGCGCAGCTAGCGGGTCGTGCAGGCAGGAGGGGACTGGACCCGGTCGGTTACGCCGTCACGTTGCGCTCACCTTTTGTCCCCTTCGACACCGTCGCAGAGATCGTCGCCTCCGGTGACCACACGCTCCGAAGCAGCTTCCGGCCGTCGTACAACATGGCGCTCAACCTCGTTGCCCGCTACAGCCCCAGCGAGGCGCGCCACCTGCTTGACCTTTCTTTCGCCCAGTACCGGGCCGACCGGGCAGAGTCGCTGCAAGTGCGCCGCAGCGGCCCGAACCGAAGACGCCAGGCGACTGGCAAAGACCGAAACTCAGCTCCCCCGGCCCCTGCAGGTCAGCGGTACCGACGGTCGCTGGCGGTTCAGTTCGACGCCATTCTGACCATGCTTGAGAGCCGTAACTACCTTTCAGGCTGGAAGCTGACCGACGACGGTCGCCGCCTAGCCCGCCTGTACCACGAGTCGGACCTGCTGATCTACGAGAGCCTTAGACGCGGTCTCTTCGACGGACTCCGCCCAGGTGAACTAGCCGCCTTCGCTTCGACCGTAACCTACGAGTCCCGCTCGAAGTCCGCAAGCACTCCTAGCTCCCTGCCCCACGTGGTCGCGAACCGGATCGAGGCCTTGAATGCGACGGCGCAGGATCTGATCGGCGACGAGGAGCTGCTTGGTCTTGGCGCCACCACGGAACCCGACCCGGGCATAGCCGGGACCGTGTGGGCCTGGGCCGCTGGCTCCGCCCTGGCGGAGGTTCTCGACGAAAGCACCCTAAGCGGAGGGGACTTCGTGCGTAACATGAGACAGCTGGTCGACCTGCTAGGACAGCTAGCCGCCGTGGCCCCGATCCCGGCTACCGCTCGAGCCGCCATAGCGGCGAGGAAAGCAGTGGTCCGAGGTGTAGTCGAGGCATCACTCGAGGCTCCTGGTTCCGGGGTGATCGTCAGGGGTGCCCGAGCCGGCGGGGAAGATCCCCCGCTCGGGGCTTGCGGGCTTCTAGTGTGATCGGGACATGTTCAAAATGGAGTCAGGCGTGTACACCAGCGAAGACTGGACGGACGAGGAGGCGGACGTCCTGCGCAGGTACTTCACCAACCTCGACGGACCCGTCTTCGCCCTGGTCAACCTTCCCGAGGTAGTTAAGGGAGCCCTGTTCGCCCGCTACTCGCGTTCATCTAAGAACCTGCGGCGGCTCTTCCTGGACGAGTTCGTTCGCGACCTGGACATAAGCGGCGACCTAAGCGTCGACGCTACGGTCGGATTAGCGCGCGCAGAGGAGCTCTACGACCGGGTCTTCTACGAGTACGGGGACGACTCGGTAGCGCAACTCGGTGGCGTCCACCTCGCATGCGAGCAGGCGTCTAACGTGCTCACGAAGATTTTGGAACGCGGACGACTCATGTCGTACATGGAGAAGTCAACCCGTTACGTGGCATACGACAGCCGTCTCAGCAACGGCCGCTACCGCTACTACCGGGATCAGGAGATACTGGAGTCTCCATTAGGGGCCCGCTATGTCGGTGATATGGACCGACTCTTCGACGCCTACGGCGAGATACTTACTGCGATGACAGTCCACTTCGCGGAGATCTTCCCGAAGGCTCCCGGAGACTCCGACCTCGCATGGCGTCAGTCGGTGAGAGCCAAGGCTTACGACGCCGTGCGCGGCGTGCTGCCGGCGGGTGCTACTTCTAATCTCGGGGTCTACGGGAGCGGACAGGCTTACGAGGCACTCCTGATCCGGATGAGGTCGGATCCGCTTCCCGAGTCGCAGTTGTACGCGGAGATGATCCTTGCCGAGTTGCGCAAGGTGATCCCATCTTGGGTACGACGGGTGGACGTGGGCGACCGTGGCATTGCGCACTCGGAGTACATCGAGCGTAACGCCGAGGCGATGGGAGACTTAGCCGAAGAGCTCTTCGGCTCGGACGGCTCCGACCGGGTCGACGTGACCGTCGCCGACGCCCCCGAAGTGAGCCTGACAGACTTCGACCCTGACGGCGAGATCAAAGTCGTCGCTGCGATGCTCTACCCCTACAGCCACCTGGGCGAGGAGGCTATCCTCGCCCGCGCCGCCTCAATGTCAGGCGAGGAGCGCATGGAAGTCGTCCGACGTTACGTGGGGGATAGGCGCAACCGGCGTCACCGGCCCGGTCGGGCGTTCGAGCGTACCGACTACCGTTTCGAAGTGGTCTCCGACTATGGAGCCTTCCGGGACCTGCAGCGCCACAGGCTTCTCAGCATCGAATGGCAGGGTCTGACCGCCTGCCACGGCTACTCGATGCCATCGTCGGTCGCCGACGCCGGCATGGCCACGACGTTCGCTTCGGCCATGGAACGTTCCGCCCAGCTGTGGGACGCCCTGAGAGGAGACTTCGACGCCAAGCAGGCTGCGTACGCAGTGGCGCTAGCCTTTAGGATCCGCTACTCGATGCAGCTCAATGCGAGAGAGGCGATGCACGTCACCGAGTTGAGAACCAGCCCTCAAGGTCACCCCGAGTACCGTGGCGTCTGCCAGCAGATGCACCACCAGATAGCGTCCGTTGCCGGACACAGAGTTCTCGCCGCAGCGATGTCTTTCGTGGACAACTCCGACTACTCCGGCGTCGGCCTGGAACGCTTGGCCTCCGAGAACCGTGCTGCCGCTTCAAGACCGAGACGAGCCCGCTAGCTCCCAAGCCGAAGGTGAGCCGTCGGGCAGAACAGCGAAACTCAAGAAGCCAGCAGAAAAAGCCGAAGCCATAAGGGTCCGGGTAGTCGCCGGACGGAGGATCGGAGTTCGGCTGCACATGTCTTTCCCACCTGCTGCGACGCAGACAACGAGATTGGTCGCTCGGCTTGCATCCCGAGGGCGGCGTGCCCTCAGCCTTCACGCCGTGGCGCTCCTGGTCGCTACGCTGACCGTGGTCGTGCTCGCCGCAGCTGGATGGTCGTCGGGCCCTTCGACCTACACTGTCAGAGCGGGGGACTCGCTCTGGGCGATCGCAACTGCGCGCGGCATAACCGTGTCGCAGCTTGCGGCCGCCAACGGACTGGACCCGAACGCGATCCTCCCTATCGGCAAGCTTCTAACGATCCCTGCCGGCTCTGGTCAAGCGCAGTCCTCTCCTGGCGCTGGCTTGGCGGCAAGCTCTACCACTCCGTCGGTTGTCTTCTCAGGGGGCGCTGGCGGCTGCAGTGTCGCTTTAGGGGCTCCCTTGGGGACCACTGGTGCCCTAGTTGGCCTCGTAGCGGCGAACCCGACTCTCGTCCAGGTCCGCCAGCTGCTCAGTGAATGGGCCGGGTACTACGGGATCCCACTGGGACTCTTCGAGGCCGTCACCTGGCAGGAGTCTGGCTGGTACCAGGGAGCACTCTCACCCACCGGTGCAGTCGGTGTCGGCCAGATAGAACCGGGAACAGCCCAGTTCGTCTCGCAAGTCCTAGTCGGAAGGCCGCTAGACCCCTATTCGCTGTCGGACAACATCGAGATGTCAGCTGCGTACCTCGCCTACCTGTCAAAGGTGGAGGGGTCAAACCAGTGCGCCACGCTCGCCGCCTACTACGAAGGTCCGCTCGAGTTGCAAACCTACGGCCTGCTCCCCGATGCAAGGGTCTACGTCGCCGACATCGAGGCGCTGATCCCCGAGTTCTCCTGAGGCTCAAAAGCCCTGTGAGGAGGCCAGAGGCATTTTCTCGATGAGATGTGCGCGCTATACCCTCAGGGTTGTCTATGATCCGGCGCCAGCGGATACCGGCAAAGCGCCGGTCGGCTGAAACGGACGACAACCCGAGGACCGCCATATGCCAATAGACGACTTGGACGACGACATCGAAGATACAGAGGTTCTGCCCGACGAGCTTGACGATGAGGATCTCGTCGACCTCGAGGACGACGACGAGATAGCAGACATCGACGACGCTGACGACGAGGTTCCTTTGGACGACCTTGACGTTATCGATGTCGTGGACGCCGTCCCGGTACCGATAAAGCCGGTCAAGGACGAAGACGAGGACGACGACGAGGACGAGGAGTTCGATGAGGTGGAAGCGAGCCTCGACGTGATCCTCAAGGAGCGCCTCGTCGTGGTAGACGACGAGGACGACGACGACGACGAGGACACCGACGATCGAGGTGAGACGACGACGCGTGTGCTCCCCAAGCAGCCGGGAGAGTTCGTCTGCCAGTCATGCTTCCTCGTCAAGCATTCCAGCCAACTCGCCGATGCCGGCGCACAACTGTGCCGGGACTGCGTGTGAGAGACTGACGACGATGGCCGAGGATCGAAGCCCCCTTGAAGCTGCGCTCGACGTAGTCCTTTACGCTCCGGTCGGCTTGGTCATAACCGCTACAGAGCAGCTCCCGGAGCTAGCCGAGAAGGGACGCTCCAAGCTGACTGCGCAGGTGACAGCCGCAAGGATGGTCGGCCGATTCGCCGTGAGCCAGGGGCGCCGCGAGCTGGCACGGCGGCGTAGAGAGACCTCATCCGGCTTCCCCGAACGCCAAGATACGACCGCCGAGGATAGCTCAGAAGCACCTTCCGGCGAAGCGCCTCCCCCTGGGACTGCCCCAAGGTCGGCCGAGGTCCCCGAACCCGAGCTGTTGACTGTCCGCGGCGAGCCTGGCGGGCCATCAGAGCCGGCGGTGAATGGCGAGGACACCCGCCTTGCCATACCCGGCTACGACTCGCTGTCAGCCTCCCAGGTAGTGAGCCGTTTAGCCGGCTTGACGTCAGACGAACTAGCCGAAGTCGCCGAGTACGAGGCTTCGCACCGCGGACGGCGAACTGTGATGAACCGCGTTCGCCAGCTTCAAGGCTGAGCCGGCGACTCACGTGAGGTTAGCTTGCTGATCGCCCGTGTAGCGGGGGATCAAGACGTTGCTGAGATATACCGACTGTGGCGAGAGGCCCTTGGCGGTCTCGGCGGACTTCGAGGAGGGGCCAGTCTCGCGGCGAGCCTCGCAGAACGGTACCCGGCCAGCGACGTCCCGTCGCTTTTGCTTCCCGGTCGCATCGTGGTCCTAGGGTGTCTCGACGACGTCCCAGTGGGCCTCTCCTACGCCGAGCTAACCGAGATGGGGGAGGAGCGTGTTGTCAGCCTTGAAGTGATCTTCGTCGAACCCGCAGCGCGACGGGTGGGCATGGCCGACGCGATGCTGGAATGCCTTCTCGGAGAAACGTCGGGCTGGGGTGCGACCGCTCTCGACGCACCCGCCCTACCCGGCGACCGCGCCACTAAGTCACTTTTCGAGTCACATGGTTTCAGGGCGCGACTTCTGGTGATGCGACGCGACCTCGACCGGCCCAACTCAGGCTGAGACCACGCCTTCGGTCATGCTCCAGTCGGTAGGGGATCAGCAGTCCTCGGCTCGCCCCGCTGCAACGCCGGTCGGGGCGGAGGCGGGATCGTGACACCTAACAGCCTGGCCAGGCCGGGGATCCGCCCAGACATCTGATGGGCGGTCTTGCGCAACTCGGGGCTCGCAGTCTCAGGCAGCCCAGACGGGGTCACACCACGCCTGACCGGTGACTCGGCTGCAGCCTCCATCACCGCGACCCAAACGTCACTTCGTGTCTTAGGAGACAGGGCTGCGCTGGTGGCCTCCGTAAGCCGCTCGGCAACAGCTGCGTCGAGGCTGAGCGAAGGATCGGGCGTACGGGCCGAGACCCGCAGCGCCCGCACCACCTTGCCCTCGTCAAGCAGGCCGGCGATCTCAGCGAGCCAAGCTTCCTTCGCCCCGGCTACCCTCCGATCGAGGACCTCGGTTAGAGAGGCAACGGCAGCTCGCGACTCCTCGTCGCGGGCCACGTCAGCGCTGGCAAGCACCGACCGCAGGTCACGCAAGGAGACCGTCTCGGCGGAGGCTAGAGCAGCGTCAGCACGGTCCCTCCAAGTAGCGGCTCGCAGACGCGGCAGCACACGCTCGGCGAGCGCAAGAAGCTCGTCGGTGTTAGGTGGAACGCGACCTTCGGCCACGGCTTTCTCACGCTCAAGGTGCAACGCCGCTCGCAGAGCGGGGATACCACCCCTCAGCAACTCTTCGGCGATCGGGTGCTGCTCGGATGGCAGAGAGTCGATGACCGCCTTGCGATGGCGCATGGAAGGGTTGAGACGGTTCGACGTCCTGCGGGGAGCTCCCCTGGTCGCGGCGGAGTCAGCGACGCCCGGCTGGCGCCGATCGGCGCTGCGTCGGGCAGCAGACGTAGCTTCGCTAGTGCCACGCCGCGGGCCCCTGGTCTGGGAACCGCCCGGGCGCCGACTCTGGACGTCGGTTCCACGCTGCGGGCCGGATCTCTCACCGCTACGACCGTCGCGCCCCGCCTGCCCATCGCGCGCACCTTGGGAGCGACGCGATGCACCAGGGGCCCTGTCAGGAGCCGAAGCGGATCGCTCGGAGCCGCGACTCCTGGTGGAGCTGGCAGGCCCGTGGTCGTCGCCGCGCGGGCGACGAGGTGCTTTGCCTACCAGCTGCGTAGTAACCCCAGGTTGGTCCGATGACCCAGAGCCGA
The DNA here is from genome assembly GCA_027391075.1 of Acidimicrobiaceae bacterium. GTDB lineage: Bacteria > Actinomycetota > Acidimicrobiia > Acidimicrobiales > Palsa-688 > JAJZAM01. Next base: position 9,723 of record DAHYHI010000005.1, on the reverse strand, counting down.
TTATCTCGATCCGATTGGGATTGGCTTTCGGCTCCTCCTTGGAGGCAACCACGCTGGTCACGACTATGCCTTCCAGCTCGAAGTCAGCCTCGACGCGCAGCACGTCGCCAGGCTTTGCGCCCTCCGGAGCCAAGCCGACGTCGAGGACTCCCTTGGGCTGTCGCGCGCCGGCGGCTCGCCACGTCCAAGTTCCGTCGGGGCGGGAGCTGGTAAGTTCAATCTCGATTCGTCGACCCACGCTCTCCACGCTACAGGAGTATCGGACAACCCGGCACCCAGGGCACTACCATGGGGATTGTGAGCGAGGTACCGATACTCCTGGTGCACGGTTTCGCGTCCTCCTTCGAACGGAACTGGCGGGAGCCCGGTTGGGTGAACGTGTTGGAGGAGGAAGGCCGTACCGTCATCGGCGTCGACCTTCTCGGGCATGGCACCTCCCCGAAGCCAACTGATCCGAGCGCCTACGCCAACCTCCAGAGCGCCATCGAGGAGGTGCTGGACACGCACCCCGTGGTCGACGCCGTAGGCTTCAGCCTAGGAGGTCAGCTACTTCTTCGGGTGGCCTCCAAGCGTCCGACAAGTTTTCGTCGGCTCGTGATCGGCGGCGTGGGAGATAACGCCCTCAAGGCGTCGGACGGCGAAGTTCTCGCACTGGCCGTCGAGACCGGCCTACCCGGCGACGCTGACCACGAGGCCGCCGGGGCGTTCGCCAGGTTCGCCCGATCCTCCGACAACGACCCTGCAGCCTTAGCGGCCTGCCTCAGGCGTCGGAGCTCGCCCCTGAGCGCCGAGGAGCTCTCAAAGGTCGGCTGCCCCGTGCTCGTCGTGCTCGGCGATCGCGACTTTGCCGGGCCGGCCACCGAACTGCTCGCCGGCCTTCCCGACGCACGCCTGGTCGGCCTACCTGGTGCGGATCACTTTTCAACGCCAAAAGACTTCAGGTTCCTCGCAGGGACTGTCGAATTCCTCTGCGCGGAGACCTGAAGATTGGGTGCCAGCCCAAACTGCTAAACTGAGCTTATGGGCCGTGGAGCACGCTCGACCGTGCGCTGGAAGCATGACCGAACTCGCCGTAAAAAGGCACGAGACGCTAGGGCCCGGGAAGTCCGCGCCCTAGCACGCAAAGGCACCTCAAGCTCCAGTTAGGCCAGACGAATCCAACTTGGGTGAAACCGCCGGTGGGCGACTTTAACCGTCACTCCTGTGGCGCGTTGGGAATCCACTCTCGTGCCGCCGGGACGCTGCCTGTGCGGGTCATCCAATATGCTTTCCAGGTATCGTCGTCGGAGTTTAGCGGCGTGGGAGGGGTGTAGACGGAGACCGTTGCCAGGTCGCCGGCATTCTCCTCTGTCGCGGCTCGGCGCTCGTCGATGCGTTTCGCCGCCCGCTCGTCGGCCCGAGCCCACTGCAGGAATACCGGCACGAAGCCGATCAGCGCTGAGGCCTCGGTCGCCACCCACAGCATCCCCCCACCGGCGCGGGTGCTGGCGAGGGTGTACATCGAGGCGATGGGATGACTCGATGACAAGATCGCAAGGCCGAGTATTACTTCGGGCGGCCCCCCCAAGAGGATGCTCAGCATCCGGGTCCCGTACCCCATACGCCAGTGCACGATCGGGTCGAGGCCAACGAGCGGCCACCAGTACAACGTCGCACCGAAGAAGAACACGACGTTGAACACGTCCATGAGCCACATGTTCAGCATTGCCGTGTTGATCAAAGACGTGAGGAAGAAGGCGAACATCACCCCGAAGTACAGGCAGAAGACCGTTGCGGGGAAGGTGAGCACGGCGAAGCCTCGGGACTTTAGGACCCTCAACCACACGGTCTTCAATCGCCTACTCGAAGTCTGCAGCAACAAGGTGGACGGAGCTCCAAGCGCCAAAAGCGGTGGGGCGACGACCATGAGAAGTAGGTGCTGCAGGACGTGCGCCTGGAAGTACGACGCCGTGAACGTTGCGACGGGAGACTGCACAGCCAGGTCGATACTGAAAAGGCCCAGCATGAACGACGCCGTACGCCGAGCAGGCCAGCGGCGTCCTCGGCCCGCTAGACGCCAGTCAGCGCGCAGGTACCAGTAAGCGACAGCGCAGAGCACCAAGACGGTCGCCAACGAGAACGGCCCCGCCTGCCATGCCGTCAGAGCGGCGTGCCAGCTAAAGGCGACTGGCCGCATGCCACCCATCGAGCTCATCGAGGTTGTAGCTGCTGAGGTGAGCAAAAGCTGACCGGACACTTACCTGTACGCTACCGCCGGGCGGTGCTTACCACAACAGCAGGAACCTCGGCTGCCCCCAAGTCTTTGGGCCTCGTCACGGCAGCCTCCAAGTGGCGCTTTCACCAGTGCCGAGCATATCTGTCCCGCTGCGAAGAGTGAAAACCAACCGGTTGACGTTGCGCCCAAGCGGTACGGCGAAAATAGCGCACACGTTGGTGGATGCTCCCTTCAACAGGCTGGGGGCGCTGCCTAGCCCCGGGCAGGGCGGCCTCATCAGGGCAGCTTCGGCATAGACGTTCGGATACAGGGCACCGTCAGGTGTCTCAAGTCCGGCGACTGCCTCGGAGGTCGGGCTCCACTCGCCCGAGCCGACCTCCTTGATTTCAAACGTGATGATCCCGTAGGTGAAACCCGGCGCGGGGTACGAGGTGGGGGCGCGAGGCTGCCAGTTGAGCGGCGTTACCTGGACGATGTCGTCGCCAAGGCCGCTTAGAACCCTAGATTGACCGAAGGCGGCTGCGTCCAGCGAGCCAGCGCCCGACCTGCCTGGCATGGCCGACGTATTCGAAGTTGCATTGCCGGCGACAGCACTACCCCTCTGAGTGGTGGTGGAACTGCACGCTCCGAGCAGCACGACGGCCAGAAGCAACAGGCTCACACGGCGACGGAAGGTGTCTCGCCAACAAGCAGAAGCGACCTTCCAGCCTGCCATCAGGGCAACAAACCTACCAGAGCAACGGGCCGGCGGCCGGCGGATCTACTAGAAAGATTCGTCGTGTCCAACACCAGCCCCCGCTTCGACGTGGAGCGCCTCCGTTCACACTTTCCCGCTCTCGCCCGCGGTGCAGCTCACTTCGACGGTCCGGGCGGTACTCAAACCCCCGATGTGGTCGCCGACGCCGTTCACGACACCCTTTGCTCTCCACTGGCGAACCGAGGTACGCGCACGGCCGCCGAGCGTAACGCGGACAGCGTCGTTCGGGCGGCTCGGATGGCGATAGCGGATCTTCTGGGCGCCGACGCCAGAGGGGTCATCTTCGGACGCAGCATGACGGCTTTGACGTTCGACCTCGCCAGGACCATGGCCAAAGAGTGGAGCAAAGGGGACGAGGTGATCGTCACCCGCCTTGACCACGACGCCAACATCCGACCGTGGGTCATCGCCGCCGAGCAGACCGGAGCGACGCTCAGATGGGCGGACTTCGACCCCTCCACCGGCGAACTGCTCGCCGACACGTTCGTGGCGCTGCTGTCGGAGCGAACTCGGCTCGTGGCGGTGACTGGCGCGTCGAACTTGATAGGAACCCGACCTGACCTCGCCTCCATCGCCCGACTAGTCCACGACGCTGGGGCGTGGTTCTACGTCGATGGGGTGCACCTCACGCCGCACGCTGCCGTGGACGTCACCAACATCGGAGCCGACTTCTACGCCTGCTCGCCCTACAAGTTTCTCGGGCCGCACTGCGGTGTCGTCGCCGGACGGCCTGACCTTCTCGACGTACTGCACCCCGACAAGCTGCTGCCGTCCACCGAAGACGTTCCTGAGCGTTTCGAACTGGGAACCCTGCCTTACGAGCTCTTGGCCGCTACGACGGCTGCCGTCGACTTCCTCGCCGACGTCGTGCCCGAGCCCGGCACGCGACGGGAGCGTCTGCTGCGAGCGCTAAGAGCGATCGAAAGCCACGAGGACGCCTTGCGCGCCTCGATCGAGACCGGCCTGGCCGAGGTCCCCGGCGTCAAGGTGTTCTCTCGGTCGGCGCGGCGCACGCCGACCGTCCTCGCAGACTTCGCCGGACACGACACCCATCGCATCAGTGAATTCCTCGGCGAGCGAGGCGTGAACGCCCCGGCCGGATCGTTCTATGCCTACGAAGCGTCCCGCCGTTTAGGGTTGGGCGACGCGGGCGCTTTGAGGATCGGCGTCGCCCCTTACAACAACTCTGACGACGTGACCCGCCTTCTAGATGGGCTACACGCTTACTTCTCGACGGCCCCATAATCCTGGGTCAGGACTTCCTGGCCGCCCGGGGCCGCCGCGTGTGCGTTCCAGGCCGAACCGGACGGAGTGACCACATCAGGGTTCGCGAGAAGCACGGCAAAATCTCTGGGACGGGGGCGATTCATGTCTTCGCCTGCCTACCGGGATGGCTCGATGCTGGTGGGTATCACCGCCGACGAGGGTGCCATCACCGACGCCTCCGCTGTGTCTAGGGAGAAGCTCGGTCCCGGCAGCGTTAACCACACCACATACAATCACAAGTAGATCTGCAAGGAGACCAGGGTGTCTCCACCGACTCAGCCGGTGGAGACACCCTGAGGTTCACCGGTGCCTGGCTTAGTACGCCAGCCGGCATCCCGGCGTTGCCGATGATACCGTCGGTCTCTGGGTTCCGAGAGCGGGCAGCAACTGACAGATCGGCCCCGACATGTACTCGGGTAGAAGCCAAGCAGCCCGCCGATGCGGTGACGATGCTCTACGCCGTGCAGGAAGGGTCAAAGCTTCGTTGCTCTAGTGAGCCTCCACTTTCGACTCGTTGTTTGCGTGTGTATTCCCGCAGGGCGGTTTGGCTTGGGTGGCTTTTGATGACTTCTCTGAGGCCTTCGCCGGTGGCGTCGAGGTAGCGCCGTGTGGTGTCTAGGGAGGCGTGTCCGAGAAGGGCTTGGAGCTCTACCACGTCCGCTCCAGCTTGGAGGGCGTCTGTGGCGAAACTGTGGCGCAGGGCGTGGACCATCGCCCCGGCGGGTATCCGTGAGCGGATGCCGGCTCTGGTGTAAAGGCGTTCTACGAGATAGCGGATCTGGTGGGCGGCGAGGCGGCGTCCTCGGGTGTCTACGAGCAGGGGAGTGGCCGGGTGGTCTAGGTCATGTCCGGGGAAACGGACGGCCCGGCTGGTCTGGTAGGCGGCGAGGACTTCTTCGAGGGTCGGGTCGATGGGGATGGAGCGGGTCTTGTTGCCTTTACCGGTCACTTCTAGGTGCCGGGCGCCCACCGGACCGGCAATGGATGCCATGCCGAGCGAGACGGCTTCTCCTTCGCGGATACCTGACACCAAGAACAAAGCGACGAGTGCCGTGTCACGCTCCGGCCAGGGGTCCCTGGCGGTGGTGTCGGCTGTGGAGGCTGCGGCGAGAAGGCGACGGGCTGCGTCGTCGACTTTGATGGCCTTGGGGGCAGACGGGGCCAGGCGGGGTTTGCCGACTGCGGACATCGGGTTACCATCGACCAGATCCTCGGCGACGAGAAAATCGAACAGTGACGACCACGCTGAGTGAGCGCGTAACACCGAGGACGCTGCGTGGTCGGCAGCCCACGAAGCGAAAGCGGCTCGCAAAGCCCGCTTGGTCAAGTCCTCGACGATCAACACGGCTGCGCCGTCCGAGTCGATGCGTCGGGCGACGCCCTCGACGTCTGCACGATAAGCGGCGAGAGTTCGCGGTGACGGCTTAGTAGCGCCCAGATGGAACAGCCAGCTGTCCACGATCTCCGCTAGGCATGCGTCGGGGGACAGCCGTCGAGGTGGGGCCATCCCGTCACAATAGTCTATATAATTCTCGTTATCGAGAAGTGATACCTAAGCCTCGTCCGGTCACGTCCAGCGCCGGAGGAGGGAGCGGCCAGCTTCGACGACGGCCGGATGCTCGCCGTCCAACGTTTCGATGTGCACCACTGCGAGTCCCTCGACGGTGGTCGCGTCCGGCGGGCTCCACAGCCCGCAGGCCGTCCAGTCCGGATTGTAGAACGACCAGCATGACACCCCAACCCAGCGAGCCTCGTCGTGTACGCGTGCGGCCCAAGCCTGGGTGGTGGTCCGGTCACGGGTTACTACCCGCGACGGGCGCAGCATTCTGGCCGCTAGCTCGTCAGGGTTGTCGAGGTCGAGCACGCGCCGGTCGTCGGACAGGTCGAAGGTGACCAGCCGGGCGGTGAACCCTCTCGGGTGTTCCAGCAGCCAGTCGCCCCAGTGGGCGAAAGCACCGAAACGTTCTGCGATAGCCCCTGCGGGAGAGCCCGCCAGGTACAGCGTGTTGTAGCGGTCGGGGTTGTCGACGCGGTGCTGTCCGGTCGACCGGGGGACGAACCCGGGATGATACGGGTTTCCTCTCGCTGCGGCGGGATCGACTGGGCAAACCCGGTATAGGCGCACCGGCTATACAGCGGCTCCGACTTCGACGGCGGAGATAGCCACCTCGACAGCCGGGCCGCCGAAGTCGGTGAAAACTTGGGCGGGAGTCGACCCCCCCAGATAGGGATTGGGGCTGGTCAGCCAGGCCTGGGCCTGGCGAGCAGCGAACACCTCAGCGAGCCGCGACGTCAGGTACTCCAAGGCCAATAGCCGCCCCGTCGCCGTTTCGCCTGGGCGTTCCTTGCGCTGGCGCCACCGGGTGGGCTGGGACGCGGAAACGCCGAGCAGAGAGGCGAGTCCGTTCACGCCGTACACGGCCACTAGCCGGTCAATTTTTGCTTCGATACCTGCGTTGAACCCTTCGAAGCGAACCTTGGGTTCGGTGGCGGTCCTAGCGGCAAGGACTGGCATACAAACAGCCTAGCCCACGCCAAACGAATCTCATTGGGCTAGGCAGAGATCTGCTCGCCGTTTCGGAATGGACCCAGTGGCGTCAGGGTCTCGGGGTAGTAGGGCAACGGAGGATAGAAATGGCAGCTACCAGCGTGTCGGTAAGCGGCGCGGAGCTTTCAAGGATTAGTCTCGATAATGTGGGTTATCGAGACTATCCTGCCGGGGGGAGTCTCGAAGCGGCATGTCTCGACATAGACGCCACTCGGGTTCCACCAGAGTGGGAAGACTCAGACGCGCTCGATTCGGACGGCGTTAGCGTGAGAGGCGAGCGCAGTGAGGTCCCCGACGTCGCCACTGAGCACCACCCCGCCCGGCTCGGCACTAGCTACCACGACCGCATCCACAGCAGAGCCCCGTCGGGCTAGGTATCGCAGCTCACCCGCGCGACGAGCAACCGACGCTGACAGATCCTCGCTGATATCACAAGTCTTGAGGAGCCGGTTCACCGTCGCATCTGCCTTCTGACGTCCCGTTGTGACTTCAACGAGCACGACGGAGGGGACGAGCGGAGGCCAATAGCCGTCGCGGATGAGTGCACGGATGGCGGCCGCCACATCCTGGTTCCGCTTGGCGAGAAAGCTGACCCCGCCGGAGTCCAGGACGAGCACGGTCAGCTCGCCTTGGGAGCCCGCGTGCTCTCCCGTCGCAACCGCCCTGCCAGCTCTTCGGCTCTGGCCACTGACGCCGGGGAAGGCTCTCCCACCTCTTCGACGAGTTCGGCGAGATATCGATCCGCCTCCTCGAGGAGCTCCTGACGTCGCATCTCCTCACGAACGGCGCCTTGCAGGAGCTCTGAGGCAGGTAGTCGGCGCTCTTTGACGGCCCGGTAAAGCTCGTCTGGAAGGTACACCTGCAGGCGCGGCATGCGTATCACTATACGCCTAACTGTGGGGGCTGACCGGCCCCGCCTGATCGGACCAGCTCGATCTTCCCCGTGCGACCGCTAGACCGATCTCGGCGGTGTTAGCGGTCCTTTGCTGGGCCAGCGCGGCGAAGGTCCCACCCAGCACGGTGCAGGCCGCCGTGATGACCCCGCAGTGACCGCCAAGCCCCGTAGCGTTCCACTCCGGGTCCCGAGAGAGGAGGAGAACAAGTGGGATAAGTACAGCTTTCTCTCGGTGCGCGACCTACACGATGTCGTAGTCGACGGCGGACAGAGGGGCGCCTGGGGATACCCCGCTCTGAGCCGAGTGCCGACGACAGTCTCGGGTTGGCATTTCGGAGTGTGCAGCGGTTTGTTGCTCGAGTGCAGGGCTAATAGCCCGATGCACGTGGCTCCGACAGCTGCAGCGCGAGAAGGAAGGTTGCCTGCGCGACCAGACTGGCGACGATGGTCACCGCACCGACGGGGCCGAAGAGATCGCCTGTCTGGAGTGGTTTACCGGCCATGGCTCCTTCGCCGATGGTGGCATGTCGGCCACCTTGTCGTAGGCTGATATCCCGATCCGATCGGAGCACATTTTGGTTACGCGACAGTTCCCCAAGCCGGCAGAGATCTTTGACCTTGTTAAGTTCCAGACGTCCGAGTTTGACTCGACGAAGCGGAAGCTTCGAAGAGCCCTAAGTATCCAGGATCTGAGAACACTTGCGAAACGCCGCACCCCTAAGGCCCCATTCGACTACACCGACGGCGCAGCCGAGGAAGAGATCTCTTTAGGAAGGGCTCGTCAAGCTTTCCGCGACATCGAGTTCCATCCACAAATCCTCCGCGGCTCAAGTGACGTGGATACGTCATGTGAGATCTTCGGCGGGCCCTCCGCTTGGCCCTTCGCCATAGCCCCTATCGGTTTCACACGCCTGATGCGCAGCGAGGGCGAGACCGCAGGCGCAGCCAGCGCAGGAGCAGCGGGTATCCCCTTCAGCCTTTCGACTCTCGGCACCACGTCCATAGAAGACGTGAAGAAGGCGAACCCGGCCGGGCGCAACTGGTTCCAGCTCTACGTGATGCGCAAACGCGAGATCTCCTACGAGCTGACCCGGCGGGCAGCGTCGAACGGCTTCGACACACTACTGTTCACAGTCGATACGCCCGTCGCAGGCGCACGACTACGCGACAAAAGAAACGGCTTCTCGATACCACCGCAGCTAACAGCCGCAACCGTGCTCAACACTGTCACGAAGCCGTCGTGGTGGTGGGATTTCCTAACGACACCGCGGCTCGAGTTCGCGTCGCTGCGATCCACCGGCGGAACGGTCGGAGAGCTCCTCGACTCCGCAATGGACCCGACCATCAGCATCGAAGATCTCGACGTGATCCGCTCCATATGGCCAGGAAAGCTAGTGGTAAAAGGTGTCCAAAGCGTCGCCGACGCCAAGAAGCTCGTCGATCTCGGAGTCGACGGTATAGTGCTCTCCAACCACGGAGGCCGCCAGCTTGACCGGGCTCCGGTGCCATTTCATCTGCTACCGGAGGTGGTGCGCGAAGTAGGAGGCCACATTGATATAGCGATCGACACGGGGATCATGGCAGGCGCCGACATAATCGCCTCGATCGCCCTCGGCGCAAAGTTCACTCTGATCGGCCGCGCCTACCTGTACGGCCTGATGGCCGGCGGACGTGCGGGCGTAGAGCGCAGCATCGAGATCATCTGTGATCAGATCGTGCGTACTATGAAGCTCCTCGGCGTCGCGTCACTCGCTGAACTCGAACCTGCCCATGTAACCCAACTACGGCGGCTCAGTCCCCGCTAGAGACATCCGAAGGCATCCACCCCACGTGCTCCCAGTCATGCGACGGTGTGCCCGACCGCCTGCCTGGCCCTGCTATGTCAGGTCGTGGAGGGCAGTCCGGCACCACCCCGGCTGTCTGGGCCGCCGAACTCGTCTCGGGCGGCCCGGCCGATGCATGACATTCGTCCAAGAGAGGGGTCAGGGTCCGTCGATACCTTAAGGGGGGTGTCACAAGTTCCGCGACTCCGTTTGCCCGGC
>DAHYHI010000142.1:0-5291 GCA_027391075.1 Acidimicrobiaceae bacterium | reverse complement strand
GATCCTCAGCTGCCAGCAAGTCGAACAGGTATCCGCGAGGACGAGGAAGACCCTGAGCCAGACCGAACCTGCCGTCGGCGGGGCCGTCGCTGACCCTCACAACGGCTTCTATCGGGCCCGCCCGAGGCTGCTGTCCTACGGGCTCTTAGCGACACCGGTCGGGCGGACGGCGCGCCAGAGCGCACGCCCCAGAACGTGAGCGTCGAACATCCGACCCCTTCTGCCCCGTAACGACGCTTAGCGGGGCGGGTATCTCTTGTCGAGGGGTTGCTCAACGCTGTGATCGCCCAGGCACGTGTCCGTAACAGGCCGCCTCTGAACCTCGTCGATCTCCCTCAAGCATGTCGTTCCGCTGTCTGGGGCCTTCCAAGACACGGTCAATAAGGGCTGCAGAAGACTCTTCCGGGGATGGCAGGAGCGCGTCGGGCTTTCCGACTCTTCTGTTTTGTACGACGGCAAGTGGAACGGACGGCCATACAAAGCCAGAGTCTGGGCTCGCTGCCAGGTGGGAGCTTGCACCTCGGCTTGGCGGGTACATCAGCCGGATCTCATACGAGCTTCCCTCGTCGCCGGCTGGAGACTCGGCGGATACGCTGGGGGAAGAGGCTCCAGAGGTGTCCCTGCATGTCGAGTCGAGTTAGCTGCATGAAATGGGCTCGGCCGACCAGGTTCCGCTAGACCTAGAGACCTTTCAAGCCAAAGTAGTAGGTGCAGCGGGAGAGGTTGTGCCAGCATTGTTGGAGACAGTCGCTTCGGAGGGTGATGACATATGAGCACCACGATGGCTCCTCGCCGTGCCCGTTCCGTCCAGCTGGAAGCCAGCAGGTGGACCATCATCGACGGAGACAGCAGCAATGTGGGTGGCGGTCTGTGGAAGAGGATCGATAGCGAAGCAGACGCGCGCCAGGCCGATGCCGCGGCCCGGTTGGCTTATCTCCGGTCTCGCTCATCGAGTTCTCCTTGGACTCCTGACAGCGACGCTGAGATTGCCGATGATCGGGCAACGACCGAAGCCTCGAAAGCAGCACAACTCCGGACACTCGCCGACTAACCTCCGATCTGAACGGCTATGCCCCGTCAGATGACTAGGTGAGCGGTCTTTCGCGACCAGGTAGTTCTTCCTCAATCTGCAACAGGGTCGACCATGACACGGTGATCGACGGTCGCTGGGTTTACACTTTCCTGAAAAGCGACCTCCAACACCAGCGGTTTGTACTCCCAGCTGCGACCATGGATGAACTCGGCGTGGCGATCGTCGCTGGTCTGCAACTCTGATCTAGAGTTCTATTCGGACTGTAGGTTTCCTGTTCAGACTGCCATTGCCTGGGGCCGCCACGAGGGATGAGAATGGTGGGTGCCCGGCAAAACTCGACTCTCCTTGGTGCAGGTGAGCCCGTTGGTCAGACTGATGGGGGGCCTTCTCGGTACCACGAAGTGTGCAGTGCGAAGACGTCTATCAGCGTTGTTGACTCGGTTGGCCCTGCCGGGCACCCCCTAAACCTAGACCTAAGATAAGCCGGGCTTCCGCAGCAAGTAGGCAAATCGTGGCCCCTGCAAGTCTTTGACCAGGACTTATTGGCTCCAGACGCCGAAAACCAGTAGACACACGACTTCGGCGATTCCTCTTCTATCGACAGGTAGGGAGTGGTAATCTTGTAGACAGGGTCTACCTGCGAGAGACCAAGCGCCGCGACGCCGATGGAACCACGGTCTCCTACCTCGCCCTCGCCTACAACGAACGCGATCGGGTCACCGGGATGCCCAAGGCGCACATCGTGCACTACTTCGGCCGTGCCGATCTCGTGGGCCGAGAGGCGCTCAGTCGCCTGGTACGTTCGATCAGCCGCTTCGTCGATCCCGCGGACGCGATCCCGGCGGGCACCTCGGGGTAGGTAGCAGTCCTCGACAGCCGCCCGATGGGGTCTTCGTGGCTGGCCGGCCAGTTATGGGAGCGCCTGGGGATCGCAGCTGGGATCTTGAAGGTGGCGACCGACAGACGTGTCGATGCAGAGCTCGTCGAGCGGGTCATCTTCTCGATGGTCGCCAACCGGTTGTCGGTCAAGCCGCTCTCCAAGCTCGCGGGCTGCACCTGGGTGCGACAGCGCGCCTTCATCGAAGGGCTTACCGACGTCTCAGACGACGCCTGCTACCCGGCGATGGACGTGCTCATCGGCGGGATCGCACAGTTGCACAAGACGGGGTTCTTCTCGGTGGCGAACCTGCTCAATCTTGAGGTCGACCTGTTGTTCTTCGACACCACCTCGACCTACTGGGAAACCGATCGACTGGAAGAAGATCTCGAACACGGCGCCGACGACAACGACGAGAGTCTCCCCCACGCAGCCCTCCATGAGCGTGACACCCGGGCGTACAACTCGGCCTCCAAGGATCACAGGCCGGACCTTCCCCAAGTCGTGCTCGGGATGGCGGCGACTCGCGGGGGAACCCCGGTTCGGGTCTGGACCTTCGGAGGGGCCGAGAGCGACCAGGTGATCATCAAGAAGGTCGAAGACGACCTGGGCAGCTGGAACCTCTCCCGGGTCATCTGGGTGCTCGACCGAGGGTTCACCAGTGCCGAGAACCAGCGGGCCGAGTACTACGGGGCACTGTCGACCAAGCCGACCTACAAGCGCTCCCTCCGGCGGACCGCCTCGGGCAAACCGCGCATCGACCGGGCAGCGGTCGCACGCGAGGCCAAGCTCGACCGCAAGTCCTTACTGCGCACCTCCGACGAGAGCCTGTCAGCCGAGGACATAGCCCTCGGCTACAAGGCGCTCTACGAAGCCGAGAGAGGGTGGCGAGACATCAAGTCCACCATCGAACCTGCGGCCGGTCTATCACCACCGCGAAGACCGTATCCGCCCTCACGTCCAGCTGTGCTGGCTGGCGCTGATCGTCCTACGCGTTGCAGCGGTCGAAGTCGGCGACACCTGGCGCAACATCCGAAACGAGCTCGACCGCATCCACCTAGTCACTTTCGCCAGCTCGCAGGGCACGCTGTCCCAGCGCAGCGAGCTCACCCCACGCCAGCGCGAGATCCTCTGTGCCCTCAAGCTCTCCGAGCCACCCCGGTTCTACGACTTCACGCCCGCTTCCGAGCCGCCCGGCGGACTCGAAGCGCCAGTCATCCCGTAGTAACACGCGCTTACGACAACTAGCACCCGAAGTCCCTGATCAACACCCCCTTTTCGCCCCTCACCATGCCTACGTGCCGCGGAAGCCCGGTCATTCCATGCTCGTCTGTACGCCAAGGCGCGGACACGGCAACTTAGCGGGGGTCGAAGAAGTCCCTGTCGTTCGTCGCCTTCTACAGCGACTGCCAGCACCAGATCAAACCCGTCACCTCCGGGCACCGGGCAGTGCTCACCTACAACCTTCTCCCCGCCGGCGAGACCCGCCGCGCAGTGGTCGACGCCGACTGCGAGCTGATCGGCGAACTGGCCGGATGCCTCGAAGAGCACCTCGGCGAGCCGGAAGCCCCGAGACGCCTGGTATACCTTCTCGACCACCACTACACCCAGCGTGCTGTCAGCTGGTCACGCTTGAAAGGCGGCGACGCCGGGGACTACGACCGTCAAGAGGTCACCGAGTCGCAGATCACCGGTCACGGCTGCGCCGCTGGGGACTACGTCCGCCGAAGATTTGGGTGCCCGACGTGCGGGCGGCAGGGTTCGCCGATGAAGCAGGGGTCCGTCGGTCAAGGCAGGTGGTGTTGTTCTGCCCACCGTCACTAAACGGCCCGTTCCGACTCCCTCTCGGCTGTCGGTCACTTCCTCGGAGCACCGGTTATAGGTAAGCTCGCTCCCGACCTCGTAGGACCGGGCCGAGTAGGGCCTCTCCAGTTCCCTCGCCACCCTCACAGCCGTTCCGAGCCCCCTACGGTGGAGGCACGCGGATCGAGGCTTAGTACCTCCGACAAGCCCGCCAGTGTCGGTTCGTTTCGCGGTGGACCCTCTGCGTCGAAGTCTGACACAGCGCAACAGACATAATGGGCTGTGCGTATCGGCATCGTCGGAGGGGGGATCTCGGGCCTGGTAGTAGCGTGGCTGCTAAGCGAAGACCACGAAGTGGTTCTCTACGAGCGCGACGGGTCGCTTGGAGGCAACGCCCGCTCGGTGCTTGTCGGTGATCCCGGATCCACGTGCTGGGCGACGCCCGGCTCGACGCACATACTTCCCGGCTCTTATCCGCTCACCGTTCGCCTGCTAGCCCACCTGGCGGTCGCGACGCGTCGCCTCCCCGTCGAGATAACCGTGGTCGACGAAGCCCGCCGTGTGAGGTGGCTAAGCCCTCGAAGGCACCGCATAGGTGGTATCGCCGAGCGAGGTGACTCTGCCGGCTGGGCCCGGCTGCTTGCTTCAGCGTGGCGCCTGGAACGTCGAGGTGACTGGTCTGTCACCTGGCAGCAGTTCGTAGACGGGATCGGCGGGCGAACCCGGTTCATCGTAGAAGTGGGAGAACCTGTCGTCGCAGCGTTCTGGGGGGTTCGGCCTTCGCAGATGGGGTCGCTGTCGGCGAGAGCCCTCCTCGCCTACCTGACCCGCCAGACCCCCGGGGCTAACAGCTGGGTACCCGGCTGGCCGGTGGTGTGCGCCGACGGGACGGGCAGACTCGTCGAAGCGCTCGCTACGAACACCGCCCGAGCTGACGTGCGGGTCTGCACGAGCGTGGAAGCTCTCGGCCGGTCAGCTTCGAAGGTGGTGGTCGAATCGTCTGGCGGCCGAGAGACCTTCGATCGAGTCGTCTTGGCAGTGCCACCGTGGACCGCCGGCTGCCTCGCCGGGGACGAGGCGCTCCACTCCGTGCAGTCTCTGCACAAGACACCCACCGTGATAGCCATCCACACGAGCGACGACCTCGTACCTCGCGACCCGCGCCTTCGCTCCGCCGCGATAGTGATCGTAGGTGATGACAGATCCCAGCTGACCACTCTGGTCGGCCACACCGGGGGCAGGGCCGTCTATCGCAGCTGGGTCAGCTCCGGCGCCGCCCCCACGTCGGGGGTGTTGGTAACCGCCGCCTACACCCATGTGGCGCCCACACCGCAGCTCTTCTCCACGCAGGCCGCGGTCAGGGCTTGGCAGGGCACTGGCGGCTGTTGGCTGGCCGGCTCGTGGACCCTCGACGTCGACTCTATCGAGAGCGCCGTGCGCAGCGCTCTTTTGTGCGCCAAAGGTATCGACCCGTCCGCTTCGCGGGTGCGCTGGCTGGCCCAGCACCCGGCCCCCAGCTGTTGAGGACGCTGTCACACGACCCCAGGTGGGGCGTCTGGTCACTGATCGACTGCGGCG
>DAHYHI010000136.1:0-10744 GCA_027391075.1 Acidimicrobiaceae bacterium | reverse complement strand
GCTGAGGTCACGCTCACGGCCCCAGTGTAGCCGATCGGATACAAGGAGAGGCGCCCTGCGGGCCTCGTGGCACCGTAGCGCCCTGCGCTACTCAGGAAGGTAGCCCCTGACCCGGCATTCGAAGGACATCGAGGCTAAATAATCTCCGCAACTTCTCCGATCGAGCCCTCCTGGCCGCTAGCGACTTGGCGACCACCGCCTCGCGCTCCCTCCCCTCAGCACTGCTCACCAAAGGAATCGCAGAACACACGTGTGACCAAACGCGAGAGAATCAAACTGGGCGAAACCGTGGCAACAAAAAGGCCAACAGGCAACCACGGGCGCTGGTCCCTCGATACGAGAGTTCGTTTGAATCCGCGGCTCCCCCGGGCGAGCCATCAACGCGCTCGCCGTTGCTGATCTGCACTTCCTTGCCTCGGGTCGGAGAAGCGACACACCGTTCCAGCCACTTACTAATAGCCATTGAGGAATCTTGGTCGATAGCTGCCTAGAGCAGGATTGCACGCGAGCACTTCTAGGGGCTGTCGGCGAGGAGCCGAAACGCCGAGACCCGGGCACGGCCAGCCCGCCAGCGCAGTGACGACTGCGATAGGGGAACCACGCAAGTAAAGCCGCCCCTCAGGAATCCACCGCCGCTACGAAGAGAAATAGAATTCGAACATCGGCCATCGACCGCGTGTTGTCCGCGACCGCCTCGGCTATCTCAGCGCGATAGGCGTCTCGACGCGCGACCACCCACCTCCACCAGCGCTGCGGGCACGTTCACAGCCTCCAGGACGAGTGCGCCGTCTCCTACGACAGGCCCGCCGACCAGCTCCTACGGGCCTGGGAAGCCACCCTCAACCGGCCCGAGCTGCCCTCGGCTGCCTCACCGCCGCCACCAACCTGGCCGTCTGGGCGGCCTACCAACAAGACGTCAGCTGCCGGGGTTCGCGCAGGCTCTGCCAGGCGGACTCGCCCCGCCGAGCCGCGTCGCTGATCGTGGCGAGGCGAAGGAGGTCACTGCGACGGTCCCGGTCTTCGGCAGCGGTGGCGGCGTCAAGCCTGGCGGCCTCCAAATCGGCCTCTCCTTCGCGAACCAGTAGCTCGCCGAGCTCCCCGCGCCGGGCGGCCGGCCCGCAGACGGCCTCGATAGCGTTGCCGAGGTTGGTAAGCAGCTTGCGGTGCTTCACCGGCGGATATCAGTGACAGATCGTGCATCGAAGGTTGCCGAAGCAAACGCGGCAACGATCGCCTCGCTCGTCTCGTCGCCGCTATGCGGGTATCGGCCAACGTCGAGCAGGCCGGTGACCGGACTGGACCAGGCGCGGACCACTCCGGGCTCCAGCTAGCTGGTCGGGCATGCCACGCTCACCCCATAAACGTGAGGGAACAGGCGCAGGGCCGCCGACTCGTTGGCGATACCCTTCTGCAGGCAAACGATCGGTGTCATGTCCGGCGCTTCGAGGACTCCAGGCGCAGGCCTTGCGCACGTAGTTTCGCCAGATGCGCGCCGCGAGCAACCAGCGCGACCGGATGCCCGGCCCCGAACAGATGGCCGCACACCACTCCACCGATCGCTCCAGCACCGAACACCACGAACCTCACGAACCTCACGAACCTCACGAACGCATTGTGTCACTCACCGATCGTCAATCGGGGCAGCTCATAGACCTCTCGGCACCGGCAGGATCTCCGGGGGTTGCTCCGCGACGTCAGCGATCCTGCGGAGGTCCCCAACGTCCTCGGTGTAAACTACGCCTGTAGGACCGCGAGCGGCCATGGCCACCACGTGGGCATCCACTACGTCGGCGGTCTTCGAGCGCGCAAGCCAGACGCGGCTGAGATCCTGTCGTCGACGAGATAGTGGTCGGCCCAGAGCAGCGTGGCTCCGAGCAAGGTGAGAGGTGCGGATGAGCCAGCCCAGATTGTGGTTCGTGGTTGCGCGGCGCTTGCTTCCTCAAACAGACGGTCGAGCGTACATTTCGCAATGTCGAGGAGCCCGTATCGCAGGTCTTCTCGATGGGCATCTGTCAACTCGGCTACACGGCGATCAACCTGATCGGAGTTGCCGAGTCCGAGGCCGTCGAGGATGGCGAACCTCTGTCGACCCAGTTCATCCAGGGCAACAGTCGTACGCTTCGGTCTCTCTGCCATAGCAGCGGCGATCGCAGGCACCCTGAGCGGACGCTGAGCGGGATTGGGATCAGCTAGGTAAACCGGCTCTCCGGGCATGCTCGCGACTAAGAAGCTCTTGTCGATCACCGTCGTCGGGGACAGGAACACGGTGTCGTCGTCGCCGTTAGGAACAGGGGCACCCTCCTCACTCGGCGGCCTCGTATCGCCATGGCACTCAGCGTGTCGACGACCAGACCGACACCAGCACGGCGCATCTGGTGAAAGGCCGCTGACCGGATCGGTGCTGGACACGCGGGCAACTGTGCGTCCATAGATCCCGACGTTGTTGATCCTGGGCCGACGTCCGAACGAACCATCGCCGTACCGCCCGTCCCGCCATTCCAGCCCGTAAACGATCGGGTTGGTCAGCTGCTACGCGGGTCCGGTGCGGTGTCGACCCACCGGGGTCGAACTCTCTGTGCGCAGCTTGGCGCCCGCAGGGCCCTTCTGGAACAAGACGAAGCCGACCACTTCACCTACGCCGGCTGCGCTCCCAGGGGCAACCCCTCAATCTGGAAATCGGCTCAACGAGACGGTCGAGTTTTCGAATAGCTCACCGTCTCGTACCACCATGTCCATCCCCTCTGCGACCAATCAACTCTTGTGTCCCCAGCCGATCACGACGGAGCGACGACTTACATCGAGAGCAACCCGGCGGTACGGAGATGACGACGGACCGTTCGCACGACATCGTCAAGACGAGGAGGATTGGCAAGGTGCTCGGACATCTCGCTTTCCCAGCGTTTCCGGTATCGATCCAGACGGTCCTCGAACCGTCCACTGAAGATTTCGGGGTCGATCCCTTTGGCCCTCGCCTTGCGCTCGAACAACGGCCTGACGTCAACGAAGGAGACGTCCAAATCATCGGCGAACCGGAACAGGTCGCACAGATCACGACATTGCACACGCTGGATGAGACACCGCAACTTCTCGGCGGTGATTTCGCCGACCGGGTAAACGTCGAGAGGTTGGGCGCCGGGGAGGTCCTCCCAGATCCCGTCGAGCACGGTTGCCTGCGTCACCGACTCGACATATTCGTCCGTGGCCATGTCAACCTTCGCCCGTCGGGGCCTGGCGGAGCCGAGCGGACCGACATACTCAAGCCCGGTTGCATCGGCGGTCAGCTCAAGAACGGGAAATCCGCAGTGATCACGTGCCGCCTCGACGACGCCCGACAGAGCTGCCACCGATGCATCAACGCCGCCACCCACGATCGTGAAGTCCAGATCAGCCGAGTAGCGATAGTCGCTCATATGGATGAGCCGCAGCGCTGTCCCACCCTTGAAGACGATCCGCCCGCCGCCGTCGGGACGTGCCCGATACAGCTGGCTGACAACATGGGCCAGCACGTAATCCCGCTCCGCGACGGTCGCGTCGACTCCGTCGCGATCTGCTCTCCTAGTGATGAGGTGACGGGTGAGCACGATCAGCTACCGACCACGGCCCAGATCTCATCCGGGGTGACGTTCCAGGCGACCCTGAATCGTTGGTCGACCCAGTCACTTCGGTCGTCCCGAGGATCGAGGCGTATGACCGGCTGGCGGGGCCAGACAATCGGCTCGAGACGGAGCGGAAGATCGAGTGTCGCAGCCAGCGAGGCGAGTCTTCGCTCGGCCGCCCGACCACGGGGTCCGAACGCCTCGGCGAGTCTGACAATCTTCTCCGGAGCGGCACGCCGCGCGCTGTTGCCGAGCGCCTCGGCCAGCCGTTCAGACCCACCGACGAGGTCGACCCGCAGGGCCGACTCGAATAGCGCCCGTTCCAAGTTCGACATCCACGACGTGCCGACACGGTCGGCTTCAAGGTGGATCGTCTCCGGCCTCTCGATAACCAGCTTCAGGGACGTCGGCTCACCGTCGTGAAGCGAACCTGCTTCGTGCAGGCAACTTGGACGGCTCGGACCGGATGGTTCAAGATGGACAACTCGCTGAGAGCGCTGAGGTACGCGATTCGATGCTGCCGACGCTCAAATGCCGCACCAACAGCACCGGCGAGGTCATCGGTAACGGCGGAAGTCCCCAGCGAACCAAGGGGACGGATGGCGTAGTGACCGCGTGTCACTCGATCGACGAGCCCCTGATCGCTTAGGCGTCGCAGAGTATTGGCGGTCGCCGAGGCGGAAGTTCCGAGAGCATCCTTGGCGACGTCGAAGGTGAACTCCTGCCTGCCCTGGGCGAGAAGTTCGTCGATCAGTTGCAGTGAACGGGCCACACGCCACTCCTTCGGGATGCACACCAGTATAGCGGTAGTTCATGGTTAGCGTGAACTAGTACTATGTTGTGCCACATAGAGGTAACTCACAATCTCTCTGAGTTACCCCTATGTTGGCTAGCAGACCGGGCGTCTCTCAGCGGGACGCTCCGACGGCTAAAACAAGCGGTCGCCGACCGCTGCGGCACCGAACAGCTGCTCCACGGCGAACCGCACCCGGGGAGCCTGCTCGGAACGGCGAAAGACTTGCGGTTCATTGACCTCGAAACGTGCTGTCTAGGACCGATCGAGTTCGACATCGCTCATGTCCCCGAAGAGGTGAGAGAACACTACAAAGACGCCGACCACGAACTCGTCAGCGAGTGCCGGGGCCTCACCCTCGCAATGGTCGCCGCGTGGCGCTGCCAGCGCGACGACCACGACCCGGGCGGCCGACAAGCAGGACTCGAAATCGTCAGCGCCCTGCGCGACGGTCCGCCATGGCCGTCCCTCAGCGTCATCGCCCAACGCCTAGATGAGACGTAAGATCACGGATCTCACTCAGCACACGGGCATCGGGCCTCCACACCATCCAAGCATTCCACGGATCGTCGTCAATCACTGAGACCGCTACCCGTTCGGCCTCCTCGCCACCGAGGCGGGCGAATCACCGGACACCGGACTATGCGTCAAAAGTCCGACCCTTTTCCCCTGACGGCATTGGCAAATGGGTGCGGCGCTGTAGGAGTGAGGGCTGCCTGGCCCTGTGAGCTGGGAGTTGGGCTATTGCCCTGAGTTGTGTGTCTGCCATTGTCCTCTGTGGAAGGCCACATCCTGGTGAGGGTGGCGCTATGCGGGTCGCTGGCGGGGCTGGGGGCGCCTCGGACTGCTCGACGGTGATGGTTCACGGGCTCGGGAGCGGGCGGCCTCGGACTGCTCGACTGCATGCAGGGAGGCGATCTCCAGCTTGGCGACGATCTCCTTGAGACGTCGGGCGTTTTCGAACCATCCTTGGTAGCGGGCGTGCTGGTCTTCGCTGAGGTAGCGAGTGACGGTCTTGCCATCGACGGTGCGGGTCCATTGGATGTAGGGGCCGTGCAAGCTCGGCGGGTCGTGCTTGCAGGCACAGGTCGGCTTCCCGCAGCGCATCTGGCGGATGACCACGCTGCCGGGGAGCACCCCGTCGATGGCGGCCAGCTCGTCTGCGAGGCCTCGGCGGGTCGCCTCCCAGGGCATGCGGGTCTCTTTGTCAGGCATCGCTCTCCTTTCCAGTCTCGACCATCCCCCATTCTTGATCCTACAGCGATAACGCTGGAAGGCACCTGGCACCTCGCCGTGGCTGGCTGGAAGGAGATCCGATGGTGACCGCCCGAGAAGGGACTGACGCCTTTGCCGCGGCTCGCGGCGACTTCGAGGAGATGCTCTGCTGGCTCGAAGGGTCCGAGTCAGCAGCCCTGACTCACGCTGAGCTCGAAGACCAGGTGGAGCGACGCGGCCGCGAGGTGCAGCGCCTCATGCTCCAAGATCACCTGGACCTGCGGGCCCTTCGAGAGGAGCGCCTCCCAGTCGTCGACGCAGAGGGGATCAGGCATGCGAACGTGGAGCCCGGCCATAGCCGGCATCTCTCGACGGTCATGGGCACCGTGAACGTCAGGCGCATCGCCTACCGGCGCGTAGGCGCCTCCAACCTGCACCTCGCCGACGCTACGTTGAACCTTCCGACCGAGCTGCACTCCCACGGCCTGCGCCGACTGGCCGCGATCGAGTCGACCCGGGGGTCCTTCGATGACGCCGCTGAGGCTATCGAGCGATCGACCGGGGTCACGGTGGCCAAGCGCCAAGTGGAGTCCCTCACCGCCGCCGCGGCGACAGACGTCGAGGACTTCTACGCGGAGAGGGCCCCCGAACCAGGCGCGAGCACCGACGTGATGGTGATCTCCGTCGACGGCAAGGGAATCGTCATGAGGCCCGACGCGCTCCGCAACGCGACCGCCAAGGCAGCCTCTGGCGCGAACAGAAAGCTCGAGACCCGTCTGTCCAAAGGCGAGAAGCGTTACCGAAAACGAATGGCCGTAATGCGAAATTTCGCATTACGGCCATAATGCGGAACCGGCGCTAATGCGGAACGCTGATGGGAAGCGCTGGTGAGCGGCGGATCTCGCGCCGAGTTGTTCCGCATTATCGCAGTTGATCGATCCTGTTCACCTCGACACGGTGTCGAGGTGAGGAAGGACGATCATGACGAAATGGAAGATGGAGACGGGTGGGCTGTTGGCCGGCTACACCGACGGCTTCGCTGAGAGGCTCGCGAGCCTCGGATACGGCAGAGAAAGAACGCGGAGCCATCTCAGGCTCCTCTGCGCCTTGAGCGCCTGGCTGGAACACGAAGGTCTTACACCCGCCGAGGTCGCTGGACCACAGTTGGCAAGGTTCCTCGGGTCCCGGCGGGCTCGTGGCGAGGCGGACCTCGTAACGGAGCGGGGCTGTGCGTTGTTGCTTGAGTACCTGCGCGAGGTTGGCGTTGTTCCTTGTGCTTGCCGCCCGGTGCTCGGTGGGCCAGCTGGCGCCGTGCTCGGGCGCTATCGCTCCTACCTTGCGGACGAGCGCGGTCTTGGCGAGCGGGGGGTCCTGCGCTACCTCCATGAGCTGGGCCCATTTGTTGCCTCCTTGACAACCAGGAACGACGGCATCGACTGGACGGCGATGTCGAGTGCCTCGGTGAGCCGCTTCCTCATCGACGTCTGCGGCGGTGGACGAAAGCCGTCTTCCAGCTTTCTCGCAGCGCTGCGGGGGTTCCTCCGTTTCGCCTACCTGGAGGGCTTGATCGATACGCCGTTAGCGCAGGCAGTGCCGTCGGTCGCGTCGTGGAGGGACCGGGCACTGCCCCGCCGGCTCGCACCCGAGGAGGTCCGCCAGGTTCTTGCTCACTGCGACCGAAAGACCCTCGCCGGAAGACGGGACTACGCGATCGTGACGCTGCTCTCGCGCCTTGGTCTGCGTGCCGCGGAAGTGGCCGGGCTCGGTCTCGACGACGTCAATTGGCATGCCGGCGAGATCGTCGTGCGTGGCAAGGGGTCGCGCGAGGAGAAGATGCCGTTGCCAACCGACGTCGGCCGGGCGATCGCGGACTACCTGTCGCATGACCGTCCGGGCACGCCGACCAGGGCGGTGTTCCTCCGCCTGCAGGTGCCGCTCCGAGGTCTCGGGCCGATCGGGGTGACCGCCGTTGTCTACCGCGCCTGTGCGCGTGCCGGCGTGCCTCGGGCGAGCGCGCACGTCCTGCGCCACAGCGCAGCCACGCAGATGCTACGAGCAGGTGCCTCGCTCGCCGAGGTCGGACAGACGTTGCGGCACCGCTCGTCGAGCGCGACGGCGCTGTATGCAAAGGTTGACCACGCCTCGTTGCGCACGCTCGCTCCGAGGTGGCCGGAGGACGTGCGATGAGCGACCTTCGCATCGCGCTCGAGGAGTACCTCGTTGTTCGGCGGGCGCTCGGCTACAAGCTGGTCGAGACCGAACGCATCCTCGGCCAGTTCGTCGCACACTGCGAGGCCTCCGGCGTGTCGACCATCACGACCGACATTGCTCTCAGGTGGGCCACGCTTCCTGTTGGCGCCGACCCATCATGGTGGGCGCAACGACTCGGGAAGATCCGCTGCTTCGCGAAGTGGCTGCAGTCGCTCGAGCCGGCTGTCGAAGTCCCACCCACGAACATCTTGAGCGGGCATCCGCGTCGAGCGGTTCCCTACCTGTACTCCGACGCCGACATCGCAGCGCTCATCCGCGCCGCGAGGGGCCTTCGGTCGCCTCTTCGGGCTGAGACGTTTGCGGCCCTCATCGGTCTGCTCGCGGTCACCGCGATGCGCGGAGGCGAGGCAATCCGTCTCACCTGCAGCGATGTGCGTCTCGACGAGGCGCTGGTGAGGGTCCTGGACTCGAAGTTCGGGAAGTCCCGAGAGGTTCCCCTGCACGAGACGAGCGTCAACGCGCTGCGCCGCTACCAGCTGCGCCGCGACGAGCTGTGCCCGAAGCCTCGCGACGCCAGCTTTTTCGTGAGCACTGCAGGAACGATGCTCGATCACCGAAGCGTCCGATCGACCTTCCACCGGCTCACCGAAGAGGCCGGCCTACTGCCTCGAGGTGAGCGTTGCCGCCCGAGGATGCACGATCTGCGGCACAGTCGGGCCTGTTCGATCCTCGTCGAGTGGCACCGCCAGGGCGTCGACGTCCAGCAGAAGCTGCCTTTGCTGTCGACCTTCCTCGGGCATACGAAGCCTGCCGATACCTATTGGTACTTGACAGCGACTCCTGAGCTGCTCGGCTATGCGGCGCACCGGCTCGAGGACACTTTCGAGGCTGGGCGATGAGCCTGCTCGCGCCGACCCTCGAGGCGTTCTTCACCGAGCGGCTTGCTCGGCAGAACAACGCTAGCCCGAACACCATCGCCTCATATCGGGACTGTCTGAGACTTCTGCTCCGCTTCGTGCACGACACGACCGGGACGCCGCCATCGAAGCTCCGTATCGAGGATCTCGACGCGCCGGTCGTCGGGGCGTTCCTTGACCACCTCGAGCGCGACCGCGGGTTAAGTCCAGCAAGTCGCAACACCCGGCTTGCTGCGGTGCACTCGCTGTTTCGCTTCGCGTCGCTACGTCACCCCGAGCATGCGGCGCTCATCGGCCGCGTCCTCGCTATTCCGCCAAAGCGCGGTGAGCGGGCGCTCGTGTGCTTCCTCCTGCCTGACGAGGTGGACGCGCTCCTGGCCAGCCCGGACCGTTCGCGCCAGGTCGGTCGACGTGACCACTGCCTGCTGCTCGTCGCGGTTCAGACCGGGTTGCGTGTCAGCGAAGTCACGGGGCTCCGGCGACGAGATGTCCATCTCGGAACGGGCGCTCATGTCGACTGTCGGGGCAAAGGCCGAAAGGAACGGTCGACACCGCTCACCCGCCAGACCGTCGAAGTGCTACGTGTCTACCTCGCCGAGCGAGGCGCCGACCCTGATGACCCACTCTTTCCCGGACCAAGTGGCGCCGCGCTCACCCGCGACGCGGTCCGATATCTCGTGAAGCGCCATCTGCAAGCCGCAATTCGACGATGTCCTTCGCTGGCTTCTAAGAACGTAGGTCCACACGTCCTTCGCCACACCTGCGCCATGAGGCTCCTGGAGAGCGGGACCGACGTGGCGACGATCGCGCTATGGCTGGGCCACGAGAGCCCACGAACGACACAGATGTACCTGCATGCCTACCTTGCCCTCAAAGAGAGAGCACTCGCTCGCACAACACCTCCACACACAAAGCCCGGTCGCTACAAGCCCTCGGATCGCCTGCTCGCCTTCCTCGACAGTCTGTGAAGCGATAATGCGGAACAACTCGGCGCGAGATCCGCCGCTCACCAGCGCTTCCCATCAGCGTTCCGCATTAGCGCCGGTTCCGCATTATGGCCGAGGTGGGAGCGGTCTACGACCTCGAGCCCGTCCCCCGCACCGCCGCCGACGTGCTCGCCTCCAAACACGATGATGGCGCCTCGGTGCCACCAGCACCCAAGGCCACCGGCAAGTGGGTGACCGCCAGCGTGGCCGACGACGCCGCGGAGGTGGTCACCCGTGTCTTCGACGAGGCAGAGCGGCGTGACCCACGACACGGGCGGACTTGGGTGGCGCTCGTCGATGGCAACAACCACCAGATAGACCGCATCAACGCAGAAGCTGAGAACCGCGAGCTGACCGTCACCGTCGTCATCGACCTGATCCATGTCATGGAGTACATCTGGTTGGCAGCGTGGTGCTTCTTCGCCCAAGGCGACCAAGCCGCGGAGGACTGGGTCCACGCCAAGGCTCTCGCCGTGCTCGAAGGCAACGCCCGTGACGTCGCTGCAGGGATCCGCCGGCGGGCGAGCACCGCCCGCCTCGCCAAGGCAGAGCGCAAGAGCGCCAACGCGTGCGCCACGTACCTGACCAACAAGGCCCCCTACCTTGACTACCCCTCCGCATTGGCGGCCGGGTGGCCGATCGCCACAGGGATCATCGAGGGAACCTGTCGGTATCTTGTTGCCGATCGGATGGACATAACCGGCGCCCGTTGGTCAGTCGAGGGCGCAGAAGCGGTCCTCGAGCTGCGGGCTGTTCAAGCCAACGGCGACTTCGACGAATACTGGGCCTACCACCTCGACCACGAGCGGCAACGAGTCCACGAATCCCGCTACGCAGACGGCATCATCCCCCTTGCCGCATAGTCACTCCTACAGCGCCGCACCCTTTCGATATTCAAGTCGAAGGCATGCGACTCGGTGCTGGCCGTCGCCGGAGCGGACTGAGGTTCCCTCGAGGAGCGACGGAACGCTGACATAACGTAAGGATAGACCTCTACATGGTTTGCCAGCCGGGTCATAGGGCTCA
>DAHYHI010000118.1:0-1573 GCA_027391075.1 Acidimicrobiaceae bacterium | reverse complement strand
TGCCGCCGAGGATGTCGCGCCGGTAGATCTCGCCGGTGTGTGGTTGGTCATGGCGAGGCAGCGGGGGTGCAAGCTGGCGTCCGCGGTGCGGGCGAGACTCGTTGTAGTGGCGGACGTAGAAGCCGAGCACCGATTCGAGGTGACGTCGCGAGTAGATGAGCAGGTGGTCGAGACAGTCTTCACGGACGGTGCGGACCCAGCGCTCGGCGAACGCGTTGGCCTTCGGTGATCGGACCGGCGTGCGGATGGCGGAAATGCCGATGGCCTTGAACACCTCGTCGAAGGGTGCCGTGAACTTCGTGTCCCGGTCGTGGATGAGAAAGCGGAACCGACGATCGGCATCTTCGAGATCCGAGGTGAAATTGCGCGCCACCTGGACGACCCAGGCCATGACCGGGTTGGCCGTCACTCCGAGCAGGTGCACGACGCTGCTGTCCACCTCGATAACGAAGCCGACGTAGTAGCGCCGGAGCATCACCGAGTCGACGTGGAAGAAGTCGGTCGCCAAGATCCCCTTGGCCTGGGCGGAGAGGAACTGCGACCAGGTCGGTCCGTCACGTAGGTATCCCCACCGAGGGTTCTCCCGGGCGAAGCGCACGATGAGCTCGACGGTCTCTCGTTCAAGTGATGGTCGCCCGGGCCCCCGGTGGGGATAGGTCGAGCGTCGAGTCAAAAGACGGCGATGCCAGTCGAGGATCGTCTTCGGCGTGACGAGGAATGCCGTCCACCGCTCTCGTGGGATGAGACCTGCGAGCAGGGCGATCAGTGCCCGGTCCGACCAGGTGAAGCGGGGTCGGCCGACTTGGCGCCGAAGGACCGCCACCTGGTGGCGCAGGACGAGGATCTCGGCGTCCTTGGCGATGGCGTCCCTCCTTGCCAACTTGAACGCTCCAAAGGCGCGATGGACCAGGCGGTAGAGGAAGGAGAGCACCACGCGGCGGGCAGCCTCGCCGACTCCATCCTGGCAGGTCAAGGCGGTGGCGGGGAGTTTCTGGACCCTTCAGATAGTCACGCTTCAAGGTTGACTGTTGACGCCGTCATTACGAAAGGCAGACAGTGATCGTCGCCCAAGCAGTCGTGTGGTCTACACCGCCCGACTCGCCGTGATACCTCACCGCAAGCTGGACACAGCCAACTGGGCCAGGAAGTCATCAGATCTCCCGGCTGCACTGGCACCATAGCCGTGCGGGACCAAGCCCACGCCAGGCCGCTCTCGATCGGCTCAGGCCCACGCGGACAACCCGGGTAGGTGGTAGGCGGCGCCGTCGCCTGTCATCGCCGAGCAGGTCGGCGTGCGGTGTCAACGCCCGGCGGCGTGCAGCAAGATCGAGACGGTATTCGTCGAGGTCGCGGCGACGATATGTGATGGGCGAAGTAGAAGCGGTGCGCGGCGGCGCTGGGTCAGCCCCGAGTCGAGCTCGAGTCCTCTTGCCCCCATGCGATGGCCTGCCTGCAGCCGTGCGCCGCGTTGGTGTGGACGGTGACGGGTGGGGCGAGCGCTGATTGGCGGTGTCGCAGAGGACCAGTCTCTACCTCGAGTATGGAAGGCGAGGACGGTGGTTGCATCGATCAG
>DAHYHI010000103.1:0-107471 GCA_027391075.1 Acidimicrobiaceae bacterium | reverse complement strand
TGGCGAAGGTGTAGACATACGCCGGTGACCAGCGCCTGTGACCCGCGGGTCGTCAGGGCCGGAAGAAGGAACGAGTAGCGCTGTACAGGGGCTGGATGGGGAGAAGGCGAATCGAAGCAGCGGCGACCTCGGTCGCGCTGTTCGGCGCGCTCCTCGCTCCGGCGGTCCTCGGCTCGGGGACGGCGTGGGCTGCGGCCGGCACCTTCGACCCCACCTTCGGGACCTCCGGTCAGGTCAGCCTGAGCACCGGCTCGGGGGCCACCGGCGTGGTGCAGCTCGGCACAGGGGGCTATGTCGTGAGCGGCGACTCCGGGGCTGGACAGTTCCGGGTGACCCTGGTCTCTTCCAGCGGTGCCGTGTCGGCCAGCGATCCCGTCGGCGCCGGCCAGGCCCAGGCCGTGGCCCTGCTGCCCGACGGCAACGTCGCTGCCGCCGGGTATCTGTCCAACACCTCCTGCCCTCTCAGCCAGGACCCCGCCGTCGTGGTCCTCAACCCGACCGGCGGCGTGAGCGGCGTCAAAACCATCGAGCTGCCCTGTGGGTCGCTAGGTGGCAGCTTCGCTGGGGTGGCCGTCGACCCGGCCACGTCTGACATCTATGCCGCCGGCACCGTCAACAGGGGCACCGGCAACGAGACCCTGGTCGCCCGCCTCGCACGGACCGGCGCCTCCGACAGCACCTACGCGGCCGATCCCACCTACGGCACCTCCGGTGAGTACGTCGCCCAGGTCGGAGGTAGCTCTTCAACGGCCAACGGTGTCGCCTGGTCGGCGGCTCGCGGCGAAGCGCTGGTGGTGGGAACCGAGAACGGCACCGGGCCGCAGTACGTCATGGCTCTCACGTCGGGGGGCGCCCCCGATACGAGCACCACGACGCCTTTCGGCACCAATGGCATCTACACCGGTCCGGCCGGTACCACCGGAGCGGGTATTGCCGTCGAAGGTTCCGGCGGGGCCGCCCCGGGAACCGTCTTCGTGACGGGCAGCAACGCCGGCCAGGGCAGCGTCGTGTCCCTCACCAGCAGCGGGACGCAGATCTGGACGGCCACCAGCCCCAGCGCCGCCACTCTCAATTCGGCCGCCTACCAGCCCAACGGCAACGCCGTCACCGCAGCCGGGGGGAGCCCCAGCAGCAGGACCGGGCAGATGGTGGCGGTCCAGTACAACGCGTCGAGCGGACTGATCAACCCCGGGTTCGGGCAGTCCGGCACCGTTCAATCGTCCTTCTCGGGACCGGCTAACGCGTATGCGGTGCTCGTCCAGCCCGACGGGGGAGTGGTGGCCGCCGGTTACGCCCCCGGGGCCACGGTGGGTGCCACCAGCATCGGCATGGTCCGACTCCTCGGTCCCACCGTCAGCGTGAGCTCCCCGGCGGTCGTCAACACCACGACCGCCGGCCAGGTGACCATCGTCTACACCCTGACCCTCGACGAGTACCTCTTCAGCAACGTCCCGGTGACCTTCTGCGGCCCGGCTGGTTCGATAATCGTCGGCGGGACGACCAACTGCGGGCAGATAGTGGTGCAGGCCGGCCAGACCACGGCCACGGTGAGCCTCAACGTCGATGTCAACTACACCGCCGGCAACCAGGCCGGCTTCACCGGAATCATCCAGGCCGGGGGCGGGATCACACCCAACCCCGCCCAGGGGGCATCCACCACGACGGTGCGTCACATCCCCCCGCCGCCGGCCCAGGTCGGGTACTGGATGGTGGCCTCGGACGGCGGGATCTTCGCCTTCCACGAGGGTTTCTACGGGTCGACCGGCGGGGTGCCGCTCGTCCAGCCCATCGTGGGTATGGCGGCCACTCCCGACGGGCAGGGGTACTGGCTGGTGGCGTCGGACGGGGGCATCTTCTCCTTCGGGGACGCCACCTTCCACGGTTCCACGGGCGGGGTGGCCCTGGTCAAGCCGATCGTGGGCATGGCCGCCGACCCCGGAGGCTCCGGCTATTGGATGGTGGCCTCGGACGGAGGCATCTTCTCGTTCGGCAACGCGTCCTTCTACGGTTCCACCGGCGGGGTGGCCCTGGTCAAGCCGATCGTGGGGATGTCACCCACGGCCGACGGCCTGGGGTACTGGCTGGTGGCCTCCGACGGGGGCATCTTCTCCTTCGGCGACGCTCAGTTCTTCGGCAGTACCGGCGGGATCAACTTGGCGCGACCCATAGTGGCGATGAACATATGAGCCGCCGGCTGCTGTCCACCGGGATACGCCTCCTGCTCCTCCTGCTCGGAGGACTGGTGGCGCTTGCCCTGGCGACGGTAGCCGGGAGTGCCTTGCACGCTGGTCGGGCCTTCGCCACGACCAGCACCACGTGCGCAGTAGACGGGACCAACGCAAACCAGGAGGACATCGCCCTCGGCGACGGGACCACGGCCCTGTCGAATTCGAGCGGCACGTTGGTGGTCAGCAACTCCACTAGCTGCACCGGCATCACCCTCGGCACCGGCCACATCACGGTCATCAACTTCACGTCAGTCTCAGCTGTGGCCACGCTGACTCTGGACGACAGCGCCACGCTGTTCCCCTGTGCAGTCACCTTCCAGGGTGACCTCAGCCCGTCCGGTCAATCGGCTTCCACCCCGGTCACCCTCATCGGAGCGGCCGGTAAAGAGGTGGACATCGGCTCCAACGGGGTCAACCTCGACGGCAGCGACTGCACCACCGCCATTGGCTACACCGCCGGCACCCTGACCGGCATCACCAACTACACCGTGGTCGGAGGGGCCGGGGCGCCCGTGCTCAGCGCCGGAGGGGACAATGGCACCGGCGGACCGGTGACCCTCACAGCCACGCTCAACGGGAATGCCGGGACCACTCCGGCGAGTTTCGTGGCCGGCGACAGCCCCGAGACGTTCCAGACCAAGGCGACCACCGGCGCCACCTTGGACTTCTCAGCGGTGAACTGCCCCGGTACCCCGTGCTCGCTGGTGATCAACCAGACCAACAGCTCGCTCTCCTCACCGTCGGTCCCGCAGAACACAGCTCTGTTGAGCTACGGCAGCGGTGGAGGTAGCGGCAGCTACGCATACGACTTCACGACCGGTGGCACGGCTTTCAACCACGTCATCGGCAACCCGAACATCACCTCCACGTTCGATGTGGCCAGCAGCGCGTCGGTGGCCATCGAAGGCAACGTCACTCTTGCCGGCACCAGCACCGGCACCTACCAGGTGACCGCGACCGGGTCCAACAACACCATCCAGGCCGGTCCCGGGGCGGAGGCGTTCGGGACGACCACCACGTCGGTCAGCGGCAGCAACATGACCGTCATCGGCGGGCCCGGCTCCGACACCTTCTACATCTCCGGCAGTAACAACACGTTCAAGGCGGGCGCCGGTGGTGACGCCTTCAACGTGACCAGCGGTACCACCAACTCCGTCGACTTCTCCGCGGTCAACACGTCCACCAACCGATTGGCGGTCAACCTGGCCAGCGGGACCGGCAACGTGGGCGCCGTCAACTACTCGTTCACCTCCGCAGCGTTCACCCACGTCACCGGAGCCACCGGCGGCAACACCGACTTCACCGCCGGGGCATCGGGGGGATTCACCATCGTCGGTCAGGGCAGCGGTAACACCGCCACCTTCAACGGGGCCAATCCCGTGGTCGTCGACCTGTCGGGGACGTCGCAGTCGAACCTGCCGGGGTTCCCCGGGTTCACCATCCAGAACGGCCAGGCGCTGGTCGCCGCACTGTCCACCAATACCACCTGCACGTCGACGGCCGGTATCTGCGACTCGTTCACGGACATCACCTCGGTGACCGGGCCCTCAGCCGGCGGCAGCGTCTTCTACGCCGGCCCGAGCGGGACGTCGTATTCGTTCACCAGCCAGGGCAACGGCAACAGTTTCATCGGCGACACCACCGCCAACGCCTGCAGTTCGGCCTGTTCCTACACGTTCAGTCCCGGCACGGCCACCGGCAACCAAGCGGTTGCTGGCAGCGGCACCGAGAACTTCACCATCACCGGGACCGGCCTGACGGTGATCGGCGGTCCGGGGACCGACACCTTCTTCGTCTCTGGTAACAGCAACACCTTCCGGGCCGGCTCGGGCGCCGACGACGTGTATGAGACCGGCTCGGGCAACACCGTCGATTTCTCGAACGTGGCCACCACGAGCAGCGCACCGCTCTACATCGATGTCAACGGGGGGCCGCAGACCGTCGGGGCCATCTCCCTGAACAGTGGTATAGCCGCCACTGCGACGATCACCTACGTCTTCCAGACCGCCCCCAACTCCAACGACTCCAGCCCCTTCACGACCGTCATCGGGCCGCTCACCCAGGGCTTCTCGAACTTCTACGTCGGTCCGACCCCGGGTCTGACCATCACCGGCCAGGGCACGGGCAACACCATCACGTTCGTGAGCAACACCGTGCCCGTCGCCGTCAACCTGTCCTCGGCGAGCCCGACCCTGGCTGCCTTCCCCGCCTTCGCCCTCGGTCCCAACAAGGTCCTGGTGACAGCCACCCCGGGCGTCCTGACGGCTTGCGACCCGACGATCTGCGACACCATCACCGGGATTCTCACGGTCACCGCCTCGGCCGGCGGAAGCACCTTCTACGCCGGTTCCCTGGCCGGCCCCTACAACTTCACCAGCGCCGGTAACGGCAACTCCTTCTACGGTGGGTCCGGCTCGGACAACTTCAAGGGCAACGGGAGCAACGACACCTTCACCGCGGGGACCGGCGGGGGGACCTTCCAGGAGTCGACGACCGGCACCGGCAACACGATCGACTTCTCCTACGTCGTCATCACACCCGCGACCCAGGAGCTGCTCGTCAACGTGTCGGGGTCGAACGGCACGATCAGCAACGACACCGCGGCCGTGCTGACCGGGGCCACCACCCAGATGACCTACACCTTCACGGTCGGCTCCTTCAGCACCTTCATGGGCTCGAACTCCGGGGGGACCACCTTCCAGGGCGGCTTCAGCGGCGGCTTCAAGCTCGAGGGGGGAGGGACGGGCAACACCTTGGACTTCTCGGAGTACTTGGCGTCGTCGGGCACCACCCTGACGGTGTGCACGGCGGTTCTGGCCACCGTCAACCCCAAGTGCCTCAATGGCGGAGAGGCCATCCTGGGTACGGGCGCCACCGTCACCTTCTCCAACATCCAGAGCTTCACCGGCCTGAGCCAGAGCGGGACCTCGACCCGTTTCGTCGCCGGTGACTCGACCGGTGGACTGACCTTCACCGGCGTCGGCGGGACCAATACCGCGGACTTCACGCCGGCGGCCCAGGGCGTCAAGATCGACCTCTCCTCGAGCTCGGGCAACGTGACCTTCACCGGCACCAGCCCGCCGGGCCCCGACACCATCGTCGGCATCTCCAACGTGTTCGGCTCGGCTCACGGCGGCAACTACTTCACCGCCGGGGCCACCACCGAGACCTTCGGTGACACCGGGACGACGGCCACCGACACCGTGGACTTCTCCAAGGTCAACGCCGGCAACGGCGCCGTGCTCACCATCAATGTTTCACCGGTGGGGACCGCTGACCAGGCCACCCTGCAGAACTCCCCCGTCACCTACACCTTCTCGGCGGATGCCACCAAGCTCATCGGATCGGCCGGCGGATTCACCACCTTCCTGGCCGGCAGCTCGGGCGGGTTCACCTTCACCGGCCAGAGCGCCAACAACTCGATCAGCTTCTCCACCGACACGAGCTCGGTGGTCGTGAACCTTTCCAGCGGCACCTACCAGTCCGCCAGCTACGGGACGGTCAACCAGGGAACGGCTGTGGTCGCCACCGGGCAGAGCGACTCCCTGATCGGAACCATCTCGACCATCACCGGCTCGGGGGTCGGCGGCGACGTCTTCGTGGCCGGTGCCGGCAACGAGACCTTCCTGCTCGGCAAGTCCGGGGTGGCGCAGGAAACCATCGACTTCGCCAATCTGGGCAATGCCGTCCTGGTGGTCAACGTGTCATCGCCGGGTCAGAGCCCCCAATCCACGCTGTACGGTACGGCAACCTCCAACGGTTCGACCTATGACTTCACCAACTTCGATTCGGCGGCCATCACCTTCATCGGATCGTCCAACGGTTCGACCACCTTCTATGCCGGCTCGACCGCAGACACCTTCACCGGCGAGGCAGGGGCCAGCAACACTCTGAGCTTCGCTGACGCTTCCCAGACCAGCCTGGCCCTGTGCATCGTGGCCCTCACCGGTACCTGTTCGGGTGCCGACCAGGCCAAGCTCGGCAGCGGAACGGTCATCAGCTTCTCTGGTATCACCACCTTCTACGGCCTGTCGGGCAGCACCAGCACCACCCGCTTCGTGGCCGGTGACGCAACCACCGGGCTCACCTTCAACGGGGCCGGGGGTGCCAACACCGCCGACTTCACGCCGGCGGTCAACGGTGTCGACATCAACCTGTCGATCTCCACCAACAACGTCACCTTCACCGGTACCGCCGCCGCCAACCCCGCCGACACCCTGGTCGGCATCTCGAATGTCATCGGCTCCCAGAACGGGCACAACTATTTCACCGCAGGGTCGACGACGGGGACCTTCGGCGACGTAGGCACGTCCAAGACCGACACGCTCGACTTCTCGACGGTGAGCGCCGGTAACGGCGCGGTCCTGACCATCAACGTGTCGGCGGTCGGCAACTCCGACCAGGCGACGCTGCAGAACTCAGCGGTGACCTACTCCTTCTCGGCCAACGTGACGACGTTCTACGGTTCCAACGGGGGGTACACCAGCTTCCTCGCCGGTAGCGCCGGCGGGTTCACGTTCAACGGCCAGAGCACCAACAACTCAGTCTCCTTCTCCACCGACACGAGCCCCGTCGTGGTCAACCTCTCGGGATCGACCTGGACGTCGGGAGCCACGTCGCTGCCCGCCAACACAGTTCTGGTGGGAACCGGAACCTGCCCGACGGCCTGCGACGTGCTGACCTCCATAACCACGGTCACCGGGTCGGGGGCCGGGGGCGACACCTTCGTCGCCGGGGGCACCAGCGAGACCTTCCTGTCGGGGAGAGCCGGGGCCGCCGAGACCATCGACTTCTCCAACCTGCTGACGGCCGTGACGGTCAACGTCTCCAGCCCCGGGCAGAGTCCCCAGTCGACGGCCTACGGGACGGCGACCGGCGGTCCCAACACCTACAACTTCACCAACTTCGACACCGCCCCCATCACCTTCGTCGGCTCGCCAACGGGGTCCACCTTCTACGCCGGCTCGACCGGTGACACCTTCAACGGCAAGAGCGGTTCGGACACCTTGAGCTTCGCCGACGCCTCCGGTACCAGCTTGAGCGTGTGCCTGGTGAGCACCGGTACCAGCCCCTGCGGCGGCCAGGCCAACCTCGGGTCCGGCACCACCGTCTCATTCTCGGGGATCAAGACCTTCTACGGCCTGTCGGCGGCCAACACCACCACCACCTTCGTCCTCGACGACAGTTCGGCCAGCGGCGGCAAGGTCTTCAACGGGGTGGGGGGCACCAACACCGCCAACTACAGCGCGGCGGCCGGCGGGGTCCACATCAACCTGTCCTCGACCAACAACAACGTCACCTTCACCGGGGCCTCGGTGGGCGTGGCCGCCGACACGCTTGTCGGCATTCCCAACGTCGTCGGCTCCTCCGGCGGCCACAACGTGTTCATCGTCGGCACCGGCTCCGAGACCTTCGGCGACACCGGTTCGGTCGGTGGGGACACGATCAACTTCACTGCGGTGACCGGCACCACCAGCGCCAGCGGCGGTCAGCTGACTATCAACGACACCCCCGCCAACACGCCGATCGCCGCCTACAGCGCCGCCTTCGGCTCCACCACCTACACCTTCCAGACCGGCGGTGCCGGCTTTGCCACCCTGATCGGCGCCGGTTCCGGGTTCACCACCTTCCTGGCCCCGGGCCAGAGCGGCGGGATCAGCTTCGAAGGTCAAGGTCCGGGCAACATCATCAGCTTCGCCAGCGATCTGACCGGGCTGTCGGTGGACATGACCACCGGCGCCGTTCAGATCCTCAACGGGGCGACCACCGTCGGTACTGACACCCTGTTGCCCTTCGGAGGAGCTCTCGACTTCGCCAAGGTGATCGGTTCGACCGGCCCCAACACCTTCTACGGAGGCCTCACGGGAACCGCGTTCACCGCATCGGGCACGACCAACACGGTGTCCTACGCCCATGTCGCCGGACCCGTGACCATCGACCTCACGACCGACACGGTCACCGGCGTCAGCGGCAGCCCCGACACCTTCAGCTTCTCCAACGCCCCCACCGTTCAAGGCTCCCCCCTGAACGACACCTTCTACGTGGGGACCGGCAGCGTGGTGCTCCAAGGAGGCGGGGGGCAGGACACCATCGACCTGTCCAAAGTGCCGGCCCCGGCGTCGGGCACCACCGGGGTGACCGTCGACATGCAGAACGGCCTCATCTCCGGCCCGACCATCTCCGGGGTCAGCTTCACCCCCTGCTCGGCGACACCGACGGCGACCCAACTCTGCATCGGCAAGGTCGTCGGTACCGCCCAGAACGACACGTTCCTCGTCAACGCCAACCAGCTCACCCTCTCGGGGGCCCTGAACCTCATCGGTGGCGGCGGGACCGACACCCTCAACCTGTCGAACCTTCCCGCCAGCGTCACCGTCCACATGCCGACGGGTACGGCGGGATGCGTCGTCGCCGGGGTGACGGCGACGGTGAGCCCCTGTGCCTCCCCGGCCACGAGCGGCATCACCCTCACGCAGATATCCAACCTGGTGGGCACCACCGCCGGGGCCGACTACGTGGTCGCCGGCTCGGGGACGGAGTCCCTGATCGAGGGCGGCGCCGCCCCCGGCATCCTCGACCTCACGACCTCGGCCTTCGGCACCAACGTCACCGTCTCGGGCGGCAGCGGGACCGGAACGGTGACCAACACCCTGGCCACGATCAACGACACCGTGATCGGCTTCGCCAAGTTCATCGGCGCGACCTGCGCTCCGACGGCCACATCGTGCACCCTGGCCGACACCTTCACCCAGACCGGCCCCGGAAACTTCGTCTTCGTCGGGGGCGCCGGCACCAACAGCCTCACCCTGAACAGCGGGCTACTGGCCAACGCCACCGTAACCCTGGGCGCGGCCGTCGGCTCGTGCCCCGTGGGGTCGAGCAGTGGGACCGTCGTGCTGACCGGGGTCGTCAACGACTCGTTCTCCTGCATCACCGGGGTGACATCCACCAGCCCCCTCACCTACCTGGTCAACCCGGGTGAATCGGTGAACATCAACGGCGGCAACACCGGCACCCTCGAGCTGTGCAACGCGTCGCTCACCTGCACCCTCCCGACGGGCGGCGTGAAGATCGACCTGACAGCCGGCGTGTCGGGAGGGGCCGCTTCGGGATCGGTGGCGGGCTCGGGTTACAACTTCAGCTTCAGCGGTATGACGGCCATATCCGGCACCGGTCTCGGGGACCTCTTCGTCGCCGGGCCGGGCAACTACAGCCTGAGCGAGCCCGGCGGCAGCAACGGCATCACGTTCGCCAGCTTCACGGTCCCCGTCACCGTCAACGACTCCCAGTCGAGCTACACCCTGCCCGGGACCACCACTCAGGTCGCCGGCGGAACCGCGACGAGCACCCAGGGCACCATCCAGCTGAGCGGGATCGACAACATCACCGCCACCAGGAGCTACAACGACACCATCATCGCCGGCTCCGGCCCGGCCACCCTGATCGGTGGCGGCGGTAACGATCGATTCGTCCTGACGGGTGGCACCGACTTCGTCTACGGCGGAACCGGCAACGCCACTTTGGACCTGTCGCAGATCACCGTACCCATCGCTTTGGACCTGGGGACATCGAGCCTCCAGAATCTCGGTACCGGCGCCGGATCAGTGTCCATCCTCGGAGGCAACTTCACCACCGTCTACGGCTCCCAGGGGGGAAGCCAGATATGGGGCGGCAACGGGAACCTCACCATCATCGGCAGCTCGGCCGCCGACTGGCTGGCGGCGGGCACCGGCAACCAGACCCTCACCGGTGGCGGCGGCTCGGACACCCTGGTGGGCGGCGTGGGCAACGACAATCTCCAAGGGGGCGGCCAGTCCGTGGTCTTCACCCCCGGTACCGGGCTGGACATCCTGACCAGCACCGGGGGATCGAACACCCTCGATTACACCGGCGCCCCCAACGCCGTGCAGGTGAACCTGGCCCCGAGCAACGTGGCCATCCCCGCCGGCGAGCCGTTCGGCCCGACCTCGGTGCCGGGTAACACCGCAACCGGCGGGTGGGCGGTAGGCGCCTCGGCCAACCTGGTCAACGCCGGCATCACCACCGTCCGCGGTACCTCCGGGCCCGATCTGTACATCGCCTACAACAACGACACCGTCACCGGGCAGGGGGGCAACGACCTGTTCGTGGTGGACGGCAACAACAACACGCTGACGGCCGCCAACGGCACCGCCTCCACCTTCTTGTACCTGGCCGCGGGGAACAACACCATCTACGGCGGCGGGAAGTCCACCGTCGACTTCTCCCAGTACACCGGGGCGGTGACCGTCGACCTCCAGCACGGGACGGCTATCGACCACTCCGGGGCGTGGACCTGGGCCCTCAAGGACGTGGTGAACATCGTGGGGGCCACCGGCCGGGGCAACATCCTCATCGGCGGTGGCCCGGGGGGCACCATAGTCGGGCTCGGTCAGGGTGACGTGCTCCAAGCCGGCTCCAGCGGTGGTGACACGCTCATCAACAAGGGCACCGGTGGCGACACCTTCTGCGCCCAGCAGTCGTGTGAGTACGGAGGAACGACCACCGCTGGCGGCAACACGATCATCGCCACCCAGGGCGGGGCCATCAACTACATATTCACCCAGAACTCGGCGGTCGACACCATAGAAGTGGCTGCCAACTCGGCTGATCAGCTGGTAACCGACCCGACGGACAAGGTCTTGGTCGCCTAAGCGATGTCGGTCATCGCCGCCCTGCAGGGTGCAGAGAGCCTGACGGTCGATCCGGGCCGGGAAACCAGCTGCGAGCTGAGCCTGTCCAACACGGGCACCATCGTCGAACAGTTCTCCATTCTCGTGCTCGGTGACGCCGCCGGTTGGGTCCGGGCCGAGCCGCCGGTGGTCTCGATGTTCCCTGGGGCGCAACAGACGGTGACCCTGCGCTTCGCCCCGCCCCGCGACCACACCACCCTGGCCGGCGAGCTGCCCTTCGCCATCAAGGTGATCCCTTCCAACGAGCCTGAGGAATCGGTCACCGAAGAAGGCGTCATAACCGTCGGAAGCTTCAACGACGTGGGCGCCGAGCTCCTGCCCCGCCAGCCCATAGGTAGGGTCGTCGGACGCCAGCGGCTGGCCATCGACAGCCGGGGCAACATCCCGCTGCCGGTGATCTTCACCGCTCTCGACCCCTCTGACGCCCTCCGGTTCGGTTTCCGCCCGCCGCGCCTCACCACCGCACCGGGGGCCGCCCACTTCGTACGCGTCAGCATCCGACCGCGCCACCGTTTCTGGCGGGGCCACGAGCAGATGAAGCCCTACCAGGTGACGGTGGCTGCAGAGGGGGAGCGACCGCTCGTCCTCGACGGCCAGTTTCGTCAGCGCCCGGTTCTGCCCAGGTGGTTCTACGGGTTGGTCACCCTCATCGCGGCCGCCATCCTGGTCTGGTTCTTCATCCTCCAGCCGGCCGTCCACGACACCGCGGTCAACGCCAACAAGGCCGCGCTCGCCGCCCAGCAGCAGCAGACCAACGCCTTGAAGAGCGCGGTCACCAACGCCCAGAACTCGGCCAACAGCGCCAACCAAGCGGCCAGCGCGGCCCTGTCGGCCACCGGTAAGACCACCACCACCAGCTCGACGACCACCACCGTGAAGCCGACCACCACGACGACCGCGACCCCGGTCGCGACCGCGGCCGCCCCGACGACGCTTCCGCCCCCGGTCACCGTCTCCACCGACGGGCATCTCGAGGCGGTGGCGGCCCCCGGTTCGTCGGCCACCGTTCCCACGCCACCGGTGGCGAGCGGCTCGACCCTGACGGTCAGCGACCTGATCATCCAGAACATCTCAGGTTCGCAGGGCACGGCCCGCCTCGAGCGAGTGATACCCGGCCAGCCCACCCAGGAGCTCCTGATCGAGAACCTCGGGAGCCTCACCGACAAGGAGTACACCTTCCCGACCCCGATGGTCTTCACCCACGACCAGCAGATGCAGCTCCGGGTGGACTGTTCGGGGAACCAGACGGCGTGCGACGTGGCCGTGTACTACACCGGCCCGCTCACCGAGCCCCAGTCGGCTACGACCACGACCATACCCTGAGCCTGCAGGGCGCAGGCTAACGGTAGGCTGTCGCTCGCCAGGATAAGGGTCATCAAATGAGAAGGGGATGGTGCGCGTCGCCGTGGCTGATGCCCACGACATCGATGCATCGCCGGAGTCCGTAGGGTCGGGGGCTGAGCCGGCTCGCCGGGGGATCGGCCTGGTCCGGGACCGGCTGACCAGCCGGCTGCTCGACCCTGCCCACTTTCGGGTCGGCTGGATCGTCGCCCCTGCCGGATCGGGCAAGACCCGGCTCCTGGCTCACGTAGCCGATCGTTATCGAGGTCCCCTGGCGTGGTGCGACCCGCCTGATCCCCTGCCCCGCTCGGAAGGGGCGCTCGCCGCATGGATCTGGGAGGGGTTGGTGGCCGGCGGGGTCGAGGGCGCCGGGACCGAGCCCCCCGGCGACCTGTCCGGGCTGCTCCGGCTGCCCCTCGAGACGTCCCGCCCGCTCATAGTCGTCCTCGACGACGTTCACCTGCTCGACGGCAGCGAGGCCGAAGCCGCCCTCGACTCCCTGGTCTCCCGCCTGCCCGGCGGGTGGCGTCTGGTGATGGCGTCGCGGATCAACCTGGCCATCGACATGTCCCGCTTGCGGGTGTCGGGAGAGGTGGTCGACATCGGACCCGACGAGTTGCGCTTTCGCACCTGGGAGGTCGAGGAGCTGTTCCGCGACGTCTACCGGGAGCCGCTCCTCCCCGAGGACGTGGCGGCCCTGACCCGGCGCACCTCGGGGTGGGCGGCCTACCTGCAGATGTTCTTCCTGGCCACCTCCCGGCGGCCCCAGGCCGAACGCCGCATGGTGCTCGGGACCCTCGCCCGCCGGACCCGGCTGGTCAGCGAGTACCTGGGGCGCCACGTGCTGTCCGGGCTCGACCCGGCTCTACAGGACTTCCTGGTGCGCACCAGCGCCCTGCGCCGACCGAGCAGCCGCTTGGCCGATGAGTACCTCGGGTGGGAGGAGGGGAGCGCCGCCATCCTGGCCGAGCTGGAACGGCGGCAGCTGTTCACCGAACGGCTGGCCGACGACTCCTACCGCTACCACGCCGTCATGGTCACCCACCTCGACTCGAAACTGGTCGAGACGCTCGGATTGGAGCGGGCCCGCGCTGAGCATCGCCGGGCCGGGACACTGCTCGAGCGGGAACGGCTGATGGAGGAGGCGCTGGCGGCCTACGCCCGGGCCGAGGACTGGGAGGGAATGGCCCGGGTGGTGGGACACCTAGGGGCTGACCACACCAACCTGGACGACTCGTGGGCCGAGGCCCTCCCCCCGGGAGTGCTCGAATCCGATCCGCTCCTGCTGATGGCCCAGGCGCGCAGCGCCCTGTCGAGGGGAGCACTCGCCGAGAGCGCCGCCGTCCTGCGTCGCGCCGAGGCGGCGGCGGTTTCGGCGACCGTCGCCGACCGCTGCCGGAGCCAGCGCGAGCAGATCCTGGCCTGGGTGGAGCCCGACCGGCCCGCCGGTGGCGACTGGTCCGGTGTCCTGCGGCGGGCCACCCAGCACCACCCTTTGCAGGGGTGTCAGACGGCCGCCGAGCTGCCCGGGCCGACGGGGCGTTTCGCCGAAGGCTGCGCGGCGCTGATCTCGGGGGAGGTGCAGGTCGCGGCCCGCACCCTGAGATTGGTCTCGGCCGACCCCGACGCGCCGAGCGCGGTCGCGGTCGCCGCGTCGTTCGTCCAGGCCGCCTGCGCCCTGCTGCGCGGCCGACCGGTGACCGCCGACCTGATCGCCCGGCTGCGGGAGGACACCGAGGTGGCCGGGATGCGCTGGCTGGGCCGTATCGCCCGGGCCGGCCTGGCCGGGACCGACCCCGAGGCCGACGAGACCGTGGACGATCTCATCGGTGCCTGCGACCGCCAGGGGGACCGCTGGGGATCGGCCGTGATCACCGCCATCGACGGCTTCCGGCACCTGTGCCGACGCGACCCGGGAGCCGAAGCCGTCCTCGCCCGCGCCGCCGACGCCGTCGCCGTGCTCGGAGCGGGTGCCCTGGAGGCGTCCCTCGCCGGTTACGCCGCAGTGGCCGCAGTCGCTTCGGGACGGACCCTGGCGTCGGGGGCCCATATCGGGCGGGCCCGGGCCCTCGGTGCGGCCCTGGAAGTGCCGTGGGCCAGCGCACTGGCCGCGCTGGCCTCGGGCGACGCCCGGCTCGAGGCTGAGGCGCGGGCCTACTTCGAGCGGGTCGGCGCCTGGGAGTGGCATCAGGCGCTCGTGGCCGCCGCCACCCCGCCGGCCACCCCGTCGGCGGCCGCGTCGAAGCCGCCGGCGGCCGCTGCCGATGCGACTC
This sequence comes from Acidimicrobiaceae bacterium, assembly GCA_027391075.1. Taxonomy (GTDB): domain Bacteria; phylum Actinomycetota; class Acidimicrobiia; order Acidimicrobiales; family Palsa-688; genus JAJZAM01. The sequence continues at coordinate 92,918 of DAHYHI010000103.1, read as the reverse complement.
CGGAGGGCGGGCACGGCCCGGCGGGCGGGGACGGAGCGACGGGCGCGGCCGCGCCGGACGGGGTGACTCGGCTGCGATGCATGGGGGAGTTCCTGCTCGAGATAGACGGTCGGCGGGTCGACGACGGTGCGGCCAAGCCCATGGAGCGGGCCCTCCTCTACATGCTCTCCATGCGGGCCGGTACCGGGGTCCACCGCGAGACCCTCGTAGCCGCCCTGTGGCCCGACGCCGACGCCGAGGTCGGGCTCCACCGCCTCCAGGTGGCGGTCTCGTCCCTGCGGCGCCTGGTGGCGGTGACGGGAGCCGACGCCAACGAGATCATCCTGCGCCGCGGCCACACCTACCGACTGGCCCTCCCGGGGGGCTCGCGCGTCGACGTGTCGGAGTTCGAGCAGGCCATCACCCGGGCCGACTCAGCGCGGAGGGTGGATGACCCGGTCGCCGAGCGAGGCGCCCTGGAACAGGCTTTGGCCGCCTACGGCGGAGCCCTCCTGCCGGGCGCCGGGGCGGCCGAGTGGGCGGTGGAGGCCCGGCGCTGGCTGACCGCCGCCTACAGCGACGCTACGGCCCGGCTGTGCGCCCTGCTCATCGGGGCGGGAGAGCCCCGCCCGGCGGTGCGGGTGGCCCGGGCCGGGCTCGGCGTCGACCGCTACCGGGACGACCTGTGGAAGCTGCTGATCGAGGCTGCCGAGATGGGCGGCAGCCAGGCCGAGGCCGAGCAGGCCCGCCGGGACTACGACGCCGTCCTCAACGATCTCGGGGTCTGAGCCCCCCGATAGTTGCCGACATACGGTGCGTATTACCGCGAACACCCCTCAACTACGGCTCAACGTTGCCCGAACGGACAAAAAGTGGTTCCCGTTGAGTATCCGCTGAATGCCCGTTGAGGCCCACCGTGCACTATGGCCCCGACGTGCTCGACCGGACGGGGTCGGGCCGCACCATCCGAACATGGGGGTATCAGTGACCTTGTCGAGTGGCCGTGTCCGGGTGCACATAGAAGCGTCCGACCCGGTGTCGGCCATGGGCATCGGTGGAGAGCTGCGCCTCCGGCCCGACGTGCTCGTCGTCGACCCGGCCGAGCAGCCGGGCGCCGACGTGATCGTGCTGGTGAGCGACGATGTCGACGGGGCCACCTGCACTCGGTTGCGGACCCTCCAGCGGGACGGCTGCGCCCGCGTCGTCCTGGTGGTCACCCGCCTCGAGGACGCCGGGCTCCTGGCTGCGGTGGAGGCCGGGGCGTGTGGCATCCTGCGCCGGTCCGAGGCCTGCGCCGAGCGCATCGCCGAGGCCGTGATGACCGCCGCTCGCGGCGACGGGTCGGTACCGCCGGACCTCCTCGGACGTCTCCTCAGCCAGGTCAGCCGCCTGCAGCGCCACGTGCTGGCCCCCCGGGGACTGTCGCTCAACGGCTTCACCGAGCGGGAGGTGGACGTGCTGCGGCTGCTGTCCGAGGGATGGGACACCTCGGAGATCGCCTCCAAGCTGGCCTACAGCGAACGAACCGTGAAGAACGTGATCCACGACATCACGAGCCGCCTGCAGCTGCGCAACCGGGCCCACGCCGTCGCCTACGCCATGCGGGCCGGCGTGATTTGATCACCGCCGGGCATCCCCCGCTGCCCTTTCGGGCAGGCGGTGCTGCCCTCGTGACCCTCCCCGCTCGCCCCTCGGTGCAGCCCTGTTTCGGTCAGGATCGACGGCTGTGATCAACGAGGTCGACGAGACCCTGCGGGCCGTGGTGAAGAGCGAGATTCTGAGCGGGACGGATGTGGACGTGGTGTTCGACGCCCCGACGCGCGACTGGGCCTCGCGGCGCAACAAGCCCACCCTCGACCTGTACCTCTACGACATCCGGGAGGACCTGCGGCGCCGCGAGACCGGTTTCATCGAGCGCCGCAACGACAAGGGCATCGTCGAGGAGCGGCGTGAGCTGCCCCGCTTCTTCAAGCTGTCCTACCTGATCACGGCCTGGACGCAGCGCCCCGAGGACGAGCACCGTCTCCTGTCGGCGGCCCTGGGCCTGTTCATGCGCTACGACTACATCCCGCCCGACTACATGACCGCCATCCTGCGCGAGACCGAGGCGCCGCTCCTGGTGCAGATCGCCTACCCGCCGCCGGAGAACCGGCAGGTCTCCGACGTATGGTCGTCGCTGGGCGGGGATCTCAAGCCGTCGGTCGACCTGGTCATCACCCTGCCCATCCGACCCGACCTGTTCCTCGAGGTGGCCCGGGCGGTCATGGCCCCGCTCCGGCTCCACACCACCGCCCAGAAGACCCTCGAGGCCGACGACGGGTACCGCCAGCTCCGTCCGGCCGACCAGCCCGACCCAGCCGGCCAACCCGAACCCGTCGCTGAGAAGGATCCGGCCGCGACGTCGGCCCCGGCCCCGGCCGGGGCTCGCCCCAGGCGCGGCGGCGCAGCCCCGGCCAAGTGACCGCGGAGGCGGCGGCCGGCCCGGCGACGGCGCCGGCCCGGCTGCGCGCCGTCCAACCCTCGGCGTCGTACCTCCTGGCCCGCCTGGCCGTCGTGGAGGGCCGGGTCCGGGCGCTGGTCGCCCGGCGCCGCAGCGAAGACCCGGCGCCTGACGATCCCTTCCGGGGCCTGTACATCTCCGACGAGCAGGTGGACCGCATCCTCGCCGCCGGGACGGCGTCGAGGGTCATCGACTGGGATGACGGATCGGCGCTGGTCGACCTCGAGGAGGAGGCGGCAGCGCTCGAGACGGCCGGGGGGGCCATCCGCCTGCGAGCGCTGGCCCGCCGGGCCAATCTCGACGACCTCGACATCGATCTGCTGCTCGTGGCCCTGGCCCCGGACCTCGACGTGCGCTTCGAGAGGCTCTACGGCTACCTCAACGATGACGTGTCCCGCCGGCGGGCCTCGGTGGCCTTGGCCATCGAGCTCACCGGGATATCGCCGTGGTCGGCCGAAGCCCGGTCCCGGCTCTCGCCGAGCGGCGCCCTGATCCGCAACGGGATGGTCGCGGTGGAAGACACCGACCGGCCCTTCCTGTCGAGGACCCTCAAGGTGCCCGACCGGGTGGCCGCCCACCTGCTCGGCGGCGACGAGCCCGACCCCGAGGTGGGCCCCCTGCTCGACGCGCCGATAGGGCGGCCCTCGGGCCGTCTGACCGACGCCCTGGCCGCGGCCCTGAGGCAGGGCGTCGGCCTGGTCTACCTGCGCGAGAAAGCCGGGGCGTCGGCCGCCGCGGCGGCTGCCGCGGCGCTCGAGTCGACCGGCCGGGCGCCGCTCGTGTTGGACCTGCGCCGGGTTCCCCCCGAGGACCTGGCCCGGCTGGTCCACCTGGTCCGTCGGGAAGCCCTGCTCGAGGGGGGTGGCATCGTCGCCGGACCCCTCGACGTGATCGAGGACCGGGCCGGCAGCGCGACGCGGGCCTTGACGGGGGTGGTCGAAGGGGCGCAGAGCGCCGAGGCCGTTCCCTTGGTCCTCTACGGGCGCATCGGTTGGGAGCCGGCCTGGAGCCGTAGCGTTCCGCTCCTCGCCGAGGTGGAGCCCGAACCGGCCGCCGCCCGACTCGACTTCTGGCGCCAGCGCCTCGGTGAGGCCTCGGACGCCATCTCCGCCACCGAGGTGGCGGGTCAGTTCCTGCTGTCGTCGGATCAGGTGGCGCGGGCCGTCGATGCGGCCCGTCTGCACGCCCTGATGGACGGTGGTGAGGTCAGAGCCGAGCACCTGCGCTCCGGGGCCCGGGCCCAGAACGGGGCGGGTCTGGAGCGCCTGTCGCGGCGGATCCACCCCCACGTCGGCTGGGACGATCTGGTGCTCGCGTCGTCCACCGCCGACGCCCTGCACGAGCTGGCGGCCCGGGCCGGCCAGCGCACCCGGGTGCTCGACGAGTGGGGTATGCGGCCGGGGGGAGGAAGGGGGCGGGGTATAACCGTCCTGTTCGCCGGTGACTCCGGGACCGGCAAGACCATGTCGGCCGAGGTCGTCGCCGGTGACCTCGGCCTCGATCTGTACACCGTCAACCTGGCCACGGTCGTGGACAAGTACGTCGGTGAGACCGAGAAGAACCTGGAACGGATCTTCACCGAGGCCGACGGGGTCAACGCGGTGCTGCTATTCGACGAGGCCGACGCCATCTTCGGTAAGCGATCCGAAGTGAAAGATGCCAACGACCGCTACGCCAACATCGAGGTGGCCTACCTCCTGCAGCGCATGGAGACCTTCGACGGGATCGCCATCCTGGCCACCAACCTGCGGGCCAACGTGGACGACGCCTTCGCCCGGCGTCTCGATCTGATCGTGGACTTCCCGAGCCCCGACGAGCAGCTGCGGCGGGCTCTGTGGGACCGTTGCCTGTCAGCCGGTGTGCCCCGAGGCGACGATCTCGACCTGGACTTCTGCGCCCGCTCGTTCGAGCTGTCGGGTGGCAACATCCGCAGCATCGCCGTCACCGCCGCCTACGCCGCCGCCGAGTCCGGTCGCCCCGTGGCCATGCTCGACCTGATCCGGGCCATCCAGCAGGAGTACCGCAAGCTGGGCCGCCTGGTGGTCCCGGGCGAGTTCGGCCGGTATTTCGCCCTGCTGGAGGGCTGATGGCCGGGGCGGTGGGGGGTTCGGACGGGCCGGCCGGTCACGCGCCGCTGCGCCGAGGTCGGCCCCCGGTCCCGGCGGTCACCAGGACCGACCAGGCATCTGAGTCCGGCGACGTCGACTCGCTCGACTGGCAGAAGCGCTTCGGTAACGCCGCCGTCGGGTCGGTCCTCGCCGCCTCGCGCGGCGACCTCGTCCGCCAAGTGGTGGGCTCACCCGGGCGGCCTATGGAAGCCGACGCCCGCAAGCTGGTCGAGGAGACGACCGGCGCCGACGCGTCAGGTATCAGGGTCCACGACGGGCCCGAGGCGGCCCGGGCGGCGCACGCCGTGGACGCCGAGATGTTCGCCTCGGGGGACCATCTGGTCGCACCCAAGGGTCTGGACGTCACCACCCGCGAGGGCGCCTTCAAGACCATCCACGAGGTGCACCACATCGTCAATCAGCAGGCCAAGGGGCCCGTCGAGGGCACCGAGACCGGGGACGGCCTGAAGATCTCCGACCCCGGTGACCACCACGAGCGGGAAGCCAATCGCGCCGCAGCGCACGCCGTCGGTCGCCACTTCGGCTCCTGACCGCTGCCCCTTGGGGCATATCTGCTGCCCGTTGAGGCAGTTACTGTTTCCCGTACACCCGCCCTCCTGCACCTTCCGCCAGGAGGGTCGGAGGGGGCATTCTCTGAGGGACCGTCACTAGGAGGAGGCACATGCCGACCTATCTGTCCCCGGGCGTCTACGTCGAGGAAACCGATTCGGGCGCTCGGCCCATCGAGGGCGTGGGCACCGCCGTCGCCGCCTTCGTCGGCCTGGCCAGCGCCGGACCGTTCAACACCCCGACGTTGGTGACCAACTGGAGCCAGTTCACCACCACCTTCGGCGACTTCGTCGCCGGCTCCTACCTCCACCACTCCGTCTACGGGTACTTCCAGAACGGTGGCGGGGCCTGCTACGTCGTGCGCATCGGTGGTGAGGCAGCCGCTCCGGCCAACGCCAGGGCCGAGCTGACCGCCGCCGCCGGCGGGGCGGCCGGAGCCAGCGCCGGAGCTTTCCGGGTACAGGCCCTCACCGAGGGCAGCGGCGGCAACGACATCTCCGTGGAGATCGCCGACACCACCGCCGAGGGAGCCCCCGAGGACGCCTTCAAGCTGATCGTGAAGAAGGGCAGCCGGGTCGAGGAGACCTTCGACAACCTCTCGCCCAAGAAGGGCAAGCAGAACGTCGCCACCGTCGTCAACGCCCAATCCAAGCTGATCCGCGTCGAGGATCTCGGCGTCGCCGCCGAGTCGGTGGCGCGTGGCACCGTGGCCCTGTCGGGGGGCGGCCTGCCGGCCACCACCAGCCTGGCCCCCGACGACTACGTCGGAGACTCCTCCGACCGCACCGGCTTCGGCGGCCTCGAGGCGGTGGACGAGATCACCATGGTGTGCGTGCCCGACCTGATGTCGGCCTACCAGAACGGCATGATCGACATGGAGGGCGTGCAGGCCGTGCAGCTGGCCATGATCGCCCACTGCGAGCTCATGGGCGACCGGGTCGCCATCCTGGATCCGCCCCCGGGGCTCAACGCCCAGCAGATCAAGGAGTGGCGGGTCGACAAGGTCGGGTACGACTCCAAGTACGCGGCCCTCTACTGGCCGTGGGTCAAGGTCATGGACCCGGCGACGGGCACCAACCAGTTCGTCCCCCCGAGCGGGCACATGGCCGGTATCTGGGGTCGCACCGACGACACCCGCGGGGTGCACAAGGCCCCGGCCAACGAGGTGGTGCGCGGTGCCATCAACCTCGAGCTCAACATCACCAAGAACGAGCACGACCTGCTCAACCCGGTCGGCATCAACTGTATTCGCGCCTTCCCCGGGAGAGGGATAAGGGTATGGGGAGCGAGGACCCTGTCCTCTGATCCAGCTTGGCGCTATCTAAACGTTCGACGGCTGTTCAACTACCTCGAAAAGTCGATCCTGAACGGGACCGACTGGGTGGTCTTCGAACCGAACGACTACGCGCTGTGGTCGAAGATCCGCAGGACGATCTCCGCTTTCCTTGTCAACGAGTGGCGTAAAGGGGCCCTGTTCGGCCTATCGCCGCAGGAGTCGTTCTACGTGAAGTGCGACGGGGAGACCAACCCCGCCGAAGGGATCGACGCCGGCCAGGTGATATGCGAGATCGGCGTCGCCCCAGTCAAGCCAGCAGAGTTCGTCATCTTCCGCCTCTCGCAGTTCTCCGGCGGAACAAGCCTTGTCAACGAGTGAGAAGCGGAGGTAAATAGCAGTGTCAGGGACGTTCTATTCAGGTGAGCTGTACGACACCGGGGTCGGTTGGTCGTTCGGCCTCGAGATCGACGGGATCGAGATCAAGGAGATCCAAGAGGTCTCCGGGTTGAAGCTCGAGTCCGACGAGATCGAGCTCAAGCACAACACCATCGACGGTAAGTACATCAACAAGAGACTTCCCGGTCGCAAGAAGGCCGGTGAGATCACCCTCACCCGGGGTATCAACGGCGACAAGAAGTGGGTGGACTGGATCGAGCTCGTGTTCAAAGGCGACGTCAAGTCCGCCCGTAAGCACGGCTCAATCAAGTTGTACAACTACATGGGCGACGCGACCATGGAGTTCAAGTTCGTCAACGGCTGGCCCAAGTCGCTCGAGATCGGGACGCTCAAAGCTGGTGATACCAGTGTTCTGACCGAGAAGCTGACGATAGTTCACGAAGGTCTCGAGAAGGGCGACTGATGAAGCGAGTCGTCCAGACCCAGCCGACCGAGGCGTGGGAAGAGGGCGACGAGCATCACCAGAGCGACTCACAAGGGCCGGCTCGGGATGCGACTGTCGCCCCGAGCCGGCCCGAGCCGCTGCGGACCGAGTTCGACTTCGAACTGCCGCGAGGCTACGTGGACGCCAACGGCAAGGTTCACAAGCTCGGAACTATGCGTCTTGCAACAGCACGCGACGAACTTCTCCCTATCCACGACGACCGGGTTAGAGAGAATCCCGCCTATCAGACGGTCGTGATACTCGCCAGGGTCATCACCAGGCTCGGGGATCTCGGTAACGAAGACGTCCGGGCCTCGGTGATCGAGAACCTTTTTGCGTCGGACCTGCGTTTCTTGCAGGAGCTCTACAAGAGAATTAACACCGAGGGCCACACACGGGCGGCGGTCACGTGCCCGGCATGCCACGAGCGTTTCACGGTCGATCTGGCCGGTGGTCGCCTGGGGGAACAGTGACGTACGCGACCGACCGTCTCTATGAGGAGGTGGCGTACGTCGCATACCACTTCAACTGGTCCTTCAACGACATCATCGACATGGAGCACCCGACAAGGCGGCGCTTCGTGGAGGAGATAGCCAAGATCAACCGGCGGATTAGCTCAGGGGATCAATGATGGGACTGTCAAATCTGTTTCGTAGGCACGCGGCGCCTGGCCATGAGGCCCTTTCGAATCTCCCGGGGCCGGCTCCGAAGGAGTCGGCCCCGCCGGGGCCTTCAGGAGTCGACTCGTCGGTCCTGACACGTACTCAGGGGTCAGATACCCGATCCGCAAGCCCTATCCGAGTGGCGGACCTCTCCGGAAAGCCGGGATGGCAGGAAGTCCCACCTTTGGCATCGCTGGTTTCTGCGATGCCTCTCGTCGTGACGACCGACTTCGACCGCTACCTCGGCTCGCGGATGTCAGTGCTAACGGTCGCACCGAATCTCGGGCACATTCTCAGCCCGGCCGCACCTTCGGGGCTGGTGGACCTCGTTGTCACGAGCATGCAGGCTCCTCCGCCAGCGGGGACCTTCCCCGACTCGCTGCCTGCTCTCGACGTCGCGAGGACAGACCCGGCGCGGTCTGGTCGTTCCGGCGTTTCTGGTAGCGGTGTTTCCCAGTGGCACCATGTCTTCGACGCGCCCGAGGATCACACTGGCGTTCCCGAGATAGCCTTCACAGACGCCGGGAGATACGTACAGGTCGCGCCTGCACGACCGGCGCCAGCAGTGCCGGCAAGAGCAGCCTCAGTCGCGCCGGCGTTGGCGCAGGTGACACCAACTCAAGCGCCTCCAGTGTCACCAACTCCCCCTAGAGGGCAAAGCGCCCTTTCGTCTAGTGGGTCGGCCACTGGCCGAGCCCGATTAGAGGCTACGGCAGACGTTTCCGCCGCTGAGTCCCCGCAAGTCGCTGCGTCTCGGCCGACGCTTACCGACGACCTGGCAAGCCCCCCGCCGGCGTCGCTTGTGACAGCGGTTGCGCCGGTGGCACCTTCGACCCAAGCTTCGACGTCGGATACTCCTACCTCGACGACCCCGGCTTTCGGGCGAGCTCCTGATGGCGGTGCCCAACTTCCCCTTCCCGTCGCAGTGACTAGGAACATGGTGGCGGTTGGCACCGAGGGGCGGCTGCCCCGGGTGGGGACCTTTATTCCTGTCGAACCTGTCGATACCAACAGCCGGTTTGTCTCGGCGGCGATGCCACCTACGTTAAGTCTGGTGCAGCTACCTGCCGAGCGAATGCTGGCGCTCGAAGGAGAGGTCCCTGGTGCGGTGATGCAACCGGTCGGCGGCCTTTCGGAGGAGGCGCTCCCTGCGCAGGGCACGCCGTCAGGGGCGACGGGTGCGGCTATTGAGCCCCTGTCGGGCATGCCCCAAGGGCCAGCCTCGCCCGCCGTCGCTCTCGTGGAGGGTGAGGCGCCGATTCTCAGCGGAAGCGACTACGCCAGCGGGAGTCCGGCACTGCCGGAGACGCCGAGCGCCTCCCGCTCCGCCACGACGGGCGAGTCCCAACCGTTCGCCGTGCGCAGCGAGCCGAACGGGGCTGCTCAGCGGACGGAACGTCAGAGCTTTGAACCTGCAGCGCATCGTCGTCCAGGCCTGGGGGCGCCACTGGCGGGACTGCCTCCTACCGCTGAGACGCTCGATCCGAGCGAGATGGCACTCAGCCCCGAGGGACGACGTCGGCTGACTGCGGCGCTGCGTACCACCATGGCGCCGTCCCTCGATCTAAGCCGAGCCGGTACGCCCGGCGAAAGCCAGCCGGGCGCGCCGGCGGCGACTCCTCCTTTGGGTGCCTTGCCAGCGTCGGGTCCGACAGGGTTCGGACAGTTTTCTAGCCGGAGCGTGCCGCCCGAGCGAAGCGCTCCCGTGGGTTCGGCAAACAGTTGGGCCGGGCTTCCCTTGGTAAGCGCTGTACAAGTCCCTCCTGTCCACGTCGCACTGGAGCGTTTTGTCGAAGCAAGCCTGGTGTCACCAGCCGAGATCTCTTGGCCGGCTCTCCGGGGTGGCGCAAGCGCCGAGGTAGCGGTGGGCGAGGCAACGGTCGCCGAACTGCCGGCGGGACCGGACGTCGACGCCGCCCCAGACTCGGGACCCTACATCTCCGAGCCCCTCGTCTACGCTCCGGCGGCTCCTGGAGATCCAAGCGCAGGCCCACCACGCTTGCCTTCAACTGCCATCCCGGTCGATGTCGCAGTGCTCCCGCTTCTAGGACAGGGGTCCACTTGGAGCGCCCGTGTCACGGGGACCTCCCAAGGCGCACAGCAGCGCCCTTCGGGCATGGTGGAGGGTTCCTCGGTTCGCAGCGCCGTAGGCCACCGTCACGGTGTCGACCTTTCGTCGGTGCCGGTCGACCGGAGCAACTCGGCGTTCGTGACGGCCGAGAGGATGGGTGCCCGTGGCTTTACCACCGACGCAGGCATAGCGATACCGCGCCAAGCCGGAAGCCTCGACGATGGGCCCGGAGCTGCTCTGCTAGCCCACGAACTAACCCACGTCGCACAGCGAATGCGAGGTGACCGGCCGACCTTCGAGGGGTCCCAGGAGGGCCGTGGCCTAGAGGCAGAGGCGTTGAGAGCAGAAGCCGCCCAGCGCTTGACGTCGCCAGCTACCGGCCCTCTCGCAGTGGCGTCTCGGCGCCAGGTCGGGTCCGCTCCGCAACCGTTCGCCGGTCTCACCCCAGTTGGATCTCGCGTCGCTACCGGGAACGCTCTTCCTCTGGCCTATCCGAGCCTGAGCTGGTCTTCGACGTCGCCGGGCGGATGGGATCGTTCCACAGGAACTGTCAGTCAGCCGGCGGTTTCCTCGGCGCCGTCCACAAGCATCGTCAGCGCGCCGGCACCGCCGGCTGCCGCGTCGGCTAGCGCGCCAGCCCTCACCGGCGCCGGCGTCCAGATGGCTACGAAGGGGTCAGAGCCTTCCCCGGCAGCCACCCAGCCGTCCCCGGCCCCATTGAACAGCCCCGACAACGACGTGTTCGACAAGCGGCCAACAGAGGCGCAACTTTCGCGGCTGGCCTCCTGGCTGTACCCGCTGATCGTCTACAAGCTTCGTAGCGAGATACGACAGGGCCGGGAGCGCTCGGGCCTTCTGACCGATACCTATAGGAGGTGGTGACAGTGAGCGACTTGGTGACCGATGACCCGGGACTAAGCGTCTACTTCCGTTGCCGTGTGGACGCCCCGTCCGGCGAGCTCGGAGACTGGACGACTTGCAGCGGCCTCGGGATCAGCTTCGAGACGGTATCGCAGGGGGACACCGCCACGTTCTCCTTCATGCACCACTTCCCCAAGAGTAAGACATACACGAATGTGACCCTGGGGAGGCCGATCAGCCCCTCAACGGACAAGGTGATCGCTTGGCTGAGCGCCTTTAGCCTGCTGCCACATCCGACAGTGGCTGAGATCACTGCGCTCGACCCGGACGGAAAGTCGATAATGACCTTCAGCCTCTACGGAGTTGTGCCGGTCAAGTGGACCGGGCCTTCGTTCGACGCCTCGTCGCTGAAGATCGCAGAAGAGCAACTAGAGCTGGCCTACCAGGGTTTCCTGTAAGGCTAGGAGGAGAGACCAAGACATGTCGTTCGTACAGGCCGCGATGGGCTTAGGCAACCCCTACCTGCTGAACCTCTCGTCGGGTCAGATGATCAAGCTCCCGACCAACCCGGATAGCCTCAGCTACCAGCGTAACGCCGAGTGGCACCAGACCCCCCAACCGGAGGCGGTCCAAGGATCGATCCCGCAGTTCCAGGGTTCCAACGGGGCGTCGCTGAGCGCCAAATTCACCCTCTACAAGTTCTCGGTGTTCCCGCCGGTGTCGTTGGAGACTCTCCTGGCGATGTTCGACGCAGCTGTGGTCCCCTCCGAGGAGTCGGTGACCCAAGGTGACCCTAAGCCACCGACCTTCAAGTTCGGGTGGGGTACCAGGACCATCATGGAGGAGGCCTACCTGGAGAACTTCAGTGTCGACGAGCAACACACCCACTTTTGGTCGCCGGCGCTGCTCAACCTTTCGTTCACCCTGAGGGCGGTACCGGCCGAACTGCCCGGGACCAACCCCACCTCGGGCGCGCTAGCGAGCAGGCGGACGAGGACGGTAGTGGCGGGCGACACGCTGGCGTCGGTGGCGTTCGCCGAGTACGGCGACCCCGCAAAGTGGAGAGCCGTGGCGATCGCCAATGGCATCGACGATCCGATGCGGGTCAAGCCCGGCACGCTCCTCGTGCTCCCCGAACCTGGCGAAGCGGAAGCTTTGCTGTGAGGAGCTGACGTGGCTTTTACGAACGGCACCGCCGGGGCGGCCATATCGGTGAGAGTCGGTGTCGCCGGTGAACCTCTCTCCCCTTCGATCTTCAAGTACGTGACCTCCTGCGAGGTCGAGTCCAGCCTGTTCCTGCCTTCGCAGATGCGCCTAGTGTTTCGCGCTGCCACCGACGACACCCTCACCAAGAGCGGACTCAAGCTCGGAGTGAAGGTCAGGGTCGCCGTCAGCGTCGGTTCCGCCCCTAAGCCGATCTTCACCGGTGAGGTCACCGGCGTCGACTTGGAGCTCGGGCCGGAGGGCCGTATGGCCGTGGTGCGAGCCCTCGATCCGTCCCACCGTCTTATGCACGGGACCGTGATCGACGCCTACCCGGAGATGACAGCCTCCGAAGTCGTACAGAAGATCCTCGGCCAGTACCAGGTCGAGGTCGGAGTGATAGAGCCGACAAGTGCCCCTTACGCCTGGTTGTCACAGCCCAGCGTGAGCCCCTGGGTTTTCGTGCAGCAGCTGGCTCAGCGCGAAAACAGGCTTGCTTACGTCGACGCCCTGGGCTTGTTCAACTTTAAGAAGGTGCCCAAAGCCCAAGACGGCCCGCCACCGGCTATGTCTTATGACCAGAAGCCGCTTTCCACTCAGATGGTCGCAGGACGTAACCTCATCCGGCTGCGCTCGTCGGTGACGGGCGCCGAGCAGGTGGAGGGCGTGGTCGTCACCGGTTACGACGCCAAGGCCTCTGTGAAGGTCGTTGGAGTGGGAGAGGCATTGGGGTCGACCGCCGAAGTGACCGACCCGGGTGTCCAACCAGCAATCGTCGGCGGCGAGATGAAAGGCGCTAAGAAGTTCTACGACGCCGCTCGACCGGTCGACTCCGAAGGCGAAGCGTCCAACATTGCTTCTTCTATCGCAGCTGACATAGCAGGCGCTCTTGCCGAGATCGAAGGTCAGTGCTACGGAAACCCGTCGGTATTGTCAGGCGAGGTGATCAGCATAGGAATGGCCGGGCAGCCCTTCGACGGGCAGTACGTGTGCTCGGCCGTCAGGCACTGCTACGAGCCGGGCAACGGCGGTTACACCACCTGGTTCACGGTGGGCGGCAAGCGGGACCGTACCCTCGCTGCGTTGGTGTCGGGGCGCAGCTACTCTGAGCTGGTAAGCCAGGGCCGGGTTCCAGGTCTGGTGATAGGAACCGTCGACGACAACAAAGACCCCGAGCAGTCCGGACGTGTCAAGGTTACGTTCCCGTGGCTGTCGGACAGTTATAAGAGCGCCTGGGCTCGAACGATGCAGATCGGGGCGGGAAAGACGGGGGAGTGGGGGTTCCTCTTCGTCCCGGAAGTAGGCGAGGAAGTCCTCGTCGGCTTCGACAGGGGGGACATCGACCACCCGTTCGTGATAGGCAACCTATACAAGGGTATAGGAAAGCCGAAACCCGAAGCCCAGATAACCGACGTCGTCGCCAGCAGGAGGATAACGTCGCGGGCAAAGCACACTGTCCTCTTCGACGACGGCCCTGACAACTCTGGGATCACCATCAAGAGCGGGCTGGGGAACGTCACGATCAAGCTCGACGAGAAGACCAAGGCGATCACGATCGAGTGCACCGACGGTACGGTCACCGTGAAAGGCAACAAGGGGATCACCTTGGAGGCTACTAGTGGCAACCTGGAGTTGAAAGCCAACGGCGGCCAAGTGAGCGTAACGGGCAAACAGGGTGTAGCCCTCTCCAGCGAAGGTAAGGTGTCAGCTTCGGGCTCCGAGGTCGGGTTGAGCGGTAAGGCCAGCGCCAAGATAGAGGCACCGAGCGTAGCTGTGTCTTCGCAGAGCATAAGCCTCGGCGGGTAGGAAGCGATATGGCGGAGAAGTTCGTAGGGCAGGGCTGGAACTACCCTCTGGGGACGGACGCTTCCGGCGGTATCGCCATGGCGGCCGACGACCGTAACATCGCGCAGGCGATTCGTTTCATTCTCGCAACTTCGCCCGGCGAGCGCCCAATGCGTCCCGGTTTCGGCTGCGGTATCCACGACTTCGTCTTCGCATCCGCTGATGCGACCACCGCGGGGCAGTTGGCTTCCGAAGTGAAGCGGTCGCTCACCATGTGGGAGCCGCGCATCGACGTCGAGCGCGTGGACGTGAGCATCGACGCCGCCGACCGCAACTTGATGTACATAGACATTCACTACACCAAGAAAGGGTCCTACGATCCGCGTAACTTGGTGTTCCCTTTTTACGTGATACCAGAGGAAGACTGATCTGCGTTGACGCTGCCCGCCCCGAACCTCGACGACCGACGTTTCCAAAGCCTCGTAGACGACGCAAAGCGCCTGGTGATGCAGCGATGCCCCGAATGGACCGACCACAACGTGTCCGACCCGGGTGTCACACTGATCGAGACCTTCGCGTACATGACCGACCAGCTGATCTACCGGCTCAACCGGGTGCCCGATCTCAACTATATAAAGTTCTTGGAACTGGTCGGTGTCCAGCTGTTCCCGCCCACCGCTGCGTCGTGCAACGTGACGTTCTGGTTGTCCGCACCCCAAGAGGAGACCATCCGAGTCCCGGAGGGTGTCGAGGTTGCGACACCGCGCGGCGACACCGAAGCCCAGCCCGTGGTCTTCACAGTGGACGAGGCCTTGGACATCGTGCCCTGCGAGTTCTCCTACATATGCTCGATCCCTGCCAGCGGAACGTGGCGTAACCACACCGACACGATCAAGCTGGCAGGCTTCTCGTGTTTCTCCGCAAACCCCGTACCAGGGGAGGTGCTCCTAGTAGGCGTGTCGGCCGCGGTGCCGAGGTGCGTGCTTAATCTTCGCTTCGACTGTCGAATCGAAGGTATCGGAGTGGATCCGTCCGACCCGCCGCTGGTGTGGGAAGCTTTCGACGGGACCGACTGGGTCGAGTGCGAGATCGAATCCGACTCGACCGGTGGGCTGAACCGCCAAGGTGACGTGGTGCTGCACGTTCCCGACTCTCACACCTTGTCGGTGTTCCAGACCCTGCGAGCGGGATGGGTTCGGGCGCGACTGGTGGACCCGCGTCCTGATCAGCCGTTCTACTCGAACTCGCCGACGATCAACTCGATAGAGGCTTTCACGATCGGGGGGACCACCAGGGCCTACCAGGCGGAGCGGATCTCCGAGCAGGTGATCGGGGTGTCCGATGGAGTCGCTGGTGAACGTTTCCAACTCGACAAATATCCCGTGGTCGGTTCAGGCGAGCCTTTCGAGCTTGAGGTTTCCGACGAGGACGACGGCTGGCAAACCTGGACAGAGGTCACCACGTTCGCACAGAGCGGACCGGCGGACCGGCACTTCACGTTGGACCGGACCTTCGGGGAGGTCACCCTAGGGCCTCTCGTGCGTAACCCCGACGGCAGCGTCACCCAGTACGGAGCGGTCCCAGCCAAAGGTTCGGTGCTGCGCGCCCGCCCCTACCGTTGTGGTGGTGGCAGGCAGGGCAACGTTTCCAAAGGCGCGATAAGGGTCCTGCGTAACTCGATACCGTTCGTGAGTCGCGTCGAGAACCGGGTTGCGGCGACGGGCGGCGTGGACGGCGAGACCCTTGACGAGGCCAAAGTCAGGGGACCTGTACTGCTTCGCACCCTGGGAAGGGCTGTCACCGCCGAGGACTACGAGGAGCTCGCCCGCGCTGCTGCCCCCCAAGCTGCGAGGATAAGGGCGGTCCCGGCTTCTGGGCCGGAGGACGCGGGCGGCGTCCGGGTTCTCGTCGTTCCTTCTGTTGCCGACGACGAGGACGGCCTTCTGCCCTTCGAACGCCTCGTGCCGGCGGCCGAGATGCTGTCTGACATCGCGACCGCCCTTGACCGTCGCAGGGCTATCGGCGCCCGGGTGGTGGTGGAACCACCGGCCTACCAGGGAGTGACAGTCGTGGCGGCCCTGACGCCCAGACCGTGGTCGGATGCTGCTCGTCTCAAGCGCAGCGCCACCCAGGCGTTATACGATTATCTTCACCCGATAACGGGTGGTATGGATGGCTCGGGTTGGCCTTTCGGGCGGCCCGTCCTGATCGGAGAGATTTTCGCTGTGCTGCAGAACCTTCCAGGTGTGGAGATAGTCGATGATGTTCGTTTGTTCGCTGCGAACCCCTTGACCGGCGATCGTGGCCAGCCGGCGCAGCGCGTCGACGTGGCTCCCAACGCCCTGGTCTTCTCCTACCAGCACCAAGTCCGGGTCGAAGGGGCTTAAGTGGCCTTAGTCGTCGCGCCGGGGGCGCCTGGCAGTGGAGGCTTCCTCGACGGAGCGGTCTCCTTCGAGCGGGGCACGGTGCCGGGCCTCACCCCGGCGAGGACACTTTACGAGCAGCTACCGTCGGTGCTTGCCGAGGACGACTTCTGTGTGAGGCTTTGCGAAGCTCTCGACGAGGTCTCCGCCCCGATCTATTCGGTACTGGACTGCCTCCAGGCGTACCTGGACGCCGAGCTAGCCCCAGTCGACTTTCTTGATTGGATCGCCGGCTGGGTGGGGGTGCAAGTCGACGAGTACTGGTCGACAGAACGCCGTCGCGCCCTAGTCCGTGCATCAGTCCGGCTCTACGCTTCGAGAGGCACCGCCACAGGGCTAAGCGAGCACGTGGAGCTCTACACCGGCGTTGCGCCGGAGATCCACGACAGCGGCGGGTGCTCTTGGTCGCAGACGGCTATGTCGGCCCTGCCGGGAAGTCCCGCTCCCTACCTAGTCGTGCGGGTCGAAACGGACGACCCGTCGTCTGTAGACCGGAGGGCTCTCGACCGCATCGTAGACGCTTCCCGTCCCGCCCATGTACCAGCGACAGTGGAGATCCGCTCGCGATCGGGGGTCGCAATGTCGAGCGACTCCCTCGGACCTGGTCCCGACGACAAGGTCTCGGACGGCGGTGTCGGCGCGGTGGACTTGCCCGGGTCGGAACGCATCGAGATGGAAGCCCCCGGCGTCGACGAACCCCCCGATGGCGGCGAAGGCGATCTCGGCCCCTTTGGTGGTAAAGACGCAAGCAGCGAGCAAGAAGGACAATCTGATTGATCGTTTGCAGCCGGTGTGGGTTCGAGAACGAAGACTCTGACAGTTTCTGTGGATCTTGCGCGTCGTTCCTGGAATGGGACGGCAAGCGGGTAGAGACCGACCCGGAGCCCGAGCCGACGCCCGCAGCGGAGCCCGAACCGCCGGCTGAGGTCCGTCAGGGGATCATCGGGAGGGTCAAGGAGGTTATCGGTTTCACTGACGTAGCAGCCGGCGCCGCCGCCGGCGAGGCGGGCGGACCCGGACCGTCCGGCGTTGACGATCCGGCCCTCGAAACGTCAACCGAGTCGGATTCCGACAGCGTCTCAACTGCCAACCTCGGACCGGTCTCAGCGCCCTTGAGCCCAGCCGGCTACCGCGGCGTCGGTCAGGCCCCGCCACCGCCTCCCCTGTTCACTGGGAATGCGACGATCGCAGGCGGTGGACCTGAGCCAGCCGGCACTGACATAGAGGCGTCGTCAGCAGGCGGCTCTGAGCATGACGTGACGGTGTCGAACCTTCCAGCAGCCGGCGGGCTGTCGGTGCCGCCGACTGCGGACCAGGGACTTCTGGGCGAAACGCAAGACGCGCGCGTCCCAGCCGAACAAGTCGGTCTGGCAGGAGCCGACGCCAACGCGACCACCTCGGCGCCCGCCCCTGTTGTACCCGGTGTACCCGGGCCTTCGCTCCCTGGCGCCGTCCGGCCGGGCTCTGTTCGTCCATCTCCGGGTGCTGCGCTGCCAAGCGAACCCTCCCGCTCGCAGTTCGCCGAGTCGAAGACGGACGCAGCCCTCCCAGGGTTAGTAGCCCCGCCGATCGACGGGTCGCCCGACGTGGTGGCGTCACCCCCGGCGTCTTCGCCAACCGAGGCTGGTCCAGTCCAGTCCGGCCGCCAGCCCGCCGGGGCCGTGCAACCAGGGGCCGTGCAACCAGGGGCCGTCAAGCCTGGCGCTGCCCCGGCGAGGCGGCCGGCGCCGAAGAAGCCACTTGCGACACCCGATATCAAACCGGGGGACAAGATCTGCGGGCAGTGCGGGTTCGGCAACGACCCAACCCGGCAGTTCTGCCGTCATTGCGGAGCGTCCCTCGTCGAGGCGGCCGTCTACACCATGTCGTGGTACCGGCGACTATGGCGACGTCTCACGATGCGTCGCCAGCACGCGGCGGGTGAGCGACCAAGGACCCGGCGGCGCGCGATCGGCGGTTCCGGACCCGGATGGCTGACAAGCTGGGTGACGCGTCTGGTGACGCTCGGCGTAGCGGCCTTAGTCCTCCTTTCCTTCGTCGGTCCCTGGCACAAATCTTTGCACGCCCGTGAGACTCGCTACTACCACGACATCGCCAATACGATCCATCCCACATACAATCCGCTGCATCCTGTCAGCGCTACGGCAAGCAGTTCAGCCGCCGGTCACCCGGCTTCGAACCTGATCGATGGCGCGATCAACACGAGCTGGCAGTCCGCTGCGGTGGCGACGCCTCAGACGATATCTCTCCAGTTGCCGGCCCCTTCCGACATCGCCAAGATCGGCTTCTTGAACGGAGACCAGGACCTTCCCCAGGATTTCGTCACCGAACCGCGCGTACAGCAGTTGCAGGTCGTCTTCAATGGGCCGGCACCGATGTCCAAGACCATCACCCTCTCGGATACGCCGAACTTCCAGACCTTCTCGGTGTCCACCAAGTCCACCAGCAGCATCACTATTTCGATTTTGTCGGTCTACCCCGCCACTGGGGGCGGTAAGAACCTCTCGATTGCTGAGATCGAACTGTTCACGAAGAGCTGATGGGGACCCCGGCAATGGGCAGGTTTGCCCCTTCACCGTCTAAGTACAGCCGCCTTGGTGGAGGCGTCGGAGCGGCGTCTCTCCTGGCTCCTCTACTGGGAGGCAAGGCAGGTGGGGAGATCGCAAAAGCTGCGAAATCCTCGAGGCCGATCAAAGCGTCGCGTAGCGTGCTGGTGAAGGAGAAGGATCTTCTCAAGCCTGGTTTGTCGTCTGATGCGTCGAAGTTGAAGGCTGACATTTCCAAGGCGCGTTCTGTGGCGAAGGCTAAGTCTGTTCCTGTGGCGGGGGTAGTCAAGAAGGGCGCTTCTAGTTTGGGGTCTGATGTTAAGGCGGCGGAGTCAGATTTGAAGAAGGCTGGTTCGGTGTCTAAGGCCAAGACGGCTCCCGGGGTCTCGGGAGCGCGTAGCGTGCTGGTGAAGGATAAGACAGCGGCTTCAAAGGAGCTCGGCGTAGCCAAAGGGCTCCTTGGTAAGGAAAGGAAGCTACTTGCCAATGCCAAGGCCGCGACCGATGCCAAAAACGCCGCTACAGCTGCCACCAAGCTCGAACCGCAAGCCGGCAAAGCGGTGATGCTCGGCAGGTTCGCGCGCAGATTTAAATGACATTCAGGGAGACCCAATATGAAGGATGAGGTGGGAGAGGAGCTGCCCACTGACGTTGCCCCTCCACGATCGCAGCGTCGAGATGGGTTGGGCGTCGACAGAGTAACAAATGACCCGGATGTCGAAGTGGTGCCGTCCACGCCGGTGAGCCTCACCTTCAAGCAGGCGATGCACTCGCCGTGCTTGTCGTGCAAGGCCTCGCCATGCTGCACGCACCTGCTGCTGCGCAAGTTCAGCATCGAAGACCTCGGTGACGTGGATTACGTGCTGTACGTTTCCAATTTCACTGGGATACTCCTAGATGTAGATGCAGGAGGCAACTTCCGTGTCTACCTGTCCCAAGCCTGCGGCTTTCTCGACGATGAAGGGCTATGCAAGGTTCACGGGACACCCGCCCAACCTTCGATCTGCTCGCACTACAACGCCCACGCTTGTCGTTACCGTTTTGCGATGACGGCCGACCTGAACCCGGCACAGCCTCTCCTCGACGCACGGCGCGCCCGGTGGTATGCAGAGCAGGTCACTTTCGACGAGACCCGCCACGTGGTCGACCTGCCTGACTGGGACAAGTTGCTCGAGGCTTTCGCCACCATGCCACTGGACCGTACGAGGGCGCCGATCCCTCCGGAGAACTCGGCCCAGGCCGAGTGGAGACAGATCGTCTTGAGTGGTCGCACGGCAGCGACGACCTACGACGACTTGCACTTCCACGACAGAGCAGTCCTAGACCCTTGCAACGGGTGCGCTGCGTACTGCTGCAGCAACCTCGTCTTCCCCAGGCAGATACCTACCGACGCGTCGGAGTTCGACTTCTTTCGCTATTGTCTGGGTTTTCCGAGCGTCGAGCTGTCGATCGCCGAGGAAAGCTGGACGGTGGTCGTCAGGACCTCATGCTCTCACCTCGCCGGTGGACGTTGCTCGCTTTTCGGCAAAGACGAGCGGCCTCTGCGTTGCTCCTACTACGACCCGCTCAAGTGCGCCTACCGGGATCATTTTGAGGAGCCGGTACCCTCGGATCAGGTCCGGGTGACCAGAGAGGAGTTCGCTGTGCTTGCCGGTTCGGTGGTGTTCGATGCAACGGGTCGTGTGCGACGGGTGCCAACCGTCGAATTGCTCAAAGCCCGGATCGAGGCCAGCTTCCCGGTAGCATCTATGCCATATGGCTGACAAGATTACGATGCAGGCTGACGGGACTCTCGCGGTTTCCGACGAGCCGATAATCCCATTCATCGAAGGTGACGGGACGGGGGTGGACATCTGGCCTGCCGCTCAGAAGGTACTAGACGCCGCAGCAGCGAAATACTCCAAGCGCATAGCGTGGAAAGAAGTTCTCGCAGGCGAGAAGGCCTTCAACGAGGTGGGCGATTGGCTGCCCCAGGAAACCGTAGACGTGTTTCGTGAATACCTGATCGGGATCAAAGGCCCTCTCACTACGCCCATAGGTGGCGGGTTCCGTTCTTTGAACGTAGCTTTGCGCCAGCTGCTGGACCTTTATGTATGTCTGCGACCTGTTCGCTGGTTCGAAGGTGTGCCGTCGCCCGTGAAGCGCCCTGACCTAGTCGACATGGTCATCTTCAGGGAGAACACCGAGGACATATACGCAGGTCTGGAGGTCCAAGAGGGCACCCCCGAGGCCAAGCGAATGATCGAACTTCTCCACGACGAGTTCGGTTGGGACATTCGCTCTGACAGCGGGGTGGGGATTAAGCCGGTGTCAGAGACGGGTTCGAAGCGTTTGGTGAGGGCGGCGATCAAGTATGCGGTCAGTCACGGGCGCAAGTCCGTGACGATTGTCCACAAGGGCAACATCCAGAAATTCACCGAAGGAGCGTTCCGGAACTGGGGGTATGAAGTGGTTCGAGACGAGTTCGCCGACGTAGCTGTCGGTTGGGACGACTGCGACGGCAAGCCGGGTGACAGGATCCTCGTCAAAGACGCTATAGCCGACATAACCCTCCAGCAGGTCCTCACCCGTCCCGACGAGTTCGACGTGATCGCCACGACCAACCTGAACGGCGATTACCTCTCCGACGCTCTAGCGGCACAGGTCGGTGGTATAGGCATAGCCCCAGGGGCGAACATCAACTACGTGACCGGTCACGGGATCTTCGAAGCGACCCATGGCACCGCTCCCAAGTACGCCGGGCTAGACAAGGTCAATCCTGGTTCGGTGCTGCTTTCGGGTGTGATGATGTTCGAGCATCTCGGCTGGTCCGAGGCCGCAGCCGACATCGTTAGGGCCATGGAAGCGACCATCGCGGACAAGATCGTCACCTACGACTTTGCCCGGCAGATGCAAGGGGCGACAGAGGTCAAGACCTCCGAGTTCGCCTCGGCGATAGTCGACCGTCTCTGAGCAAACAGCGCACCGGGCGACCAGCTGACTGGAACGCCCGGAGCGCCAAGTGCTCGCGCCGTCTTTAACTAGCGGAGGTGGAGATCAGGGGATAAGACCGAGGGAGCGGACCGCGTCGCGCTCTTCGGCTAGCTCGCTCACCGTCTTATCTATGCGGGACCGGGAGAACTCGTCGATGTCGAGGCCTGTCACGATCTTGTAGGACCCAGCAGAAGTCGTGACCGGAAACGACGAGATCAGCCCCTCGGGGACACCGTAGGAGCCGTCGGAAGGGACGCTCATAGACACCCAGTCGCTTTCGGACGTGCCGGCCATCCAGTCGTGGACGTGGTCGATGGCAGCGCTGGCCGCTGACGCAGCGCTGGAGGCTCCTCGGGCTTCGATGATGGCAGCGCCTCGCTGTTGGACGACAGGAATGAATTCCTTCTCGACCCATTCCTGATCTGCGATCACTTCGGCTGCCGGTATCCCGCCGATCTTGGCGTGGGTAATGTCGGGGTACTGAGTCGCCGAGTGGTTGCCCCAAATCGTCATGTTGGTGACGTCGCTCACTGTGCGCCCTGACCTGGCGGCAAGTTGCGCCTTCGCCCGGTTCTGGTCGAGGCGGGTCATCGCCGTGAAACGCTCAGCAGGTATAGCCGGGGCGTTGTGCATGGCGATTAGGGCGTTCGTGTTAGCCGGGTTACCGACCACGAGCACCCTGATGTCCTTGGCGGCGTTGTCGGATAAGGCTCTGCCTGCGACGGTGAAGATCGCCCCGTTCGCCTCAAGGAGGTCCTTGCGTTCCATGCCCTTGCTGCGAGGCCGGGCTCCGACGAGCAGAGCGATGTTCGCGTCGGCAAAAGCGACGTTGGCGTCGTCGGTGGCGACCACACCGGAAAGCAGCGGAAAGGCACAGTCGTCGAGTTCCATCACCACCCCCCGAAGAGCCGAAAGCGCCGGGGTCACCTCAAGAAGCTGCAGGATGACGGGCTGGTCCGGTCCTAGAACGGCGCCGCTCGCGATGCGGAACAGCAGGCTGTAGCCGATCTGGCCCGCGGCGCCGGTCACTGCAATTCGTACGGGTGTGGCAGTCATATGTTGTCTTCTAGCCTCCATCGAGAGCGCCGTTGACTCGGCGGTGTGTGCACGCACCGACGATAGGCCCCCTTGGGGGTTGACGGCCAACCGGCAGCTTCTTCCCGCCGCAGTCGTGGGGGAAGAAGCTTAGAGCAGGTGAGGTCGGCGAAGTCTAGGAGCTGATCGTCGGGGGTGACACGACACCCAAGCGGTGAAGGTAGCCAAGCTTGCGCTCGACGGCTTGGCGCCAAGCTGACAGATCCTTGTTGAAATGGTCCCTGTCACCGTCTTCGAAGGCGTGCTCAAGCTCGTCGAAGGCTGCGTCCTCGGCGTCGAGCAGCGCCCGGTAGCGGGTGAGGAACTGGTCGTCGATTACTTCCGACAGCGTCACTTGCCCTACCTCCTGGGTCGTGGTTCGCCCAACATAGCCGCTCCGCCGGCTACCGAGAAGTCTGTGAAGTGTCGAACTTCGCTTGGCACCGGGTCCCTGAAGGCTCCTTCGCCATCGGGAATGTCGATCGCGAGAGGGTTTCCTCTCACCTTGAGACGGCCTTGCGTCAACGCGGCATCGGCGTTCATCTCCCCCGACGCGATCGCAGCGGCCGTGTCCCAACTGGAGATGATCGTGAGATCGGCTTGTGCGGCGCTGGGATCCACAGGCCAGACGATCCGGCAGGCCCGAGACGAAGCCTCGACCCTATAGCGCACGGTTCCCGCGGGGGTGCCTTCCACCACCTGCTCCAATACCACTGAGCGTCCCGGAGGTGCTATCCACGGCGGGGTCATCTCTGTGACCATGTTGAACCAAGCGGTCGACAAGAACCGTAACGGCCACGTGCTCGTTCGCTGCAAGTCGTCGCCGCCGAGGGTACCTTCACTATCGGTCATCTACCGACAATCATCTGCGCGTGAGGACTCCACATCCAGTCAGGCCACGATCTCTGACATGTACCTGTTGGAAACCCGTCCGCCGGACCACCCTAGCGCTAGCTCTACCACCATCCTCCCCGCTGCCACCTCGCGGGGCAGTTCGAAAGATGGCTTTCCCACGAACACACACGAGTCCGCTGCGACGCTTCCCTCGTAGCGCCAGCGCCGCTCATCTCCCGGGTAGCGAACCACCACCTCTAGCGCTGCACGCTCGACCGGCTGGCGTAGGTCGCTGATGGCGTGGATTGCCAAGCGCACCCGCTCGCCGGGCCGGTACGTGGCGCTGAGATGGTCCGCTGTCACGATCACCGGAGCGCAGGCTGCTTTCAGCGCCCGGTAAGCACGCTTGGGCAGACGGTCGTGGTCGACCAAGGCGAAGGAGACGGCTGGCTGGGCGTCGGCCAGCATCGACACGCAGAAGCCTCCAGCCGGCCGATACTTGAGCCGGCGTAGAGATTCCACCTGGTAGCGAAGCAGGTTTGCCTGGAGCCGCTGGGTCGCCGCTCGCCAGTCCTCGAAGGTAGCGAACAGTGACGGGGGGACTCTCGTCCCGAAGGTCTCCAAGTCCAGGCCGTAATGCTCCGAGAGGCGATCCCAGTCGAGGTCGGGCCAGGCTTGGGGATCCATGAAGTCGGCGCTGTCGGGCACCGAAGCAGCTCCGAAGGCTCCTACGAAACGTCCGGCGTTCGGCAGGCGGGCGATGAAGGAGGCAAGCCCGGACGCCTCCCCGTAGTACCAGCCGAAGTACAGGTGGGTGTCTGTGGCGCCACCCGGGTGGGGTAGCAGCCCCGAGCGCCCGACCGTGGAGCGAGTGGCGTCCTCGCTGCGCAACGCCCGACGGGTGGCGCGGTCGAGGAGGTTCCCCTCCCAGTCCGGCTTGGCGGCCGCGGCCGCTGAGCGCAGCGGTGACGTCCGTTTGGAGTATCCGGCCTCGGAAGGGTCCTCTCGAAGCGGCTCGTCGTGAGCGCACCACAACGCAATCGAGGGATGGTGGCCAAGGAGGCGCACCGCCTTTCTTGCTTCCTCTGGGGCTTTGCGGCGGATGCCCGAGTAGCCCCATTTCAGGGGAAGGTCCTGCCAGATGAGCATGCCGCGACGGTCCGCCTCGGCATAGAGCTCCGGGCGTGCGACGTGGCCGTCGAGGCGTATCAGGTCGAAGCCGGCCTCAACCGCCAAGGAGAGGTCCTGGGTGATCTCGTAAGCCGTAGCGTTAGCAATGTCACGTTTGGTGGGGGCACAGTTGACGCCTTTGAGGAACATCCTCTCGCCATTGACCGAAGCGACGAAATTGCGAACTCGGACCTGTCGTAGCCCTGTAACCACCTCCCGACTGTCACTTCGAGTCGCCTCCTGCGCAGAGTACACGTCGACTACCACCTGGTAGAGGGGTTGCGTCCCGAGGCTGTGAGGCCACCACAAGTCAGGGTTTTCGATAGCGACCGTCCAGCGCAGCCGATTCGACCCCGCCGAAAGGCTGTGATCAGTTTCCCTCGTCAGCACGGCTTGGGCGGAGCCTTCGACCGCTAGCTTGGCCACCGTGGTGCGCAAAGTGGCTGGCGAGGAATTCTGCGCATCCAGTTCGACCTCCAAGGCCAAAACCGCCCGGTCTACGTTCGCCTCCTGGCATAGGACCTTCAGGTACGCTATCCGCACAGCGCTGGTCTCCTCTAAGTGCACCGTCGACCAGATTCCCCCCGGGTTCCATGCGGGGTCGATGTACGACGAATGCTGGAACACGCCGGTGAGGCTGCGCTTCGCCCTCCGGTCGGTGGGACGGGGGCAGCTCACTTCCACCGCTAGCAGGTGCTCGCCGTGTCGCGCGTTGAGCAGCTCGGTGACCTCGAACGAGCTCGGGTAGAAGTACCCTTCCGTGTCCCCCAGGTACTCCCCGTCGAACCAGACGCTGGCCTGATAAAAGATTCCGTCGAATATCACGAAGCGCCGCAACGGCGCTTCATCGTCCCGATGGGCTACGTGGCCATTGAGGTCGAAGCGCTTTCGGTAAAGGACCGGTCCGTCAGAGCCTTCCAGACCTGGGACGTCCCGCCAGTGCCCTGGAATATCGGCGACGGCCCAGCCGTCATCGGCGTAAGCGCCCTCGACGAACTCTGCCCGCAACGCCTCGGTCGACTCCGCAACACGCCAGGGTCCGCTCAGATCCATCCTCAGCCAAGCTAGTCCAGGTCCGCGCACGCGGAGATGGCTGAGCTCGATGGCCGCGACCCTGACGGGCCTCCAACTCGTGTCAAGGGCTTCGCTCCTCAAGGCGCGGAAGGTACCCTAGGGAGTATGCAGAGCGAGCGGGGTGACTGATGGCGAAGTCTGCGATACTCGCTTTGAACTTGTGGGACCCTCACGTCGGGCTGGCGCTGTGGGCGGTACTGGCCACAGCGTTCCTGCTTGGCATGATCCACGGGGTCACCCCAGACGAGCACACGTGGCCTATCACCTTCTCATACGCGGTCGGCGGGTACTCGAGCCGTGCGGGTATGCGCAACGCGCTCGTCTTCTCCCTCGCCTTCACCTTTCAAAGAGCCCTGGCGAGCGAACTGGCTTTCCTGGCGCTGGGGAACTTCTTGACACTCGGATCACGGGGCGACTACATCGTCTACGTGGTCGTTGGATTCGCGATGTTCTGGGCGGCCCGCTACATCCATGGTGGAAAGCTGCCGTGGCACTTCGACCTTCACCTCCACGAGGGAAAGCCGCGAGTCAAGTCAGGTGGGGGGATGGTGGCTGCCGGTGTCGGCCACGACCCTGAGCACGCACACGTGCACGCTCACGTGCACGGCGGGGTCGAGCTGAACCCCGCCGTCCCGCACTGGACCGCCGACAGCTGCTCCGAATGCCACGAACCTGATTTGGTCGACCCGAGAGCATGGATGCCGGCGTTGCACGGCTTCATAGCCGGGTGGGGCTTCGGGGCGTTCGCCCTGATCGTCTACACGGTCCTCGCCCCGTCGATGCCCTCGGCGTGGTGGGGATGGGTTCCCGGTGCCCTGTTCGGTCTCGGTACCACCGCAGTGCAGGTCATGGTCGGGGGACTAGTGGGATGGCTCGTGCGCAGGAAGGGTGCGTCGCCCCAGATGAGTCGCCGTCTCGGCCTTGTAGTCGCCGGGCGCACGCTCGCCGTCGGAGGGGTCGCTTTCGTTCTGGGGGGCCTGTTCGGAATAGCCTTTCCCAACCTTGCGTCGTTCAGCGTGTCCACGGGAGTGCACGTGCACAACCTCGCTCATCT
Organism: Acidimicrobiaceae bacterium; assembly: GCA_027391075.1. Classification (GTDB taxonomy): domain Bacteria; phylum Actinomycetota; class Acidimicrobiia; order Acidimicrobiales; family Palsa-688; genus JAJZAM01. Next base: position 65,875 of record DAHYHI010000103.1, on the reverse strand, counting down.
CGGGCTGCCCCTAGTCTTGGTCGTCGTTTCTGTTGCCGGGGTGGGCGTCGGGTCTCTTGTAAGCGAACTCCGCCACATCCCATCAGGCGGATCGGCGCCTAGCGGGGTAACGCCGAGCGGTTCCTCCGTGAGTCGACAGGAAAGCGATGCGCCGGGCGTGTAGCCATCTCCTCGTAAACCGCCCAGCGCATGTCCGCGGCGTCCTGGGCGAGCAGCTCAAGCCGGGAGGCTTCCTCGGGATCGCTCACAGCAAGGCTCGTGTAGCGGATCTCGCGGTTGGTGTAATCGCGAAGCGCTAGGCGGGGGCGGGGCGAGTCGAGCAGGAACGGGTTGCCGTCGCTTTCGCGCAGTACAGGGTCGTAGCGGAGCAGCGGCCAGTAGCCGCTCGCGACCGCCCGGTACTGCTGGGCAAGGCCTTGGCTCATGTCGATCCCGTGAGCGATACAGTGGCTGTAGGCGATTATCAGAGAAGGACCGTCGAAGGCTTCGGCCTCCCGGAAAGCTTTTAGGCACTGCTGAGGGTCGGAGCCCATGGCGACCCGTGCCACGTAGACGCTGCCGTAGGCTATCGCCTGCAACGCCAGGTCCTTCTTCTCGGCGGTCTTGCCGGCCGATGCGAACTTGGCGGTAGCTCCCAGCGGCGTCGCTTTGGACGCCTGTCCTCCAGTGTTGGAGTAAACCTCCGTGTCGAGAACCAACACGTTGACGTCCCGGCCCGCGGCGAGCACGTGGTCGAGGCCGCCTGATCCGATGTCGTAAGCCCAGCCGTCGCCCCCGACGATCCACACGCTGCGGCGGACCAGATGATCAGCGACGCTGCGAAGGTCGGTAGCGTCGGGATCCTCCATCCCCGAAACACGCTCGGCCAGCATTTCGAGGCGCCGGCGTTGGGCGGCGATCTCGGACTCGCTGCGCTGGGGGGCGGAGAGGATCTGATCGACCAGGTCCGCTCCGATCCGGTCTCGCATCCCCGCCAGACGTCGGCGGGCGATGGCCGTGTGCTGATCGGCGGCGAGGCGCATGCCGAGACCGAACTCTGCGTTGTCCTCGAAGAGGGAGTTGGACCATGCGGGTCCTCGCCCGGAACTGTCGGTGGTCCAAGGGGTGGTCGGGAGGTTCCCTCCGTAGATCGACGAGCACCCTGTGGCGTTCGCTATCAGAGCCCTGTCCCCGAACAGCTGGGACAGAAGCTTTAGGTAGGGGGTTTCGCCGCACCCGGCGCAAGCCCCCGAGAACTCGAACAGCGGCGTGAGGAACTGGGTTCCGCGCACTGTAGCGAAATCCACCCGGGGCCGCTCGGGCGTGGGTAGCTTTTCGAAGAAGGCGGTTGACAGCCGCGCCTCGGCTAGGAGAGGCTCCCGCTCGGCGAGGTTGATCGCCTTGGCCGTCCCGTCGACGTCCACCGGGCAGGCCTGGACGCACAGGTCGCAGCCGGTGCAATCCTCCACGTACACCGCCAGGGTGTAAGCCGTATCGGGAAGACCACGAGCGCGAAGCGGCGCCGACTTGAACCCGGCAGGGGCGTCTTCGAGCAGGGATCGGTCGTAGAACTTCGCACGGATCACGCTGTGAGGGCAGACGAAAGCGCAGTTGCCGCACTGGATGCACGCATCGGGGTCCCAAGAAGCGACAAGCTCGGAGATGTTTCGCTTCTCGTACGCGGCGGTGCCGGTCGGCCACGTGCCGTCGACTGGTAGGGCGCTCACCGCAAGCTCGTCTCCCAAACCGGCGAGCATCGGCGCTGTGACGTCGGTGACGAACCTGGGAGCCCCGGCCGGTACCAGCGCCGGAGTGGGAAACTCCGAGGTGACCGACGCAGCTGTGGGCACCTTTGCGACGGCGTCGCGCGCCCGGCGAAGCGCAGCTAGGTTCGCTTCGACGACCGCTGCACCCCTGCGGGCGTAGGTTTTGGTGACCGTCGACTCGATGCTCTCCAGGGCGCTCGGGTAGTCGAGAATCCCCGATATCGCGAAAAAGCATGCTTGCAGGACGGTGTTCACCCGACCTCCGATGCCTTCCTCGCGGGCTATTCGAGCAGCGTCAATCGTCCACAACTCGAGGCTCTTGGCAAGAATCTTGCCCTGAACGGTGCTGTCGAGGTGCTCCCACACCTGCTCGGCAGGGTAGGGGCTGTTTATGAGCACCTGGGCGCCCGGGGCGGCCCTGTCCAACACCTCGGGACGCGAGACGAGGCTGAACTGGTGGCACCCCACGAACGACGCCTCGTCGACCAGGTAAGGGGCGTCGATGGGCTCCTTGCCGAAGCGGAGGTGCGAAACCGTCCACGAGCCGGACTTCTTGGAGTCGTACACGAAGTAGCCCTGCGCGAAGAAACCGTGCGAGCCGAGGACCTTGATCGTGTTCTTGCTTGCGCCGACTGTGCCGTCGGCTCCGAGGCCGAAGAAGACCGCCCGCAGCGTCCCCGGGGCTTCGACGTCGAGGGGTTCCCCGTATTGGATGCTGGTGCCTGACACGTCGTCGTTGATACCGACGGTGAAGTGCTTCTTGGGGTTGTCCGCGGCGAGCTCGGCGAAGACTCCGGCTGCCATCGAAGGCGTGAACTCCTTGGACGACAGGCCGTAGCGGCCCCCGCAGAGCACCTCGGTGTGGCGGGCTTCGCTCGCAGGCCCGGCGGCTTCGAGCGCCGCTGCGACGTCGAGGAACAGTGGCTCGCCGATCGACCCCGGCTCCTTGGTCCGGTCTAGGACCGCCACCCGGCGCGCCGAGGCGGGCAGAGCCTCAAGGAGCGCCTCGCCAGGGAACGGCCGGAAGAGGCGCAAAGTGATCACCCCCACCTTCTCCCCGCGGGCTGCCAGGGCGTCGACCGTGCGTCGCAGGGTCCTTGTGGCTGACCCCATCGCTACTACCACCCTGTCGGCGAGCGGGTCGCCGTAGTACTCGACTATGCGGTACCTGCGGCCGCTTAGCGCGCCGAGACGGTCCATCTGAGCTTGGACGATGCCGGCTACGGCACCGTAGAAGGGGTTGACGCCCTCGCGGGCCTGGAAGTACACGTCGGGGTTCTGGGAGGTGCCGCGTATCACAGGTCGTTCCGGGCTCAAAGACCGCTGGCGGTGAGAGTGGACCGCGTCGGGCGGTACGAGCTTCAACAGGTCCGCGTCGGAGAGCAACTCGACCGAGTTCAGCTCGTGGGAGGTGCGAAAACCGTCGAAAAAGTGCACGAAAGGCACCCGGGACGCAAGCGTCGACGCCTGGGCTACCGCCGCCATGTCGTGAGCCTCTTGCACCGACGTCGAGCCGAGGATCGCGAATCCTGTCTGGCGTACTGCCATCACGTCTTGGTGGTCACCGAAGATCGAAAGGCCCTGGGCTGCTATCGACCGGGCTGCCACGTGGATGACCGTCGGCGTGAGCTCACCGGCGATCTTGTACATGTCGGGGATCATCAAAAGCAGGCCTTGCGAAGCTGTGAACGTAGTCGCCAAAGCCCCGCCCTGTAGCGCTCCGTGCAGCGCCCCCGCGGCGCCCGCTTCGCTTTGCATTTCGAGAACCTGGGGGACGGTCCCGTACACGTTCGCCTTGTCGCTCGCCGACCATTGATCGGCGAGCTCGGCCATCGGCGATGCCGGCGTGATCGGATAGATCGAGCACACCTCGTTGAGACGGTAAGCGACCGACACCGCCGCCTCGTTGCCGTCTATCGTCACCGTCATCTAGCAGACCTCCATCTTCTCGGCCCCGGAGTCTTCGGCCGCTACACCGGACTCTTCGACCATTACGATCGCGTGCACCGGGCACTGCTCGAAGCAGACAGCGCAGCCCGTGCAGCGGTCGTAGTCGAATCGGTACCGGTTGCCCACGCCGAGCTTTATGACCGCGTCCTCCGGGCAAGCGCCAAGGCATCCGTCGCACTCGAAGCAGTTACCGCACGAAAGGCACCGTCCGGCTTCGAAGCTCGCCTGCCTGTCGCTCAGACCGCCGGTGACCTCGGTGAAGTCGGATAGCCGCTCGTCTGGAGATACTTGGGGTTGCGCCCGGCGGTCCGCGTCGGCGAAATACCACAGGTGAAGCTTGTCGAACGAGGCCAAATCGTGCTTGGGGGGGGCGTAACCGTCTTCGTGGCGTAGCCAGGCGTCGATGTGGCGGGCGGCTTTCCTGCCATGCCCGATCCCGACGGTAACCGTCCGTTCGGCAGGGACCATGTCGCCACCTGCGAAGACGCCGGGGCAGCCGGTCATCATCGCCTGCGAGACGACCACGGTGCCGTCCAAGTTGAACTCGACGCCGGGCACGGAACGCAGAAACGAGGTGTCGGTGTCTTGACCGACGGCGAGGATCAGACTGTCAGCGGGGATGCGCTCGGCCCGCCCGGTCGGGCGGGCGATCCCGTCTGCGTCGAGCTCCATCACCTCCACGAGCAGGTCGGAGCCTTCGAAAGCGCTGATGCTCCGCAGCCAGTTGATCTTCACTCCTTCGGCCTGGGCCTCGGCTGCCTCTTCGGGGTGCGCGCTCATCTGGTCGGCGGTCCTGCGGTACACGACGACCGCCTCGGACGCGCCGAGCCTGCGCGCGGTTCGGGCGGCGTCCATAGCGGTGTTACCACCTCCGTACACAGCGACGCGCCGGCCTATCACCGGCCGTTCGCCGCTCGCGACGTCACGGAGGAAGCTGACCGCTTCGAGGATCCGGCCCGCGTCGCGGTTGGGTATGTCCACCTTCTTGGAAAGGTGCGCGCCGACCGCCACGAACACTGCGTCGAAAGCACCTTCGGCCCTAATCGCCTCAAGGTCGGTCACCTTACGGTTGGTGGTGATCGACACTCCGTAGGAGGCCAACCGGGAGATCTCCGCGTCGAGAGTCTCGCGGGGCAGCCTGTAGGCGGGGATCCCGTAGCGCATCATCCCGCCAGGGGCTTCGCCGGAGTCGAAGACCTCTACGCTATGTCCCGCCCTGGCGAGGTGGTAGGCGGCGGAAAGTCCGCTCGGCCCTGCGCCTACGACAAGGACCCTCCTGGTGCTGTCTGGTAGCGGCGGCGGTAGCTCCCACCCGTGCTCGACTGCCAAGTCCCCCAGGTAGCGCTCGACTGCGTGGATGGAGACAGCGCTGTCGAGGTCGGCCCGGTTGCAGGAGCTCTCGCAAGGGTGGTAGCAGACCCTGCCTTCCACCGCCGGGAAGGGGTTGTCGGCGACCAAGGCCTCCCACGCTGCTTTAGCGTGACCGGCTTGGAGGTGAGCCAGCCACGCCTGGATGTTCTCGCCGGCCGGGCACGCCGAGTTGCAGGGTGGTAGCAGGTCCACGTACACCGGCCGGCGGGTCCTGGTCGGCCCTGCCATAGGGACCTCCCCTGCCAGGTCGGGTAGGGCGGCGAGGTCAGCCGGTTTCACTTGGCTTTGGCTTCGACGCCGTCGCTGGCTATCAGCGCTGTCGCCTTGGCGACGATCTCGTCGTCGTCAGCCATGGCGAGCTCGTCGCTCAACCAGGCACCCACGAGCTCACCTTCGACGTGCCTTGTGGTGCCGTCGGGTGCGACGAGGAGCGCCTCCAAGATTCCCGCCTTGTCGAGCGCCACGAACGGGTCGGGATCCCAGCCGCCCGAGCGCATGACCATCGCGATCTTCGAGATTTCCAGGGGGGACTCAGCCCAAACCGCCACCCAGGTGGCGATCTCGTCGGGATGGCGTCCCCCGGCGACGTAACCCATCCTCTGGTCGCTCTCCGCCAGCAGCTCGAGCACTTCGACCAGACGGCCGGACCATCCGTTCTCCTGGGCGAGACGGTGAGCGCTAGCAGCCGACACGCTACCCGTCTGATCTGCGTAGCGCTGCAGGACCTTCTGCAGGTCGGCGGCGCTGGGTTGGCCGGCATCGGCCTGGGGCTGCGGTTCGTTGGTGTGCTCGTTCATTGCTGCTCCTTTGGAATTGCTTGCTGTGACAGGCGGTGCTGTCACCCAAGTGGACCCTTGCGGGTCCTCCTGGCTTGTGTGCCTCAAGGGCTGTGACTCAATCATCGTCGCTTCCGAGGTGTTCCCGGTAGGGCCTTAGGTCACGATCGGCTGAAAGTGACTTCCGGCTCTACGACCCGTCAGCGCGGAGTCCTAGCTTTGGAGTTGAACATTCGGTGACATGGGTGACATGTCGGCAAGGTAAGGAGAGCGGTCATGGCCGATCAAGCTGATGCAGCAAACTCCGAGAAGATAGTCGTCGGATTCGACGGCAGCCCAGGTTCGCAGCGGGCCCTCGACTGGGCTCTGAGCCACGCTGTTGCGTTGGGCATGTCAGTGGAGGTGGTCCAGGCGTGGAGTCCTGGCGAGTTCGGGAGCGACTCGGAGCTCGGGGATTACACCCAGACGCGCTTGGAGAAAGAAGTCGACGCCGTAGCCACCCCGGCCGGCGTTGATTGGAGCGCTAGAGCTGTCCGTGGTCATGCGTCGAAGGTTCTCGAAGACGCGTCAAGCGAAGCAGCGATGCTCGTGGTCGGCTCCCGGGGTCACTCGACGGTCGCGGGACTGATCGCCGGCTCGGTCAGCCTCCACTTGGTGAGCCACGCGACCGCCCCGGCGGTGGTCGTGGTGCGCGGCTGACGGCCTTCGCATCCAGTGGCATCCCAAAACGACCATTCGACCGGGACAGTGATCTCAAGGATCGTCGTCGGGGTCGACGGGTCACCCAACAGCACCGCGGCGGTCGAGTGGGCCGCCGCGCTCGGCGACGCGACCGGGGCCGAAGTGATAGCGGTGCACGCCCTCGGTCTTATCGAGCACCTTCGACCGGCCGGCGAGCCTGTCCCAGTAGAGCACCACGAAGCTGAGATAGGGCGCCGAATGGCAGAGGAGTGGTGCGAACCCCTGGTCCGCAGAAAACGGCATTTCGACTGTCAACTGGCCTACGGCCCTCCCGAAAGGGTTCTACGTGAAGTAGCCAATTCCGAGCGGACGGATTTGATCGTCGTTGGTTGCCGGGGGCTAGGTGGATCGTCGCTGCTTGGAAGCACGAGCAGCCAGTTGGCTCACCGGCCGCCGTGCCCGGTAGCGGTAGTACCCTTCGACTAGGCCGTTAGCCGTGGGAGAAGTTCTGGCAGTGCTGTGGAGGTCGATCCCCGTTCCCGGAGGGCTTCGAGAGGGCATCCACCCATTCGATGAGGCGGAGGTCGTCGTCTGACGCGGGATGGCGGACCACCCAGACCCCGGCGGCTCCGCAGGTGGTGCAGCGCAGAGCGTAGACGGTGGCTTGCGAACCGTCCGGTCCGGCGCTGGTAGCGACCGTCTCTTCGACGGCCAAGTCGTGGGAGTCGAAGTCGGTGTCGCACGACGGGCACCAAAGATGGCCGTGAGCCACTTGCAGCGCTCGGGCGTAGCCTCGCTTGGCGAAGCCGAGCATCACCTCGGCCGTCCGTTCGTGTGTCGCCACCTTAGAAGTTGCCGGCATCACACCTCCCTTTGCCAAGTTGCCTACCCTCCAATGTTAAGAGCCGCGCCCAGAATGAGACAGGGCCGAAAGTCACTACCCGGGACTTTCGTCACATCCAATAGGGGTCTTCGGACCCTACCGGAGGGAACCCACCTTGGTTCATGATGGAGATGTGCTCAGGGTTGGAGGTCCGAAGACCAAGGTGGTCCCGGGCGACCCGACACGACAAGGAGATGGGAATAATGCGCCGTAAGACATTCGACACACTTCTGACAGCTGGTGGACTCGTGCTGACGATCGTGTTGATCGTGGCCGGGGCTTTGCTCATGTGGGGTTATTCGTTCGCCAACTCCAACGTGCACAGCCAGCTCGCCGAACAGCAGATAACTTTCCCGACAGCGTCACAGCTGGCTCATCCAAACGGGGGCGAGATCACAGCGTCGATGCAACAGTACCTAGGCCAGTACGCCGGTAAGCCACTGACTACCGGTCCCGAAGCCGAAGCGTACGCCGACCACTTCATCGCAGTGCACCTGTCGGAAATGCCCTACGGAGGGGTATACGCCAAAGTCTCCGCCGCATCGCAGGCCCAGCCAAACAACGCCGCGCTCAAAGCTGAGGTCCAGACCGTCTTCCAAGGCACCACGCTTAGGGGTCTTCTCCTCGAAGCCTACGCCTTCTCGGAGTTCGCGACGATCTCGCTGGTAGCAGGCATCGCAAGCTTCATCCTCGCAGCGGTCATGGCGATTCTCACAGGGCTCGGCTTCTGGCACGTTCGCAAGGTAGCGCCCACTGAGGAAGTCCTCGCCGGCCACCTCGGGATCCCCACTCCCACGCCGGTCAGCTAATCATTCCAACCGATAGTCAAAAGGCCCGGAGCTTAGCCTCCGGGCCTTTTTCGCGTTCGGCGTTCGGCTTCGGCGTTCGGGGGCGGGGATCGGCCCGGGCCCCGGGCTTGCCGGGCGCTCGTTAAAGTCGTCTTAGGGTAGGGTCGGGTCTGGACGGGGGGATCTCGACGCGTATCTTCGCGTCGACCACGACCGCTCCGCTCTCGCTCACCACGACCGGGTTGAGGTCCATCTCCGCTATCTCGGGGAGGTCCTCTGCGAGTTGAGCGACCCGCATCACCAAAGTTTCGAGGGAGGCGATGTCGACAGGGGCCGCACCCCTATAGCCGCCGAGGAGGGCGGACCCTTTCGTGGAGCGGACCAGTTCGGCTGCGTCCAGGTCGCTCAACGGGAGGCAGCGGAAAGCTTGGTCCCCGAAGACCTCCACGGCGGTACCGCCGCTGCCGAACATGATCAACGGCCCGAACAGGTGGTCCTGGACCAGCCCGACCACCGTTTCTACGCCCGCCGGGACCATCGCTTGGACTAGAGCGCCCGTCATGGCGTCGCCTAGACGGGCTTTCATCGACTGGAATCCCTCGGATACTTCGTCGGGTGACTTCAACGATAGTTCAACGCCGCCCACGTCGGTCTTGTGAACCAAGAGCGGGCCGACCGCTTTGAGCGCCACGGGCAGGCCTACCTCTGAGGCGGCTTCAGCGGCCTCGGAGGCGGACAGCACCGTGACCGACGCAGCAGAGGGGATCGAATAGGCCGCCAGCACCGTGTCCACCTGCTCCGGGGGCAGCCACGCGCCCTCGGGATGCTCGGCTAGGCATTCGAGCACTGCGGCCTCAGCTTCGCCAGTTCGCAGCCCCTCGCGCCCGAGGAGATCCCCGTCTGGCCGGCCACGCCAGTCGCCGTAAGCGCAAACCTTTGCGAGAGCGCGGGCGGCAGGCTCGGGAAACGCGAAGGAGGGCACTCTGACATCATCGCTTCGAAGGCCTTCGGGGATGTCCCATCGACCGAGAAAAGTGGCGACCACAGGCTTGGCTCGCACCCTCTGGCCCGAGGCGACCGCAGCATCGTTGACTGCAGCCTGGTTGATGGCTGCTGCTTGATTGATGGCTGCCGCGACGTGGTCAGCGGTGGCCAGCAGCGTCGGCGCGAAGATGGTCAGCACGGCGTCGACGCCGTCGTCTGCCAGGACGACTTCGAGAGCCCGCCGGTAGGACGCGGCCGTCGCGGAGGCGACCATGTCCACCGGGTTTGCCACGCCTGCCTCGGCCGGCAGGAAGTCCCGCAGGGCCGCCTGGGAGGCTGGGGAAAGCTCACCCACCACCAGGCCCGCCGCCTCGCAGGCGTCCGCTGCGAGGATCCCCGGCCCGCCAGCGTTGCCGACTATCGCAACCCGTCGACCGCCAGGGACCGGTTGGCACGCGAGAACTTCCGCTACGTCGAACATCTCTTCCAATGTGTCGACCCTGATGACACCGGTCTGGTGGAACAATGCGTCGACCATCACGTCGGGGCTTGCGAGCGCCGCAGTGTGAGAAGCGGCAGCGCGGATGCCTGCCCGGCTGCGCCCTGCTTTGACCGCGACTATCGGCTTGGTGCGTGACACCTCGCGGGCGATTCGGGCGAAACGGCGGGGATTGCCGAACGACTCCAGGTACAAGAGGATGAGATCGGTGGAATCATCGCGCTGCCAGTACCTGAGCAGGTCGTTGCCGCTTATGTCCGCTTTGTTGCCGACCGACACGAAACTGGACAGCCCAAGGCCCCGCCGCTGCGCCTCTTCGAGGACGGCTATTCCCAGCCCACCCGACTGCGACGAAAGGGCCACCCTGCCGGCGAGAGGAGCCGTGGACGCGAATGTGGCGTTCATCGACACGTCGGGGTCGGTGTTGACGACGCCCATGCAGTTAGGGCCGACCATTCTCATCCCCGCACCCCGGGCTTTGCGGACCAGGTCCGCCTGCACGCCGGCCCCGCCCGCTCCGAGCTCGGCGAAACCGGCGGTGACCACGACGAGACCCTTGACGCCCTTAGCAGCGCACTCGTCGACGATCCCGGGGACCTGAGCAGCCGGGACGGAGATCACTGCGAGGTCGACGTCAGCTTCGATCGAGGACAGGCTCGGGAAGGCCGGAACGCTCGCCACCGAACGGGCGGACGGGTTTACTGGGTATACGGGGCCGTTGAAACCTCCGGCGAGGATGTTACGAAGAAGCTCGTGGCCGACACCGCCACGGGCCCGTCCTGCGCCTATCACAGCTATCGAGCGTGGCCTGAGCACTCTTCCTATAGACGCGGCGGCCGCGTCCGCCCAGCGCCTCTCGATCGCCTCGGTGGTGGTCGCCGTCGGTTCGATGTCGAGCTCGACTCTTACGACGCCATTGTCGAAACGCGCCTTTTCTACGAAGCCGGCGTTTCGAAACACCGCCTGCATGGCCGTGTTCTGCGGGAGGGTGTCAGCGACGAATCGCCTTATGCCCTGGCCTCTCGCGTAGACGGCGAGGTGCTCCAACAGCAAGGTGCCGAGACCGCGACCCTGATGAGCGTCTTCGACCAGGAAAGCCGCTTCGGCCTCCTCGGGATCGTCGCGGGAACGGTCGTAGCGGGAGATGCCGATCAAGTCCCCGCGAAGGGTCGCAACCAGCGCCATGCGGTCGACGCCGTCGACGGTAGTGAGGTGCGCGACCTCCTTTTCCCCCAGCCGGGGATGGAAAGAGAAAAAGCGCATGTAGATCGTCTCGTCGGAGAGCCGTCCGTGCAGCTCGACCAGCCGGGTGGCGTCGGAGGGTGTGATCGGCCGGATGTGCACCGTTCCCCCGTCTGCGAGGACGGCGTCGCAAGAAGCCCACGAGGGGCTGGCGCCGGGCTCGCCGCTCACCGCTCCACCTCCGGGCGGATCCCCTCGACTACGGCAGTTTCAGCGTAGGGGTCGCCGACGGGTCCAAGCGAGAAGATAGTGTCTCGAATGTCGCGGATGGTCGTGTCGAGCTCGTTGACCGCCCCGTGCAGTTTCGCCGCTAAGGGACCGCCAGCTGTACGCGCCGCTCCTTGCAGGGACAGGCCGAGCGAGAAGAGCCTTCCGATTACCTTGTCGTGCAGCTCCATTGCGATACGTTCCCGGTCCGATATGAGTGTCAACTCGCGGACCTGGCTTTCAAGCCGGTTGATCTCGAAAGCCAAGCCCGCCGCAAAGGCGAGAGTTGCCACGACCGCCTCGTCTTGGTCGTCGAAGCACGCAGGTTGACCCGGCGGGCTCGCCGGGCTCGGCGGGGTTGCCGCGTCGCCGAGTCCGGGTAAGCGCTGTCGGGATGCTTTGTCGACCAGGTACAACAGAGCGAACAGCCTGGAGCCAAGCAGGATCGGTAGGCCGAGGAAGCTCGTCACCGAGCCGGCAGGTCCGGCAAGTCCGAGCTGGCCGGGGTCGCCTTTCCACGAGTCGAGGCGCAACGCTCGGCGTTCCTTGACCATCACCTCGAGCAGCGCTGGCAGCTCGGGTCGCCTTCCGAGGTCCGCCACGGCGTCGGAGTCCAACCCGACGTGCACGACCTTCGACGCTCCCGACGTGGCGGGGTCCAAAAGCACCAGCGCCCCGCATCGAGCGTCCACCAGCCTCGTGGCTGAGGCGACTACGTTGCCGAAAAGAGCGTCGGGGGCGAGGTCGGAGGCGAGCAGGAACACCGAGTCGAGAACGTCCTTGAGCCTCTCAGCCGAGTCGATGAGGCGATAGGGGATCACGCTGTACTTTCTAGCCCGCCCGCAGCACCCCCTGCGCTTCTGCGGCCATCTGCAGTTCCTCGCGTGCGGTGATCACGGCGACGCCGACAGTCGAGCTCCGCCCGGTTATGTCGCCGTCGGAGCCGGAGGCCGCTTCGTTGGCTTCGGTGTCTATGTCGACGCCCATCCACCCCAGACCGTCGGACACCTCGGCCCGGATTTGAGCGGAGTTCTCTCCGATCCCGCCGGTGAACACCACGGCGTCCGCGCCCGACGTCGCTGCCGCCATGGCGGCTATCTTGGCTCTCAGCCTGTGAACGAAGACCGACACGGCGAGACCGGCAGGTCCGTCCCCGAGGCGGCGTGCTTCGAGAAGGTCGCGCATGTCAGCCGACCGGCCGTCTGAAAGGCCGAGCAGCCCGCTGCGGTGCTCCAAAGCGTCGTCGACTTGCTCCACTGTCAGGCCCCGGCGCAAGGCCAAAAGCACTACCGCCGGGTCCAGGTCCCCCGGCCGGCTCGACATGACGAGACCCTCCAGCGGGCTGAAACCCATCGTGGTATCCACAGAGCGTCCGTCCTCGACCGCGCTGACCGACGCTCCCGAGCCAAGGTGGCAGATGACCATACGCAAGCCGCGCCCCGCCTGCGAGGCTAGGCGCAGCGAAGCCGGGGACAGAACCTCAGGCGCACGGCGGCTAGCCCAGGCGCAACTCAGCCCGTGGAAACCGTAACGGCGGACACCCCAGCCTGCCCTCCAAGACGTCGGGATGGCATAGGTCGAAGCGGCAGGCCCGATGGTGGCGTGAAAGGCCGTGTCGAAGCACGCTACGCACGGCTTGCCCGCAAGCAGCCGTCGGGAAGCGTCGATCGCAACGAGAGCCGGCGGGTTGTGCAACGGTGCCAGGAGAGCGGTCCTGTCCAACGCGGCACGGGCTACGTCGTCTACGACCGTCGCCGCGCTGAACACCCCGCCGCCGTGCACCACTCGATGCGCGGTCGCGTCCGGCGGCTCCGATCGTGCGAGGAAATCCGCGAGGGCGTCGCCCAAGTGTTCGCCGGGCGGGCCTAGATCCTCCTTAGCGCTGACGGTGCCGTCGGCTTCCACGACGCGAAGCTTGACGCTCGACGAGCCGGAGTTGACCACCAGGATTCGATCGGCCGGCACCGGTCAACCATTCCAGGTCCAGCCGGCTATCTCCGGGGGGTCCTCCCCGTGGGTTTTGGTGTAATCCCACTGGGCGACCAGGCGGGCTGCCATGTTCTGGCGTAGGTAGGCGGCTTTCTGTCCGAGTCCCGGCACGCGGTCCACGACGTCCATGACCAAGTGGAAGCGGTCCAGTTCGTTCATCACGGTCATGTCGAACGGTGTGGTGGTCGTCCCCTCCTCTTTGTAACCCCTGACGTGGATGTTGGCGTGGTTCGTTCGCCTGTAGGTGAGCCGGTGGATCAGCCACGGGTAGCCGTGGTAGGCGAATATCACCGGTTTGTCGACGGTGAACAGCGAGTCGAACTCGGCGTCGGAGACGCCGTGGGGATGCTCGCTTTGGGGTTGCAGGGTCATGAGGTCGACCACGTTGACGACCCGCACCTTGAGCTCCGGAAGGTTGCGGCGCAGGATGTCCACCGCCGCCAGCACCTCCAAGGTGGGGACGTCGCCGGCGCAGCCCATGACCACGTCGGGCCCGCCGGGAGCGTCGTTGCTCGCCCACTCCCAAATGCCTAATCCCCTAGAGCAGTGGACCGCCGCCTGGTCGACGTCTAGGTACTGCAGGGCCGGTTGTTTGCCCGCGACGACGATGTTCACGTAGTGGCGGGATCGCAGACAGTGGTCTGCTACCGACAGCAGACAGTTGGTGTCGGGGGGAAGGTAAACCCTGATGATGTCCGCCTTCTTGTTGACGGCGTGGTCTATGAAGCCGGGGTCTTGGTGTGAAAAGCCGTTGTGGTCCTGGCGCCAAACGTGCGAGGTGAGCAGATAGTTAAGGGACGGGATCGGCCGGCGCCACTCGATCTCACGGGTGGTCTTCAGCCACTTGGCGTGTTGGTTGAACATCGAGTCGACGATGTGCACGAACGCCTCGTAACAGGAGAACAACCCGTGCCTTCCGGTCAGGAGGTACCCTTCGAGCATCCCCTGGCAGAGATGCTCCGAGAGGACCTCGGTAACCCTGCCCGTCGGGCTCAGATGCTCGTCGTCGTCGGGGTGAGTCTCGCCCATCCAGGTTCGCCCTGTCACCTCGAACAGGGCGTCGAGACGGTTAGACGCAGTCTCGTCCGGGCCGAACACCCTGAAGTTGACGTTGGCGGCGTTTGCTGTCATGACGTCGCGCAGGAAACGTCCGAGGGTGCGGGTCGCTTCGTCTTCGACGGCACCGGGGGCTGTCACCTCGACGGCGTAGTCGCGAAAGTCAGGCATCGTCAGGTCGACGCTGCGGCGCCCCCCGTTAGTCTGGGGATTGGCGCTCATCCTCCTATCCCCGGCGGGAGCAAGGGCAGCCAGGTGCCCTCGGAGGCGTCCGGAGGCGTCGAAGAGCTCGTCGGGTCGGTAGCTGCGCATCCACTCTTCTAGCTGGCGGAGATGCTCAGGGTTATCGCGCACGTCCGCGAGCGGCACCTGGTGGGCCCGCCACGAGCCTTCCGTCTTGTTGCCGTCCACGACAGCTGGCCCGGTCCAGCCTTTGGGCGTGCGCAGCACGATCATCGGCCATGACGGTCGGGCGCCCACACCGTGGGCCCGGGCGCCGGCTTGTATCTCGGATATCGAATCGAACGCGTCGTCGAAAGTCGCAGCCAAAAGCTGGTGCACGTCGGCCGGGTCGTCGCCTGAAACGACAAGAGGGTTCCAGCCGTACCCCCTGAGCAGGTCGATGAGCTCGGACTCAGGTATGCGTGCAAGCACGGTCGGGTTTGCGATCTTGTAACCGTTTAGGTGCAGGATCGGAAGCACGGCCCCGTCGTTGGCAGGGTTCAAGAACTTGTTTAGATGCCAGCTTGTCGCCAGCGGCCCGGTTTCGGCTTCGCCGTCCCCGACCACCGCGGCGACTACCAAATCCGGGTTGTCGAGGGCAGCGCCGAAAGCGTGCGCAAGGGCGTAGCCGAGCTCGCCCCCTTCGTGCATCGACCCTGGCGTCTCAGGTGCAGCGTGGCTCGGGATCCCACCCGGGAAGGAGAACTGGCGGAACAGCAGCCGCATCCCGTTCGCGTCGGTCGAGATGTGCGGGTATATCTCGCTGTAAGTGCCCTCCAGGTAGCTGTTGGCCACTACTGCGGGACCCCCGTGCCCGGGGCCACAGACGAACACTACGTCCACGTCGCGCTGTTTGATCACCCGGTTCAAGTGCGCGTACAGTAAGTTGAGGCCCGGCGTGGTCCCCCAGTGCCCGAGCAGGCGGGGTTTGACGTGCTCGGGTCGTAGCCCGTCGCCGATCAGGGGATTGTCGAGAAGGTAGATCTGGCCGACCGAAAGGTAGTTGGCGGCCCTCCAGTAAGAGTTGATGTCACGCAACTCCTCGGCGCTCAAAGGTCCTCTGGTCGCGCCAGCATCGCCGGTGGTGTTTAGCTCCATGCCTTTAAGTGTCCCCCCGGCGACGTTCGCCTACAAGAGGCTTAGGTCACATAACGGTCCCCAGCGAGTAGCTGTCCGGGAAAGGTCAGCGAGCGGGCGGGCCAGCGAACCGGCTGGTCAGGATCCGGTTACGTCGAGCCCTGCGACGCGGTGCATCGCTTCTTCAAGTACCTGTTCCATATCCGGCCACGGGAAGCTGGTTATAGAGGTGGGAAGCGCAAGCACACCGTGGAGAAGCACCCAAAGTGATACGGCTGTCGTCGAAGCGTCGGTGTTACGCGACCTTCCGGCGTCGATGCAGTCTTGGACCAGACCTTCGATCATCTGGAAGGTCGCGCCGGTGACCTGCAAGGATTCGGTCATCGGCCGGTCCTCGCTCCAGTCGGGGAGGAACCGCCTGCCGAGCAGGAGGCGGTACCGGCTGGGACGGGTGACGCCATAGTTGTAGTAGGAGCGCGCCGCTGCGAGGAGCCTTTCGACCGGGTCGGTCTGGGCGGCGACTGCCTCTGCCAGCATCTCGTAGAGTTCAGTCACCTCGCGAGCGATTACCGCGTCGAGGATCTCCATGCGGTCGGCGAAGTGAGAACTGATCGACGGTGAGGCGATCCCGATCTCCCGTGCGATAGCCCTCAAGGTGACCGAATCCTCGTTGGCTGTGCGCTCCAACAGGACGCTGGTCGCCTGGATGATCTCCTCACGAAGCCTTGAGCCCTGTCCTCGGGGGTTTCGCTTGCGACGTAGCGGAGTCGCCGGGTCGGGTGTGTCAGCAGGCGGCATCGTGAAGGCGGTCACTGCCTCCCAGTGTACGACACTCCGCGCAGGCCGCGCAGGTTGTCACCTTGAGTGAGTAAGGTCTGAGACCTTACCTGTTATCCCAAGTTTGAGCTTCGCGGGTACTGGTCTTCGGGGTCGGTGAGGACGTTGACCACGTAGGGGACCTCGGAGGCGAACGCCCGGTCTAGAGCAGGCCCTATCGCCGACGGGGTGGTCACGGTCTCGCCGTCTGCCCCGAGTGCCTTGGCGACGAGATCGTAGCGGGTGCCCGGCTGAAGGTCGCAGGCCACATCGTAGCCGTACACGGCGCGCATGGGGTGCTTCTCCAAGCCCCAGATCCCGTTGTTGCCGACGATGAGGACAGCGGGTAGCTGGTGCCTCACCAGCGTGTCTAAGTCGCCGAGGGCGAATCCTGCGGCACCGTCGCCGAGTACTGCCACGACTTGGGAGTCGGGCCTCGCAAGGCGTGCTGCTGCGGCGTAGCCGAGACCGTTGCCAAGGCAACCGTAAGGTCCTGTGTCCAACCAGCAGCCCGGGGTGAAGGTGGTCACGTACTTGCCTGCGTAGGACGCGAAGTCGCCGCCATCGCATATGACCACGGCGTCACGGTCGAGGCGCCGGTTTAGCTCGCCGAAAACACGTGTGGGTTTTATCGGGTCCGACCCTGAGCATAATTTGATCAGATCGGCGGCGTTGTGAGCGGTCTCTTCCTCTCTCAGACGGCTGACCCAGCCGCTGTGGTCAGCGACCGGTCCGTTCCAGGCGGCAATCGTCTCGAAGGCCGCTGTCAGGTCGCCGGCCACGCCCAGCACGCTAGGCGCGAGCGGGGACTTGTCCTCCGGGCTGTCCACTAGGTGCACGACGTGTGCGTCCCCGAAACGCCCGAAGCCCAGGCGGAAGTCGAGCGGAGTCCCAGCGACGACCACCAGGTCAGCCTCTTTGCTCAGCATCGAGCGGGTTCGACTGAACGCCAGGCGGTGGTCGCCGGGGAGGCATCCGCGGCCCATTCCGTTCGCATAGCACGGTATCTCCATCGCCTCGGCTGCTCGGCGCAGGGACTCCCATGCGCCCGCCCAGTAGACGTCGCTGCCCGCTATCAGCGCAGGCCTTTCGGCCCCCGCGATCAACTCAGCCACGCGACCGAAGTCGCCGTCGACGCTGGCGGTATGGGCGTCGCTGCGGGAGCCAGCGCCCTGTGCGTCGTTGCTGGTCCCCGGGGAGGTCCCCGCGGCCGGCGAGAAGAGCACGTCCATCGGGAAATCGACGAACACAGGACCGCGGTGGGCTTCCGTGGCGGTCCGAAGAGCGCGGGCCACTAGGGATCGGGCTTCGTCAGAGTCGAAGGCCGTGGCTGCCATCTTGGTTATCGAACTGACGATCGGCTGGTGGTCGATCTCCTGGAGGGATCCGGAGCCCCAGCGACCTTGCGGGGCCCGGCCGCCGAGCACCACGAGGGGGGAGCCGTTGAAAAATGCGGAGGTTATAGCGCTGACACCGTTGGTAACTCCCGGCCCGGCTGTCAGCACTGCAAGGCCGGGACCTCTGGTGAGCTTGGCCCATGCCTCGGCGGCCCACACGGCTGTCTGCTCGTGGCGGGTGTCGACGATGCGCATGCCAGCTTTGCGTGCGGCGTCATAGAGAGGCCACACGTGGCCGCCGTTCAAGGTGAACATGGTGTCCACACCGGCGTCGAGCAGTGGTCCCAACGCTAGGTCCCCGGTGTGACGGTCGGAAGGGTCGGTCATGTCCACACGCTAGTGACTGCGGCATCGCCGCCGGAGTTCTATCGCTCAAGCCCTCATTTCACGTGACCGAGGACTTATCAAATGCTGTCGCCGTCGACAAGCCGACCTGAGATCGAACTGCCGCACGGCGAGCCCAGGAACACGGGTGTCGCTTCGCCTGGTGGCGGCACCGCCTCGGCTTGGGTCACCGGGCTTTCGGAGGCCCGAGGCGGCACGCTCGCCTACAGCGACGAGGTGATCGACCTTCTGATCGACCCCGAGCAGCTGCGCCCGGCCTACCAGCCGATAGTGGACCTGGGTACAGGTGCGGTGGTCGCCTTCGAAGCGCTGGCCAGGTGGCCTCGCCTGGGTTACTCGCCGGCCGACGTGTTCGCCCGAGCCGGGGATCGCGTCACCGAAGTAGACTCGGCGTGCAGGCTCGCCGCCATAAGAGGAGCAATCGACGCGGGCCTTTCCGACCGTCAGCATCTGTTCGTCAACGTCGAACCGGCAGCGCTCGGGTGTCTAGCACGGGCAGGTTCGAGCCGACTGTTCGAGCAAGCCTCGCGGAGGCTGCGGGTGACGTTGGAGCTGACAGAGCGAGCCTTGAGCGGCGACCCGGCCGGTCTGATGTCCGTGATCGCCCTGGCCCGCAGGGAAGGCATAGGAATCGCCCTCGACGACGTAGGTGCTGACCCGTCGGCTCTTGCTCTCCTGCCGCTTGTATCGCCCGACGTGGTAAAGCTCGACCTAGGCTTGGTGCAGGCATGGCCGGGACCCACCCAGAGTAGGGTCATTGCCGGGGTCCAGGCTTACGCCGAGCACAGCGGCGCTTTGGTCCTAGCGGAGGGCATCGAGACCAGAGGTCACCTTGAACAGGCCATCGCCCTCGGCGCTACGCTCGGGCAGGGATGGTATTTCGGCAGGCCGGGACCGCTAAGCGCCTCGGACCTCCCTCACCAGGCTGCGTTCGAGCCCATGAAAGCGGAGAGGCCCGTAGCATCACCATTCTCTCTCGTGGAGGCGAACAGCAGGGTCAGGGTGGCTCGTAAAGGTTTGCTGTTAGGCATCGCACGTCATGTGGAGGATCGGGCGTTTCAGATGGTAGCTCCGGTGGTGTTCGCCGCAGTTCAAGACCACGCCCGGCTGACTTCGCTGACTAAGGCTCGCTACGAGGCGATGTCGCGCAACTCCCCTCTGGTCGCCACTTTCGGAACGGGCAGGCCAGGGCGCGATGGGGCGGCCATCTCGCCGGCCGGTCGGGTTGGGATGCGCTGGGTGGAGCTGAGCCGGACCGACCCGATGCGCCTGGAGTGGTCGGTTGTCGTGGTCGGAGCGCAGGAGTCCTTCGCCTTGCTGGCCTCGGACCTGGGCGACGACTCCCCCGACTTGCAGCGAAGGTTCCGCTATGTGCTGACCTATGACAGGAACACCGTAACAGCGGCCGCTCGCTCGATGGCGGCCCGGATAAGCCCGCCGGCCGCAGACTGCCACGAGGCTTCATAGCCGGTGACATTTCGTCCCGGATGGCGCCTGCACTGCCGGTACAGCGCCTGCGCTGCCGGGGCTGGGCTTACGAGGCGGCGAGGAACGCCGTGATCTTCGTCGCAGCGGAAGGGTCCTGGGCTAAGAACAAGTGGCCCCCTTCGAAGACTTCGAGGCGGGCTCGGGGGATTCGGGCGGCCAACGCCTCGGCGTTGGCGAGCGGGGCGATCCCGTCGTAGCGTCCCGCGGCCACCAGCACCGGGCAGGTTACGCCGGCGAGGCGATCCCAGGTGTCGTGGCCTCGGCGGGCTTGGAGTTGCGCTATAGCGCCACCGTCGAGGGCGCGGGCCGCGCCGAGGCTGCTCAGCGTTGTCTTGCGTAGCGGGTCGGGGTTCGCTGGGTTCGCCCAGCGGGTGTCGATCAGCTCGGCCGTCTTAGCCGCGCGCTGTTCAGGTCGGAGTGTCGCTAGTTCGTGGAGTGGATACGAAGACCCGCCTATGCCTCCACTCGACGTGCAAGCCAGGACAGCTCTGCTCACCCGGTCCGGGTGGCGCAAGATGAGCTCCTGGGCGACCATGCCGCCGAAGGAGACTCCCAGCACCGCAGCACGTGACCACCCCGCCCAGTCGAGCATCGCAGCCGCGTCGTCCGCGAAATCGGCCATGGTGTAAGAGTCTTTTGGGCGGCCGCTGCGGCCGAGACCCCGCTGGTCGTAGCAGACGCAATCGAACGAACCTACACCGGGAGTGTCGAAACCGTTGGGCCGGTTGCGCAGGTCTCCGCCGGTGCCGCTGATGTACAGCAGCGCAGGGCCGGCACCGGCGCGCTCAGCGAAGAGACGGAACCCGCTGCGCTCGACCCAGGCCATGATCGACAAGCTACCCGCCGGCGACCGCAGACGAGGGCAGTTTGGGCTCAAAGATCGCGCAGGCCCGCCGTGAGCCCGGCCGGTGGCGGGAGCGGGCTATCCCCTCAGTCCTCCTTGCGGATGAGCTTGCTGAGGGCACCGGCCACGTTGTCGGCGAGAGTGTCGACTGTTGTGGTGTTGACCTTGGCGACGATGATCTGGCCGACCTCGGTGTTCACGGCGCTGTAGATGCCCTGCTCGGCCATTCTCTTGGTCTGATTGTCGTTGTCTTCGGTCGGTGTGACGTAGTGGACGGTGGACACCCGGTAGCGCTTGAGGACGTAGAGGTGAAGCAGGGTCATCAGACGCTTTTGGCGCAGCTCGGAGCCGAACGTGTTCTGGTCCCGGACCGAAAGGATCACCTGCCCGTGGCGATCAGTGATCAAAGCGAAGATCAAGTTGGCTCTTCGGTCGTCGTCGCCACCGGCGCCCAGCACCGACAGTTCGAGGACGTCAGCACCCTCGCGGCTCGGCCGCAGACGTACCGTGAGCGGCTCCTCGAAGCCGTAGACCTGCCTCCACTCGGCGAGCCAGTCTTCGAGAACTTTCTTGGGAAGCTCGGTTTGCGCCAGGTGCTGGACCTGCGTCGAGCCTTTCCCCATGGCTTTCGTCGTCGCTGTACGCGCCGACGACGCCGCCAAAGCGGCGTCGAGGCGTGGCCCGCCGACGAGGGTCTGCGGTGTACGGTAGGGTGACTCGAGCAGGCGGATCTTGCGTTGGATCTGAGCCAGGGCCAGCATGCCGTCCTCCCGCAGGGCCGTTGCGAACTCTTCGGCTGCGACACCGTCGATCTGGTGGCCGCCGTAGGTGATGAAGTTGAACACGAAGCCCGCCTCGCCCAACTTCTTGGGGAACTCGCGCATCTCCTCGTCGGTCATGCCGGTCGAGTCCCAGTTGAACGACGGCGAAAGGTTGTAGGCGAGCATCTTGTCGGGGAACTCCGCGTGGATAGCCTCGGCGAACTCCTGCGCCTCGCGGATATCCGCGGACGCAGTCTCCATCCACACCAGGTCAGCGTACGCAGCGACCGACAGGGACTTGCGGACCGCGTAGTCCAACCCGCCGCGAACCTGGTAGAAGCCCTCAGGGGTGCGGGCCACCTCAGCGTCCCAGTAGAAGTCGATGCCAAGCTCGCGCGCCTCGGCTCGCACAGCCCAAAACGACGCCGTTCGGGCGAAGGCGACCCAGTCGTCCTCGCTGACGGGTGCCTCGTCGCCATCCTCCAAACGGCTCTTCAAAGCGGCCAATACCGCCTCGCCGATGGTCATGAGACCTGACTCGACCTCCCAACGTCCGACCATCTCGTTGGCGACCTTGTCGTAGGCCCGCTCTACTACAGGCTCGTCGGCACCGGCAGTATCTTCGGCTGCGGCACGGGCCAACGCGGCGATGCCCGTGCGCTCAAGCCACTCGTCGGCCGCTGCATATTCCTTGTCGGTGACCTTGTAAAGCGTGAATCCGTTAAAGATACGGGCTCCTGCGTTGTAGAAGGCGCGCATCAGAGCCAGCGTCGTCAGTTTGTACGACGGGACGTCGGCGCGTGTCGCTCCGAGGATGAAGGGGTGGTCCCGCTCGTCGCCGCTGCTGTCGAGCAGGTTCGCTGCTTCAGCGTCGGTTCGGGCCACGATGATGCCCGGTACCCGCATCACGTCGAGTTGGAAGCGGGCGGTGTTCAGGCGTTTGATCTGCTCGTCCACTCCGACGAGGACCTTGCCGCCTTGGTGGCCGCACTTCTTGGTGCCGGGGCGCTGGTCTTCTATGTGATAGCCGGTGACCCCGACCTCGACGAAGCGGCGGATCAGGTTCCTCACGGCAGCATCGCCGCCGTGACCGGTGTCGGCGTCGGCGATGATAAACGGTCGGTAGTCGATCGGTTCGGGGGCGCTCGCAAGTTCGGCTGCCGACAAGCGCGACCGCTGGTAAGTCTGGTTCTTGTCTGCGGTCAATAGGGCGCGCACAATCGCGGATGCCTCGTCGGGCACCTGGGAGAGCGGGTAGCTGGCCAGATCGGCACCTGGGTCCTCCTGAATCGAGCCCTTCGCCGAGGTCGCCCAGCCACCAAGGTAGATGCCCTCGATACCCATCCGCTTCATCGTCACGGCCTGGCTAGGCGAGTAGGGGCCGAAAGTGGTGATCGACTTGCGCGCCGAGAAGAGCTCCCGTAGACGGTCGTAGAACGCGGCGGCGTTTGCCCGGGCGACCGGGTAGCCGCTCTCGATGCTCCCCTGCTGCTCGGCCACTTGACGGGCCGAATAGAGGCGGGTTATGCCGCTGAAGCGGTCACTTTCCATGTAGCTGCGAGCGGCAGCGACGTTGTCGTCGAATGTCATGGTGGATTCTTTCATTTCTCGGTGTCGAAATCGACGTTGCGGGTGATGCGGGTGCCGTCTTGGGCGAACGCGTCGAGGAACTTTCGGATCCGCTCCTCGGCTACGGAGAGGTCGGTGACGTTGAGGTTGACGTTGAGGAGGTCGATGTACCAGGGCGCCTTCACTGTTTCGAGCACGTAGGCCTCCACAATCGCTTTGGCGATGGGCAGGGTCGTGGCCTTCGAGTCGTCGTGCACGTCGTTACCGCCGGCTCGCAGGAGCTTGGCGTGCTCTTCTTCCAATAGTCGCAGGAACAACTCGCGCGTCAGTGGGTGGCCCGCCTTGACCCCGCTGTCGGGGTCGTCTTCGCTGAACGCCGCTTTCTTGTGGAGCCATTCCCAGAGCACGGACAGGCGGATCTCACCGGTCGCAGCGTCCTCCATGAGGTACAAGACGCTGTCGTCGCCGAAGAAGTCGGCTGGCTTGAGAGCTGCAGCCTGGAACCCTCGACCGAAGGCGTTGCCGTACTGAAGGCCTACGCTGATCAGGTCGCGGGCACCCCGAACCGTGCGAGGCGCTTCGTCTAGCGTCCTCAGATCCTCGGCGTCCCGAGCCGTGTAGGTGAGCGGAGGGAACTGCCGGCCGAGCTGGTTGTCTTCTCCCACCTCCTCCCACACCGGACGCATGACGTGCACCATCTTCCAGTGGGCCACCCACTTCCCGGAGGCGCCCTCCTTCTGCTCGCGCCGCCCGCCCGACACCGCTCGTTTCATGGCGGCGTCGACGGCAGCGTCGGTGCCGACCGGTATGTTCGCTTCCATGCCGCCTTGCCAAAGCGCATAGCGGCCGTTCAGGTCGGGCGTGTTGACGGCGCGCCGGACGCGCTCTTCGTAGACCCGCATGTATCCGTAGGTCATTGTGATCGCGTCGATGTTGGGGTTCACGAAGCCGGGGTCCCAGGCGAGGGCGTCCGACACCGAGTTGATGTAGTCCCACCGGCCGGTGTTGAAACCAACGAAGTGACGCCCGAGGGCGGCCCGGATCTCCATGAGTTGGAAGCACGCTTCGAGCTGTTCGACGAGGATGTAGACGACCACGGTCCCTCGGTCGAGGCCGAGGTGGTCTTCGATCGCGTCGAGAATGCTGGCCCAGTGCGCAGCCTCCGAGGCGGTCTGGATCTTAGGCAGGTACAGCACCACCGAGCGATTCTGGGAGAGCAACGTCTCTGCGTTGTTGGCGAGGTAGAGCGCAGCGTCCGCCATGCTGGCGGAGTAGCCACGGCCGTCTTGATGGGTGATGTGGCGATCGTCGAGGTGGAGGCCGCGGGCCCTGAAGATGCGCGTGGTAACTTCCAGCTGCTCCCGCCAGTCGGCGATGATCTCCCGGCCGTGGAAGCCGACGGCCCACCTGTTCATCTCCCCGGCGACAACCTCGGCGACCTCGTGGAACAGCGGGTCCCCGGCGAAGGCCAGCTTCATATTCCGGAGGTTGTCCAAGGACATGGTGTCGACCTGGCCCAGAGCGTCCTCGCCGTCGAACATCCAGCCGTCGGCCCCCGACAGCAGCGCGTAGGCGACGTTGCGCAACCCCACCGGCGTGGACGCGCGGGGCTTGGTTGCCGGCCCGGTGCCCTGGATCCACTGGCGGCGCAGGTCGTGGGGGATCGGCGCTCCCTCGAAGCGGCCGGCTCGAGCATCGGCAACTGTGATAGAGGTCCCGTCGATCACCGAGGTCTCGGGTAGGAAGCTGAGGTGTTCGCGCTCCGCTGCTCGGCGACGGCGGCGTTGCATTCGCGAATCCATGAGCTCGAAGCGACGGCCGTCGAGAGGAGCCAGCGCTTCCAGAGTCGACAGGGCTAGGGGAGTGTAGACATCCGGGTACCCGTCCAGAGCGGTCCGCGCGATGGTGATGTTGGAGGGCATGGACATAGTTCATCACGTCGGCGGTATGAGCGCGTCGAAAAAAATAGTCCTGACCTCACGCGGTGTCATTCCTAGCCCGTTCGATCAATCGGTAGACGCCCCGGTAGGCCCGCGTTGCGCCGAGCGGCACCCTGCCCGCTTGGCCGCCAGGCCCTTTAACCGGGCGAATCTACGAGGCCCTCCCGAGGGTAAAACTCCTGGTTAGGGGTGGTGGAGGCGATGGGAATCGAACCCACGAACCTCTTGCATGCCATGCAAGCGCTCTACCAACTGAGCTACGCCCCCAGAAGGCAGATGAGACTCTAGCAGCCCTGCCGTGGCGGTGGGGCACGTCGAGGGTAACTACCCTGGTGGCATGGCAGAGCTCTACGATCCCCAAGCCGTCGAGGCGAAGTGGCAGCGCCGATGGGAGGCCGAGGGCGCCTACCAAGTCGACAACGACGACCCGAGGCCGCCGTACTACGTGTTGTGCATGTACCCGTACCCGAGCGGGCCGGCCCATCAAGGCCACGTCCGCAACTACACGTTCGGGGATCTCATCGTGCGCCAGCGCACGATGCAGGGCTATGCAGTGCTCAGCCCGATCGGCTTCGACAGCTTCGGGCTTCCCGCCGAGAACGCCGCCATCAGGACAGGCATCCACCCCCGACCGTTCACGGACGCCCGCATCGAGGAGCTCAAGTCCAGTCTCCGCCGTCTCGGTGCAAGCTACGACTGGCGCCGAGAGATCCACAGCCACGACCCGGAGTACATGAAATGGAACCAGGTCATCTTTCAGCGCTTTCTCGACGCAGGTCTCGCTTATCGTCGTAACGCCCCGGTGAACTGGTGCCCGGGCTGCCAGACTGTCCTAGCCAACGAACAGGTTCTAGTCGACGGTACATGCGAACGAAGCGGGGACCTGGTAACACGTCGCGACCTGGAGCAGTGGTTCTTCCGGATCACTTCTTATGCGGACGAGATGCTCGAAGCGCTCGACGGCCTGGACTGGCCGGAGCGCG
The DNA here is from genome assembly GCA_027391075.1 of Acidimicrobiaceae bacterium. Taxonomy (GTDB): domain Bacteria; phylum Actinomycetota; class Acidimicrobiia; order Acidimicrobiales; family Palsa-688; genus JAJZAM01. The sequence continues at coordinate 40,262 of DAHYHI010000103.1, read as the reverse complement.
TCAAGGTGATGCAGCGTAACTGGATAGGCCGCTCGGAGGGAGCCCAGTTCGCCCTTCCCGTCGAAGGGGTCGAAGGAGCGCGGATCGACGTGTTCACCACACGACCCGACACTGCGTTTGGGATGACCTTCGTCGTTCTAGCCCCCGAGCATCCCCTGGTAGCGGCGGTGACGACGGACGCGCAGCGCACCGAGGTGGAAGCGTTCGTCGAGCGGGTCCGGGGACAGTCCGACATCGACCGTCAGTCAAGCGAAGGGCCTCTCGACAAGCGGGGGGTGTTCACCGGGGGGTACGCGATGAACCCCTTCAACTCCACCCGCGTGCCTATCTACCTGGCCGACTACGTCCTTATGACCTACGGGACGGGGGCGATAATGGCAGTCCCGGCGGAGGACCAGCGTGACTGGGACTTCGCCGCAGCCTACGGCCTGCCGGTCGTGCGGACCGTCGCCCCGCCGGCCGGATGGGAAGGAGAGGCCTACACCGGCGACGGGCCGAGGATAAACAGTCAATGGCTTGACGGGATCACCGACACCGCCGAAGCAAAGCAGAAGGCCATCGACTGGCTCGTCGCAAACCGCATCGGGGAACGCAAGGTTAACTACCGGCTGCGCGACTGGCTTTTGTCGCGTCAACGCTACTGGGGATGCCCGATTCCGGTGCTGCACTGCCCGGCTGACGGCATCGTCAAAGTCCCCGAAGACCAGCTACCAGTCCTTTTGCCGGACGACGTCGAATTCCTGCCGGGCGGGGACTCGCCTCTGCGCCACCACAAGGCGTTCTTGGAGACGACCTGCCCTAAGTGCGGAGGTCCGGCCCAACGAGAGACCGACACCATGGACACATTCGTCGACTCTTCATGGTATTTCCTGCGGTTTTGTGATCCTTGGGATTCCACGGCACCGGTCAACTCGGATGCCGCCCGCAGGTGGATGGCCGTCGACCAGTACATCGGGGGTATCGAGCACGCCATCTTGCACTTGCTCTACGCCCGCTTCTACACCAGAGCCCTCGCCGACAGGGGCTTGGCGCCGGCGGAGATCCGTGAGCCTTTCACCCGGCTGTTCACCCAGGGGATGATCACGATGGAAGGCTCCAAGATGTCGAAGTCCAAGGGGAACCTCGTGTCCCCGGAGAAGTACTTCGACACTGTCGGAGCTGACTCTCTCAGGCTATTTCATCTCTTCGTGGGTCCGCCGGGGGACGACTTCGACTGGAGCGAGCAGACGGACCAGATGATCGACGGCTGCCACCGCTTCCTGGGCCGGCTGTGGAGGATGGCCACCGTGTCCCTGGACGCTTCCAGGTCCCTGGAAAGCTCCGGCCTGGTGGACCGCGACGAGACCGCCGCCGACGCGGAGATAGACCGCCAGGTGCATCGACTGGTCGACAGGGTCTGCTCGGACTACGAGCGGTGGTCCTATAACACAGCTGTCGCGGCGTGCATGGAGATGCTCAACACCCTCTACCGGTATGTTCAGTCCCCCGAAGGGGCCCGCACGCTGACCGTCGACTTCGCCGTCGACTCCATGCTCAAGTTGCTTGCCCCTATGGTCCCTCACGTCACTGCGGAGTTGTGGGAGCGCAGGCATCCCGACGCGGAGCCGTTGCACTCCCAGGCCTGGCCGGCGGCAGACCCCGAAAAGCTCAAGCAGGACACGACCGTCATGGTCGTGCAGGTGAACGGCAAGGTCCGCGACAAGCTCGACGTCGCTACCACTATCGGTGAAACCGAAGCGGTCGAAGTCGCTTTAGGCTCCGAGCGGGTCCGGGCTGCGCTCGGCGGACGCGAACCGGCAAAAGTGATAGCCCGCCCGCCCAAGCTCGTCAACCTCGTGGTGTAGCCCGCGCCGTGGCAGGGCCGGACCTGCCATGCGAGCGGGCCGGGCTATGCGAGGGGGTCGGTTCACGTTTCGCCGCGTAGGAAACGCTCCAACTCGGCGGCAAGCTCGTCGCCGGAGGGGAGGTCCCCGAAGTCGGCAGCGCCGCTCATCAGCTCCTGGTCGGCTTGCTCTTCGAGCTGGCGTACGAGGGCGGTGTGCTCGTCGCTGCCTGCGAGAAGCTGGCCTATCTGCTGGTTGGTGACGCTCGCCGAAGCGTGAAGGGCCTTGGAGTCCACTTCGATCTCGGCTATACGCCCCAGGCCTTCCAGCAATGCTGCGGAAGCGGCCGGGTAGGGCATGGCGGCGACGTAGTGGGGAACTCGTGCCCACAGGCCGACGGCGGGGATCGAAGCCTCTCCGAAGGCCACTTCGAGGGCTCCTTGAACGCCCGAGGGCACCTCGATGCTGGCCGGCAGGACGCCGACTCGCGCCGCAAGCTCCGGGTTCGGCGACGTGCCCACGAGACGTACAGGCCGGGTGTGGGGGACCGGGGCTGGGAAGGCGCCCAAGCCGACGACGAGCTCCACCTCCAAGCGGCTTGCCAGGGCAACGACCTCAGTAGTGAAGCGACGCCACTGCATATCCGGCTCGGGGCCTGACAGCGTGAGCACGGTACGTCCGGTCCTGTTAACCGAGGAGTGGACGGTGATCTCAGGCCAGCGCAGCTGCTCGTCGACCCCGTTCACGATCCGTAGCGTCGGGCGGCGGGCGCGAAAGTCGATCAACTCGTCGGAGTCGAACGTCGCCACCAGAGTGCTCTGCGTCGAAGCCGTGAGGGCGCCGAGAGCGCCGGCCGCCGCCGCGCCAGCGTCGATCCACCCGTCCAAGCACATCACCATGATCGGGCGCTCGACCGAGGGCCATGCGCTTATCGTGGCCAGGGGAGGTCGGGTCTCGCTCATATCATCCATTTTGGTGCACGCGGAGCCTGTCGCGCGGCCACGGGCTCCTCCACGATCCGCCCGTCGAGCCTTAGGGGACTCTCCCGCCGATGCCGGGGTGCGACCCTGGGGGCCTCAGATGCCCACTTCGTCGGCGGCCTGCTCCGAGCGCTGAGCGAGCCAGGCGATCGAATCAGGGTAGGAGCTGAAGTCGAAACCGTCGTCGCCCATCGCCCCGCCGAGGTAGCGGGCGTAGACGCCTTCGAGGATGCAAGCCAACTTCCAGTAGGCGAAGGCCACGTAGAAGCCGAGCGCGCTCAGGTCGACGCCGGTGCGTTCGCCGTAGCGGCGAACGAGCTGGTCCCGGCTGGCGAATCCCGGCATGGCCGTCGCAGCGTGACCGAGGGCGGAGCGCTCGCCAGGTTCGGGCCAGTACGACAAGAGTTGGCCTAGATCCGCGAGCGGATCCCCAAGGGTGCACAGCTCCCAGTCGAGAACCGCCCGCACTCGCTGCCCGTCGGGGGAGACCACACAGTTGTCGAGGCGGTAGTCGCCGTGGACGATCCCAGAGCGGGCCTGGTCGGGTATGGAAGCCGCCAGCCGGCTGTGCAGGGAGTCCATCGACGCCAGCGGCGTGCCCCCACGGCCGTCGTTCGCAGCCTTGTAGTTCGAATACCAGCGGCTCAGCTGGCGTGCGATGTAGCCATCCTTACGCCCCAGTTCACCCAGCCCGACGGCGTCTGGGTCGACCATGTGAATGTCAGCGAGCGTGTCTATCAGGGCGAAGCTGACCTTCTCCCGGGCGTCTTGGTCCAAGAGGGCCGCCACGTCGTCCTCGTTGCGGGCGATCACCCCGTCCACGAAACCCATGACGTAGAAAGGCGCGCCGGTCACCTCGGGGTCTTCGCACAGCCCTAAGGCGGGGGGGACCGGAATCCCGGCCGGGCCCAGAGCCGAGATGATCCGGTGCTCCCTGTGCATGTCGTGCGCTTTGGGAAGCAGGTGGCCGGTCGGCGGGCGGCGAAGCACGAACCTTTCGCCTCGGCTGTCGGTAGCGACATAGGTCAGGTTCGAGCGTCCCCCGGCCACCAAAGAGTACGAGAGGGGCGGCAGGGCCGCGGGGACGCTGCCCGCGAACCATGCGTTGACCCGCTCGGCGTCGATTCCCCTCGGCATTTCGGTACTCTGAGCGGAGTTCATGTCCCCAAAGCTATTGCGAAAATCCCAATCTGTGCATACCCGGACCTCCATCCGTCCGGACGGTCACGGGGTACTGGAACTGATCGGATCTAAAGTGCCGCCTGCTGGCGGCCGGTAGGGAGCGAAATGGCAACAGTCACCGACGTAACCGACGCCACATTCGAAGCTGACGTCCTCGCCCGCTCGACGGGCGTCACGGTAGTCGTAGACCTTTGGGCTTCGTGGTGCGGACCGTGCCGGGTTCTGGGCCCCATCTTGGAGAAGGTAGTCGGAGAGGCCGACGGCGTCGAGCTAGTCAAGATAGACGTCGACGCCAACCCGCGTGCAGCGGCGACATTCCAGGTGCAGTCGATCCCCGCCGTGTACGCCATCAAGGACCGAAAGGTGCTCGACAGTTTCGTAGGCGCCCTGCCAGAACCGGCCGTCAGGTCCTGGGTGGCCGGCCTGAGCCGGGCCCCGAGCGAGGTGGAGCTGCTGATCGAACGAGGCGACGAGGCGTCGCTGCGTAGCGCCTTGGATCTGGAGCCGGCCAACGAGAAGGCCCTGCTCGGCCTCGCAGCAATCCTCGCCACTGACCGGGGTGACAGCTCGCGCCGCGACGAGGCGTTACGCCTCCTCGCCAAGCTGCCGGAGTCCCCCGAATCCAGGCGGATCGCAGCAGAGGCACGCCTGGGGGGTGAAGCCGACGAAGCGCAATCGACCTCCGGCGAGGGCGTCGAAGCTCGCCTCGACGCGCTACTCGAAAAGGTTCGAGGCGACGAAGCAGCCAGGCAGGAGTTCATCGACCTGCTGGAGATCCTCGGACCGGAAGATCCTCGCACGGCCACCTACCGCAAGGCCCTCACCGCAAGGCTGTTCTAACTGCCGGGCTGGTCTGACTGCCTAGTCCACAATCCGCCTGGACCGCCCGGATGGTCTCAGCTTGCGTGTAGGGTCGCACGCGATGATCTTGCACCTCGGCGCCAAGAGCTTCGACCTGACCAGCCGCGCGCTGGTGATGGGCATCTTGAACAGGACGCCGGACTCCTTCTACGACCGCGGCCGCTACTGGCAGATGGACGACTTCTTCGCTCTGGCCGACAAGCACGTCGCTGAAGGCGCCGACCTCCTCGACGTCGGCGGCGTGAAGGCAGGGCCGGGGCCGGAGGTGGGCGAAGCCGAGGAGATGGACCGGGTGGTCCCCGCGATCGAAGCCTTGCGACGCCGCTTCGACGTCGCTTTGTCAGTCGACACGTGGCGGGCGGCGGTCGCCCGAGAGGCGTACCGGGTCGGGGCGGTCGTCGGCAACGACATCAGCGGCTTCGCCGACCCCGCTTACCTCGCCGAGGCCGCGGCAGCAGGAGCGACCGTCGTGGCCACCCACATACGCCTCGGCCCTCGCATCCCCGACCCCGACCCCGTCTACGCGGATCTTGTCGGCGAGGTCGCCGACTTCTTGGTGAGTCGGGCTCGACTAGCCCGCGAAGCCGGTATCGACGACACCCGGATCGTCTTGGACGCCGGCCTCGACCTAGGCAAGACGGCCTCCCAGTCGGCGGAGCTGCTGCGCGCCTCGGACCGCCTCGCCGGCCTTGGATGGCCGTTGCTTTTGTCCGCGTCGAACAAGACTTTCCTCGGCGTGCGTTTCGGCCTCGAAGTCGCCGAACGCCTCGAAGCTACGATCGCTGCGCATGCAGTAGGGGTGAGCCTGGGATGCCGGATCCTAAGGGTGCACGACGTGCGCTCAGCGAGACGAGTCGCGGACAGCGTCGAGGCGATCCTCGAAGCCCGATGAGACCGGCAGTGACTAAGGCTAGGAAACTTTGACACCGGTCGTGCTGGTCGAGGGTAACGACCCGACCCTCGTCGGCGAGGCCGTAGACAAGGCGATCGGGGAGCTGCTGGGCGGGGAGGACCGCTCGCTGGCCCTCGAAGACTACGAGGGCGACGAAGTCGACCTCGCTGCGGTAGCTGACTCGTGCCTGACACCGCCGCTGCTCGTATCCAGGCGGGTGATAGTCGTCCGCTCAGCAGGCCGTTACAACACCGAAGACGTCGACCCGCTGCTCAGATACTTGGAGGATCCCTTGCCGACGACTTCGCTGGTTCTAGCCGGCGGTGGCGGCCAGATGGCCCCGAAGCTCGTAGCGGTGGCGAAAGCCAAGGGGATCGTTGTGTCGACCGCCGTCGATGCCCGCCGGGCGGGGGACTGGCTTGCGGACCGGCTTGGACATGCCAGCGTCCGCTTGGACAGGGACGCCCAAAATCTTGTTGGAAGCCACCTGGGGGAGGATGTGAGCGGCGTCGTGCCGCTGTTGGAGCTCCTCGAGGCCGCCTACGGGCCGGGAGCGAAACTCGGTCCCGGCGAGGTTGAGGTGTACCTGGGCGAGGCGGGGTCGGTTACCCCGTGGGCGTTTACCGACGCCATCGACGTCGGTGACGCCGCGTCGGCTCTGGGTGTACTGCACCGGCTGCTGGGGGCGGGCGGGAGACATCCCCTGGTGGTCGTGTCCATCCTGGCTCGCCACATCGGAGGGCTCATGCGGGTGGACAGCCCGGCTATATCCACCGAGGCCGAAGCGGCTGCCGCGATGGGCATAGCACCCGGGCGCAGCACCTTCCCCGCGAAAAAGGCGCTGCGAGCCGCGCGCCAGTGGGGCTCGGCGAACATAGCCGAGGCGATCGGGCTGGTAGCCGACGCCGACGCCGACCTTAAAGGCGCCAGTTCCTGGCCAGGCGAGGCCGTGCTGGAGGTGCTGGTAGCCCGCCTGTGCCGCCTGGCAAGGGCGACGTCCGCGCCGAGGGGCGGCCACAGGGGTGCGATAGCGGGTCGTGATGCCGGAAGCCCGGCCTGAGAGGCCGGCGCGGAGGTTACGCCGCCGGCGGGGTGCTGAGAGCGTTGATCCTCTTGACGAGACGGGACTTGCGGTTAGAAGCCTGGTTCTTGTGGATGATCCCCCTAGCTGCCGCCTTGTCCAGACGCTTCACGGCCAGACGGAGATCTTCTACGGTGCTCTCCGATCCCGCCGCGGCCGACGCGACGGCCGTCTTGATACGGGTCTTGACCTCGGATCGGGCTGCCTTGTTACGCAAGCGCGCGGCTTCATTGGTTCGGTTGCGCTTGATCTGGCTTTTGATGTTGGCCACTTGGGTTCAGTTCACCTCGTAAGAAAGCCCGGCAAACCAGCCATGCCGGCGGAAGCGACATTCTAGCATCACCGGCTAGGTGCCCGGGATCGAAGCGCAGCAGGCACCCCGACAGCTGTCGCGCCTGGAGGGACATCTTGCAATACCACGGCGTTAGCTCCAATCCGTGCGCCGTCACCGACCTTGACGGCTCCCAGGATCTTCGCTCCGGCTCCTATGAACACGTCGTCGCCGATCACTGGCCGCCCCGGGGACCGGTAGTCCCACCCCACGGTGACCCCCTGGTGGACCTGCAAGTTCGCGCCTATCGACTCGGCTGAGAGGATCGTGGACTGGCCGTGGGAGATGAACAGGCCCGGGCCTATCGGCGTGTTGCCCAAGTCGATGCCTGCTACGCCCCGCCAAAGGTGCTTCGCCAACCGAGCTGCGAGGGCTCCGGCAGCGTTACCCGAGGCTAGGCGGTGGTAGAAGACGCACCTGAACTCGGGGAACGCGAACAAAAGCCGGGGGAGCATCCGACCCCGGTCGTCCTCGGGCACCCACAGAAGCTCCGCCCAGCGCTGCGTATCTGCGTCGATGACGTCGCGCCGGTCACTTAGACGGTAAGCCCAGCACAGGGGAAGGACTGCAAGGGACCTGAGGTTGTCCAGGTGCGATAGGACCCACGCTGCCGGACGGTCGGCGATCACCCTGGGGCGTCCGACCCGGCCGGTGGGGTCGGGAACCTGGAGAAGAAAGCACCGGCGGCTGCGGCGATCACGTCCACGGACGCGTCGACCCCGAGGGCGGTGCTGTCTAGGACCATGTGGTACAGCGCCGCGCTGGCCGGGTCGACCCGGTACAAGCGCTTGACGAACAAGGTACGCGCTCGGTCCGCTTCCTCTTGGTGGCGCCTGACCGAGGCCTGGTCAAGGCCCTCCATCTCGCACGCCAGCTCGATCCTACGGGCTACGGGACCGTCGAGGCGAACGTGAAAAGCCTTAGGGCGTCCCGCAAGCACGACCGCGCCGGCACGCCCTAACACCAGGCCCCCTGCGCCTCTCGCTATGTCGTGGAGCGCGGACTCCGAGCGGGCCTTGATCGTATCGTCGGTGTCGACAAGAGGGTCGGGGGCTACGACGGTACCCACGGTAGCTACCCTGGCGAAGTAGCTTAGGAAGCGTCCCGCCGGGGTTGCCTCGGCTTCGCCGCCTGCCAAGCCCTCCTGGGAGCGTGTTACCCCGGACGGGTCCGAGACGCCGTCGATGCTTAGAAGCCGGTCGACGAACGCCAGGCCGAGCCGCTCGGCGAGCGTCGGTGCGATGACGCTTCCTGCGGCGCCGTAGGTAGCAGATATCGTGATGACGGGCTGGTAGTCGTTTTCGATGTGCCAACCATATGTCGCCGAGAGGCCTGCCAGCAGAGTCTTCCCCCTACTTTTTTCTATTCAAACCCCCTAAATCCCCGAAGATGGTCGACCAGTGAACCTCGCAAATATCAGGAATTTGAGCGTCGTTGCGCACGTCGACCACGGAAAGTCCACGCTGTCAGATCGTATTCTTGAGCTGACAGGTGCTGTAGACGCCAGGGACATGCGCGAGCAGTACCTCGACTCGATGGACATCGAGCGCGAGCGCGGCATCACGATAAAGGCGCAGAACGTGCGCGTCACGTGGAAGGGTCAGACTATTCACCTGATCGACACCCCAGGGCACGTCGACTTTGGCTACGAGGTGAGCCGGAGCCTCGCCGCCTGCGAGGGCGTCGTCCTGCTAGTCGACGCAGCGCAGGGAATCGAAGCCCAGACCCTGGCCAACGCCTACCAGGCCTTGGAGAACGACCTCGAGATCGTCGCCGCGCTGAACAAGATCGACCTGCCCGCAGCGGATCCTGACCGTTACGCGGCTGAGATAGAGAAGGTTCTCGGCGTCCCGGCGTCGCAGATATTGCGGATCTCGGCGAAGACAGGTTCGGGGGTGCCGGAGCTTCTAGATGCCATCTGCGAGCGGATCCCTCCCCCGTCGGGTGACTCGTTGGCGCCGCTCCAGGCGCTCATATTCGACTCTTACTACGACCAGTACCGCGGCGTGGTCAGCGCCGTGCGAGTCGTGAACGGGACCCTGAGAAGCGGAGATCGAGTTCGGTTCATGCAAGCGGGCCGCGTCCATGACGTGGAGGAGATCGGGGTGCGCACACCCGCCAACGAACCGGTCAGCGAGCTCGGAACCGGGGAGGTCGGCTACCTGATCGCCGGTATCAAAGACGTGGGGGAAGCCCGAAGCGGCGAGACGGTGACGTCTGCGGGCGCCCCGGCCAAAGCCGCTCTGGAGGGGTACCGGGATCCCAAGCCGATGGTATTCTGCGGGCTCTACCCTATAGACGGCGACGAGTTCTCCAACCTGCGTGAGGCGCTTGAGAAGCTCAGGCTCAATGACGCATCGGTCACCTACGAGCCGGAGACCTCCGGGGCGCTCGGGTTCGGCTTTCGCTGCGGCTTCCTCGGGTTGCTTCACATGGAGATCGTCAGGGAACGCCTCGAACGGGAGTTCAACCTGTCGTTGATAGCGACAGCGCCCAGTGTGGAGTACCTGGCTCATCTGACCGACGGCGCCACCGTCGTCGTGCATAGTCCATCAGAGATGCCCGAACCTCAGAAGCTCGAATCCATCGAGGAGCCGTACCTCCAAGCTACGATCCTCACCCCGAGCGACTATACCGGCACGCTAATGGACCTCTGCCAGAGCCGCCGGGGGGAGATGGTCCGGATGGAGTACATCTCGCCGGAGCGGCTCGAGCTGGTATACCGAATTCCCCTGGCCGAGGTCGTCATGGACTTCTTCGACGCGCTCAAGAGCCGTACGAAAGGCTACGCGAGCCTCGACTACGAGCAGTCCGGGACCGACCAAGCCGACCTGGTCAAGATAGATATTCTTCTTAACGGCTTGCCGGTCGACGCCTTCTCGGCGATAGTCCACCGTTCGGGAGCAACGGTCTACGGCCGCAAGATGACCGAGCGGCTGCGCGAGCTGATACCACGCCAAATGTTCGACGTTCCGATCCAGGCCGCTATCGGTGGCAGGGTGATCGCCCGCGAGACGGTGAAGGCCAAGCGCAAGGACGTTCTCGCCAAGTGCTACGGGGGTGACATCACCCGTAAGCGCAAGCTGCTCGAAAAGCAGAAGGAAGGTAAGAAGCGGATGAAGAACATCGGCCGAGTAGAAGTTCCTCAAGAGGCGTTCATCCAGGCCTTACGCTTGGAGGAATAGGTGCCGCCGATTGGCGCCGCCAGTCGATATCGTTGGATGCCAACGTGTTGGACGAAAGAAAGGCCGCGATCCTCCGGGCGGTAGTGGAGGAATACATCCAGACAGCCCAGCCAGTCGGCTCGGCTTCGGTGACACGCGCCCACGGCATGGGCGTGTCCGCAGCGACGGTTCGAAACGAGATGGGCACCTTGGAACGCGACGGCTACCTCGTCCAGCCTCACACCAGCGCCGGACGGGTGCCAACCGACAAGGGATACCGCTTCTTCGTCGACCATCTCGCTCCTTCGGCTCACCTCGACGAAGCCCACGCAGAGCAGATCCGCAGCTTTTTCGCTTCGGCTCATGGCGAACTGGAAAGAATGCTCGCCGATACGAGCAAGTTCCTCGCCGGTCTCACTGACTACGCAGCTGTCGTGGTCCGCGACGCAGAGGATCCCGCCCGGGTGCGGTCAGTGCAGCTCGTTTGTTTGTCGTCGACCGTAGCCCTGCTCGTAGTCGTCCTGGCGAGTGGGGCGGTAGAAAAGCGAACTGTGGAGCTGCCCGACGGTTGCGACGAGCGGGTAGCTGTTGCGGTGTCCGACCGCCTCTCGGGGCTAATGGTGGGGTCTACTTTCGGTACCCGTGTGGACATCCCAGCGGTTGGCGGGCCAAGCCTTGACGGCGGCCATCCTGGGGGGTCCGACACCGACGAGGTCACGACGGTCGTGGAAGCCTCACTTCGAGCTTTGTACGGAGATGGGGAGACCGGTTCTCACTCCCCCCAGGTGTTCGTCGGAGGCGCGTCGCATCTGGCCGTGGCTTTCGACGCGGTGGGCACCATCCGAAACGTGCTCGATATTCTCGAGCAGCAGTATGTGCTGGTGACGCTTATCAAGGATGTCATAGACAGCGGGCTGAGCGTCGCTATCGGAGCGGAGCACGGGGTAGTCCCGTTGGCGGACTGCTCGATCGTCGTAGCTCCGTACCGCATCGAAGGCGAGCGGGCCGGTACAGTGGGGATACTTGGTCCGACCAGGATGCACTACGAACAGACGCTCGCTGCTGTTGGGGTAGTGAGCAGAAGGCTGAGCCAGGCACTGAGCAAAGGCTCCGAAGAAAGGTAACGAACTCTTGCCGGCGGCTTCATCCGACGACTTCTACGCAATCCTCGGCGTCTCACGAAGCGCCACCGAGGACGACATCAAAAAAGCTTACCTCCGTCTGGCTCGCGAGTTGCATCCCGACGCCAACCAGGGGGATCCTTCGACGGAGGATCAATTCAAGCTAGTAAATCTCGCCTACGAGACGCTGCGGGACCCTGAGCGCCGGCGCCAGTACGACATGTTCGGGTCCGTTCCCAGGGGTTCCGGTGGCGGGGGAGCCGATCCTTTCGGCGGATTCGGAGCAGGCTTCGGGGATCTCTTCGATGCCTTTTTCGGTGCGGGCGGCATGGGTGGCGGCGGCCGTTCTCGCTCCGGTCCCCGCAAGGGCGAAGACGCTGAGGCAACGATTACGATCGAATTCGCCGGTGCCGTGTTCGGAGTGCAGCACGAGATCACCGTACGGCTCCCGCAGACCTGCTTGACGTGTTCCGGCAGCGGCGCCAGGCCGGGTACCACTCCGATCCGATGCAGCGCGTGCGGGGGCGCAGGCGAGGTGCGCAAGGTGCGCCAGTCGATCCTCGGTCAGATGGTCACCTCAGCGCCCTGCACCCGCTGCGGTGGTACCGGAGAGGAGATACCCACCCCGTGCCCCGACTGCAAGGGAGAGGGACGTCGGCGGGTGGAGCAGAGCTTCGTGGTGGACGTTCCTGCGGGAGTCGACGACGGGGCGACGCTGCGCCTTCCCGGCCGAGGGGCCGGTGGACTGCGCGGGGGCCCGCCGGGGGATCTCTACGTGCACCTGAGAGTCCGCCCGCACCCGGTTTTCACCAGGCGCGGTTCGGAGCTCTCGGCGCTCGTGCACGTCGCGATGACCCAGGCGGCGCTCGGGACGACCGTTCCTTTCGACACCCTCGACGGTGTCGAAGAGCTCGAGATCCCAGCCGGCTCCCAGAACGGTAAGGAGATCCGACTGCGGGGACGCGGCGTTGCGAACCTGGGCGGGCGGGGCCGCGGTGACCTGGTCGTCACGGTTGTCGTCGACACTCCAGACGACCTGAGCAAAGAGCAGGAGGAGCTTCTCCGGCGTCTCGCGGAGATGCGAGGGGAGACGGTGGCCCACGCCGAGGGAGGTCTGATGTCCAAGCTTCGGGGGGCTTTCAAGTAGCCGGCGCCGTGCCAGGCGGCGGCTCGCCCTGCAGGGGCGAAGCCGCACTGAGGGCCCATGTGATAGTCGCCGACATCTCAGATCCCGTGCTCGGCGCACCGGATGCTCATCACCTGGAGACGGTGCTGCGACTGCGTCCCGGGGAACTTGTCGGTGTTACTGACGGGCGGGGTGGGTACGCCCTCTGCGTGTACGCAGGCCGGGGAGCCGTGCGTGTCGACGGGCCGGTGTTACGTGAGCAGGCGCGCCGACCTAAGGTCACCGTGGGATTTGCGCCGGTCAAAGGCGACCGTCCGGAGTGGGCCGTTCAGAAGCTCACAGAGCTTGGAGTGGACCGGATCGTAGCGTTCGACTCTGCGCGCTGCGTGGTCCGCTGGGACGCCGCCAGAGCTGATAGGCACCTGGAGCGCCTGAGGCGCGTAGCTCGTTCCGCTTTGATGCAGAGCCGCCAGTGCTGGCTTCCCGACATCGAGCTAGCCCCTTCATGGCGCACATTGCTCACCGAGGCGGGACCGTCCGAGGTGGCACTCGCCCAGCCGGGAGCGCCGGGAATGGGCCCCGAGGTTCGTACTGTCCTGGTCGGACCTGAAGGAGGGTGGAGCGACGACGAACTTTCTGACGCCCCAGCGACGATAGGTCTCGGGCCGGCTGTCCTTCGCACGGAGACAGCGGCGGTAGCCGCCGGCGTTCTCCTCGCCGCGCTCCGAGCCGGCCTGGTGGCCCCAGCGACCGGCGCCTAGGTCCATGGCCGGGGAAGCGCCTTTCGGCGTGTACGTGCACATCCCGTTCTGCGCTTCGCGCTGCGACTACTGCGCTTTCGCTACTTGGACCGACAAAGGCCATTTGGTAGGCGGGTACGTCGAGGCTTGCAGGACCGCCATCAGGCGCTTGTACGAGGACCGCCCGGCGACGTCGGTGTTCTTCGGTGGAGGGACTCCGTCGCTTATCGACGCCGACCTTTTATGCTCCATACTTGAATCGATCCCGACCCACCCTCACGCCGAGGTGACAGTCGAATGCAACCCCGAGACGGTCGACTTGGCGAAGTTAGCCGCCTACAAGGCGGCTGGTGTGAACAGGCTGTCGTTCGGTGTGCAATCGATGCTCCCCCACGTCCTGGCATCCCTGGGGCGGCGTCACGACCCGGAGTCAGTGCTTAAAGCTGCTGCGGCGGCGGGCGAGGCCGGCTTCGCCGGGGCGTTCAACGTCGACCTGATCATGGGCGGGGCCGGCGAGTCAGTTTCGGACTGGGTGCGTACCGTCGAAGCGGTGCTGGCTTTGGACCCGCCCCCATCGCACGTGAGCGCGTACAGCCTGACCGTCGAGGCGGGCACGCCACTTGCTCGAGACCCGAGCCGCCACCCCGACCCAGACGACCAAGCAGACAAGTACCTCCTAGCGGACGACCTGCTCCGCTCTGGCGGACTGAACTGGTACGAGATCTCCAACTGGGCGCTTCCCGAAGCCGAGTGCCGTCACAATCAGCTTTACTGGTCCGGCGGCGAGTACCGTGGCATCGGTTGCGCAGCCCACTCCCACTCCGTCGACCCTGGCTCTGGTACCTCGCGACGATGGTGGAACGTCAGGACCCCCGAACGCTATTCGGCGCTGGTCGCCTCCGGCGGTGACGGCGAGGCCTCGGGGGAAACGCTCGACGCGTCGCAGCGCAATGCTGAGGGGTTGCTCCTCGCGCTTCGGACCTCCGGTGGGGTTCCTGACACCAGCCTGCCAGGCTGGCGGGACGATCCGGTGCTTGCACGCCTGGTTGAACCCGCCTCCCCGGGGCGGGTCTCACTGACCCGGGAGGGCCGTCTCCTGGCGAACGAGGTAGCCGTGCGGCTGGTCGAACCCGACTCGTAGCCGCGGCCGGAAACCGGTCCCGGCCGCGTCGCTTCGCGTCTGGCCGCGCCGGTGGTGTCGGCGCCCGAGGAGTCAGCCCGCGGGCAGGATGATCACGTCGCCAGCGTAGAGTAGGCTGGGGTCGTCAGGATGAGGTAGTCGACTCCTGTTAGCGGCGATCACCTGCAACCAGTAGGTTGCTACCTCTTGGCGATCAGGTTCTCTTCCCAACCGAAGTCGCAGCGTGTCGGCGGCGATGGACCACAAGTCGTCGCCGGGCCGGACTACCCACAACCCGCCAGCTGCCGGCGGGCCTGCCGAGACATGTCCAGCCGGCGGGACAGGTGGTGGGGCGGAAGGCTTGGCCAGTGCCAGCGCTCGTGTTGGGGCCGATACTGTGGGCTGTCTCAGAGACTCTAAGCCTCTCGGCGCTCGACGAGCTGGCTGCGTCGTCGTAGTAGCAGGCTCCTTGGATGGGTTGAAAAGGACCGGAACCTGAGAGGCCGTCAGGGTCGATTTGTTGGTGGTACTGCATGCGCTGAGAGCGGCAGCCGACACCGATAGTCCGACGGCGAGGGAGACCATAGTGGTGGAGCCGGGAAGACGAACGGCGCTGAGTGTCCTGGCAGCGGCGGTGGCGAGCAGCCGGCCGGTTCGGCCCAAGCCGGACGCGGCGAGGCCGAAAGCTGCAAGCGTCCACAGGCCTAACGCTGCGAGCAGAACGAGGCGGGACAAGGAGAACACCGCGACGAGCGGTCCCACCTTCTCGTACCAACCCGCCCAAGAAGCCGGGTCGCCAGCGGATGGAGGCGCAAGGTATGTCCGTCCCTGCGTGAACACGAGGATCCAGGCAAGGCAGGCGGCGCACCCCAAGCCCGCAAGCTCCAACCCTGGGTTCGCGCGCCAGAACCTCACGGCGATCCTCCAATCTTCAACACCACCGACGCGCCGCTCGCCGTGTTAGCCCGAAGAATGTCACAGCCCCGGCCACTTGGGAAACTAGCCAAAGCCACGGCGCCGGCTACGTGCGCGACCAGGCTTCCCCGATAATGTCCGCCAGGTCCCGGCCAGCCCGGAAAAGTCCAGATGTTCCCGTTGCTCAAGTCGAGCAGCGCCGGCATTACCTTCGAACAGGTCCACCGGCCAGCTGTCACAGATAGCCTTCCCGCTGATCCAGGTGACAATTCCAAGGGTCCGGAAGGTCCGATGACGGTAACAGTCCGAGATAGGTGCGCCGTCGGACTTCGTGGGCTGGTCCTGCTATCGAAGGTGACACCAGCGGTCAACGCGATCGCCACCGCTGTTGCCATGAGCGCGGCGGCGAGCCTCCGCTTGGATGTCGTCCTCCTTCGGGGATGGATGGACAGGCGAGCGGCGATCGAGCCGCCTGGTGCTTGACCGTCGGGTGACCCAGAGTCACCTCTAGCCCCCTCGGCGCTTCCTCGGCTGGGAACGTGGCCTGCCGGCTTTGCATGGTCAACCGGGCCAGCCGGGCCAGTCGGGTCAGCCGGGCCAGTCGGGCCAGTCGGGTCAGGTTGGTCGGATGGACCAGGCTGGGAGCAGCGGGAGTATTCCGAGAGTCGCCTTGCCAGGTCCCGGAGCCAGCTTTCGTCTCGCCCTACGCCTGCGCCCCCGTCTGCGAGCATGCGCCTAAGCGTCCGCTCGGCCCGACGGGCACTAGGGTGGTGGACCGGGATGAGCCTCGAATAGCCAAGGCGGCCGGGCCTTCCTGTCCTGCCGCCGAGATCGCTAGCGAGGCGCTCTGCTATCAGCGCTGTTACGGCTCTACGGTCGTCCCGGGCTAGCCGGTCACGCTCAGCAGGGTCCGAGGGCCATCTCGCGTTTCCGAATCCGCACAACACCGGGTGGCCATCGCCGTCCAAGATCACATGGTCGGCGGTGATGGCAGTGTGCATGCATCCGACTCCGTGAAGGTCCCCGAGGGTGGTGCACAGGGCCGCAGCCCACGCCGCCGTGACCTGCGGGGCCTGAGGTGGCACCTCGGAGAGGACCCTGCCCTGAACGCGCCGCACGCAGACACTCCCGCCGGCCGCCGACACCAGCCTGACCACCCCGGGATGCGCAACGGCCCGGAGCGTAGCGGCTTCTACTCGGAGTCGATCTCTGTCGTCCGCTGTAGAGGCCACCTTCTCCACCGTCTCAGCCCCGAAAACGATCCTCACAAGTCGGAGAATATATGAAACATACTTAAATAGCAATAATTACGTGGCTGGCTTTCTCGCGGTTTCTTACCAGAGCGCCCCAGCGGGTAGAACAATGAGGAGATGGGAAGCTCGCAGCCCGGAGTGCTCGTATTCGGGTCGATCAACATGGACCACCTGGTCAGGGTACGGACCCTGCCGGCACCAGGCGAGACAGTCCTGTCGCAGGGCTACAAGTCGGCTCCGGGTGGTAAAGGCAGAAACCAGGCTGTGGCGGTCGCCTCCGTGGGCGGGACCGTGTCGATCGCCGGCGCGGTAGGTGACGACCCGGCCGGAGGGCTACTCCTAGCAGACTTGGACCGGTCTGGCGTGGAGCGCTCGATGGTGCAGATCGTGGCGGGCTCGTCTAGCGGTCTCGCCCTCATCACGGTCGACGCTGGCGGCGAGAACACGATCGTCGTCCACCCCGGCGCGAACTCCAGGGCAAACCCGGTCCGCCGTGAGGCTGTGGACCCAGCCGTATACCGAGTCATGCTGTGCTCGTTGGAAGTGCCCCTACCAAGCGTCAAGGCGACTCTGGACTTGGGCCGGGCGCTGGGCCTGATCACGGTGGTCAACGCCGCACCCGTGGACGCCGCTGCCGACGAGACTTTAGAAGCGGTACTTCTAGGAGCGGATGTGGTCATCGTCAACCGCTCCGAAGCTGTCGCGCTTGCGCAACGGTTGCCCCAACGCGGCGCCCGACAGGGCAGCGCCGAACAGAACTGGTCTGGCTGGCCGGATACTGCGGAGGGACATGAGATCCCAGATGAACGCCTCGCGGAAACTGTCGCATCCTGGCTACGCGGGGCGGACAGCAAGTCTGCGAGGCTTCCCACTTTGATAATGACTCTCGGTGGTGAGGGGGCGGTGTATGTGGACGCTGGCGGCGCCCACCATGTGCCCGCCTACCAGGTGAAAGTCACGAGCGCGGTCGGTGCGGGGGACGCCTTCGCCGGTGTGCTGTGCCATGCCCTCGCCTGCGGGCGGCGGATCGACGAGTCGGCAGAGCTAGCCTCTGCAGCGGCCGCGGCGCACGTGTCGGGAGGATTGTCGTCGACATCCCTGGCGGAGATGGTCCGTCGACCGGTCGCTTGACTTGCGGAATTTGCACTGTGGCGGTGGCCCGGCCAGCTCTCAGTAGAGTTCACGGTGCTGTGAGTCAAAGCAGCGCGGGTCGGCCCGACCGTAGAAATAGTCGCTTCGGTTACTGGCCCGTTACCGCTCCTTTCGTGGGGAGCCTGGTCGTGCTCATGCTGAGCGCGCTGATACTGATCGATGTCGCCGGATATGCCTACGAGCGGGTCGGCCTTTCGGTTGGCTGGTTCCAGATGATCATAATCGCCAGCATCTTGGGTAGCCGGGTCAACATCCCCGTAGGGCGCTTCCCAGACGAAGAGCGAGTGGAAACCGCCCACGTGGTGGCCTTCGGCGTCAGATATACCGTGCCCTCGGTACGCTGCCACGCTAGTCGGAGCTCCAGCGGTGGCCGCAGCGGCTTACGTCTGCGGCACGCTCGGAACTCTTGTCGGCGCCGACATATTGAACCTGCCCAGGATCCGCAATCTCGGCGCGCCCATAGCGTCCGTGGGAGGCGCTGGCACTTTCGACGGCGTACTTTTGGCCGGCATCTTGGCTGTAGTGCTAGCCACCCTGTGAGGCACTGCCGTCATCACCGTATGGTGGGACCGGCGGTCACGGCGAAGCGGCGCTCGCCGAGCTCCACTTGGGCGGAACGGTAAGTTCCACGATAGTGGAAGAGATCGACGTGAATACCCAACAGATCGGAGCGCCATGCCAGCTAGCAAGCTGATACTCGACGGTGACTACGGCATCGACGATGCCATGGCGGCGTTGTATCTGTGCCACGATCCCGACGTGGAGATCCTCGCCGTCGGCACCGTGCACGGCAACGCCACCGCGGCCGCGGCGGCCAAGAACGCGTTGTCGGTCCTTGCTATCGGAGGACGTCGCCGCGTTCCTGTCGCCGTCGGAGCGCGCAGGCCGCTGGCCCAACCCGTTGACATTTCTTCGATGGTGCACGGCGACGACGGCCTCGGCGGCAGGGCACCCGAATTGCCGCAGGGGACGAACCCATTGGATATCCCAGCGGCCTTGCAGATAGTCCAGACCGTGCGCAACCATCCCGGCGACTGCACGATCGTCGCGACGGGTCCGCTCACCAACCTCGCCCTTGCCTTGATGCTCGATCCCGACGTGGCGTCGATGGTCGAAAAGGTGGTGATCATGGGTGGCACCATTGACCATCCCGGCAACATCAGCCCGTACGCTGAGGCGAACATCGCCCATGATCCCGAAGCTGCGAAGCTAGTGTTCGAGTCAGCCTGGCCCGTCACTCAGGTCGGCCTGGACGTAACGATGTCGGCGTGGATAGGCCCGGAGGAGCTCCAGAGGATCGAGCGTAGCCAGACCGCCGCCGGCAGGTTCTGCTGGGACATCCTCCAGCACTACTTGCAGTTCTACTCGACCCGTCACAGCCGCCCCGGCTGTCCCCTGCACGACCCGAGCGCTGCTCTCGTCGCCCTCGACGCCAGCCTGGCTTCGCGGTCGTTCGCAACTCCGGTCGATGTGGAGTTGCATTCAGTGACCAACCGGGGGATGCTGATCGTCGACAAGCGCGAGTTCGCGGCCGAGCATCACCACCCTGGCCAGCCCCAAGTCGAGGTCGTGACCGAACTCGACAACGAAAGGCTCATAGCGACATTCATAGAAGGCTTACTCGCAGAGCCGAGCACGGGCCTGCAGCCCTGATCTTTGCGGCAGCCTTTCCACTAGGCGTACAGACCTGCTCCGACGGCCAAACAGGTGGGCCTACCTAGCGACCAGCTGCAGCAGAGGACGAACAATATTTTTCTTATCTAGACCCTTTCGGACAGGCTTGTCATTTACATAGCATTTGGCTGTGGCTATCCTCGGGGAACAGCCGGGTAGGCAGGTCTGGGTTTCGCCGCTCCGCCAGATCGAACTGTCGGCGCAGGAACGCGCGAAAGAAGCGGACCTTGACATGGCCAATCCGGGCGCCAAAGACGCGCTTCGCAACCTCCTAGTAGACGAGGTGGCCCAGTGGAGAGGCGATTACAGGGAAGGAAGCCGGCCGTTCGACATTGTCGATCCTGACGCCGCTGTCGACAAGGCTCTTCGAAATCTCGTCGGGTATGGACCCCTGGAGCCCCTGCTGGCAGACCCCGACGTCTGGGAAATTATGGTTAACGGTCCTTCGTCGATCTTCGTCAAGCGGCGCTCAGGTCCGGGCGGTTTCCACGACGAGGTGTTCCACGACGACGACCATGTCGCCCGGGTGATCACCAAGATCATGGAGGACTCGGCGGCGTCGCACCGCAAACTTGACCCGGCGGATGGCCTCCAAGACGCTCAGCTCGACGACGGAGCCCGCATGCACATCGTCCACGCTGACATAGGCAGGGACGGGCACATGCTGGTCAATATACGAAAATTCTCGGGGGTTGTCCGCCGGAGCCTTAACGAACTTGTGAGCCTCGGAATGCTAGACGCGCGGTCGGCTGGGTTCTTGTCGGCCTGTGTCAGGACCGGAGCGTCAGTACTGGTTTCGGGTGCTCCCGGGTCGGGCAAGACGACCCTCCTCGGGTGTCTCGTAGCGCAGGTCGATGCGTCGCTACGCGTCGTGGTAGCGGAAGAGGTGTTCGAGACCGTGGTGGAGTTGCCAAACGTCGCTCATATGCAGACACGTCCCGCCCGCGCGGATCGTAAGGAAGTGGACTTGCGCCGGTTGGTGTCAGGATTTCTAAGGATGGCACCAGATGTAGCAGTAGTTGGTGAAGTTCGCGACCGGGAAGCGCTTCCGCTGCTGCTAGCTCTGTCGTCGGGCGTGCAGGGCTTTACTACGATTCACTCCGGCTCAGCGCGCCAGGCTTTGTCGCGTCTTCGTTTCGTGTGCCAGTTGGCGGACATCGGGTCGGAGATGACCACGTCTGCGTTGTCGGCGCTGGTGAGCGATGCTGTGGACGTAGTGGTCCATTGCGTTCGGGTGGGAGGTGATATCCGAGTGGGCGAGGTCCTGGCGGTCGAGGACCTTCAGGTGTCGGAGGGTACGGTGGCGTTCACCACGACGACAGTGTTCGCACGGGGTCGCTTTAACGACGAACTGAGCTGGTCGGGCAATATCCCGGTACGCCTTACCAGGGCGTTCGAACTCCACGACTTCGACGTCAGGGATCTTTTGGGTGGAGGTCCTCTACGATGAAGCCGTCCGACGTCGCCGCTTTGGCGGCGGTACTCGCCGGCGCTGGCGCCTACCTTGTGCTGAACGCTTACAGCCCGAAGGACGAGCAACGCCGGAGGTCGACCAAGCTGCGGATGGACATGCTCGGGCAGCGTTCGAAAGCGTGGCTTGTGCAGGCCGGTCTGGCTGAGGTAACTCCCGGAGCGTTCTTCGCTGCTCTTTGCGCGTCTGGTGCTGTTGGGGCGATAGGGGGATACTTGATCTTCGACGCCGCTGCCCCTGCGATAGCGACGGCTCTGTTCGTTGGCGGGTTTCCGCTGGCCAGCTACCGAAGGCGTCGCCTTGACCGCATAGACGCGGCCAGACATGCGTGGCCGGCGATGCTAGAGGAGATCAGGATGAGGGCCGGTTCCATGGGCCAGTCGATCCCCCAAGCTCTCTTCGAGGCCGGGCGGACATCCCCTGGCCCTTGGAGGAACGCGTTCGCGCTCGCAGAGCGAGACTGGTTGCTGACTACCGACTTTGCGGCCACGACCGCTGTTCTAAAGCAGGGCCTTGCCGACCCGACCGCGGACGCCGTCTGCGAGACCCTCCTAGTGGCCTACGAGGTAGGTGGCTCGGACGTGGACCGCAGGCTCGCAGACCTGATAGAAGACCGGATCTCGGATCTTCAAGCGCGCAAGGAGGCTGCGTCCAAGCAGGCAGGGGTCCGCTTCGCACGCAAGTTCGTTCTGTTCGTGCCGCTTGGGATGGCCTTGGCAGGACTGTCGATAGGCTCAGGCAGAGCTGCCTATGCGAGTGCCGGCGGCCAGCTGGCCGTGATAGCCGCGCTCCTGGCCATCGCTGGCTGTTGGGTTTGGTCAGGGCGGCTGCTGAGAGTTGAAAGTCCCCCGAGGGTGTTCAGATGACAAGCTTTGGGGGTAGGTGACATTTGACGCGTCTGGAGCTAGTGCTGGGGTTGCTGCTTTGGGCGGGTTCCGCTCTGCTCTTATCCCAGCTTCGCCGGTTCGGCGGTGAAACACTCACTGACCGTCTAGGACCGTTCAACCCGGGGTCGGCCAGCCGGCAAGGCCGCGACGGCGGGAGGGACAGGTCACTTGCGGCGGTCCTCGGTCCGCTGGCAGGGCAGATAGGCGATCGTATCTCTACCCTCTTTGGCGTGGTTAGCAGCCCTGACGAACGTCTGCGTAGGATCCACTCCTCCGAGACAGCGAAGAGGTTTCGGGCTCGCCAGATGGGACTGAGCCTATTGGCACTAGTTGCGGCAGCGGTCGTCGCCAGCACTGTTGCGCCGAACCCCTCGATCGGGCTGCTGATGATTTTGGGACTGCCGCTACTGGTCTTCTTGGCCATCGAGCAGGGTTTGGAGCGGAGGGCGAAAAGCTGGACTGACACCACCGACCTAGAGTTACCGGTTGTCGAGGAGCAGATGGCCATGCTTTTAAGCGCAGGGTTCTCTTCGAGCTCGGTGCTCGCACGGATATCTGAGAGAGGTGGTGGCTGCGTAGCGCAGGACCTGAGACGGGCTCTAAACCGGGTGGCCCAGGGATCGACCCAGGCCCAGGCGTTGGGCGAGTGGGCCGAGCTGTCAGGTTCCGAAGGCGTCAGACGGCTTACGCGGGTCCTCAGCCTTCACTCTGATTCGGCGGACCTCGCACGGCTCGTGTCATCGGAGGCCCGCCAGGTGCGACGTGATCTGCACACCCGTACCCTGACGCGTCTCGATCGTCGCTCCGAACAGGTGTGGATACCGGTTACTGTCGCTGCGCTCGTGCCTGGAACGATCCTGCTTGCAGTGCCTTTTCTTGACGCTCTGCGCATCTTCTCTAACGCGTGAGGGGACCAGAAGCATCAAGGAGGTCAAATATTTGGTAGTAGTAACTCGGAACCAGATTTGCGAGGAACCTTGTCGACTCGTCCAGACACCAAGATGCCCCGTCGGTGTAGTGGAAGTTGGGTCGCCTGTAACGCGCGTCACGTTTGAGTGGCGCCAGGGTTCGCCGAGCCGGGCGAAACGGCGAACGCCCATCCGATGGTATACCCCCAGCGGGTATACTTGTAGGTGAGGTTCAAGCGGAATAGAGGTGCGATATGGTACAAAAGCTGCTCTACCGGGTACCTGGGATGACCTGTGAGCACTGCACCCGGGCGGTTTCAGCTGAGGTGTCGGCCGTCGAGGGGGTGAGCGAAGTTCAGGTCGATCTTGCCGGCAAGCTCGTGACCGTCACAGGAGAGGATCTCGACGACCGGGCACTTCGGGATGCCATCGAAGAGGCCGGCTACGAGGGGGCCTGATGGTGTCCGACACCCAGTCCGACGCACGTTCTCTCGCTCAGCCCGGGAGTCATGGCAAAGCTGAGCGTAACTACGTCGAACTCGCCATATCGGGCATGACCTGTGCATCGTGCGCTGCAAGGATCGAGAAAAAGCTCAACAAGCTCGACGGTGTGTCAGCCGACGTCAACTACGCTAGCGAACACGCCGCAGTCCGCTACGATCCGGCCAGCGTCGACATTGAGAAGCTGATCGCGGCCGTGGAAGCCGCCGGGTACCAAGCGGCTTTACCGGAGTCTACAGGCGACCAGGACACCACCCACTACTATCGGCTGCGTTTGGCTTTGGCGATCGCTTTGAGCATCCCGATGCTCGTATTCGCGTGGTCTCCAAGCAGCCGCCCAGACGGGTGGAAGTGGATCTCCCTGGTGCTGGCCACCGCGGTCGTGTCATATTCCGGGTGGCCTTTCCACAGGGCTGCAGCGCTCAACGCCCGCCACGGCGTTGCGACGATGGACACGCTCGTGTCGGTCGGAACGCTGTCCGCTTGGGCCTGGTCGGCGGTGGTAGTCGCGGGGGGAACCCGAAGCGCAGTCTACTTCGACACTGCCGGGGCGATCACCGCCTTGATCCTGACAGGCCGGTACCTCGAAGCCGTGGCCAAGCGACGTTCAGGGGATGCCATACGAAGTCTGGCCGAACTGGGAGCTAAGGAGGCGACCGTTCTGCGAGACGGGATGGAGATCACGATCTCGGCTGGTGAACTGGCTGTAGGGGACCGTTTCGTGGTCCGTCCCGGTGAGAAGGTAGCAACCGACGGTGTCGTAGTCGAAGGTTCGTCGGCGGTCGATCAGTCGATGCTCACCGGCGAGTCGACACCCATTGAAGTAGCACCCGGCGACAAGGTGGCCGGCGCTACCTTGAACACGTCGGGGAGGCTTGTCGTAGAGGCGACCAAGGTGGGTTCCGCCACGGCGCTCGGACGGATAACCAGGCTGGTAGCCGAGGCTCAAGCCGGCAAAGCCCCGGCCCAGCGTCTCGCCGATCGGGTTTCGTCGGTGTTCGTACCGGCAGTCATCGGGGTATCGGCGCTCAGCCTGGTCGGGTGGCTGCTGTTCGGGGAAGTGAGTGTTACGACCGCGTTCGCCACGGCCGTCGCGGTGATCGTCATCGCCTGCCCATGTGCTTTGGGGCTGGCAACTCCGACCGCTCTGATGGTAGGGGCAGGGCGCGGAGCGCAGCTCGGGGTCGTCATACGAGGCCCGGAGGCCTTGGAGCAGACTAGGCGCCTCACGACGGTCGTGCTCGACAAGACCGGAACAATCACCCAAGCCAAGATGACCGTGGTGGCTGTGATCCCAGCGCCGGACGCGGACGAGGACGAGCTGCTCGCTCTTGCAGGTGCCGCCGAGAATCCGAGCGAGCACCCAATCGCCCGGGCGATAGCGGCCTACGCTCGGAACCGTCTCGGTGCTCTTGCGCCAGCGGAATCTTTCGGTGCGAGACCTGGCCTTGGAGTCCAAGCCGTAGTCGACGGCCGTGCGGTAGTCGTAGGCCGACCGAACCTTCTCGGAGATTGGGGGATCGAAGTCCCCGACGGTCTGCGTGCTGAGGCAACCAGGCTGGAGGAAGCGGGCTCTACGGTGATAGCAGCTGCGGCGGATGGCCGGACACTAGGGCTGATCGCCGTCGCCGACCGGATCAAGCCGACCAGCCGTCAGGCGATAAGCGACCTTCGGGCTCTAGGTCTCAAGACCATCTTGCTGAGCGGGGACAACGAGCGCACCGCTAAAGCTGTCGCTGCTCAAGTGGGCATAGACATCGTCATAGCCGGGGTGTTGCCCGAGGAGAAGGCGGCTGTGGTAGCGAGCCTGCAGGCGGGCGGAGAAGTCGTAGCGATGGTAGGAGACGGCGTCAACGACGCTCCCGCCTTGGCCCAAGCCGACCTCGGGATGTCGATGGGAGCCGGGTCGGACGTGGCGATCGAGGCTGCTGACGTGACTCTCGTCGCCGGGGACCTGCGATCGGCCGGCGTTGCCATACGCCTGGCTAGAAGGACGCTGAGGACGATCAAAGCAAACCTGGTGTGGGCCTTCGGCTACAACGTCGTGGCTATACCCCTCGCCGTCGCAGGAATCGTGAACCCTATCGTCGCGGCTGCGACCATGGCCTTCTCGAGCGTGTTCGTGGTGTCCAACTCCCTTCGCCTACGCCGGTTCGACCTTGTCCGAGGGTCCCGCCCCGCTTCGGGAGTCGACGGCTCCCATTCGCAACCCCAGCCGTCATCGCGTGCATGGGCGCTCGACGAAGCGTGACGCCACCCGCCGCCCCCGATCCCACCGACTCCTATTCCCCCGGCCCTGGAGCCTTCAGCCACGATGGCCCCAGTGACGGCCCCCCCTACGGGTACGTCAAGGACAAAGATGCGCTTCTCAGGCGCATGCGTAGAATCCAAGGGCAGGCTCGCGGTATCGAGAAGATGATTTCCGAGGACCGCTACTGCATAGACATTCTCACCCAGGTGGCGGCGGTGTCCACGGCTCTCGAAGCCGTCGCCGGGCTAATCCTCGAAGACCACGTCAACCACTGCGTGCGCAACGCTCTCGCCTCGGGGGACGAGGCGGTCGCGAACGAGAAGACCAAGGAGCTTCTAGAGGCTGTCCACCGCTTCACCCGGACCCGCTGAAAGGTGCCAGGCCGCAACAGCGCCAAGACCTTGCTTATACTGATTCTTAATCACCTATTGATAACATCTATGTAGTTCAAGTATCATCTGTTGGTAGAAGGTGGACACGCTGATCGGCCCGGGTTGGGTGCCGGTCGGCCTGGTGGTGCTTTGTTAGAGATAGGGAGGGTCTATGAACGGGCGCGCTCGAAGTGAGGGCCGACTCTGCCGCCGGCGCGACGAAAGAGGCGAGGGAGTGATCTCCGCCGCCATCGCTGTACTGATAATGGCTTTCTTGGGGGTGGCGATGTGGATAGCCTTCAGCGCCACTTTCCAAAACGCTGCAGCGCATGTCAATACTCAAGTCAACTGCATCGGTCAGACGACGACGGGGTGCTGAACTAGCCTTGAGCGACGCCGGCATCGGCGTCTTTGGGACGGTGTTCGGCTTCTTGATCTTCATGGTCCTATTGCTGTTCGCAGTGCAGGTCGTAATACGCCTGTACGCCACGTCGACTCTGACCGAGGTAGCTATCAGGGCGGCCCAGACGGTAGCTCAGTCGCCACTTCTTGGCGGTGATGTGGCACAAGCCGAGGCGGTGGCGCGCCAGTCCCTTGGATCGTTCGGAGCCTCTCACACCGTCTTCGTTTGGGAGAGAGTCGACAGCCAGGACGTGGTCTTACGCGTCAGCGCGTCGAGCCCCGAGGTGCTGCCCGGGTTCCCGGGCTGGGGCATCATATCGCGTACGGTGACTGTCAGAACTGAGCAGTTCCGTTGACGTCACGGTCGGGGCGCAAGCGAGGAGAGGAAGGCTTCGTCGCAGGCTTCGAAGGCTTTCTCTTCGGGATGCTCCTGTTCGTGGCGGGCACCCTTCTCGTCTCTTACGCGTGGGCGGTTGTCGACACCTCGTCGGCGACAGCGCAGGCCGCCAGAGAGGCTGTTCGCACCTACGTCGAGGCAACCGACCCTTCGCAGGCTGCAGCGCAAGCCCAAAGCGCAGCGATGGCCACTTTGACCGGTTGGGGCAAGAAACCTCAGCTCGCTAAAGTGACGCTAAGCGGGGGAGGCCTCGAGCGCTGCGCACGAGTGACTGTCAGCGTGTCGTATCCCTCTCCGCTGCTCGTGCTTCCTTTCGTGGGTGATGTAGGAAGCTCGACTACCGTCACTTCGAGCCAGTCGGAGCTCGTCGATCCCTACAGGAGCGGGCTGTCGGGACAGGCGAACTGCCCGTGAGCGTCTGCTGTTCGTCCTCCAGGCGCCTCCCCGGAGGTGGCGCGTCGGGCTGGAACGGGGTCGAAGCCGGCAGCGTGCTCGCTTTGGTGCCAGCCGGCTTCATGATCTTGATCATCCTCGCTGCTCTGGCGATCAACAGTGCGGTCGCATACAGGGCACGCGAGCAGCTCCACGACGTTCTCCTTGCTGCCGCCAACGACGGGGCCGCTGCGGGCCTGAGTGGGACGTCTTTCTACTCAACCGGCGCGCTTGTGCTGGCACCCCGACTCGTCGACCGGGAAGTCTGCTCGTCTATCTCGGCGCAGGGAGCGCACGGCCTTGTAGTGCAGGCGGTGTCGGTGTCCGTGTCGGGCCTGTGGGTGCAGGTCACCGCGAGCGCTGTTACGCAGGGGATTTTCGTACAAGGAGTTCCCGGGGTGGGCCGGGTCGTGGTGTCGTCCACAGCGACGGCGGTCGTAGCTGACAGTCCGGTGGTCAGCACCGGACCTGCGGCCTTTGGGGCGCCACGGTTGCTGGCCTGCTGAGAACCCAGCCAGTTTCCAGGCTGGCTAGGCGGCAGTGCTCGCAGTGTTCACCGGTGCTTATTTCCCGGCTGCGATCCCTTGGCCGAGGGCGACGAGATCGTCAGCGGCGAACGTCAGGTCGGCGTGCCTTGTTTGCTCTACTGACGAAGGCGCGCCGAGCGCGGCCTGGGCTTCGTCTAGTGCCGATGTCCAAAGTCTTCCCCACGCAGGGACCGGAGAGCGACCAACAGCACGCGCGGCCTGAAGTTCGGACCTCAGTTCGGCTGAGGCCGATGAGGCCTGGACGGCTGGTTGGATCGGCGTGTCGAGATGTTCCACGTCCAAGGCGACAGCGTCCAGGTACGGCGTGACTTTGGTTGCCCACGCCTTTTGGGGGCTCGCTGCTGAGGACGGACGGTGAGCCAAGGCGGCGACGCCGACGAGAGCGACCGCGAGTGCCGCTGCTGGAGCGGTCCGCTTCGTGGCTCGTGCAACGAGCCCCCAAGTCTCCTTGACGGCGCGGCCAGGATCGGATGGTCCCGTATTGGATCCCCTAAGGTCAATGTCCGGGGCCGGCGGGGGAGAGCTCGCCCACCCGATGACCCCCTCGGCGGGCCTTGGTGGTTGGGGTCGCAACGGCCGGCCCCAGGATCCGGGTGCGATTGCAGTAGTCAGGTTGGGGGAAGTCGCCACAGGTTTGGGCAACCCTTCGGACCTTGGAGCGTTGGTAGGCGGACGGTCGACGGTAGCAAGAGCCATCGACATATCTATCGGCAAGAATGTCGCTGGACAACACCTCTACGGACAAAAAGCCCTCGGACTGACCGTATGAGCCGTTCTCTGGAGGCTCTCGCCTCTAGGCTCCGAGCGTACGTCAGGCTCCGAGCGTACGTCGCCCAACCCGGGGCTCACTAGGGGAAGGCACGTCACAGGAGAAACGATCGGACAGAATAATTGCCATGCGCCTTGTTATAGCCACGTGCAGCGTCGACTACGCCGGCAGGCTGTCCGCGCACTTGTCAACGGCAACCAGGCTCATAATGCTCAAAGCCGATGGATCGGTCTCAGTGCACTCCGACGATCGGGCCTACAAGCCTCTCAACTGGATGACCCCTCCGTGTGCGATGACCGAAAATGGAAGCTCTTGGGTGTTCACGAACCAGAAGAATGAGACCCTGACCATTAACCTCGATGCCGTGCATCTGGATGTGAGTGAGGATCTCGGAGTCGAACCTGGCCTACTCAAGGACGGGGTAGAAGCTCATCTTCAGGAGCTTTTGGCCGCTGACCCGACCGCGTTGGGAGAAGGCTTACGTCTCGTGAAACGCGAGTATCCGACCGACATCGGGCCGGTCGACTTGCTGTGTCGGGACGAAGAAGGCAGGGCAGTAGCGATCGAGATAAAGCGGCGCGGCGAAATAGACGGGGTCGAGCAGCTCGCTCGTTACGTGGAACGCCTAGACCTTGACGGGCGTCTCCGCCCCGTGAGGGGAATATTCGCCGCTCAGAAGATCCGTCCCCAGGCGCGTGTGCTCGCTGGGGCGAGGGGGATTCTCTGCGTCGAGGTCGACTACGACGAGCTACGGGGTCGTAAGAGCGACGACCTGAGGTTGTTCTGATAGCCCCGGCGCGTTTTCGCACTCGGACATCTGGCTTCTAACCTTCGGTGAGGGTCCCGAGCGACCCGGGTTCGATGCGCTGGGGAAGGCTCGACCGCGGTGCCGAGTCGGCCACGCGACTGACGAGGGACTCGACTGCGTGGGACAGCGGCTTGGTGAGCGCCTCGGGGAAGGACGTTCCATAGCGGAACACCTCCTCCACGTTGCGTTCAGGGAGCGTGAGAGGAGCAGCTAAGGCAAGTTCGACGCCCGAGGCTGCGAGCAGTTCAGCGAGTGCCCGAGCCGAGCTGGCACGAGATGCCGGATGGCGGGGGGAACGGTTTAGGACCGCCAGGATACGATTCTGGTCCACGCCTGAACGCACGAGCCTTCGGATGAGGCCGGCGAGCGAGTGGACCCCTTTGAGGCCTGCCGTGCCGACAGCGACGGTAACGTTGGCCTGCCGGGTCGTCGACCTGGCGAGATGGTTTCGGTCCTCGACGTCAGCAGAACCGCATTCCTTCTCCCCCTCCACGTCGCCCGTGACGTCAGCGACGACCACTTGGAAGCTTCTGCGCAGCCCGGCGATGGCTGCCTCGGTGGCCCTCGGCCGTAGCGCCACCCACCCTTCTGGCTGGCGTAGTCCGAGCAGCAGTCGGTAGCCCCTCCTCGGGAAGTCGAAAGTGAACGCTCGCACCTCGTTCGGGTCGGGACGTCCAAGGCGGTGACTCTCCACGAGCTCTTGCAGCCCGGGACCAAGCTGCGGGCTGTCGTGGAGCATGGCCTGCTCTGCCCGGAGAGCACAATCGGCTAGCACCACTTGACCTACGTAGCGTGCGTCGGTGCCCATGCACTGCGCTATTGCGGCGGCGACACTAGAAGCGCCGGTCCCTCCAGGGCCGCAGACCGCTATCAGCTGCCCGAACCACAGTGATTGGGTCAAGTCGTCGGCCACCGGCGGGAGGCCAACGGCGCGCCCGACCATCCGGCAGTGGGACTCCAAAGCGTCCAGCAGCTCGGAGGGACTGAAATCCGACCGCAACTTGGCTACAACACCGAGATCGTCGGGGGTAACACGCGGGAGCTTGCCGCTGGTTACCACTATCACCGGGACCTGAGACCTTGAAGCGGCGCCGACGAGGTCACGGTCGAAACCTGGTGCCAACCCATCCACCAATACAGCGGAGTGAGTTCGCCCCGATGCTAACCGAGCGCGGATCTCTTCGGCCGATATGCACTTGACGAAATCGGCGGGGATCGTCGCCGACATGGCCCACTGTCCGAGGGCTTCGAACCACTGCGAACGGGCTGGAGCAAGCCCGAGCAGGACGTAGCGTTCATTCCCCGAGTTGACCACTCTAACCGCCGGTGCCTTGAACAGTTCCCTGTGCCGTACCCGGGCCTGGTCCTGTGCCGTCGGATGGCTCAGCGAGAACCAGCTCTACGGTGGAAGTCTGCGAAGCTGCCACCAGGACTTCGACGTCGCTCAGGTTCGCCACGCCGAGGGTCACGTCCGTCAGAGTCCCGGTACTTCCGGCCAGGCCGGAAGAAGAATGGGCAATTGAAACTAACACAGCGCCTCGCATTACCACCGTCGAGGCGGGTGTAGCGACAGGCGACCCTGCCAAGCCTCCGGCAGGCTGGGCCGTGCCAGAGGCGGTCCCAGTAGAAGCCGCCCCAGAACTGCCGCTCGCGGGGGAGGAAGGTGGGACGGCCAAGACGTCCACCTTCTCGCCGGGAAACAGGCCCAGAAGCGAGTCGGGGTTCACCGGGATACTAACAGGGCGGGTTGGTGGCTCTGGCGGGTCGAGCATCGAGGACTCGATGAGCTCGCCGGGTTGGACCGGGCTCGCAAGGGTCCTGCCCGTTAGTGACGATCCGGCGCTGAACGCGTTACCTGAGATGCTTGGGGGTAGGTAGATAGCTGCGCTCGAAAGCTCCGAAGGCTCGAGCACGCTTCCAGCAGGGATGGGGCGGTTGGCTACAACGTACTGCCTGGTAGTCGCCTTCGCCCCAGAGAGGACCGAGGCGAAGGCGACTACCCCTGCAGCGCAGACCATAAGGCCACCCAGTACTGCTCTGGCGTTGACACGTCGGGTGCGTCCGGGCGAGATGACCCCTGCTGCGGGGTCCTTTGGGAGGCGTCGGGACGGGGGGCTGGGCGAAAGTGGACGGGGGCGCTCAAGTGAGCGTCCCGGCCACCGCCGTCGAAGAGAAGCATCAGCGGGCAACCACCGCACTGGATATGAAATCTATCGAGAAGCCACCTTTTTGTCCAATTTTGAGATAGGATTGGGACATGAGCGAAGGAATCGAGTGGCTCGGCACGCGCGAAGCTTGCGACAGGCTTGGTGTGACCCTGCGTACCCTGTACCGCTTCATAGACGAGGGACAGCTACCCGCGTACAAGATGGGCCGGGTTATAAGAGTTCAGGCCTCGGATATTACAGACTTCATCTCGCGAATGAAGATTGAACCGGGGACCCTGGAGCACCTCTATCCCGAGCCCAAGCCCCGCGCTGCTCGCGACGACACTTTCAGCCAGGACGGGTCCGTCCACGCAGAGGTCGACTGAGCACCGTTCGGGGCGGATTGGTTTTCGTGTCAGAAGATCTCGCACCAGGTGATCGCTGACGAACGAATGCGGGTTGCGTGTTCTTGGCCGTCAGGTCGAATGCTAACCACGTCCTCTCCGACGGCAACGATTACGCCGTGGAAGGACGAGGACTCCGTCCGGAGGGTGACCGGCGCCGACTCATCCCACAGAAGGTCTAACACGGTAGCCATGGTGGTGGAGATCGGAGCTAATCGCGCCCCGGCTGGGCGCCCTGTTCTGTTCGCGGCGCTGTCTGCTAGGGGAGTGATCGACACCAAAGCGTCTATCCGTACCAGTGTTGGCTTGCCCGAAGCCGCTTCGAGGGTGACAAAGTCTTTTGCAACCCCTACGAGCCGTCCAGACACCCGGTGCCCGCCGGCGTCAGCCAACACGACGCTAGACGTCTCGGCAAGGTCCACCAGTAGTCCGGTCCAGGTGGCGGTGCTCGCGGCCCGCTCCAGCATCTCACGGGAACTGGTGCGCTCCGCCGCTGCTTCCACGACGCGCTCGGAGGCTTGCCAGGCTCCCAATCGTCCAAGCAGGTCTTCCACGGCCCTCGGGTCGGGCGCGTACGAATCATCCGCGGGCGCCATTGCCACGAGGGTAGTGTGAAGTGCGTGGACGAATGTATCTTTTGCCGGATAGTCGCAGGTGACCTGCCGGCCCGGCAGGTGGTTTCGACCGGCCAAACGTACGCGTTCTTCGATCTCAACCCTGTGGCGCCGGTGCATTTCCTTGTCATCCCGAGGGTGCACATAGACAATGCTGCTTGCGTGGAGCCGGGGCATGGCGCCATCATGGCGGAGATGTTCACCACGGCTCGCGCCGGCGCGGAGTCCCTTGGTATTGCGTCCGACGGTTACCGTCTGGTCTTCAACGTGGGTAAGCATTCCTTGAACAGCGTCAATCATCTCCACATGCACGTGATCGGAGGTCAGCAGATGGGCTGGCCCCCTGGAGTTGAATCGATACGTTGAGACTTCAAGAGTGGTGAAAGCCACCTTCTGTGTCTTGTCGGGCCGTCCCGGCTGGGAATTCACGGTAGCCCGGCTCGACATTGGCTAGGATCAGCTTCAAACCAAAGTGTCCACTACCGTAACTGTAACCATCCCAAACCACCTGATGCCGCGTCTGGTGGGCCCTTTGAACGAGAACCTGCGGTTGGTCGAAGAGGCCTTTTCCGGCACGTCTATTCATGCGAGGGGTAACGAGTTCACGATCGCCGGCGACGACGCGGAGACCGCCGGACGTCTATTCGACGAACTGAGGCTCCTGTTGGAGCACGGTCAGCCTGTCGATCCTCAGATGATCCACCGGACGATCGACATGGTCAAAGCCAACGAGAGGCCGTCAGAGGTGCTCACCTCGGAACTGCTTCGATCTCCGAGGGGACGCCCTGTGCGACCCAAGACCAGCGGGCAAAAGCGCTACGCCGAGGCGATCAGAGACAACATCGTCACCTTCGGAGTCGGACCTGCTGGGACGGGGAAGAGCTACCTGGCGGTGGCTTTGGCCGTCCAGGCGCTACAGGCCAAGCAGGTCGACCGGATCATCCTCACTCGTCCTGCCGTCGAAGCGGGGGAGAGGCTCGGCTTCTTACCTGGGGACCTGATGGCCAAGGTCGACCCCTACCTGCGTCCGCTGTACGACGCTCTCTATGACATGCTCGGGACAGAGACGTCACGGCGGCTCATGGACGCAGGCACCGTGGAAGTGGCGCCCCTCGCCTACATGAGGGGCCGCACGCTCAACAACAGTTTCATCATCTTGGACGAGGCACAGAACACGACCCCCGAGCAGATGAAGATGTTCCTCACCCGAATCGGTTTTGGCTCCAAGGTCGTAGTCACGGGGGACGACACCCAGGTTGACCTGCCGGGGGGCCGGTCCGGTCTGAGCGGGCTGGAGAGGATACTATCCGGCATCGAGGGGCTTGCCTGGGTGAGGCTCACCAGGCGTGACGTGGTCCGTCACAGGATCGTGGCGGACATTGTCGGCGCCTACGACGCAGCCGAACGCCCAGTGGGACCGGTCGAAGTCTCGGCCGGTCTGTCCCAGAAGTAGAGCATAGGAGAGAGATCGAAGTTGCCCGCATCCGTGTTCGTGGCCGACGAGCAATCGGACTTCCACGTCGAGACCATGAGATGGGCGACTCTCGCCGAGGCGGTGCTAGCCGACGAGGGAGTCCGAAGTGACACCGAAGTGTCTGTGCTGTTCGTCGACGAGGCTACGATCGCAGACCTCAACTCCCGGTTCTTGGGCCGTGAAGGACCGACGGACGTCCTGGCTTTTCCCATCGACGACGAGCCGGTGGAGGGCGGTCGGTCCCCGGACTCGGGTGGCAGCGGTCCGGGCTTCGCTAGCTCCATCGACGACATGCCCTCGCTTCTCGGCGACGTGGTCATTTGCCCGGCCGTCGCTAACCGCAACGCGCCTGAGCACGCCGGAACCTACGACGACGAAATAGCGCTGCTGCTGGTTCACGGTCTACTTCACCTTCTCGGCCACGACCACGAGGATCCCGAAGAGGCGGAGGCGATGGAAGCCAAGGAGCGGGTGCTCCTCGAACGCCACCACGCCAAGCCCGACGCTGCCGAGGTGGTCGGGCCGGAAGCCAAGCCGCCACAAGAGTCACCGGGCGTCGGAGGTGCGCCGTGAAACCTCCAGGAGTTGTTGCCTCAGCTCGCTTCAGTAGTTCGGACGTAGCTCTGCTCGCAGTGGTCGTGGTGCTCATCGCCATCACAGGTTTCCTGGCAATGGCGGAGACGTCTCTGACCAGAGTCTCGAAGGTGAAGGCCGTTTCCCTAGTAGAGGAGGGCCGTCGAGGCGCTCAGACCCTTCTGCGTCTGGTGGAGAACATCGACAGGGTGCTACCTGTCGTGCTTTTCAGCTTGGAGTTGTGCACCCTGGTGGCCGCCACCCTCGTCGGGGTGGTCTCCGAGCACTATCTCGGAGCCCTCGGGGTTGTCGCAGCGACGGCGTTCGAAGTGATCGTCGTCTTCGTCGTCGCGGAGCTCGCGCCCAAGACGTGGGCCGTCGAACATCCCGAAAGGGCTGCGCTGCGGGCTGCCCCTGCCATCCGGCTGCTGGTGGCTTTCGCCCCGATAGGCTGGACAGCCCGGGCCCTGATAGCGATAACCAACGGCCTCCTACCAGGCCGAGGAATCAAAGCAGGCCCCTACACTTCCGACGAGATGCTCCGCGCGATAGCCGACGAGGCTGCTCAGGAGGATGTCATCGAGCACGAAGAAGCGACGCTGATCCACTCGATAATCGACTTCGGTGACACCGTCGTGAGGGAGGTGATGGTGCCACGCCCCGACATGGTGGCCGTCGAGTCCTACGCTCGGATAACCGACGTGATCGACGTCGTCATCCCGGCTGGCTTCTCCCGGATACCCGTCTTTTCGCAAGGGATCGACGACGTGGTCGGTGTCGTGCACGTGAAAGATCTGATGCGAGCTGAGCGGGAAGGTAACGGGGAGGCCGAAGTAGCTACCGTAATGCGAACGGCTAATTTCACCCCGGAGAGCAAAAGAGTCTCCGAGCTGATGCGCGAGATGCAGGCCGGCAAATTCCATATAGCGATCGTCGTCGACGAGTACGGAGGGACCGCTGGACTGGTCACCTTGGAGGACCTTCTCGAAGAGCTCGTAGGCGAGATTACCGACGAGTACGACACCGAGTCGGTCCTACCAGAAACTCTCGCGGACGGCACGCTGGTGGTCGAAGCGAGAACCCCGATCGACGAGGTGAACGAGCTTCTCGAGTCGCTCGGTCAGCCATTACTGCCAGAAAGCGACGACTGGGATACTCTCGGCGGGCTCGTCTACTCGGCGTTGGGCCATGTACCACACGAGGGCGAGACCGCTTTCGTGGATGGTTACACCCTGACAGCCCAAGAGGTCATCGGCCGGCGGATCGGCTTCGTGCGCGTCGAGGTGCTAGCACCCAGAGACGAACCTGGATCGCCTCCCGATGCGGGCGTCAGACGTTGAGATCCGGTTTCGCCACCTTGATCGGCAGGCCGAACGTCGGAAAGTCGACACTCCTGAACCAGATCCTCGGCACGAAAGTTTCGATTACCTCGCCTGTAGCTCAAACGACGCGTAGCCCGGTAAGAGGAGTTCTGAGTAGGCAGGACGCACAGATCGTGTTTGTGGACACCCCGGGGATACACAAACCGCGGACGTTGCTCGGGTCCCGGCTCAATGACACCGCCCGAGACAGCATGGGCGGTGTGGATCTGACCCTGCTGGTCCTGGATGCGTCGTCACCGGTCGGCACTGGCGACCGTTTCATAGCGAAACTGACACCGGCCACGACGATATGTGTCGTCAACAAGGTGGACCGGGTTCCCCGTCGGGTAGTTCTCGAAAGCCTTCGCTCGGCGGAAGCCCTCGCAGACTTCGAGGAGCTCTACCCGGTGTCGGCTAGGACCGGGGCGGGCGTAGCAGCCCTCGTCGATGAGATCTCCTCCCGAATGCCTGAAGGGCCGCTGCTGTACCCGTCGGACATGGTGACCGACGTGCCCGAGGCGCTGTGGGTGGCCGACCTGGTGCGAGAGCAAC
Organism: Acidimicrobiaceae bacterium; assembly: GCA_027391075.1. Taxonomy (GTDB): domain Bacteria; phylum Actinomycetota; class Acidimicrobiia; order Acidimicrobiales; family Palsa-688; genus JAJZAM01. Next base: position 3,977 of record DAHYHI010000103.1, on the reverse strand, counting down.
TCCTGTTCGTCACCAGGCAGGAGGTGCCGCACTCGATCGCGTGCAAGGTGACCGAATGGGACTGGCCGCACATCCGCTGCGAGATCCTCGTGGAGCGCGACTCGCAGAAGCCGATCGTGATCGGCACGGGAGGAAAGAACTTGAAGCAGGTCGGCAGCCGCGTGAGAGCCCAGCTGGCGCCGGGGGCTTACATCGAGCTCGTGGTAAAGGTTGACCCGAACTGGCAGAGCCGCCCCAAAGCTCTCGAACGCTTGGGCTACTGAGCCGGCTCTCCCGCCGGTTCTGCGACATTCCGGGTGCCTGCCAGAAATGCCTCGACCTCTCTTAGATGCCGGGTGCGTCTCATGGGTGGCAGCGCCCCGATGAGCGCCCAGCGGTAGCGCGCGCGGGCGAGGCGGGTGTCCAACACTGCGACTACGCCACGGTCAGAGCGTGACCGGATGAGTCGCCCGGTACCCTGAGCGAGCATCGCCGCCGCCCTCGGAAGGTCTATCAGCTCGAAAGCTCCCTTGCCAGCCTTTGCGCGCCGGGCCAGCAGTAGCGGGTCGTCGGGCCGGGAGAACGGTATACGGTCGATCGTGACCAGCGACAGCGAAGAGCCGGGCACGTCGACTCCCTGCCAGAACCCCATCGTGGCGAACAGGCACGACGTCTCCCGGGATGCGAAACGTGCTACGAGCGCCGGTTTGGGAAGGTCCGACTGTGTCAACACCTCCCACTCGACGCGTCGGGATACCTCGGTAGCCGCCAGGCGCATCGCCCGCCAGGAGGTGAAAAGAGCCAAGGTCCGGCCGCGTGCCGCCTCGATGAGGGCTACCAGTTCGTCGTGCATAGCGCCTTCGAAGTTGGGGTCCCTCGGGTCGGGCAGGTGAAGCGGACAGTAAAGCAGCGCCTGCTCGTCGTAGGCGAAGGGACTACCTACGTCGCGTTGGTCGAACGTCCCCGTCGCCAAGCCCACCCGCTCCGCCATTCTCGGTGGGATGGTGGCGCTTGTCAGAATCGCAGTGGGCGCGTCCTGCTTGGACCACATGAGCTCGCTCAGGCGCGCGCCGACGTCGAGGGGTGCTAGACGTGCGAGGGGGCCGTGGGGTGTGTCCTCCACCCAGGCGACGTCGTCTCCTGAAGCGCCGAGCAGAGTTTCGAAGTCGCCTTGCAGGTGGCCGAGCGCCTGCTCCGCCCTGGAGAAACGGGCACTCGAAGCGGCAGGCGACCCTACCGAAGCCGTCTGGGGTAGCGCTCCGCCACCAGCAGTCTCACCGCCCAGCGAACGCGAGGCCCGGCGCAGTTCGGCGCCGAGATGCGCTAAACGCTCGCGGATCATGGTCATGCGGTCCGCTACCCCAGCTTCGAGGGGCCTCGGGATCGCCTGTCCCGACCAGGCGCCGGTGACATCCGCGTAGATCCCTGCGCACTCCTCCACGGCGAGTGCCGCGGCGGGATCGTCTAAGAGGGCTCTGCACATGCGTCCGACACTTGCGAAGCGCCCACCACCCAGCTCAACTCCCAGCGACGCTGTCGCTATGTCCTCCAGCTCATGGGCTTCGTCGAAGATGACCACGTCGTGGTCTGACAAAAGCTCACCATCCGACACCAGCGAAGTCACATAGAGATGGGTGTTGACCACGACGACGTCCGCCAGCGACGCCGCCTCGCGGGCTCTTTCGGCGAAGCAGTCAGCCCCCGACGGGCAGCGCCCAGCCCCCGGGCAGTCGCGGTAAGTGACGCTGACCTGTGCCCACGCCAGGTCCGACGGTTCGAAGTCGAGCTCAGCCCGGTCCCCTGACGTCGCGGCGTTCTCGGCCCAAGCTGCCAGGCGTTTGACTTCCCGGCCGAGAGCTCCGAGGCCTGCGTCGGCCCAGGCAGGGCCGGCAGCGGGGGCGCCGGTGCCGGCGTCGAACCAGGCGGGTTCCAGACTGAGCTGGTCCCCGCCGCCGCGCAGCTCCCTGACCCTCTGGCGGCACGCGTAGTTGGAGCGTCCCTTTAGCACGGCGAACTCGAACGGCACTCCGAGGGACTCGGCGAGCGCCGGTAGGTCGCGGGTTGCGAGCTGATCCTGGAGGGCCTTCGTCGCTGTGGACACGACGACTCTGGCTCCCAAAGCAAGAGCGGGGACCAGGTAAGCAAGGCTTTTGCCGGTACCGGTTCCGGCTTGGACTATGAGGTGGTGTCGCTCGGAGATCGCATCGGCGACCGCTTCAGCCATGTCACGCTGGCTGGGCCGGTCCTCGGCGTCGCGCAACGCCCCCGTTGCTTTGCCAAGCGCGGCTGCTACAGCGTCGATCATCGCAAGAGTCTGACGCAAAACGCCCGGGCAAGCTACCGTGACAGGCGTGCAGCCAGACGGGATCGACTACCGGCGTATACCGCGCCACGTAGCCTGCGTCATGGACGGCAACGGCCGTTGGGCCACCAATAGGGGTCTGGCTCGCACCGAAGGGCACCGGGCGGGCGAAGAAGCCCTTTTCGACGCCGCCTGTGGGGCCTTGGAACTGGGAATCTCCTATTTCACCGTGTACGCCTTCTCCACGGAGAACTGGCGCCGCCCGCACGAGGAGGTCCGTTTCCTCCTCGACGTCATAGCCGACCAGTTGCTGACCCGACGGCGCGACGACCTGCACCGGATGGGCGTTCGCATCCAGTTCATCGGCCGGAGGGATTGGCGCGTGCCGAGATGGGTGCTCAGACGGATGGACGAAGCGGCCGAGCTGACCGCCTCCAACCGGGAGATGACCCTCACAGTGGCGTTCAACTACGGGGGCAGAGCCGAGATCGTCGACGCCGTAAGGGCGATAGTCCAAGAGGGGATACCAGCTCGACGTATCGACGACAAGACGCTGCGCCGTCACCTGTACCAGCCGGAGCTACCCGATCCGGACCTGGTGATACGCACGTCGGGCGAGTTCCGAGTGTCGAACTTCTTGCTGTGGGAGCTCGCCTACAGCGAACTTGTCTTCACCGACGTGCTGTGGCCGGATTTCCGTAGGAGCCATCTCGCCGACGCGGTGCGCGAATACCAGTCACGCGATCGTCGCTACGGTAACGCCGGCAGTGGTCCCGACGACGCCATCCCGTGAGAATCGCCCACGGTTTGGAGGCCTAGCAGATGGGTCTATATCGCGACGAGGCCGTCGTGCTGCGCACCTACAAGCTCGGCGAGGCGGACCGCATAATCGTGTTGCTGACCGCCACGCGTGGCAAGGTGCGCGCCGTGGCTAAAGGGGTGAGACGCACCAAGAGTCGTTTCGGTGGACGCCTCGAGCCGCCGAGCCGTGTCAGCCTCCTCGGCTACGAGGGTCGCAACCTCGACGGAATAAACCAGGTGGAGACCGTCGACGCGTACGCCCCGCTTCGACGTGACCTGGAGCGGATGACCGACGCCGGTGCCCTGGTCGAAGCGGCCGAGCAGGTGGGCAGGGAAGGCGAGTCCGACCCGGGGCTGTTCAAGATGCTCACGGGGGCACTGCGAACCCTCGCCTACTCGCCCCAAAGGCCGGCGTTGCTGGTCGGAGCGTTCTACTGGAAGCTTCTGGCGGCCGAGGGCGTCGTGCCCGTCGTCGAGCACTGCGTGGCGTGCGGGGAACCCGAAGTGGTCAGCTTCGACGTCGTCGTAGGCGGAACGCTGTGTCGAACCCATCGCCAGGGTGCCCCCGTGGATGCCGCAACCTTGGCGGTCGTGCGCCAAGTGTTGGGAGGCCGGCTGGCGGACGCCCTGGCGCTTCCGGCCAGTCCCGAGGTGTTCGCCGCGGCCGGCATGGCCACGGCAGCGCTCGAAGCGCACTTGGAGCGCCGGCTCAAGGCGGTCCACCTGTTGGGAGGAGCAAGCTAGCCTTGCCGGCTATGCCGGTCGAGATGGACGAGATAGTGAGGCTGTGCAAGCAGCGCGGGTTCGTTTTCCCCTCAGCGGAGATATACGGGGGGTTCCGGTCCACCTACGACTACGGGCCGCTTGGGGTTTTGATGTTGAGGAACGTGAAGAA
>DAHYHI010000101.1:0-11122 GCA_027391075.1 Acidimicrobiaceae bacterium | reverse complement strand
CCGAACTCGCTGTGCTCGCCGAAGCGTCCACCGCTTTCCGGCTCCCCCGCCCGCCCGGCCAGCCCTGACCATGCCCGCAACAACGTCCCACCCAAGCGCATCGAACGGACCGACACCTGATCCGAGCCATCCGCTGCCCGTGCATCAGCGCCAGCCTCCTCCTCGCCCTCGCCCTCGCCCTCGCCGACGATCCGTGTGTCCCAACCCTGCCAGAGCGGCCGGGATGCACCGACGGGCTGCGAGGGCCGCGGGTGGCGCAGCCTAGAGCGACGGCCTGGTCGACGTCGTCCTCCCCGTCGACGACTGTCACACCCATCTTATACCATCACAAACGGTGATCACCGAGGGCGACATCGAGCGAATGGTCGAGGCGTGCCGAAAGCTCCCCGAGCCGGTGGGGGACTGCCTCGTCGGCTTCCAACTCCAGACCACCGCCGTCGAGCGGGCCCTCGAGCACTTCGCGACTCGGGTCCGTCCTTCCCTCACCGGGCTGGACGATCTCGTTGACCTCCTTGAGCGTTGGCCCGCGGACAAGGCGGGCAACACCGCTCTCGCCAGACATTTGTGGGGCTATGACCTGTGGACCAGGGCGCAATGCCGCGCAGCCTCGTCGGCTACTTCGCTTCCATCGGCGTGACCGACCAGCACGCTCTGAAGCGGTGGACGGACACTGCCACCTTCGAGCATGACTTCAAGGGCCGGATCCACGGCCTCGGCCAAGCGGTGTTCCAGTGGCTGGTCATGCGCCAAGGGGTCGACACGGTCAGACTCGACGTCCACGTTCACCGTTTCGCCGCCCGGCTCGCCGCCCGGCTCGCCGCCCACCAACGCGGCTACGTCCTGAACCATGAGCGCAACCCCAGTCCTCGATACCTCGCGTTGCACCGCGCCGACTTCTGGACCATGGCCCCTCGCAAGGGCGGCGACATCCGCACCTGGGCCAGTGGTTACCTAAAGGCCAGCGTCGCGCTCACCGACTGGGCGGAGGCGAACGCCAGATGGCCGCCGAGGCCCTGCGGGACCTGCCAGCCTGCAGATTGAAGTCGTAACTAGCGGCGCCATACGTGCCCATCCGCATCCAGCGGACGGCCTCTGGGTGCGGATTCTCGGGCGATCGTTCTGGCGCGTCCCTATCGGCATCACCTTTGGGATGCCGCCGGCTTGGGTTCTGTTGCCCTAGCTTGCCAGCCAGGACTTGGCATTATCCGACAGCTTGATCGCGATGGCCACTTCCGCCTGCGGGACAAGGCGCACGAGTTCCTCGACGTCGCTGTGCCACCCCTCACCCGCCCGGCCAGCAAGGAAGCGGTGGTCCGTGGCGCCGGCCTGGACCGTGACGTCGAACGCTGAGCCCCCTCCTCCCCTCGGGGAGTCACGCGCACCCGGACGCTGGGAGGAAGCGCTGGAACGCCTGGACCATTCGTATGGACCCTCGTAGAGGAGATCCCAGCTCTCGGTATTGCGATTTGTAAGCGTGTCGAAGCGCAGCCTGATTCGCCTCTGACTGAGGTGCTGTCGATTGTCATCTCGGCCATCGGTGGAAAGGATCCGAGTGGTGCCATCACTGCTATGCGCGCCCTTTTGGCCGATGGCGCGCTGGGGTTCCGAAGGCTGATTGCCTACGCGCTTGGCTGGAATAGCGGTCGTCGCCCCCTGATTCCGGGGAGTTTGAAATTCTCACCCAGCTTGCCATCGATGATATCCCCGCGGTGCGCCAAGCGGTGGTAAGAGCGGTGCAACGACTCGCAGAAGATCGTCCAGCCGAAGCTCTTGCGCTAATTGGTCAGATCAAGTTCAGCGACTCTCCAGAAGTGGCCGATGATGTCTTCGCTACCTTCTCGGGACAAGGATCCCTCCGCTGGAGCGCCGTGCCTCCGTGTGTCGCCGATGACATGCTGACGCAGATCGTCGAATGTCCATCCATCGAACAGCATTGGATCCAAGAGTTTCTTTGTGTGCTGTCGAAAGAGCAGCCGACGAAACTCGTTGGGCTCCTGAGGAGCCGAATCGAACGGTGGGAGCAGTTCGGCTACGGAGGGTACGACCCCCTTCCATTCCACTGGAGCTTTCCACTTCAAATTCGCGCCGATCCGGATCTCATTAAGGTGCTACGAGGACTCCTAGAGTGGATTTCGGACGCGCCGGAGTCTTGGATGCGTCGGGACGCAGGTGGCCGCTTGGTCGCTGTGGTCGCTCAAGACTTCAACGATCCCGATGTTCTGGCTTTCCTTCAAGACGCATTTGACGAACAGTCGCCGACATGGATGGCAGCGTTAGCGTGTGTGCTGCGACAGATGCCGCATGACTTTGTTCTGTCGCACCCAGGCTTTGTCGCGCAGGCTCTTCGAGCAGCATCAGCAGTCGGGGAGGAAGCACTCCAACACGTGGCTGGTGCACTACACGGAGCCGCCATCAGTGGATCCTTTTCGGGTGCACCCGGACAACCCTTTCCTCGTGACGTCGAACAAAGGAACAAAGCCGCAGCTCTCGCTGATGCATCCCCGGCTGGTTCCATCGAGCAGGAGTTCTACAGGTCCCTCCAGCGATCAGCCGATGAGCACATCCGCTGGAGTGCGGATCGCCATGAAAGGTGGCTAGTCCGAAGTTGCTTCCCCGTATCTCGTAGGAACTTGCCCTGATCGGGCATTGGATGTGCTTTTGGATCGATTCGTGTAGACACTAAGTACGTGACGAGTGAATGGCGGGATGCTGGACTTTTGTTGTGTCTAGTCGTGGTGGCGTGATGCATGTGTCGTCAACAGTGCGCCGTTATGCGGCGAAGGACGGCACCGAACGGACCTACCGCTCCCACTTGTTGCGCTGTTCGGTCCGTGAGGGATCCAAGGTCAAAAACGAGACGTTGGCTAATCTGTCCCATCTGCCCGAAGAGCTCATCGAAGCGATCCGGTCGGGATTGGCCGGAGAGACGTTGGTGGCAGCCGGTTCGGGGTTCGAAGTGACCCGCCCCCTTCCTCACGGCCATCTTGCTGCGGTGGCGTCGATGGCGAAGTCCCTCGGGTTGGTCGATCTCCTCGGTCCATGCTGCAAGGAACGTGACATCGTCTATGCGCTGATCCTGGCCCGGGTGGTCCGTCCCTGCTCGAAGCTGGCGAGCACCACTTGGTGGGCGGATACCACCTTGGTAGCCGTCCTCGGCCTCGATGGGATCGGGACCGACGAGGTTTATGCCGCCATGGATTGGCTGGAAGGTCGCCGAGCGGGCGTCGAGGTGAAGCTGGCCAAGCGTCACTTGGGGAGGGATGCCAACCCGCAGGGAATGGCGTACTTCGACCTGTTGTCATCGTGGGTGGAGGGATCGAGGAACGAAGTGGCGGCCCGGGGCTACTCAAGGGACAGCAAGCGGGGCCTGTCCCAGGTCGGATACGGACTGCTCGCCGACAGCGACGGTCGTCGGGTCGCCATTGAGGTCTTCGAAGGCAACACCGCAGACCCGACCGCTCTCATCTCTATCGTGGAGACCATCCGCACCCGGTTCGGCCTCGATCGCCTGACCATGGTGGGTGATCGGGGGATGATCACCCAGGCTCGGATCCAAGCCCTGCGAGAAGCCGGCGACTTCGGGTGGCTGACGTGTCTGCGTGCCCCCCAGATCGCCGCGTTGGCGAGAGATGACGGACCGTTACAGCTCTCCTTGTTCGACGAAGCGGACTTGGCCGAGTTCTCCCATACCGACTATCCCGACGAACGCCTCGTGGCTTGTCGGTACCCCTTGTTGGCCGCCGAGCGCAAGCGCAAGCGGGCAGAGCTGTTGGCAGCGGCCGAGGGTCTCTTCGCCCCGATCGTCGCTGCTGTCGAAGACGGCCGACTCTGCGGGGCAGACAACATCGAGGTGAAGGTCGCCAAAGTGCTCAACAGGAAAAAGATGGCCGAGCACTTCGAGGTGGCGATCACCGACACCACCGTGGTCGTCACCCGCAAACAGGGGTCCATCGACACAGAGGCGGCACTCGACGGGATCTACGTGTTGCGCACCACCATCGGTGCCGAACACATGGACGCCCCAGGGGTGGTCGACGCCTACAAGGATCCGGCCATCGCGGAGCGGGACTTCCGCCACATCAAGATCGACGACCTCGACCTGGGTCCCATCCACCGTCGCTTGGAAGGCCGGGTGCGGTCTGACGTGTTCATCTCTATGTTGGCCGCCTATCTGGTGTGGCACCTGCGGGAGACCATGGCGCCACTCGCCTTCACCGACGAGGAGCCCCCAGCGCGTCAGATCCCGGTTGCACCAGCGCAACGCTCGGCCGGTGCCAAGGCCAAGGCCGCAAACAAACAGGGTCGATCGCCCAGCGAGGACCGGTCGTTTCGACGGCTCCTCGACCATCTCGCCACCATGACCCGCAACACCGTGCGGACCACGCCGGGGATGTCCCAGAACTTCGAGATGCTCGCCGCGCCCACCCCCACCCAGCGGCAAGTATTCGAGCTGCTCGGTGTACCGGTACCGCTCACACTCACGTAGCCACAACAACCAAAACCCCCTTTGCATTTCCCCTGGTCGCAGCAGACTCTGCTACCCCAGGGGGGTAACTTCGGACTAACGCCACCAACGCGAGGACAACCAGCAGACCCGGCCTCCCCCGCCAACAACGCCGTGGCCGGTGAAACCGCTTCCGATGTGCCGATCCGCGCCCGGCCAACGGGTGCCGGCTGTGGATTCTCGAGCGGTCGTTCTGCTCGCCCCTACGGACACTCTGAGCTCGGGTTCAATCGACCGCCGGCGTCTCGTGGACTTGTCTCAGAGCTGTCGTGGCCGTCTGGATGTGTGTCGGCGCCAATGGTCAGCGGCGGCGAGCTCTCACCGAAGAGGCGGTGAGCGGGCGGACGATCCACCCGTCGTAGCGCGAGTCGATGAGAGTCTCGACCCCGGCGAGCATCGCCTCGCGGGTTTCCGGGTCGGACATCGCCCGACAGTTCGAGTCGGTCCGCTTCACCTCGACTTACTCCCGAGCGGTGTAGCGCTGGTCCCATCGGTAGCAATGGATACAAGGCTCTGCGAAGTGCGGTGAGACGACGATGTCGTCGACAAACTCGGGAACCAGTCCCTCGTGTGTGGGGACAGGGTCGTGTGTTGCCGGCAGTCCATGTCGGCTGAAGGCGTGATGGACCTCGTCGAAGAACCGCTGTCGGCGGGAGAAGCGACCTGGTTGAGGGCGATCACCGCCAAGTAGCCGCCCGGGCGGAGCAGAGTTGCTGGTCGGGTCACGCGCTCCTCCGGTGGTACCCAGTGGTAGCTCGACGCCGCCACGACCGCGTCGACGGTCGGGAGGTTGCGGGCGAGGACGGTTGCCAGGTGGGCACCCAACTCGACCGCGGTTAGTTTGGCGCCACGGGCGACGAGGCCCTTCGTGGCCTGGCCGGTGCCGGGACCGACCTCGACCACCACCGGCGACCGAGGAAGCAAGGCCGCCAACTCGTGGAAGAACTCGTCCGGGTAGCCGGGGCGTACCTGGTCATAAAGTTCGGCGACCTCATCGAATCCGTGCCGCCAGGCGTGTGGAACGTCCGGCATGTACCCCTGCCTATCCCATTATCTCCCTACTTCGATTGCATCGACCGATCTGGCGAGGTGCTACCGGGCGGAGCACCCGATTGATCACCCGTTCGAGCGTCGCGAAGAACAACGTGGCCCGACTCGTCGGCTCCCGGGCTAGCGCTGGGTGTGGAAGGTGATGATCACCCGAGCGACCGTACGTAGCGAACCTCGTCGACGGTGATGCCGTGCACTTCCTCTAGCCGGCGCTCCCCGTCAGGCTGCCAGCCATCGGTCTGATAGAAGCGTTCGGCTCGAGCGTTGCCCACGAGTAGCCATAACACCGCCACGGTGAACCCGCAATCGGTCAACTGCTTCCGGGCTTCGTGGATCAGCGCCCGGCCCATTCCGATGTTCCAGCAATCTGGGTGAACGTAGATCGCGTAGAGCTCGCCGGAGGCCGACTCCGACTTGTCCGTATCCCGGCAACGTCCGATAGTTGCGAAGCCGCAGATTCGGTCCTCCTCGACCGCTACCGTCGTGTAGGGCCGGTCAGGGCCGCTGTCAGCGAACGTGTAACGAGCAGCGCGATCAGCTGGGTCCATGGCGTCGAGGTACTCATCGGGCAGTAGTCCCCGGTAGGCAACCTGCCAGGATCGGACGTGCACCTGGGCGACGTTGTGCTCGTCACCTGGGGATGCCCGACGGAGTAACACCTACAGCAGTATCCTCACCCGAAAACAGTACCGCAAGTGGATATCAAACTTCCGCATAGGCCGTTCGACCTCTCGCAAGTGCCTCCGTGTTTCGGAGCCAGCTTTCGGCCCCATCAGTCGGAGCAATGCCGCTGCTCGGTAGGCGGAGCGCGGCCATGGCTCAGCCCCAGGTGTGCGACCATCCAGCGTGTATCCCGCTGGCGTTGCTGACCGCCGATGGTCGTATACCTCTCCTGGTCTGGGATAACGCGATGTCACCAGGCGGCCAGAGTCGTACGGCCCAGCTGGCCTTCGGATGGGATACGACTCGCAGACCAGAGAGCAGCGTCTTTCCGAGTCTCCCTTGGCTAATCTGACCGCGATGGCACCGGACTGGAGCCAGTGGACCGGAGTCTGTTCGACCTGGCTGGGCTCGTCGACGATCTCGAGTCGCTGCTTGGCTGCCCCGTCAGTTTGGTGCTGCAATCGTCACTGCGGGATAACGCGTTCGTCGGGCGTGAGACGGGACATGGTCCCCTTATGAAAGGACCAGGGCGCGACCGAGCTGTGCTCGAGGACATGCGCCGCCATGACACGAACGCCACAGCCCACGCCCGATCCGGTCGTGACGCGCTGGCCTACGAGCCCATCCTCCACGCTGTCTTCTGGGCGCTCGCGATCCTGGGTGAAGCCGCCAACCGTGTTTCAGAGCCGCGGCGTGGGCTGCGAGGGCGGCCAGGTCGTCGAGGTGTCGTTGACGCAGCAGCGCCCGTTGAGCGTCGGACAACTTTCGGGTGGAGGTACTAACACCACGATTCACTGGGGTTCCCTTCGGCCGCGGCCCGCCCTCTACGGGCCGTCTATCACAGCGGTTGGCGTCGACGGATCCGACCGCCCGGGCCGGCAGGCATCTCCCGTGCCGTGATGCCCCAGGATCGGCGCGGACCCGACCCGACGCCCGCCGGGCGCCTATCGAAGGGCTCGACGCCGCAGCTGGAGGGTGCAAGGGGGCGGGCTTTTACTACCGCGAGTTTCGTGTCCGTGAGCGGGAGGCGCGTTAGCTGCCGTGTCCGTATCGTGGACGTGGTGGACGACGCAGTGGACTTGGACGGTCTGGCTGGGGCTAGGTGGCGGGCGGTTGTGGCTCGCGATGCCCGACTGGCCGGGGTGTTCGTGTACGCGGTGCGCTCCACGGGCGTCTATTGCCGGCCTGGGTGTGGGGCGCGGCTGCCGCTGCGCCGCAACGTCGAGTTTTTCTCAACCCCTGCTGGCGCGGTGACCGCCGGCTACCGTGCCTGCCGGCGGTGCCAGCCGGACCGGGACCAGGCCGGGGATGCGACGTTGGCGGCGGTGGTGGAGGTTTGTCGTTGGTTGGAGAGCCCCGACTGTGACCGTGACTTGGCTGGTATGGCGTCGGGTTTGGGGTGGAGTGAACGTCATCTACGCCGCCGTTTCACCGAGGTGGTCGGGGTGCCGGTCGGTGGTTATCTGCGCGCCGTTCAGGCCGAGCGTGCGAGGTCGGCGTTGCGGGCTGGTGCGGCGGTGGCTGACGCCACTTTCGGGGCTGGGTACGGGTCGGCTAGGGCTTTTTACGAGCACGGGGCGCCCAGGCTGGGAATGACGCCGGCACGGTACCGTTCGGGCGGCGCCGGGGAGCGGATCGGCTACACGTCGCTTATCACTCCGATAGGGGTGGTCGTAGCGGCGTGCACCGCCAAGGGGGTGTGCGCCGTGCGGGTTGGTGCCGACGAAACCGCGTTGGTGGCGGAAGTGGCCGCCGAGTTCCCCCGGGCGGTCTTGGAGCGCGACGACGACGGACTCGGACACGTCGCTGTCGTCTTAGCCGGCGCCCTGCGAGGAGACGACGACGCGACCGTGCTGCCAGTCGACTTGCGGGGAAGCGCCTTTCGGGTTCGGGTTTGGGAGGCGTTGCGGGCGATTCCCGCCGGGGAGACCCGCTCGTACGGCGAGGTCGCCGCCGGGATCGGCTCCCCGACAGCGGTCCGAGCTGTCGGGGGGGCTTGCGCCGCGAACCCTGCCGCGTTGGTCGTCCCTTGCCATCGGGTGGTGCGCCAAGACGGATCCCTTGGCGGCTACCGGTGGGGGACCGCCACCAAGCGGGCCCTGCTGGACGCAGAGGCCCAAAAGAGCGAGCCGTGACCGGCGATCCCGGCGTCCACCCTGAGCCAACTACGGGCAGGGCGGGTGGATTTCCCTGGTCGGCGTCCTGAGCGTGTCGAACGGCCTCGTTGGGGCCAGCTGCAAGGGCCGTCGACGGCTTGCTCATCCTCGTCGGCGTAGTCATCTCACAAGACCGGGTGCACCGTCCGCGCCGAAAGACGGCGTCCAACTCGGACGAGCCCGGCTCTAGTCCCGCCAGCTACCAGTTAGGAGAATGACCAATGAAGACACCGAGCAGAGCGTTCCAGATTCACCCGATCCCAGCCGAAGTGCTCGACGAAGTTCGTGCCCGTGGCGTCGATGCCGCCTCGGGGATCCCAGTTCAGCACCTGGCAGCTGACGGCGGCGAGCCGTTACGGTGCTGCCTGCGCAACGCCCGCCCCGCTGAGCGGGCGATCCTCTTCGGCTACGAGCCGCCGCTGCCGGCGAGCCCCTACCGTGAGGTGGGAGCGGTGTTCGCTCACGCCGAGACTTGCGGCGGGCCTGCGAGTACGCAGGAGTATCCGCCGGATTGGCGGGGAAGGCCGCAGGTGTTGCGCGCCTACGACGCACGGGGCTGGATTCATGAGCTATCGACAATGCACGACGGCGAAGACCCCGAAGGCGCGATCGCCGTCATGCTCGCCAACCCCGAGGTGACCCAAATCCACAGCCGCAACATTGTGTACGGCTGCTACATGTTCACCGTCACCCGACCCGATGGAAACGCGCCCAGCTGACCTATCAGTTCGCCGGGGGTCCGGTGGCGACGGGGACGCCTAACGTTAGACGGGATTACTGGACAGGTGACACCTCACTTTCCTACTTCGGATCACGTGATCGGTCTCAGCGCGTCTCAACCGGCTACTGATAACAGCAATGCGCGGGCGCGTTTGGACACTGCGGCTACCTGGCGGCGGGTGAGGCCTGTTAGCTCCTCGACCGTGTGTGCTGTTGTCCCTGCGAGCAGCGCCGTGGTCGTCTCGCACAGGGTGACGCCTGCCTCGTCGGCGAGGACCTGGGCGGCGGCGATCCGCTCCGCCCACTGCGCTTCTACTTTCTAGACGACCTTGCGGCGATGGACGTAGGAGGCGTATTTGACCCGGCTGGCCGGACTCGTCGGATGCTGGCCTGTTCGGTCGTGATGTTTCGCCGATCTCAGCTCGGCGGGGGTCATACCCAAAAATGCAGCGATTGCATGCTCACGTCGTTCGGATAGCCGGTCCCGCCTGGCGAGCGCGGACACCAACCCTTCCTGTGCGTCTTGCCAAGCTGCCAGTAGCGCCATCTCCTGGTGGCGCCGGTCTAACACCACACGACTATTCAGGTCGGTCTGCCCCGGGGTGATCACCGCTACTCCTTGTTCACAGCTACGCACCTGGCCGGGCCCGACGGACCGATCCGGCCTTCCAAGTTGATCCCCTCGTCGAGGAACGCCGTGCCGGCGGTGTGCCTGTCATGTGGAATTCCACATAAGCGTCACAGGTCCTCCATAGAGCAGGCGGAAGCCCAGCGCGCAATAGAAACTCACCGACTCGTTCATATCGAAAGTCAGCAGTGTTACAGCGCTGATGCTTTCAATCGGCTCAAGCTGGTCGTCGGCACCGAGCAGCCTTACAGGAACTGGACGCTGGGCGGTGGCCACTGCGCCATCGACGTCACGATCTGCGCTTATGTCCTGTGGGCAGGAGCTGTTCACTGTGGCGCGCCGTTCCGTATCAGCGTGGGTGAGACTGCCTGGTCGCTCCGGTGAGTCTACGTTTAGTCTACACTGTTGTGATGGGTGTTGAAGAGACCACCACCGTGCGGGTCCGCCGGCCTGACTCCGAACGGCTGCAGTCGATGGCGAAGTCCCGCAAGACCACGGTCGTGGAGGTCGTCCACTCGGCTATCGATGCCCTCGAACGCCAGGAGTTCCTTCGCGGCCTGAGCGACGACTACCGCCGACTCCGCGAGGATCCCCAGCGGTGGGAGGCGTACCAGGACGAGCGCAAGGAGTGGGATGCCCTCGGGTGATCTGGCGGGGTGAGATCTACCAGGTAGACCTCGGTCGCCCGGTCGGCCACGAACCAGCCTTCCTCCGCCCGGCGATCGTGGTCTCCCCCGACATCGTCAACAACGGACCTGGCGAGCTCGTCGTGGTCGTGCCCGTCACCTCCACCGACTAGGGGTTGCGCAGCCATGTCGAGATCGCAGCGGGCGTCAGCCGCCTGGAGCACCTCTCGTACGCGAGATGCGACCACATCCGGGTTGTCTCCACCGCCCGCATCCGCCACAGGCTCGGCCACGTCGCACCCGACGAGCTTCGCACCATCGAGCGAGCGCTGCGCTTCATCCTCGATCTTTAAGCCCATCAACGCCGAGCGAGACCGGGCTGATCCCCGGCTCCCAACCCCAAGACCCCGCTCCAGACGTGCCGACATGCGCGGACGGCAGCCAGTTGGTGGCTGCCGTCCTGCCGCGTCGTTCTGCGCGGTTTCGAAGAGGCAGATCGCCAAATGGCGCTCGATGCCGGCCGGCTGGTCGCGTTCGGCCGGAGAGCGCCGATCACCCAGTTCTGCGGTTGCCCACGTGGCCTCACGAGATCGCCTGCTGCTACCCCGCACGCTTAGCTCCGTGCGCCTTGTCGCGGGATCCGTGACCGGGACGGCTCCGGTGCGGGTTCCCCTTCGGAGGCGTCTTCGCTGTATTCGCTGCGGCGGCATCTCCCGAGGGACCGGGCGAAGTGGGGTTAGGGGGCTTTCCCGGCGGGGCGCTATCTTCTGGTGCG
>DAHYHI010000074.1:0-5419 GCA_027391075.1 Acidimicrobiaceae bacterium | reverse complement strand
GCGTCGAGTCGCCGAGCTTTCGCGCCGAGCGACTCGCGCCATGCTCGGTCCTCGGGCCGTCTGGACTGCAAACGCACTGCCAGGTGAACCTCCTCGGCGGTGAGCGTGACCACGGTGAGCTCATCCGGACCAAGGGCAAGGAGCTCGTCGAGGCCATGCACGGCGGCGAGCCCCCGACCAGCCAGCCCAGATCCATAGCCTGATTGGTCGACCTGACGTTGGAGGGCGACCTGGATCCGGCGCAGCTCGCTCGGATCCTCGGGATCCGCCCCGTGGACCCCGTCGGCGATGAGGACCGTGCCGCCGCACACCTGGATCAGCTGGCGGGTCCAGCCCACGACGGCGAAGCTGCGGGCAACCGAGGCATCGAGCAGCACGGTGGTGCCTGCTCAGCGCTCACGGTTGGCGAATGCTGCCTCCTCGAGGTCGCGCTGCACCCGGCGCTCGTCCTCGGCGGGCCCGGGTCGTGCGAGCAGCTGGCGGACCTCCTCGCTGCTCGTGCCGAGCACCTCCGCCGCGTCACCTGCCGTGATCGCCCCGCGTTCGAGCGCGCTGCGCACGAGCAATAGGACCCGGGTCGGCTGGGCCTCGAGCGGATGGAGGTCGTAGCTGCCCAGGTCGGCAGGATGCACCCGGTAACCGAGGGCCCGGGCGAGCCGGCTCGGGGACGTCTCGGCCAGGGAGTCGTAGACGGGCTTGGTGATCAGCTTCTCCTGGAGGAGCCGCACGCGTAGCGTGGCGAAGCTCACGCCGAAGTGCCGTTGGAGGTGCACGACGAGCGTCGGGTTGGCCAGGTCGTCGAACGGTGCCAGTTCGCCGACCACCCGTCGTAGCTCGTCGCTCGGCACGAGGAACTCGCCGGCGAAGGCGTCCGCGAACCGCTCGCGGCCATGGTCCTCCCCGGGCATCGAGACCACGACGTCTGCTGCCTGGGAGTGGAAGTAGGCGTGGGCGAGCTCGTGAGCCAGGGTGAAGACCTGTCGGCCAAGGGTCATCTGGGAGTTGACAGCGATGCAGAAGCCTGCCTGGGGGTGGTTGTAGAAGAACCCCGAGGGCGCCTCGCCCAGGTCGGCGCCGAGCGGAAGCCGCCAGATGAGCACGTGCTCGTCGAGCACCTGGAACGGATCGCCGAGCGCTCCGCCGCCCAGGTTGAGCTGGCGGCGTAGCTGACGGGCTGCCCAGGCGCCTTCCTTGCCACTTGCGCCGCGCGCCACGGCGAACGGGCTGTGGCCCGGGCCCGGCAAGACCGTGCCCATCTCCCCAGCCAGCTCGACGTACTCGGACACACGTTGCTCGAACAGCCGAAGTCCACCCTGCGCGCTCTCGCCGATATCCCTCGGCGCAGCCCGGAAGAGCATCCCACT
Source organism: Acidimicrobiaceae bacterium (assembly GCA_027391075.1). Lineage (GTDB taxonomy): Bacteria > Actinomycetota > Acidimicrobiia > Acidimicrobiales > Palsa-688 > JAJZAM01. The sequence goes on along the minus strand of DAHYHI010000074.1, from coordinate 4,055 downwards.
CACGTCGACCCCCGCCCCAGCCAGCTCCTCACCTGGCAGCAAGGACTCCAGCGAGGTCCCATAGAGACGGGCCAGTGCCGCCGCGACGGTGAGCGGGACCTGGCGGCGTCCCGCCTCGTAGTAGTTGAGCAGGACCCGGTTGATCCCCACCGCCTCGGCTGCCGCCTCCTGCGACAGCCCGACCCGCTCCCTGCCCGTACGCAACATTTGACCGATCGAGTCCAGCGCACACCTCCATATGTTACACTCAGTTCCTACTCATTGTTCAGTGTAACATGGTGGGCGGATGTAGTCGGGCATCGATGAGGAAGGTCCGACCACCGGTCGCCCCTCATTCGTCCCAGCAGTAGGAGGTTCACGTGTCGAACAGCACCTCGTCCACCAACGGCGCTATCCATGTCGTGGTAGGAGCCATGGCCGCGGGCGTGTCCCATCTCCTTGTTCCGGTGCGGAACTGGTTCGACTACCTCCTCCGGGCGCTGGTCGGTGTGTTCTTGAGCGCAGTCGCATTGAACCTGGTTCGAGCGGCATAAGCGACCAGCACTCGGCGGCAATCGACGAGCTCGGGATACATGCGAGGTAGGGATGGCTCAACCAGCACGATACGCATCGCTCCTGCTGTCATGGCGGGGATGCGGCGGCGACGGCCATTGGTGCAACTTTCTCCAGCTCAACCTGAAACGTGATTCGCTCGCCAAAGGTGGCGTCTATGTCATCTGGTCCGAGGAGGCCACCGGAGCCCGCAAGACGACCGTCTACGTCGGCCAGGGGAAGCCGGTCGCTGACTGCCTGGCGCGTCATCGCGACGAGGCCACGATCACCCGGCACCAGAAAGACGGGCGCACAGCGGGTCGTCGTACGGCGGTGGCGGCTCCAGTGGTGGCAGCTCGTCCGGGGGTAGGAGGTCAGGACGCACCCGGGCTGGCGGCTCGGTCACCTACTCACCGACCGAGTGGCGGTCCATCGAGCCGGTCGCCCGCAAAGCGGCCGAGCAGGCGGTATCCCACCCGGAGCGCAGGGACCTGTTCCTCTGTCACGCCTGGGACGACCGCGAGAGCAGCGCGGCCGAGCTGTGCAACAGCCTGGAGTCCAGCGGTGCGTCGGTCTGGTTCAGCGACAAAGATGTCCCCCTGGGCACTCTGCTGATCCGCGAGATCGACAAGGGACTCCGGAACTCGCGCATAGGGATAGTCCTGGTCACCCCAGCACTGCTCAAGAGCATTGAGCAGGAGGGCATTGCGGAGAAGGAATCTCCGCCCTGCTCGCCACGGACCGGGTGATCCCGGTTGCCCACGGGACGACTTTCGAGGCCCTTCGGAAGGTCAGTCCCCTGCTCGCCTCCCGGTCCGGCCTCAGCACGGCGGACTCGTCCCTGGCGGAGGTGGCGGCGAAGGTTGCCGCTGCCGCGGCCGCGCTTGGCGACATCGACACCTGACACACGGCTCCAGCGCTGAGCCCCGAGCCGATGCAGGCGCCAAATCGCCGATTCGGCGTGCTCGGTCTGCACCAGACTTGACGCGAAACGGGCGCTCAGATCATTCGAGCGGGCGCCGCGCACGCCGATCGATGGGGTGTGTACACCCCCATCGCCCCTCCGGGTGACGATCTACGGCATCGTCGACCCGTCCGGACGTCGTGCCGCGTTGGGCGGGATTGGGGTAGTCACTGGCGATCCTTCCGGGACTTGCGGGGATGGATGGATTCGCCGCGGGCGAGCATGTCGACGTACTCGGCAAGCTTGCGGTCCCGAGTCGCCGGGCTCTTTACGGTGTTGAGCCGGTAGACGATGGCGTAGCGATTGGCTGCGTCCAGCTGGTCGAACGTCTCGGCTGCGCAGGGATTGGCTGCCAGCGCCCGGGCGAGATCGGGCGGCGTCTGCATGTCGGCCTGCCCACGGTATGGCCGACTGCCACCGCCCTTGTGCCTTGGCCGCATCGACGGCCGCCTCTCCGGCTGGCTGCATCCGCCCGGCCTCGGTCAGGCGGGCGACGTGCTCGACGTTCCTGGCCGACCAGGGACTGGCCGGCCGGCGTCGGGTGAAGCGCTGGCGATAGCTGTCATCGTCACGTCGTGCGATCTGCCCGTCGATCCAGCCGAAGCAGAGGGCCTCGTCAAGCGCTTGCGCGTAGGTAAGGGCCGTCGTCTGACCACCCTTTTTGTGGAGCACCAGCCATACGCCCGGATGGTCGGCGTGATGGCTGTCCAGCCAAGAGCGCCACGCCTCGGCGTCCTCGACGAGCAACTCCGGGAGATCAGGCACCGGGCGGCGCTACGTCGCGGCCGCGGGAGTCCTCGATGAACGCCTCGATGTTTGCGGTGTGGGCGGGCGAGATCAGGCAAAACGGCTGGCCGTCGGGATCGAGCAGCACCCGCCAGCGCCCAGCTCCGGGTTGGAAGTCAGGATGGCTGGCTCCGATCCCACAGAGGCTCTCGGTCGCCTCGTCCAGGTCGTTCACCTGCAGGTCGAAGTGGAAGCGCTTGACGCCACCCTCGTCGGGCCACTGCGCAGGCCGGAACCCCTCGATCTTGCCGAAGCCGATCTTGATGCCGTTGCCTTCGATCATCCCGTAGCTGTCGTCGCTGTAGGTAACCTCCCAGCCGAGCGCGGCGGCGTAGAACTGCGCCAGCCTGGCTGGGTCCGCGCTGTCGATATTCAGCATGGACAGCGTCGCCGTCGACTCGCCAGAACCTAACCGTTCATATGTGTGACTCATACATGTAACCTAGGTATGTGTCGCAGACACTGTCAAGCCACCAGCACGCAGCCAACGTCTTGGGCGCGTTGAGCCTCGTGGTCGCCGACCGGATGAACGCAGCCGTCGAAGCGATCGTGGCGCTCGGCCCGTCAGCCCCCGCCGCACTGGCCGCGTTGCACGAGTTCCTCGACGGCGGATCGGTCACCCAGTTGAGCTCCGTTCTGGGCCTGAGCCACTCAGGCACCGTCCGCCTCGTTGATCGCCTCGCAGACGAGGGCCTCGTGGAGCGGATCGGAGCACAGGACGGACGGGCCGTATCCGTAGTGTTGACCTCAAGTGGGGGACGCGTGGCTCTTCGGATACGTCAAGCGCGCTCGAAGGCACTGACCGGCGCGCTGTCCGCATTGACCTCGGACGAGGTCGACAACCTTGCAGCAGCACTGGACAAGATGCTGACCACAATCACCCTCGCAAGAGCCAAAGAGCGTTCCGCCCGCCCTAACGACCGGCCACAACCGTGGCTATGTCGCCTCTGCGACTTCGCAGCGTGCGGCCGCAGCGAAGGCAACTGCCCAGTCAACAACGCCGTTACCGACAGCAACCAGCGCTAGCACGACGTCGGGCTCGCATTCTCGCAGCACAGCCTCCCGGGCCACACCGAACACCCGGTCTGCTCGCACAGCACTCGCGACGTCGGAGATTCGGAACCCGTGCAGATCGACATTCTGGATTGCATCGTCCCAAGCCGTGAGCGGAACCAAAACCGACACCTTCCTACGGGCGCGCTACCGCCGTCTCTCCAAACGGATGCCGAAAGCCAAAGCCCTGGCCGCTATCGAACGGTCGATCCTCGTCGCAATCTTCCATCTCCTAACAGACCCCACCACCACCTTCACCGATCTCGGCGCCGACTACTACGACAAGCGGATCGACAAACAGCGACGCACACGCAGCCTCATCAGCCAACTCCAAGCCCTCGAACACACCGTCACCCTCACCACCGCAGCCTGAAACACCGCAGCCTGACCAACCACCACTCGGTCACATAACCCGCCGGCCCCGAACCCGACACGCTTCGAGGCTGACACCCCGAGCGGGACTGCGTCCCGCACCCCAACCCCGGGGGCTGAAGCGTCGCGCCAACTCACGACTCTTTATTTTCCGGACAGGACCAGGTCTTATTGGTCGGACTGGGCGAGGTACTCCCCTTGGGCATAGGGCTGCGATGACTAGCCGGGCGGCATAGCTCAGACCCAGAGAAGCGAAAGCCGATCCCTCAATTGAGGGTGAGATCAGCTAGCACTCGCTGGTTCTGCAGCTTGAGGACCCCGACAAATCGATCGGTGGGGTACGTCAAGG
>DAHYHI010000067.1:0-8173 GCA_027391075.1 Acidimicrobiaceae bacterium | reverse complement strand
CGGCAGGATTCGAACCTGCGCACCCGGCTCCGGAGGCCGGTGCTCTATCCCCTGAGCTACGAGGGCGTTACTAGGTGACCCGTCTACGTCGGCCACCCGGGGAACTTCGAGCATAGCGCCGAAGTGAACGCCTGGAGGCGTCAGGCGTAGCATCGCCGGGTGCCTGACGCCGAGAACCCATCCCGTCACCAAGACTTGCTGCTCCACGGTGATCCCGAACCGGTCGGGCTGCTCGCCGACCCTCATCCCGAGGACGCCACTCATCCCGGCAGCGGACCGGTCCCATTGGCTCTTCTTCCCGACGGCGCCGCCGTGGGAGAGCGAGGCCAGCTTTTGGTAGCGGGAGTGGACGTCGCCGCTCTAGTCGCTGTCGTGGGCACCCCAGTGTTCGTCTACGACGAGGAGCACCTGCGCCGGCGATGCCGGGAGGCGGTGGCAGCGTGGGGGAGTGGCGTCGCCTACGCGTCGAAGGCGTTCCTCTGCCAGGCGATGGCGAGGCTCGCCTACGAAGAGGGGATGATGATCGACGTGTCGACCGAAGGGGAGTTGCACGTCGCGGTGTCCGCCGGCGTTCCGCCAGCGAGGCTCGTCGTGCACGGCAACAACAAATCCTTCGCGGAGCTTTCCCGCGCCGTGCAGCTCGGCGTGGGGCGTATCGTCGTCGATTCCTTCGACGAGATAGCACGGCTCGAGGGCTTGGCTTCAGCCGCGAAGTCGAGGCCGCAGGTGATGGTCCGTGTGACCCCGGGCATCGAGGCTCACACGCACGAGTACGTGATGACCGGCCAGGACGACTCCAAGTTCGGTTTCGGCCTGGCGTCCGGCGCCGCCAAGCAGGCTGTCGCTCGGCTGGCGCGTCCGGGTTCGCCGGTGGAGTTGGTAGGCCTTCACGCCCACATCGGTTCGCAGATATTCTCCGTCGACTCCTTCGCCAAGGCGACAGCCGTACTGGCCGACTTCATGGGTGATCTCATGGAAGGAGCCGACTCTGGCAGGTCGATCCGGGAGATCTGTATGGGTGGAGGCCTCGGAGTGGCTTACGTGGACGGAGAGGAGAGCCTGTCAATTGCAGAGTGGGCGCAAGTGGTCCGCGAGGCTGCGAGCGCCGCAGGTGTCCCAGGGAATGTGGCCCTGACAGCAGAGCCGGGCCGGGCTATCGTCGCTTCCGGTGCGCTCACTGCGTACACGGTCGGCACGGTCAAAGAGATTCCCGGAGTGCGAACCTACGTGAGCGTCGACGGCGGAATGAGTGACAATCCGCGACCGGTTCTCTACGGAAGCGGCTACGAGGCGTTCCTGGCGCGCAGCGTTCGATCACCTCGGCCGAGGAAAGTGACCGTCGTCGGCAAGCACTGCGAGTCGGGCGATGTGATAGTCAGGGACGCGCAGGTGCCCGAGGACCTTGCTGTCGGTGACGTTCTCGTGACCCCTGTGACAGGGGCCTACGGCCATTCGATGGCATCCAACTACAACAAAGTGCCCCGGCCTCCGGTAGTCTTCGTCCGCGACGGTGTCGCTCGTGTCGTGGTAAGACGGGAGACCGTCGAGGACCTGCTCGCACTCGAAGATCCCGACGCGTCGGCCATTGCCCCGTGACTTCTGGGTCCAGGGGCGAACGTTGGCACCTGCTTCGGTGCTCGATCGGCGCGACGTCGGCGTGAGACGCGGCCGGGACTAGGTCACCTACTACCCTGGCAGCCATGTCACATGCGCTTCGTGTCGGTCTTCTTGGCTGCGGCAACGTGGGCGGCGCGCTGGTCAGCCTGGTCGTAGACGACGCTGACAGGATCGCCCAGCGGACCGGTATACCCCTGGAGTTGGCGGCGGTAGCTGTGAGGAGTCAGTCACGCGAACGCGACGTTCCGATACCGCCCGGGGCTTTGACAACCGACGCTGCGGCCGTGGTCTGCGACCCCACCGTCGACATAGTCGTAGAGGTCATCGGCGGTATCGAACCCGCCCGGTCGCTCATATTGTCCGCTCTCAAGTCGGGAAAGCCGGTTGTCACCGCCAACAAGGAGCTTCTCGCGAACTGCGGGGCGGAACTGTTCGAGGCTGCTGCATCCGCCGGTGTAGACCTGCTCTTCGAGGCTGCCGTGGCAGGAGGAATACCCCTTATACGGCCGCTTCGGGAGTCTCTGGCCGGCGAGCGCATCTCCCGGGTAATGGGGATAGTCAACGGCACCACGAACTTTATCCTCACCAAGATGTCCGAAGGCGGTGCCAGCTACCACGACGCTCTGGCCGAGGCGCAGAGCCTCGGCTTCGCCGAGCGCGACCCTACCGCTGACGTCGAGGGCTACGACGCCGCAGCCAAAGCCGCAATCCTCGCCAACGTCGCATTCGGCGCCCGCGTCGTCGCAGGCGACGTGTATCGCGAGGGTATAGCAAGCATCAGCAAGGCTGACATAGCGATGGCGCAAAAGCTCGGCTACGCGATCAAGCTTCTTGCGGTCGTCGAGCACTTCGACGCCACTGGCGACGACGTAGAGTCGGTGGCTGTAAGGGTGCACCCGGCGATGCTCCCTCTCAACCATCCGCTCGCATCGGTTCGCGACAGCTTCAACGCCGTGTTCGTCGAAGGTAGCGCCGTCGGAGATCTCATGTTCTTAGGTCGAGGAGCTGGAGGGATGCCTACGGCGAGCGCTGTTCTGGGGGACTTGCTCGACGCGGCCCACAACCTCGGGTCGGGAGGCGCAGGCAGGACTGTTACCCTGCGACGAACGGCGGTGCGGCCCGTAGACGACTTGCGCTCCGCCTACTACCTGGAGCTCGAAGTGGCGGACCGCCCAGGGGTTTTGCATGCCGTGTCGGGGGTGCTCGGCCAGCACGAAGTCTCCATCAGGTTGATGGAGCAGGAGTCGCTCGACGTTTCGATGATCTCGCAACGTCGGGCCCGTCTGGTCTTTGTGACCCATCCGGCTTTCGAGCGCGACGTCCAAGCTTGCCTGGCGGAACTTCGTCACCTCGAAGTGGTCCATCACGTCGGGGGGATCTTGAGGGTGGTCGGATCGTGATCGCAGGCTCGCAGTCTTCCGTGCCCGAAGGACGCAGCAAAGCTCCCGTGTGGAGGGGTCTGATAGATGCCTACAGGCCGTTCCTGCCTGTCTCGGACTCGACCCCAGTCGTGACCCTGTTCGAGGGCGCCACCCCGCTGCTCCCAGCGCCCCGCCTTTCGGCCCGGACGGGAGCTACGGTCTTCCTGAAGTTCGAGGGTGCCAACCCGACCGGCTCGTTCAAGGATCGTGGTATGACGGTTGCGATATCCAAGGCGGTCGAGGAGGGGGCTAAAGCCGTCGTGTGTGGCTCGACGGGTAACACGTCGGCGTCCGCTGCCGCCTACGCAGCGCGCGCCGGCCTGACGTGCGCCGTGCTCATCCCCGAGGGCTACATCGCTCTCGGCAAGCTCGCCCAGGCGCTTATCCACGGGGCACGGGTTTTGCAGATAAGAGCCAACTTCGACGTGGCTTTGGACATCGTGCGGGCCCTAGGGGAGGCGGCGCCGGTGACGGTGGTCAACTCGATAAACCCCTACCGCATCGAAGGTCAGAAGACGGCCGCTTTCGAGGTAGTAGACGTTCTGGGTGAGGCTCCTGACTATCACTTCATACCGGTCGGCAACGCCGGAAACATAACCGCCTACTGGAAGGGCTACAGGGAGTACCAGGACGCCGGGATGTCGTCGAGACTCCCGAAGATGATGGGCTTTCAGGCCGCTGGGGCTGCCCCTTTGGTGCTTGGGCGACCCGTGGAGCACCCAGAGACTATCGCCACGGCGATAAGAATTGGGAAGCCCGCATCGTGGTATGGGGCAACATCCGCCGCAAGCGAGTCCGGCGGGGCGATCGGGTCGGTCGGCGACGACGAGATCCTGGCGGCGTATCGCTACCTCGCACAGGAGGAGTCCGTGTTCTGCGAGCCGGCGTCTGCCGCGTCGGTGGCCGGGCTTCTGAAAGTCGGGGTCGAACCCGGCTCGACGGTCGTCTGCGTCCTTACCGGCCACGGTCTCAAGGACCCCGACGTGGCGATCGGTCAGATCGCCGTTCCCACCGCAGTGGAGGCTGAGATCGACGCGGTGAGGGCCGAGCTCGACTTGTGAACGGTTGCGAGTAGGACAACACGGTTCACCAGCCGCGTTCCGGGGTCGGCGCTGGCACCGACTTGAACGTCGCAAGTTCCTGCTAGCATGAGGGGGTCGTCGTTGGCCACCCCACCGACGGTGCGCCGCCGAGGTTCGTTCATCGGGTTCCCGATGTAGCGACGGGAACCTGGTTCCAGGCGGGTTTGTGCACCTGCCTGCTTCCGTTCGCTCGAAAGACCGTAGGAAGCTGAGCCTGACCGTCCCCACTCTCCCCTCCACCTTTTCGAGGTCAGCACCCGCGAGGTTGTCTATGAGCGAACCGCAGCTCGAACGCTCGGTACTGCAAGCTAAAGACCGTGACGAGCTAGTCGCGATCGCCGGGGCCCTCGGCGTGTCGCCGACGAGCCGAGCGAAGAAGGCTGACATCATCAGCCAGATTCTGGTTGCGACCGGGATCGAAGCTGATCCATCGAATGGAGTCCCGAAGTCTGCCCCATCGACGGGTCCGGCGACTTCGAGAACGTCGCCGGCTTCAAAGGCTTCCGACGTCGCCCCGGATGGCCCGCCCTCTTCCAGCGGAGATGCGACGGTGGGAACTCAGCGGCGGAGAACCCGATCCCGTCAGCAACCAGCCGAGACGGCCGAAGTGACAGTAGCCGAAGTGACAGTAGAGGCCGGCCGGGACCAGGCTGAACTACCTTTACAGGCTCCCTTGCAGCTCGGGCTGGAACCCGGCAATGTCCAAGCCGCACCGCCAGCATCGACTGGCCCCGACGCTGGCAGTGACTCCGACTCTGAGGGGCCTACCTCTGAGCGGGCAGGGCGGGGTGCGGACCCAAGGTCGCTCGCCGCCGGGGCCCCGAGCGACCCCGATACCCTCCAGCGGCAGTTTCAGCGCAGACCGGCTCCGCCTTCAAACGCGTCGCCGTCCACTTCGGCTCCAGCCGCACAGCGGGCCACCGGGACAGCTCGCGCTGCGCTACCTATAGGACAGGCCGCTGCTGGGAACCCGAATGCCGTCCCTTCTCGGTCATCGTCGTCGGCTGTTACCTCGCAGGGGGCCGTCTACGGCCGTTCCGGAAGTCCAGCCGGGCCGACCGGCGCTGCAACTGTCGGCAGCTCAGCAGCCTCGGATGGACGGCAGGCTCCCGTTGCGAGCGGCGCAACGAGCGGACGTGGGCCCTCCACCCCAGTTACCCGGCACGACGGGGGAAGGCAGAGCTCACGGAACGGGACGGCCGAGGCCGACGAGGCTTTCGGCGACGACGCACAGGGAGGAGAAGGTGACCAAGGCAACCGCCGGGGTCGCCGCCGCCGTGGCCGTGATCGCTTCGACCGCTCCGAGAGGGACCTGCCTGGCCAGAGTGCTGATACTCCGTTCAACGGGGAGCCGATAGCCGTATCCGGCTATCTGGACCTGCGCGACGAGGGTTATGGGTTTCTACGCACGCGTGGCTTCCTGTCCGGGCCCGGAGACATCTACGTGTCGATCAGTCAAGTCCGCCGTTTCTCGCTGAGGCGGGGCGACCATATCGAAGGGGCTGCCAGGCCTGCCGGTGGCAACGAGAAGTTCCCGGCGCTGCTACGCATAGACACAATCTCTGGACTTGCCCCTGACGATGCGCGCAACAGGCCTCGATTCGAGTCGCTCACACCGTTGTTCCCTGACACCCGCCTCAAGCTGGAGCTGCCTACCCATCCCGACAACGACACTGCCCGGATCATCGACCTGATCTCGCCTATAGGCAAGGGGCAGCGCGGGATGATCGTGTCTCCCCCCAAAGCGGGCAAGACCACCATCCTCAAGCAGATAGCCCACTGCATCGAGGTCAACAATCCAGAAGTCCATCTGATGGTGCTCCTCGTCGACGAACGTCCCGAGGAGGTCACAGACATGATCCGATCCGTCAAGGGCGAGGTCGTGTCTTCCACCTTCGACCGCCCCGCTGAGGAGCACATAGCGGTAGCCGAGCTGGCGCTGGAGCGGGCTAAGCGGATGGTGGAGTTGGGCAAGGACGTCGTGATAATCCTCGACGGCATCACCAGATTGGCCCGTGCTTATAATCTGGGTGCGCCTCCTTCTGGACGTATCATGTCTGGCGGAATCGATACAGCAGCCCTGTATCCTCCCAAGAAGTTTTTCGGTGCGGCCCGGAATATCGAGGAGGGAGGATCGTTGACAATCCTTGCGACTGCCCTAGTCGAGACCGGCAGCAGAATGGATGAGGTCATATTCGAAGAGTTCAAAGGCACTGGAAACATGGAGCTTCGCCTGGATCGGCGTTTGGCTGAGCGCAGGATTTACCCGGCGATCGACGTCAACGCCTCGTCTACCCGCCACGAGGAGTTGCTCTTCGAACGGGGACAGCTCCAGCAGATATGGAAGCTGCGCCGCGTCCTTAACGCTCTGGCGGCCGAGGGCAACCCAGGAGCCGGGATGGAATTGCTCCTAGACCGGCTGAAGTCGACTAAGACAAACAGTGAGTTCCTCGCTGAGGTGGCCAAGACCGCCACTCCAGCGATCTGAGAGAGGTTCAACGATGAAGACAGAAATCCACCCCGAATACGTAACCGCCAGCGTGACATGCTCCTGTGGTAACACGTTCCTCACCCGGTCGACTAAGCCCGAGTTGCACACCGAACTTTGCAACGAGTGCCATCCCTTCTACACCGGCAAGCAGAAACTGGTCGACACCGGCGGACGCGTCGAGCGCTTCGAGCGCCGCTACGGCAGGCGGGCAAAGAAGTAGACCCCGAGCACCTCGGGAGGCTTCGCTCGGCGAAGCTGAAGGCCCTCGTATCCGGCCGCTGGAATCCAACTCCGGGGGGCCAGTTCGACGTCTTCGCCATTCCTGGAGGGGCAGGGATGGCAGATACCGCCGGGTCACGGGGATGGGCGCTTATCGACGACGGAGAGCCGTCCCGTCTCGGCTCGGCGCTGCTCTCGATGATTTCCAGAGGTGTCACAGCCACTGATGTCCTCGTGGACGGGTCCCCCTCGGCCGCCGGCGTCGTCGCTCGACGCGCCGCCGGATTCGAAGGCGTCCACGTGTGGCAGGTAGACGGTCGCAGCGTGGGTGCGGCTACGCCAGCACTTCCGCTTCTTGACGAAGCCGAAGAAGTCGACCCTGTCTTAAGCTTGGCGCTAGAGGCCCACCAACTAGAAGTCGTCTACGAGCACGGTGTGCTTCGCGGGGAGGTCCTCGGACTGGAAGTCGCCCGCACGGTCGGAGGCCAACTCGAGGTCGGGGTTGGCAGGTACGACCGCAGCGCTCGCCTCGAAATGCGCCCCGGCGAGGACCTGTCCTCGGCCTTAGAGCAGGCTGCACAGGCGGTGCGATCTCTGCGCCGCCCCGGCGCACCACCCCACCCCGCAAACACTCTGGCCCGCAGTCGCTGGCTGCGGGCGCTTGGATGCGCTCACCCTGCCAGCCTCGGCCTTTCGCAGCTCAAGCCGGTTGCTCCACCTCTGCCATGGTTCGACCTTTCCGAGGTGGCATCGACCCCGGCGATTGGAGTGGCCGAGTCCGGTCGGCGAGTGGTTGCAGTGTTCTCTGTAGGAGTCGACCCTGACCTAGTCCCCGCCGCTGCTGACTGCTTCGTGCACTATGGCAGCCTCGACACAGATCTGTGGCTTGTGCTCCCGGAGCGCGATGATCTGCCGGTGATGAGGAAGCTGGCTGCGAGACTGCGGACCGAGCCAGTCATACACACCGTTCCGAGGAACTGGGAAGCGCTTGGAGGGCACGTCTACTGACCAGCTGAGTGGATGGGATTCCCTAGGCCGCTTCGTGCCGGTCGCTCGCTCAAAAACACCCTTGCGCCGGCATCTTCGAGGCGCGAAAGTACTAGAGAAGCTATGAGACGATGGACCTTAATAGCTGCTGCGGCCGGGTTGTCCTTGGCTGGCTGCTCGACGACTTCTCGTCCCATCGCGTCAGCCAGCACGCAGCCCGCGATCAGTTCAACGACCTCCACGAGCCCGATCACCACAACATCCCCCAATGCGATCAACCCCGATGTGATCCCAGCCGTAATCACCATCCCCTACGTCGACGCCGTCTTCAAAGTGCTTGAACACATCGACGGCAA
>DAHYHI010000062.1:0-26486 GCA_027391075.1 Acidimicrobiaceae bacterium | reverse complement strand
TCGCCGTCTCGGCCATCATCACAGCGGCCGCTTCGAGCAGCTCGGCGCGGGCTGCGGGGTCGACGTCGATCCACCCTGCGATCACGAACGCGGTGGCAGGCCCGGCTGGCAGTTCTGAGGGAGCGGACGGCGGAGCCTGGCCGGCTGTCCAAGTAACACGCAGAACCCTCTCGGAGATGCGCCAGCCGCTACCGGTGCGCACGAAACGGTCGACGTAGTTTCCGGCGACTGTGTAGTTGTGAGCGCCGGATGCGTCCACCCAGACGTGCTGCGCTTGGAAGTAGCAACGTCCGCTCGCCCGGTCCCCGTCGAGGTTCACCTGGTGGTTGGAGACCAGATGCTGGGTGCGGTCGAAACGCCCCAACGACCGCGAAGCGGCGGCGGCGATATCGGAAGGTCCTTTGAAGATTCCAAGGCGCCCGTAGTCCGCGGTCCCCTCGTCGGCGAACACCTCTGACAGCTCGTCGAAACGCCTGTGGTCGAGAACCCAGGTGTAGCGGATCGTCAGATCGACGATGGACTTCTCATCTGCGAGCTCCGACGCGCCATATGGATCTGTGCTGTTCATCTTGCTCCTAAGAAAGCTCAGTGTGTAGGTTCGGCACGCTAGATCAAAGTCCAGCCGCCGTCGACGGTGACCGTATGTCCCGTCATGTAGCTTGAGGCACGGCTCGCAAGGAACCACACGACTTGGGCGACCTCCGCGACTGTTCCCGGGCGGCCGAGGGGGATGTTGGCGCCGCGCTGGCGCATAAGCGGACCCATCAACCCCGTAGGGCTTCGATCGACCCACAGCGGTGGGAGCTCACCTTCTCTCATCTTGCGGAGTGTCTCCACCGGAATCGAGCCCGGGTTGACACCGTTCACCCTGATGGCGTGCGGTGCGAGATCGAGAGCCAGGCTACGCGTGAAGTGGATGACAGCAGCTTTCGAAGCGTCGTAGGAGGTACCTATGCACGGGAGCATTCCGTCGACCGAGGCGATGTTGACAATCGAACCGCCGCTTGCCTGGCGGACCATCTGCTCGGCTGCGGGCTTGCACATGTGGAACACGCCGTGGAAGTTGATGGCTACGCTACGGTGCCAGGACTCCTCGTCTTGGTCGAGTATCGACCCGGACTCATGGAAGCTGCCAGCGTTGTTGACGAGGACGTCGAGACCTCCGATCTCGCCGGTCACGTAGCGGAGAGCGTGGCGCGCCGAAGCTGGATCGGTGATGTCCACTTCCACGAAGCGCGCGTCGAGGCCGTCCTCTGCCAGGCGGTCGGTCGTGGCCACGCCGGTTTCTACGTCGATGTCCGCCAGGAACACAGTGGCGCCTGCCTCGGCGAGGAGCCTGGCTATACCTTCGCCGATCCCTGTGGCGGCACCGGTAACGACAGCCCTCGATCCTTCCAAGCTGAGCAGGTCCACTAGATGCTGGCGCATCGCTCAGCCCGCGCTCGCCAGCGAACGGGCCACCGCCCCGCTGTCGTGGTAGTCGACCTCCAGGCCCACCCGGTCACCGTCGAAAACGAGATACGACATGCCTTCGGATCGCCAGCGCCTTCCACGGTTGTCGGCGCCGAGACGGTCGTCGGGGACTACTGCGCTCATCACCCACGTTAGGGCCACCCCCCGGTCGTTGGTCCAGTACTCCTGGGGTTCGAGGACCAGTTCTGACCACTTGTCCAAGCCTGCGGCGAAGAAGGCTCTTATCGCAGGCCAGCCCTCGTGGCGTCCGCCGACGATGTCGTAGAGCACTGCGTCGGGACGCATGAAACGCTCCGGCGCGTCCGGGTCGCCGCTGCTCCAAGCCCGGAAAAGCTCGCCTGCCACGGCGGTGCGAGAGTCGTTGATCATGACAATGTTGCTCCTGTCTGCGAAGAATGTCGATCGTTGGATGCTCTGACACGCTTAGCTACTTGTGCCTCCCATGCGAAATCCCAGCTTGAACGCCAGACCGGGTCCGCCAGTGGGGCGTCTAGGCGGTCCCAGCCCATCGATATGAACCACTCGTAGGTCTCCGCGTGACCTCGCTCGAAGCTGCGAGGTTGCAGCTGCGGGAGAGCTTCTTCGAGCTTGACCGTGCTGAGCACGGCGTGATGCGCCCGGCCGAAGAGATGACCGAAAGGAGCTGTGGGCAACTCCGCCAGCGTGTCGTCGGGAATCTCCACGACATTGGGGTCTACTCCGACGATCGCTGCGAGAGTCTCGACGTAGCGATTGACGGTGATCGCCGAGGTGGTCACGTTGAAAACCTCGCCGACCGCGCTAGCACAGCGGCTCAGCGCGATCATCGCCTCGCATAGGTCGTCGACGTGACCGTAAGAGGCTGTCACCAGGCCCGAGTGGGGGATAAGGACGGGTCGGCGTCCGGCTAGGCGCAGCCACATCGCCGTCTCCATGTCGTAGATGTTGTTGTGAGGCCCGTATATCGCCGCGGGACGTACTACCGCTCCGGGCAGACGTCCTGAGCGGGCCCGAGACAGGAGCGCCTCCTCTACCACCGCTTTGAACCCACCGTAAGACGATGGGCCGCTCGGGTTCGTCGCCATATCCTCCCGCCAGGGGAAGAGCCCGAGAAGCCCCTGGTCGTAGGCCATTATCGAACTGACATACAGGTAACATCCCGTTCTGGACTCGAACACGTCGAGGAACGAATCGACGTCGACACCTCCAGCTGCCATGACAAACCCCGAGACGTCGAACACCGAGTCCCACTCGGAGCCGCCGAGCGCTTCGGCCACCTGCTCGGGTTTGGTCCGGTCGGCTCGAAGAGCTCCGACTCCCGGGGGTAACTCGACCGGTGTGACCCCCCTGTTCAGGATTGTCACGTCGTGCCCTGCGGCGACGAGGGCATCCACGAGGCGGCGACCGACGAACACCGAGCCGCCCAGAACCAGTGATCTAGGGTTCACGACAGGCTCTGCTCCCCCAGGTAGCTGACCTCGAGAAGCTGCCTGTTCGAGGCGAGCTCCTTGGCGTCGCCCGTCAGCACCATCCGGCCGTGGCTGAGGACGTAAGCCCGGTCGGCGATCTCAAGAGCCAGGTGCACGTGCTGTTCGACCAAGAGCACACCTGCTCCGGTCTCATCGGCCACCTGGCGCACCACCGGCAAGAGACGTTGGACTATCACCGGGGCGAGACCGAGGCTCATCTCGTCGACCATCAAAAGTCGGGGGCTCGACACCAGTGCCCTCGCCATCGCTAGCATCTGCTGTTCACCGCCCGACAACAAGCCGGCCTTCCTATTAAGCAGCGGACGAAGTGCGGGAAACAGGTCCAGTGCTCTGTCCAGTGCGGCACTACGCGAGGCCCGCCCTTTCACGCGTCCCATCCGCAGGTTCTCGAGGACTGTCAGCTGGAAGAAAAGGGAACGATCTTCTGCGACGTGGGCTATGCCCAGGCGGGCAAGTTGGTGCGGTCGCCTGCGCTCGATCGGAGCTCCAAGAACGCTGATCGAACCTCCGATCGGCTTGAGCAAGCCCGATACCGTAAGCAGAGTTGTCGTCTTACCCGCTCCGTTCGGACCCAAAAGGGCGACCACCTCGCCCGGATTCACATGGAGGTCCAAGTCCCAGACCACCGCCGCCCCGGCGTAACCGGTTGTCAAACCCTTTATGTCGAGCAGGGGCTCACCGCCGATCTGAGCGATCGGGGTCTCTCCGGCCAGCGTGTCGACGCTCACTTGGCGACCACCTCCTTGCCCATATCGGCGCTCGACCCGACCGACACCGCCGCGAGGTGTGCCCCACCGCTACGTCGGATCAGACCAGAGTGGTTTCGGGTGTACCACCCCCAGGCTTGAAGACCCATCGCTCTGAACATGAGCGTCAGGACTACCCCGTCGAGCACCGGCCACGCGTTCGCATGGCTTCGACGGTCCCAGAGCAAGTAGCCAAGCGCAGCTCCTATAACCACCGCGGGTCCGATACGGCGCAAGGCTCGCACCCATTCGCCTCGCCTCCACGTGCGAACTGCCGATATCAGTTGCCCAACGAGAATCTGCACTCCGGGCGCTATGCCGAGCGGGTTCAGGATCGCCGTCAGGATCAGTCCGATCCCACCGAAGATCGTCCAGTAGTTCTCGAGGTTGTTGAAGTGGGCTTGGAGGAAGTAGGCCCAGACGCCACTTGTCGCTATGAACCCACCGACGAGTGCACCGTTGACCGAGGAGATCCCTCCGAGGTATGCAAAGGCCAGGAAGGTGAGACCGACCAGCGGGTCCCAGTTGGCTGACGAGATGTTCTGCGACTGGAATGCAAGGAGGCAGCCGGCCAGACCAGCGATGGCGGCGGCGAGAGCGAAGGCGAAAAGCTTGTTCCTGGCGACGTTTATACCTGTCGCAGCGGCTGCCCGTTCGTTGGACCGTATTGCCAAGAAGCGCCTCCCGGTGGCGCTCTTGCGTATGTTGGTCACCATCAGGGCCACCGCTACGAGAAGGATGAGCACGAATAGCGTGAAAGCGAAACGGTCGGAAAGTCCGTTCTTTCCTGCGACGTCGAGGTTCAGGCCGAACAGGGTCGGCTTGGGCACCTGAGCCCCGGAACCTTGGGGCACGCCTGTTAGTTTCGGCGAGTCGAAATAGAAGTCGACCATGGTCACGCCGGCGGCCAGGGTTATGATCGCAAGTTGGACACCTCGTATGCGAACGGCCGGAAGCCCCACTACGATCCCTATGAGCACTGATAGCGCCATCGCGAGCGGGACTGCGACTATGAGGGGAAGTCCGAAGCCGTGGACTGCGAACTGTCCTTTACCGTTTCCGCTCATGAGCCTCACCATGAAGAAGGCGGCGACGCCTGCGAGTCCGAGCTGGGCCAGTGAAATCTGGCCGACGTACCCGGTGATCAAGACGTAGGACAGCATGAGGATCGCCGTGATCAGGGTGGTTGTAAGGGCCAGCACCCACGGGCCGCTCAGCGCGAGGCCGTAGACGATGACCACGGCAGATCCGACCACGGCCCAAAGCGTCACGCGTATCGGACGGGATGCTGGGGGTAGACGTCGCTCGCCGACGCTGCCGCGCGTCGGGAGCGAATCCCCGCGTACGAACAGCACCAGAGCTATCGCAAGGAGCGGTATCGCCGAGGAAAGAGCGTCACTGCCGCTGAGCCACGACGGGAACCAACTCTTCGACGAAAGGTAGGTTACGAGCGATTCAACCACTCCCAGACCTAATCCTCCGAGGAGCGTGGCGGGGAATGACCTCATCAGCCCGAACAGGGCCGCGCCGAGGGTCGGGACGATGAACACGTCGTAGGCGGAGGGCGACAGCGCCCCGGCGATCGGCCCTACGAGGAACCCGGCTGCCGCTCCGACGACCGATGATATGACCCAGCTGGCAAGGGCCAGTTGGTCGGGTGAATAGCCGAGGAGTATCGACCCTTTCTCGTTCTCTGCGGCCGCGCGGGTGGCCATTCCCAGACGGCTAAAGCGGTACAGCGCCCAAAGGCCAGCGGTCATGATCACTGCGCATACAGCAGCCCAAAGGTTCTCCTTGGGAAAGGGATGGCCGAGGCCGAGAAAGTTATTCCAAGCCCCGCTCGGAAGGATGGTGGGAAGCTGGCGTGCTATCTCCCCGAAGTTGATCAGCGCGGCTGCCTGCAGATACAGCAGCAATCCCACAGAGGCGACGACTTTCCCGAGCGAGGACGCGTAGCGCAAAGGCCGGAAGACCAAAAGGTGCACCAAGGCGCCAAGCAGCACTGCGACGAGGACCGATACGACTATCGAAAGATCGAAGTTCATCGGACCGTGGGTCAAGGTGATCAGCACAGGCGTGTGACGCCCCGGAAGGAAGTTGATCCACGGCAGGTACACCTGACCGGACGTTCGAAGCTGGGTGAAGTCGAAGACGGAGTACATCGCCATCGCTCCCTGGGCGAAGTTCACCACCCCGGCACCTTGGAAGCTGATGATCAGGCTCATACCAGACATCGCGTACAAGCCGCCGAGTCCCAAGCCGATCAGGGCATAGAAGATCAGATTGCTCACTGCCTACACCTCCTTCTCTGCGCGTTGCCGGCTGTCGTGGCGGGCACTGGAAAGCCGACCACGACAGCCGAAACATCCAACTTGGGTTCGTCAGCCGCCGTAGCTGGAAGCCGTGGACTTGATCGGAGCCCCGGCTATCAGGTACGCCGCGCTGAAATTCGAGCCAACGTTGGTGAAGCCGGTACCGTTCCACTGCTGCACGGAAACAGCCGTGGAGCAGACGCTTGTGTACGGGCTGGGAGCCGACGTGCATCCCCACGGGATGCCGGCGAACATGTGAACATTAGTCGTGTTATGGAGGTCTGACAGCACGCTCGCCGGGGTGAGCTGGGCGGCGCCCGACGAGTTGTCCAAAGCGAGCCACGTGGTCATCACCGTCTGGAACATAGCGCCCTCAAGGCCCGTCGGGTTCTGACTCGGCTGGTACTGCTTGTCTTTGGAGTCGATGACCGATATCTCCTGGCTTGCGAGTCCAGTCGCCGAGGTCGGATCCAACAGGTTGTACGATGCACCGATCACGTAGACTCCGTCCGCCTTTGCACCAGCCTGCTGGAAGGACTGAAGGTCGCTGCAGGCACCTGAGAAGATGAGTGGTATCTGTTTGGCCGACCAACCGAGATTTGAAAGTGCTGAAAGCAGGTTGAAGCAGTCCGAGGACTGTGCCGAGAAGATGATGGCGTCAGGTTTCTGGGCTAGAACCTCGGCTGCCTGTGCTGAGTCGTCCGGAGCTCCCGCTACGATCGGGTAACCCTTGGAGGTGAGGTTTGGGACTATCGTGACGCCGGGAGGCGTCGGCTTGATGGTTCCATTGATTATATCGACCGGTTTTTTCTCCAAGTCGTAGTAGCACTCCACACCCGGCGCGGTGTTAGACCACGGAATAGCGAGGTTCGTCGCGTGCAACGTGTACACGGCGAAATGGATCAGCGCAGGGTGCACACCGACGCAACCTCCGCCGGCCGCGATGTCGACGAGGTCCGGGCTTGTGAAGTCCGAGACTGTTATCGGGTTGAAGTTGACTACAGGTATGTTGGCGGCTTGGAAGATGGGGTCTGCAACCGACCCGAAGAACTGGTATCCCTCGATGATGAACACCGGATGGTCAGCGACGATCTGGTCGGCGCAAGACGTGGTCGACGACGGTGTTATGGTCATGAAGCAGGTCTTGAGCTCGATCGGCCTTCCTGGAGTGCCAGTGAGAGGGTTCCCTCCTATCCCTCCTAGCTCACTGTTGATGTAGTCGACTGCGGCTTCGGCACCTGCGGTAACGTCGGGGAAGCTACCCGACGGATCGCCCTGTGGGTTGAGGAAGCCAACCACTACCGGAGCACCAGTAGCTTTGATCGGCTTGTTAGCTGTGCAGCTCAGAACAGCCTGCATCCAACCTGCGTACTTACCGTCCTGCGCGTCTAGAGCAGTGTTGGGCGATGTGGAGCACGTCGCACCCGACGTCGACGCGCCGGAGGAACTGCTGGTTGCCTGTGTGGTTGCGCTCGTCGCAGCCGTCTTGGAACTGCTGCACGCCGCCAAAGCTAACGTGCATCCAAGTACTGCTGCAGGAACGCCCACCTTTGAATGTTTCATTTGTTTCCCCCATGTTCTTTTGAGCATCGAAACCGATCGGTCGATGAAGGATCTCTTAATAGGAATGTCTCGTGGTAATAAGGACTCAAGGTTTCGGGTCCATTGTCCGTTGCCGGTTCTGAGCGCTTGGGAAGTTAACAGTTCTTTCAGTCGTGGCCTGGTGTCGCTTCGAGCACCTCCTTGGCTTGCGCGGCTTGTTCAGACTTGTCTTGGTCACCCAGGTAGGCGGCGACGACTCTCTCGTCTCTGCGGATCTGCGCAGGAGTGCCTTCGGCTATGAGCCTGCCGAACTCGATCACGTAGATGTAGTCGCAGACACCGAGCACCAGGCCCATGTCGTGGTCGATCAGGAACACGGTGGTTCCGTCGCCAACCAGGCTGCGCAGGCGCCGTCCGAGCTCCTGGCTCTCGGCGGTGTCGAGCCCGGCCGCCGGTTCGTCCATGAGAACGAGTTTCGGTCTAGCCGCCAAGGCGCGCGCAACTCCGACCAGCTTGCGCTGACCCTGTGAGAGCTCGCCAGGCACGCGCTCTGCGACATCCGAGAGGTCGAGGCGACGCAGAGCTTCGTCGACAGAGGCACGCCCCTTGTTACGACTCGGTCGGACCAGATCGGCCAGAAAGCCACCAATCGACGCTTTCTCCGCTGCGACGAGGAGGTTCTCGGTCACAGTCAGGTCGTCGAAGAGCTCCAACGACTGCCACGTGCGGACCATCCCTGCCCTAGCACGGTCATGCGGTGCAGTTGAGGTAAGGTCCCGACCATCGAAGACGATCTTCCCCTTCATCGGGACGAACCCGGTGAGGCCGTCGATGAAGGTGGTCTTACCCGCCCCGTTAGGTCCTATTAGACCTACGAGCTGGCCCTGCTCGATGTCCATCGACACATCGTCGACCGCTTTGAGCCCGCCGAAGCTGACCGAAAGGTTCTCCGCGTGAAGCAGGGCCACTTGGGTCAGGCCTCCTCGGCTGGGAGCGGATAGTGGATCCCCGGTACGCCCGCCGCCCACGGCGCCAGGCGATCAGGTAGCGGGGCGAGCCCCGGGTAGGTCTCTCCTACGGTCGGAGCGCCGAGCATCGCCCCCCAGCCGTGGTGGCCGGGTCGTATCTGGTAGTAGCCGTTGCCTGCATTGGTCCCCCCGTCCACTAGCAGGTTCAGCCCCGTGACGTAACTGGAAGCGTCCGAGGCTAGGAACAGTAGCGGTCCGAGCAGCTCCTCGGCCTTGCCGACCCGGCGCATCGGTGTTCGGCTCGCCACGTATTCGCTTACGCCGAGAGCCCCAAGGGCTGGCTCCGTCATCGGCGTGACGATAAAACCGGGCGATATCGCGTTGACGCGGACTCCGCGGTCGGCCCACTCGCAGCCGAGCTGGTAGGTCAGGTTCAAAAGGCCACCTTTTGCACCCGTGTAGGCGATGACGTTTAGCTCGTTGGCTCCGCTTCCCATTATCGAGCAGATATTTATGATCGACCCGCGCCCGGCGGCGAGCATGTGCCGTCCGACATCCCGGGCGAGCATGAAAGCGCCGAGCATGTCCACTTCGATGATCCGTCTGAATGTCTCGATGTCGAAGTTCTCTGCTGGGACTCCCCGCATGTCGGAGATGCCTGCGTTGTTGACTAGGACGTCTATACGCCCGTGGCGTTGCATCGCCGCTTCGACGAGGCGGGCTATGTCGCCCTCGTTGGACACGTCAGCGCTTACCGCGATCGCGTCGGCGCCTCGAGCGGCGCACTCGGAGGCAACCGCTTCGAGGGCTTCTTTGCTCCTGGCTGCTAGGACCAGACTCGCTCCAGCTTCGGCTAGTCCCTTGGCCATGGCCTCCCCGAGCCCGTAGCTGGCACCGGTCAGGAGGACTACCTTGCCTGTCAGGTCGAACAGCCTTGCCGGCAGCGACGACGTCTGAGTCCCACGGTCAGATAGTCCCACGGTTGGCGTTTCTCCTTTCTAGTTTCCGGTCAGCTTCGACACGACAGGGGCGAACTGCCTCATCGTGCGCTCCGACACGGTGACATAGCTGATCCCATATCGCTCACGGCGTTCCAGGAGCCGGTCAGTGATCTCCTCGACGGCGCCGACGAGGACGTGGGGGTGATCTGCAATGTCAGCGGGAGAAAGTCCGAAGCCGCTAGCCATCTCTTCCAGATGATCCCTCGTCGACTCGCCTCCGGCGGTGACGACCGTGAAGTATGCGGCTATCTCGAGCTCGATGTCCTCGAAGCGTGGCCCTGCCGCTCGCTTGACCCACGCAATCTTCTTGTCAGTCTGCGCAGCCAGAGACCCCTGCACCGACGGCGCGCCGAGCCGGCCTGACGAGTTGTCGAAGTTCAGGCTGACGATGTCGGCTTGGCGTCCCGCCAAGCTGAGGATCTTCTCTGCACCGCCTCCGATCATGATCGACGGTCGGGGCTTTTGGACCGGCAGTGGGGCTCCGGTGTAGTCCCGCACCCGGACATGGCGTCCGGCTACGTGGATGGGCTCACCGGAGAAGTGCGCCTTGACCAGTTCGACCACTTCGCCGAGGCGTTCGATCCGCACGGACGCGTCGTCCCACCTGACGCCCATCGCCTCGTACTCCGCTCGGATCCAACCAGCGCCAAGACCCAGTTCGAGGCGACCGTCGGAGAGAAGGTCGAGCGTGGCGGCCTCCTTGGCGAGTACTGCCGGCTGGTGGTAGTCGACGCACAGCACCCTGCAGCCGACCTTGATCGTCGTCGTGGCCTCTGCGGCGGCGGCCATGGCCGGCACGGCAGCGAGAGTCTGGACGGGATGCCCGGTGGCTTCTTGGACCGGTCCCGGGCCGAAGTAATGGTCGGCGAGGTGCAAAGCGGAGTAGCCGAGGTCCTCGGCGCAGCGAACAGTTTCCCGCCAGTGTTTGGCCGTGTCGGCTTGATAGGCCTGCACGGCGAACCTGAAAGGTCTCGTCGGCTGCAACGCTTCCCCCGTCTGTCCGGTGATACTCCTGTTCCAGCGGACGCTGGAGCAAGTACTTTGTCATCTAAGCACCGGAGGAGCCGGCTGTCAAGAACCTACTGTTCGGTTAATATTTTCTCGCTGTCTCGACTGCCCGACCGTCATATGGTGTGCAGGAGAGCGCTTTCAAGGCATGTCGAACCAAGGAGAAGATTACCGATGGGTTATATGTTGGCGCGTTTGCAGGTGCGGCCGGGGCGAGTTCCCGAGCTGATCGAGATCATGAGCCACATGACCCCGGTGCTCGAGCGTCAGGGGTGGAAACTCGTCGGGGCTTACCAGACCACGATAGGACGCTTCAACGAGATATGGGATCTCTGGGACATAGGCGGTGACGCTTCCAACATCACCAAGGCTCTGGGGGTAGCGCGCAACGATCCGGATTTCGCCCAGTGGGCAGCGAAGCTACCCGAGGTCGTGGAGCAAGAGGAGACCCGCTACATGGAGAAGCTCGACTACGGCGTTTGACTGCCTCAACTGCCTATTCAGGCAGTCCCCGCCGCCCGGCCTCGCGCACCAGCGGCCGGTGGCCGGCGTAGAGACCCTGGCCCGGCTCGCCGCCTTCGGGCGTCCCGGCGATAAGGCCGCCATCTACTGACATCGTGATTCCGCTCACGAACCCGGCGCGCTCGCTCGCTAGCCACACGGCGGCCTCCGCTATGTCCCCGGCCGTACCGTAACGGCCTTTGAGGGGGCTGATCCTTTCGAACACTTCCGTGCGGTCCGTGGCGTTGGGATCGCCGAAGGCAGCGTCGGCGAACATGGGCGTGGCGTGCTTACCGGGTGCGATGGCGTTGACCCTGATCCCCCACGGACCGAGCTCGGCGGCCACGTTGCGGGTGAAGCCGACGATGGCGGCTTTGCACCCGGCGTACACGTGAGGACCGAGACCTCCGCGAAGGCCGACACAGCTGGTAGTCGACAGGATGACGCCGCTTCGGTGGGGTTTCATCACCCGAGCAGCGTGCTTCATTCCCAGAAAGACCGATCGCATGAGAATCCCGACCGTGAAGTCGTACTCGTCGATGGGTATCTCGTCGATCGGACCTACCGCTCCGACTATCCCTGCGTTGTTGAACATGACGTCGAGCTGCCCGAACGCCGACACCGCCTCGTCGACGGCCCGGGCTATGTCGTCTTCACGGCTCACGTCACAGTGGACGTACCGGGCATTGACGCCCAGGTCTCGGGCGAGATCCTCACCGGCAGAGTCTTGGATGTCGGCGATTACCACCGACGCTCCTTCCTGGACGGCCAGTCGCGCCGTAGCAGCCCCGATACCGCTAGCGCCACCCGTCACCACCAACGTCTTCCCCTCGAGCATTGAGCTCACGACAATTCCTCCGATCTCGTCATCCACCGGACTCCCCGGTGTAGCAGCGTACGAAAACTCTCCGATTCCCACGAACCTCGATCCACCGTGGGCCAGTAGTCCATCACAGGGATCATGTCGAAGTGCCCACGGCAGTGGCCGAGCGTCAAGTACAAAACTTCGCCCTCCCCCACCCCGTGGATGTACATGACCGGGCGCTCGGCCGGATCAGGCCACGAGGACTCCATGAACCCGGCCGCCTCTCCCGAGAACTCCGCGTGCAGGAGAACCTCGAGGTCGCCGTGCAGTTCAGAGAGGTAAAGCTCGTCCGTGGTCTCGAACGCGCTCAGACCGGCCACAAGAGGATGGTCCGGACGCGTTACCTGTACCTCGTAAGGTGCTATCGGGGGATGCGCTACGAACTGGCTCCCGAGCGTATCCGCCAGGACCGGGATGACCCTCGGGGCGGACACACCCTGGGGTGTGAGGTCGAGCGCAGCGTTGGTGCCGTGCAGGGCGAACCAACGCCCGCCGGAGCTGACCCAGTTTGCGAGCTCGTCCTGCTCTGCGACGCTGGGCCTCACGTCGCAGGTGTAGGTAATCAGGCAGTCGGCAGCTCGTAACGAGTCAAGGTCACGGTAGTCTCCGCTTACGGTGGTGCGGACCCGCTCGTCTTCGGCCAGAACTCGAAGGATCTCAAGCCTGGCGTAATCGAAGTCATGAAAACGTCCACCGCAGACAAGGTGGGCCCGGATTGGGCTAGTCAAAGTCATCTCCTGTGGTCTTGCCGGCCTGAGTGCCCCGGCGGCGGCCTTCGATTAGCTGAGCGAGAACACCTCGTAGCGCACTCCGCCATCCACCAACTCACCGTAGCCTACGCACTGAATGTCATTGAGCCACGAGTAGGGACCTTCGGGGGCTTCGAAGAGCGGGGCAATGCGGATCTGCATTCCTCCCGTCTGTTGAGGTACGGCCACACCGGAGTAACAGATGAGGATGTTGACGCCGTCGTCGGTGACCAATAAAGCCCGGACGTCGAGCTTCAGGGTCCCGTTGGTCCTGACGGTAAACCAGTCTCCCCCGGGCGGCACCAGGGTTCCCGACAGGCGAGGCCCTTCGAAGGTCCCCCCCGTGACCGGGATGATCCCCCGAGTGCCCTGGGGGGCGCCCGGGATGGTCATCGCCTTGCCCGTGTGAGCGGTGAAAGTGACGACGTGCTCAATCTCCGCGTGACTCCGTTGGCTGCTCACTACGTTCGTGCCTCCATTGTTGTCCCATCCTCGAAGCGCTGCACGTGACCGTACCGGGAATCCCACCCGGCGTCAATTGCACGACGGTCGAAGCCTCGATTGGCGAACTGAAACCCACCTTGGACGTCCAAACACCCTGAGAGCGGGCTTCGCCTATGCTCTGGTCGAATGGAGCTCCTTCTCATCCGCCATGGCGAGCCACGCAAAGTCGTTGACGCTTCGGGGCCTGCCGATCCGGATCTCAACGAACGCGGACTCCGACAGGCCCGTCTACTGGCTGACTTCTTGAGCTCGGAGAAGATCGACGCCGTCTACACGTCTCCGATGCGCAGGGCTTTTCAGACCGCCTCGCCGCTTGCGGAGCGCCTCGGCCTGTCAGCCGTTGTCGACGACGATCTCGCAGAGTTCGACCGCGAGGCATCGACCTACATTCCCATCGAGGAGATGAGGGCAAATCGGGACGAGCGTTTCCTTGCGATGCTGCAAGACGACTACAGCATGTGGGGTGTAGATATGGAGAAGTTTCGAGCCCGGGTGGTCGAAGGTATCGAAACTATAATCTCAGCACACCGCGGTGACCGCGTGGCGGCGTTCTGCCATGGCGGTGTGATAAACGCTTACCTGACGAGCATCCTCGGCATGTCACGGCACACCTTCTTCGCTCCCGACTACACCAGCGTTAGCAGGGTTGGAGCGAGTCACTCCGGGGTCCGGTCAGTCGTCACGCTCAACGAAGTGGCGCATCTTCGCGGGCACTCCCTGCTCGAATCGACGCTCTAAAACCGCCGACACGCATGCCCGCGGGCGGATAACGCCGGGCTGTCATCGCGCTCGTGACGCGACCTCGAGAACCCCGGCGAATAGCTCCGGAGCGCGAGCCCACGCGGCGGGGCTGTCCATGCGCTCCCAGAAATTGCACTCGACAATTACCTCTTCCACCCCAGCCTGGATGCACGCTTCGACGTCGGCCATCACGGCTTCGACACCACCGATCTCCTCGCCGGGTCGGTGACTGGGTCTCTGGGCGAAGCTCCGGTAGTACAGCCGGAGCGGCAGGCTCCCAACAGGGCGTTGCGCGTTCAACTCGGGGACCATCGAAGCGAGCTGTGCGGGCTCTCCCCTCGCCGGGTTCCAGATGTCGAACAGCGCTACCGTCCTCTTCAGACCGGCGTCACTCCACATTCCTGACAGCAGCGGAGGATGCGGCGACTGTAGCGGCTTGGGCCTCACCACTGACTCCGGTATCGAGAAGAACTCCCCCTGGAAACTGACAGGGTCGGGACCCCAGCACGCTAGAAGTGCAGCGACGAGCTCGTCGAGTCTCCTCCCCCGGGTTCGTGGGTCGACGTCGGTCTGGGCGTGCTCGTCGTCGGACCAACCGACGGAAAATCCTGCGACCAGCCTTCCACCGGACAGGACGTCGATGGTAGCGAGGCTCTGGGCGAGTTGGACAGGCCGGTGGTAGCCGCCGACGAGGATGCTGCTACCTATCGTGACCGTCGACGTCAGGGCTGCCGCGAAGGCCATGGCCTCGGTCGCCCCCAGCACACTGCGGTAAGCCTGCGGGATTGGGAGACCTGGCACGCCGGCGTACCCAGAGCGGGGCTCTAGAGGATAGAAGAGGTGCTCCTGCGCCCACAGACTCGAAAACCCGAGGTCTTCGGCGCTGCGACAGAACCCGGCGAACGCCTCGGCGTCCACGTGTTCGCCCAGCTGCGGCAGGGCTAAACCGACCCTTGTCATCCGTGCTCTCCTCCCCTGGACTATGTGCAGCAATCTATTGACCGATTAGTATTGTAACCGTGGCTACGACGATATTCATTCCCCGGCTGGCTGTATCCATGACCGAGGGCACCATCACCGAGTGGTTGGCGCAGGATGGCGACACCGTCAGCGCCGGCCAGCCTCTCTACCGGCTCGAGACGGACAAGACCGACGCCGAGATAGAGTCACCGGCTAGCGGTATCCTGCGCATCGAGGCCGAGCCAGGGGAGGCTCTCGAAGTGGGGACTCCCATCGGAGAGATCGAGTAGTTCTCGCTTTAGGCAAGCCCGGTTATCGGCGGGAAGGAACTGAAGTTCCCTGCTGGGAGCTCCCCACGGTAGCAAACGGTGAAGGCCCGGCTGGCGAAGCTCCAACCCGAATCGTCCTTGGAGTAACGATCGGCATAGGAGCCGACTACCAGGCTTCCCGTCCCACCGCGGAGCCCGACCTCCCAAATCGTCCAAAGCCCTTCGGCCTGCTCTGCGCTGACGGAAAGCGTCCCCTGGGCAGTCAGTTGTATGACCCCCTCGAAGCTGCTCATAGCGTCCTCCCAGTAGCCGCAGATAGCTTCGCGACCGGCAATAACCTTTCCACCGATGAGCCATTCACCCTGCTCCGCCCAAGTGCTGCCCCATAGCTGTCGGTCGCGCCGGTTTACCGCGTCGGCGTAGCGGGACACGAGGTCTCTTATAGCGAGCTCGTCGGCCAGAGTCGTCCCTAGCTGGCGTCCCCCGGCTCCTGTATTGCTCATTGAAACTCCCCCCGTGTCTTATTAGAGTCCCTAGCCAATGCTGACTGAGGCTACAGCGTCGCGAAGCCCGGGGGCGTCGCATGGCGCAACAGGGTTAACTATTACTACAGTTTCTAGGCCTTAGAGAGTTTCCGAGGCTGAGGGCTCAGCGACGACAGAGCTCGAAGAGCCTCGCACTAACCCGGGGAGGACCACATGAGGGACATGGATTCCACAGCTAGAGCTCTCGGCGACCTGCTCGCCTATCATGAGCAGACCCGAGCCCCGAAGGTTATTTCCTGCCGCCCATTGACCGGCGGCTACAGCCGGGTGATGACTCACGCCGTCGTGGCCTGGCCCGACGGACGCGAACAGGCCCTGGTCTTGCGGTCGGACCCTCCGCCAGGGGAGATCGTCTACAAGACCGACAGGGTCACGGAGTGGAATGTGCTCAGGGCCTTGACCAAAGCGGCTGCCGTCGCCATGCCACCAGCGCTTTACTTCGACGACGGTTCCCACCTGGGAGCACCGACCATTGTTTTGGGCTGCTGCGACGGCCCGAGCCTGCAGGCGGCTTCGATGGACGAAGCGGCTGAACTCGACTCCTACGCCGAGCAGGTGGCGGACACTCTCGCCGGGATCCACAACGTCGACCTCGGTCTCCTCGACGGTTCCCTGTCCCCGCCGGACGACTGGGAGTCCTACGTGAACGGGCTCATCGACGAGTGGGCGCTGGCTGAGAGAGCGCACCCCGAGTCGGTCCCGGTACTTCGATACCTAAGCGCCTGGCTCCGAGCCCACCGCCCGGAGCCGATGAACATGGTTTTGGTCCACGGGGACTTCCAAGCGTCTAACCTCCTCGTGAAAGACGGGCTGCAGGCGATCGACTGGGAGTTCGCCCATGTAGGCGACCCGCGAGAGGACCTCGGATGGTTCAGCCTGTTCTCGGCGAGCATCAGCGCCCCGAACCTCTACGCCCGGGATCCCGAGGGCTTCCTAGCCCGCTATCGAGCCAGGACAGGCGCTTCGCCAGAGGCGGTCAACCAGGCGACGGTCGGCTATTTCAGCGTCGTCGCAGCGACCCGGGTGTACCTGAGCATCCTCCAAAGCGCAGCGGCGATGGCCGAGGGCAAAGCGCAAGGGGTCATGCTCACCTACAACCTCAACGCCTGCGCACTTGGAAACTTCAACTGGCTGTCCATTTGCCAATCCCTGGAAGGAGCGCTGTGATAACCCTCCCTACGACCGAGCAGATCATCCTCGACTGTCGCCGTGAGCTCCTCGACACCGTCCTTCCCGCCGTGTCGGACCCCGCAGTGCGAGTGACCGTGGAGATGATGGAGAACGTTCTGCGAAACGTCGCCACCCGCTGCGCGCACGAGATCGCATGGATGGCAGAAGAAACCGAGGTGATGATGGCTTTCGCGGCCGAAGTCGCCGAAGTAACCGCAAACGAGGCGCTTCTTCGGGCAATCGAGGAGGCAAAGCTGGGGCGGTCGGCGTCCCTCGAGCTCGACGACGTCAGACGCGAGTACAGCCTTGCCGGCGAGGCGCTGTCGTGTGCGATAGAAGCCTCCTTCGAGGTTAATGACGACGCTCTGCTACGAAGAGCCGTGGAGATCCTCCAGGAGCGCAATGCACGTGAGCAGGAGGTCAAAGGCGAGTGGGCTATGATAGGCCGGGGCTGATATGACGTCGTGGCCTTCGCCTGAGAGACTCTGGGAGGCCATAGCCGAAACGCTCGAAGCAGACATACTGCCCGCCCTCAGCGGACCGACCCACGCGACAGCCCTACAGCTGAGCGGCCTGGCCCGTTACGCCGCGGTCAGGGGCAGCGACCCGCGCCCGGCAAGAGCCGCCGTCCTGGCCGGGCAAATGGGTCTCACCCCTCCCGTGACATGGGCCGAAGCGGCTGCCTGCGCCTCGGACCTGCTCGTAGCTGACCGCCGGCCCGGTGGCGGCACGCTGCGGCGCTCGTCGGCGGCCGCTCTCAGGAGGGACCTGCGGAAGTTCGTAGAGGAGGACCTGCGTACAGCCGGTCCGCTGCTGGACACCTTCGCCAGGCACGGGTCGTCCAGCGTCGCCGAGCAGCGCAGCCGACCCGACGAGGTGGACGCTCTGCGCTCGTGGTTCTCCCGCACGCTCGGACAGGCCTTGGAGTCCTTCGATGTCAGAGTCATCTCCGGCGGGCACTCCCGGCGAATGCTGGACGTTACCGCCGGGGCAGGCACGTCCGCCGGCCGTTTCGTGGTCCGGGTGGAGCAGGGCGGGGTGTTCGCGACCGAGGGATCGTCGGAGGCCGAGGTGATGCGAGCCCTCGCCGAGGCTGGTTTCCCAGTCGCCCCGGTGCGCTGGGTCGAACGGGATCCCAGCGTGCTTGGATGGCCTTTCTTCGTGATGGAGCGCATCGAGGGCGAACACGACGCTGACCTCAGGGCCCTGTCGGGGTTCGCCGCACAACTAGACCGTCTGCACCGCCTTGACATTGGGATCCTCTCGTCGTGCTTCCCCGAGCGACCCGGAACCCCCGAAGAGAGCGTTCGAATGGCCATCGACCGCTGGGAGCGGGCCTACCGCTCGGCTAGTGCCGCACGGGTCCCTCTCCTAGACGACGCCGCCGAATGGCTCCGGTCCCACGTCACCCCAACCGGGCCTCTCTGCGTGGTCCACGGCGACCCGGGGCCGGGGAATTTCATCCACCGCCACGGCGAGGTGGCCGCCGTTACCGACTGGGAGTTCGCCCACATCGGCGACGCTGCGGAGGACTGGGTGTACCTGGCGACTCTTCGAGGAGCCCGGGTGATGGGGGAGGAAGCGTGGAGGTCGTGGCTGCGCAACGAGGTCGGCGTCGACTTTGAGCCCGAAGTGTTCCGGGCGTGGACGGCCTTCAACCTTTTCAAAGGAGCGTGCGCCAACCTGACCGCCGGGGCGGTCTTCGAGTCCGGGGCCAGCAGCGGACCAAACCTCCTGGCGATAGGCACCGCTCTGCATTCGAGGATGCTCCTGCGCCTGTCGGAGATGATCGAAGGCTGAACGAGGCGTCCGGCAAATTCTGCGGCCCCGAAGGGCAACGCCGAAAAAGCAGGGTCAGCGTCGCCGGGACGCCATGTACCGGGCGTAGCCGTCCGCGATGGACCGCAACTCGGGGTCTTGTTCGAACAAAGGCTCGAACTTAGCCCTGGCCTTCTCCCGTTTGGCCGGGAAATACTCGGTAGGCCAGTAACCCTCGTGGGGACGGTAGTCCTTCAACACGTTGCGCGCCACGGTCGCTTTGTGAACCTCGTCCACCCCGTCGGCGATCCCCATGGTAGGCGCGCCGGCGTACATCGCCTGCAGCGGCGTCAGGTCGGTCGTGCCGAGCGATCCCATTATGTGCAGGGCGTTGTAGGACACCTCGCGTAGCACCTTGGCCATCGTGTACTTCACCGCGGCGATGTCGGTGCGGGTAGCCTGCGTGCTCGAGTTGTCGATCTTCCATGCGGTCTCCAGCACGAACAGGCGCAGCATCCGGATAGCCGCGTAGGACTCGGCGATCTTGTCCTGGACCATCTGGTGCTCGGCGATCAACTTTCCGTGCGACTGACGGCTGAGAGCCCTCTCGCACATCATGTCGAAAGCCAGTTTGCACTGGGCGAGTGTCCTCATAGCGTGGTGGATCCGACCACCCCCTAGCCGGCGCTGGGCCAGCACCTTGGCTCCGTCCTCAGGGCCGAGGAGATGGTCGAGGGGTATACGCACGTCCCGGTAGACGATGTGGTTGTGGTTTCGGGGCTCAGGCATGATCTCCACGCCGGGCGTCTCGCGGGGCACGATGAACATCCCGTTGGTGCACATCACGAACAGGATGTCAGCGACCCGCCCGGCGCTGGTGAACCACTTCTCCCCGTTGATCACCCACTCCTCGCCGTCGCGTACGGCGTGCGTGCGGAACAGGTTGGGGTCCGACCCTCCCTGGGGTTCGGTCATGGAGTACGCAGACCAGATCTCCTGGTTGAGCATCGGCGTGAGCCAACGCTGCTTCTGCTCGTCGGTCCCGTACGCGGCGAGCAGTTCCATGTTGCCGGTGTCGGGTGCGGCAGCGCCGAACATCTGCGGGGCCGACGGGTACCGGCCTATTATCTCGTTGAGCAGTCCGAGCTTGAGCTGCCCGTACCCGGGGCCACCCAACTCGCGGTCGAGGAATATCGCCCAAAGACCCTGAGCTTTGATCTGGTCCTGGAGAGACTTGACCAGTTCCTTGACTTTCGGCTCCTTGGAACGCACCGCGTAGGGGAACACGTATTCGAGGGGTTCGATCTCCTCCCGGCAGAATGTGTCCACCCAGTCGAGCTTCTCCTGGAACTCCGGTTCGGTCGAGAAATCCCAAGCCATTCGAGCAGTCCTTTCCTCCGGCCGACCTTTCGCTGCAAGGTCCGCCCCACCGTAGCAACCGCCGCACCGTAGCAGTCGCCGCACTGGGTGCGCCCGTCCAGGCCGCCGAACAGTCCGCTCCGCCCAGGACAGCGACGCGCTCAGGGCAGCGACAGGATCTCCACCTCACCGCTGCTGCCGTCGACGGAGATGGTTGCCCCGTCGGGTATGAGCTTCGTAGCGTCGACGACCGACACTGCGCATGGAACGCCGATCTCGCGGGCGACTATCGCCGCGTGGCTGCCAACCGCCCCGACGTCGCAGACGACAGCCGACGTGGCAAGAAAGAGGGGAGCCCAGGACGGGTCGGTCGTCCGGCAGACCAGGACGTCACCCGGCTCGAGGTCGCTGTTGGACGGGTCGAACACGACCCGGGCCGTGCCTGACACCTTGCCTGGTGCTCCGGCCGCTCCGCGCAGGATGTCGCCAACGCTGAGTTTCCGGTTGGACGCTCCGCCCCTGGTAGGCCACTGGTCTATGGGAGGCGGCCCAACCCGCGAGTCGACTATGTAGGGCGGTTCCAAGGTTGCGAGACGCCCGAAGGCGTGGCGCCTCTCGGCGAGCTTGGCGGCCCAACCCGAAGGTGCGTCTAGGATCTCTTCGAGCTCGTGGTCGAGGAGCATGAACACGTCACCCGGGTTGGACAGATACCCCCGCTGCGCGAGGCGCCGTCCCAGCTCCATGAGAGTGACTTTTGCCTCGTAGTGAAGGCGGATGACAGCGCTCTTGCCGGCTTCGCGCATCTGGTAGAACAGGGTTCCCGAGCGCAGACCTGCGTTGAACGTCGCTTGCGTCTCAGGGTCGGATTCGAGCAGCGTGTCGATCTCCGCGCTGATGCGGCGCCGCTCTTCGGACGCTTTTGCGGACACCAGCCTCGGGTCGTGGTCGTCGCTTTGGAAGCGGACCCGGTCTACCATGCCCAAGGCGAGCTCCGGGTTCGTCGCCCAGCACGGCGAGCTCAGATCCCACTCGTTCGGACCGCGGTGGCCGTACTCTTCGAGGACCCCGTCGAGGTGTTCGACGAAGCTGGAAGCGTCGGGGAACTCTGCCGCTCGCAGACGTCCGAGGAGTCCGTCCAGGCCGGCGTCGAAAGCTTCGCTCAGAGTTGGGGAGCTGCGAACCCGCCGGCTGAGATCCCACAGGGCGATCGAGCCCCCGGCGGATTCGACGCCGCCGATGCCGGTGAACAGCTTGACGGCGTCGGAGCCCCTACCGAGCGCCTCGCAGATAGCGCCGACCGCCCCCGGACCGATCGACGCGGCCAGGACCACCTCGCAGTAGGGCCCCCACGCTTCGCGGATGTAACCGGTCACCCTCCTGGCGTACCCGACGAGTCCGTGGTCGTCGAGAGCGGCGAAATCCGGCCGCTCCGAGCGCACCCGGCGGCTTCGTTCAATCTGGTCTTGCATGGCCGGACAGCTGTCCGTGCTCATGACCCACGCCAAGGTGGCCGCGAGGGCTTCGCTTCGTTCGGGGTCCTCGTCGGCGGGGTCGGGTTCGTAAGGGGGTATCCCCGGCTGGTCGCCGAAGTAGGCCTTGTCGATGGCGTCGACACTGACCCCGGGCATTCGCACACCCAGAAGCCGCGAAAGCGACACAGAGTTGTAGAAATACCCTCCCCAGTTTCCAAAGATCTGATGGTCGGGCGCCAGCTCTTCCGCCTTGACGACGCCGAAAGTGACGAACCCGTCGGCGGCACCCGGCCCGTTTCCTTTTACCCAACCCAAGCTCCAGCCGAGCGGGCTGAAAGGCTCGGGGCCGACCTCGTCGGCGTTAGCCCGGGTGAAGAGCTTGAACCTCGTCCCCGACCGGGTGTCGGTTATCCATCTATCCATTCGCGTACCGCTCCTTGGTGTTTGAATTCGTTACCGGAAGGTGATCCACAGCTCTTTGAGGCCGTGAAGGACGTAGCTGTCCTCGTATTCGAAGCTGTTCTGCGGGTGTAGGGCGATGTCGCTCAGAGCGCCAAGTAGAACGCGCAGGCCGGCGCGTGCCTCGGCTCGCGCTAGCGCAGCGCCGAGACAGAAGTGCTCGCCGAAACCGAAGGATAGGTGGGGCTGGCTGAGGTCCCGCTCGACATCTAGGACTTCGGGATTCTCGAAGACGGAGTCGTCGTGGTTCGCCGAGGCGTATGCGAGCCACAGTGACGAACCTTCGGGTATCGCCACACCTGCGAGGGTGACGTCGCGTACAGCGCTACGGAACAGCCCTTGCACCGGCGCCTCCAAGCGTAGCATCTCCTCGACGAAGCCTCCCAACCCGTCGGGGTCCGAACGGAGCCGGTCGGCCAGAAGGGGATCCTCGGCGAGGCGTCTGACGCAGAACGTGAGAAGTTTTGTCGTGGTCTCGTTGCCCGCCACTAGGAACTGGTTGAGCATGCCCAGCAGTTCCGGTGCTTCGAGCATGTCACCGTCTTCTAGACGTGCGTTCGCTAGCTCGGACAGCAAGTCGTCACCGGGGTCTTTGCGACGCTGCTCGACCATAGCGTTGAAGTACTCGTAGAACTCCGCTTGGGAGACGAGCATCGCCTTCAGCTCTGCGTGGGAAAGCTGGTGGTTCCCGATCGCAACGGTGAAGTCGTCGGACCACTTCTTGAACTTGCCCATGTCGGCCCTTGGCACCCCGAGCCGGTCCGCTATGACCGAAAGTGGCAGCGGGACGGCGAAACGGCTGACCACTTCGACCTCGCCAGCACCAGCAAAACCTGACACGAGATCCTGGGCCAGCGCTTGGATCATAGGTTCGTACTCCTTGACCCGTCGCTGGGTGAAAGCGCGGTTCACGAGGTTGCGTTGACGGCGGTGAAGCGGAGGGTCGGCGCTTAAAAGGACGGGGGTACGACCCCTCTTGACGCGCCGGAGGACGTCTAGGAGCGAGCCGTCTCCGTGCGCAGCTAACGCTGCGATGCCGTCGGCCATCTGACGGGCGAGGACCGGACCGGTCGCCAGCGAAGAGGAGAAGTCCTCGGGATGGCGCAGCACGAACGCCACGTCCTCGTATCGGGTGACGGCGAAAGCTTCGATCTCGTCGACCCAGGCGACCGGCGCAGTCGAGCGCATCTCGGCGAAGATCGGGTACGGGCAGGCCAAGGCATCCGCTTCCAGCCCGAACAGCCGGTCGCATCCAGCCGTGGAAGGGCTGGAGGAGCCAGCTGTCGGGGGGCTGGGAGCGATTCGGCTGGCCACTTTCTCAGCCTTCCCGGCTGTCCTGGTCGCTGGCGGTTCGGTAGTCGGAGAAGGGAGCGTCCCGCTCGTTGAGAGACTCCCGGAGGGGCCGGCCCCGCAGGTTAGCCATGTAGCGACGGGAGGAGTCCTGGTGGAACCCGAGTGCTTGGATCTCGGCGGTCGCCCGGAGGCCTGCCCGCATCCCGGCAGCTTCCATGGCCCGGTGGACGACCCTTTTGTTCAGCGCTAGAAGGTCTCCGGGAACTTTGGAAATCCGTTCAGCTTGGGCCAGTACCTCCTCGTCGAGACGCTCGGGGGGATAGACCCGGTTTGCGAATCCGGCGGCGACAGCCTCAGCTCCGCTCATGGCGTCGCCTGTGAGCAGCGCCTCCATGGCCCGGCGCATTCCCAGCAGCCAGGGCTGCCAGGCGAGGTCAGGCGGCGACATAAGCCTTACTGGCGGATAGCCGATCTTTGCGTCGTCGGACACGTACACCAAGTCGCACGCTGCGGCCAGCTCGGAGCCGCCGGCCAGGCACCAGCCGTGCACCTGGGCGATGATCGGAGTGGTCATGTCCCACATCTCGAACCAGCCGGCGACGACGTGGCGCGACCACCACCCATCGCGCGGGGCGGTGGCGCGCTCGACGGGATGGTTGGATCCGGAGAGGTCGTAGCCGGCGCAGAAAGCGGGGCCGGCACCCCGGATGATCATGACCGACACGTTTGGGTCTGCGTCGCCGGCACGAAGCGCCTCGAACAGGGCGAGGCGCAACTCGTCTGACAGGGCGTTCCGCTTCTCTGGACGGTTCAGGGTCAGGCGTGTCACCGACTCGACTGGACTGTCCACTAAGAGAACTTCTTCGCTCACCGAGCTCCCCCTACTTGCACGTCAGGCCCTGGGACTGGCACCACGACTACCGGCCGACAATAATCGTATTGACCGATCAGTATGCCACGTGCGCCAGGACTCCGCCGGAGCTGAGTCTTGGCACACGTTTCCGAGCGCAGGGGGTTTGAGGTGCTTATAGGTTTCGACGAGTACCCGTTCCACCAGATCACCGAGACTTTCGCAGGGGTATCAGGCAGCGACCCGTCCTGGAACGACGGGCATTACGTCTGCGCCGCCGACGCTGACGGCCAGATCGCTTTGGCCTCCAACGTCAGGTTATACGCGAACAACGACGTGTTGGACGGCTTCGTGTGTGTCCGCCACGACGGCCGCCAGTACAACATCCGCCTTTCGCGGCGCCTCCGCCCTGACATGACCAGTCTGCGGGTGGGACCGCTGCGCCTGGAGTTGCTCGAACCGCTCCGCAGCGTGCGCCTCGTCCTTGAGGACAACACCCACGGTATCGCCTTGGACATAACGTGCCGCAGCGTCGGGGTGCCCTACATGGGGCCGATCGAGAAAACCCGTGTCGACGGTCGCCTCCTGGGAGAACGCGCCACCTACGAGGTTGCGGGGACAGCGGACGGATGGGTCGACGTCGGCGGGGAGCGCTTCGCTCTGCGCCCGGACACGTCGTCTTTCTTCCGTAACCACTCGTGGGGCTACCAACCCGGTCGGGGCGGACCCCGCCACGGAGCGCCGGCTCCGTCGTCGCGCAAGCCGGGTATCCGCCAGTGGGTGCTCTTCCACGCCGGCGACCACAGCGGCTTTTACTTCGAGGATCCCAGCGGCCGTGCGGCCGCAGGGCGGGGTGCGCTGCTGCTCGGCGACCGGGCGGTGCCGGTCGCTTCGGTAGAACACCAGCTTGAGTTCTACGACGGCGGCCTGCGGGTCCGTCGAGGTTCGTTCGAGCTCACCGACGTGGAGGGCGGGAAGCGCACCTACACCTTCGAGGACATGGGATGGGTCTACTGCCAAGGCGGCGGTTACTTCGGCGGTTTCGACGACCGCCTCGGCCAGGGCGTCTACCGGGGGGAGTTTCACGTGGAAGGCGAAGTTTGGGATGTCCGAGACCCGACGGCGATCGTCGATTCGTCGGGCCGGACCTTCGAGTTCGACCACGCCTGGGCCGAGAACTTCGTGAGGCTTCGCGGCCCGGGCGGCGGGGCCGGGCTCGCCCACTTCGAGTGCGTGGTGATCCGCTAGCAGCACCAGGGCGGCAGCCGGCGCGGGCGGGTCGGTCCTATACTCCGCCGCAGTAGCAATCCTGCACGAAGCGGGCTTATATTGCAAGTCCCGGCCACCGGTATGCCGCTGACGTGGCCCAAAATATCCCCCCGTCCTGCGAGGCCGGGCTGCCCACCGCCAAAGGGGCATGTAAGCCTGGCCAGGAAGGCTTCCCGGTGGTTCATCCGAAGGGTACTCTTTTCGAACCCTGGAATCTGCCTTCGGGCGTCAACGGGAGGCAGTTCGGACAGCAGCTCGACTGGTCTGCGAGGCTGCCAGCCCTTCGCTCATACCTCCCCCAGCTCCACCTCACCCCACTGGTGTTCGGCGACGACGAGCTGAATCCGTGGGTGCAGGATGAGGGCACGCCCCCGGGTGCGCAGCAACTCGCCAACTAGGACGCTGGCATCTGCAACGATGATCATTCAGGCATGGGCCGTCGCAGGTCGAACACCCGTGCCAGCTCCTGTTCGGTCATGCCGGTCTCTTCGAGAACCTGGCCGACGGCAGCCCCGAGTTGGGCGACAGCACGCCGGACCTCGTCCTCGTCCCGTTCGAGCGAGATGTAGAACCCGATCACCTCGCCGTGTCGGTTGACAGCGATCGTCTCCGAGCCACAGAGGTACGTGCTGGCATTGTTGCGGAACTGACGGACACCGATGCTCTTCACCTTGGCCATTGTGTCTCCTTTGTGCACACGGTGTAGCGCCGTTGGGTGGCAACGGTCAACGCCGCTGATGAGCGGTGTGTCGGTCTCGTTAGCGCCAACCCCGTTGGAACGGCTTCTCTCTTGACCGGGAGCGCCCGTGGGATCGCGGAGCGTTCGGGTATGTTTCTACCTGGTTGGACCTAGCTGTCTGGTGGCCGAGGGATGACTTCGAGTCGCAAGCACTGTGCTTCGGCGACGCTATCGAAGTTGAGTGGCGTCTGTGGATTTTCGCACTTGTGGTGCTGCCAGCGCAGCGGTCTACTCTCGGCGTCTGGCGTGTATGCAGGTGCGTCAGGGTTCATAACTCTCCACCACGTCCAGGGTTATGCCCTGCCGCTAGGACGGATCAGCCTTGCCGCGACTCTCAGCCTGGGGGTTGAGGCCCGACCCGGCGTCTCCCCCTAGCAACCAACCCTGAGGGTGACGACGCCGGCAGCAAAAAAGCAGATGATTGTGGAATGACTCTTAACGACTACGTCATCGACATCGCCCTG
>DAHYHI010000057.1:0-5506 GCA_027391075.1 Acidimicrobiaceae bacterium | reverse complement strand
GTGACTCGATTGAACGTGTATCTGCCGGACGATCTTGCGGCAGAAGCCAAGAAGGCAGGCTTGAATCTGTCGGCGGTGACCCAGGAGGCAGTCCGGCGAAGCCTGGCGTTGCGCTCGACGGATGCCTGGCTTGAAACGCTTACGAGCCCTACTGCGCGAGTTTCACATGATCGCGCGCTGGCGGCGCTCGACGCCACAAGGGACGAAGCACCGACTCGGCATGGCTGAGGCCGTCGTCGACGCATCCGCTCTGGTCGATCTTCTGTTGGACAACGAGCTTGGCCGCGCAGTGCGGCGTCGCATAGCCGGTCACGCCCTGCACGCACCGGCGCACGTCGATGCCGAGGTCCTGTCGGCCTTGGGACGCCTGCATCGAGCGGACGGCCTCGATGCGGGCACAGTCGAGGTCAAGCTTCGCGAGCTGGCCGCAGCACCGATCGAGCGGCATCGTGTCCACGATCTCCTCCCCGGAACCTGGGCACGTCGCCAACAGCTTCGGCTCGTCGACGCGATCTACGTCGAACTGGCCGTCTCCCGCGGCGTATCGCTGGTAACGACCGACCCCCGACTACGCGATGCATCGTCGGTTGAGGTCGTGACCACCTGAGTCGGCGGCCGCCGCCGACGATCGCTGACCGCGCCGGTTCTGTAGTGCGGCTCCTTGGTGGACGCTCTGCGGTCCGCTTACCGGCACGGCATCGAGTTGCAGGACAGCCTGCACGCA
Organism: Acidimicrobiaceae bacterium; assembly: GCA_027391075.1. Taxonomy (GTDB): domain Bacteria; phylum Actinomycetota; class Acidimicrobiia; order Acidimicrobiales; family Palsa-688; genus JAJZAM01. The sequence continues at coordinate 4,782 of DAHYHI010000057.1, read as the reverse complement.
GTGCGCGACGGGTTGGTCGTCGGGAAGATCGCAACGGACCCACCTGCTACCTCACTATCGGCGCTGACCGTACCGGAACCTGTTGGAGGGAGGGCGGTGACCATGCCCGCAACGCACGGGACCAACGCCGACGGCACCCCCATCACCGACGAGATGGTCGAGGCCATGGCCGACGAGGCCGAGCGTGGCTACGACGTCGATGAAATCCTGGCCCGCCGGCGGGGCGGCGATCACGCTGGACAGTCCCTGGGCGGCGGCCGAACCCAGCACGGCGACGACTCGCCGTCGATGGCGGTACGTCGTCCCTGTCGCCGGTCACGGCGAACGTCCCGTTGGAGATGGTCGACAGCAAGGCGTTTAGCTCACGCTTGGCCTACGAGCGCCACGGACGCGCCTGCGGAGGCACGGGCCGAACCTTCGACGGCGCCCACCCGACCTGTCAACGCGTGCCGCGACTGAGCCCCTTGTGACGACCCCTGCCGGGCACTTTGCCAGAACTAAACCAGAGTGTCTCCAACGAGCTTGGGCTATGACGGTAACGCCGGCCGGGGGCACGGCATGATCGAGACGACACGAGTCCGGGTCATCCCGCTCGACGAAGTCGGTGACGACGTGGCGAGAGACGAGGGCGAGGGCTTCCGCGTCGCGGCCGAGTGGGCCTTTTGGCACCTGCACAGGTCGACCCGGTGAACGGATATCGCCTCAACGGCGAGGACCAGGTGGAACCGGCCGGGAATGTCCCGGGCTTGGATCGTTCGGCGGCTGGGTCGGCTACGGCGAGGTGTTCGGTTTCCTTGGACCTAACGGGGCCGGCAAGACGACAACGGTGCGCACGCTCGGCACGCTGCTCGCGCCGACGTCGGGGACGGCGACGGTAGCGGGTATCGACCTGGGCCCCGGCGAGGAGGGCTGGATGAGGACTCTCATCACCGCGCTCAAGGACCGGGGCGTGACCATCTTCTTGACCACCCACCGCCTCGAGGAGGCCGAGCGGCTATGTGACCGTGTCGCCATCCTCAACACCACGATGCGCCTGATAGGCCGCCCTGGGGAGTTGCGCGCTCAACTGTTTAGGAGGAGCATCGAGGTTCGCCTCCGTGCCGGCCTCGCGGAGTCCCGCCACTCTCTCGAAGATGTGTACCTCCAGCTCGTCGACGAGGACCTGGAGGCGAAAAGATGACTTTCAGCTGGGGGCGGGTCGGGGCGATCGCGCAGAAAGAACTGCGCGACTACCGCCGCAACCGCTTCGTCATGCTCTCCATGTCGGCCCTGCCACTGCTCATGCTCGCGATCCCGATCGTGCAACTCTTCGCGGTCAACGTGTCGTCCACCAGCCCGAGGTTCAACGCCCGCATCGGGCTCTCGCTTCTCTACATGTTGATACTCCCCGCTATCGTCCCTTCCGTCCTGTCCGCCTACTCGGTGGTCGGCGAGCGTGAGCAAGGCACGCTCGAACCGATACTCACAACCCCCATCCATCGAGAAGAGTTCCTCATCGGCAAAGCGTTGGCGGTACTCCTGCCCACCCTTGTGGTCGCCTACATGATCTTCGGGATCTTCCTCGGGACGGTCGCATTCTTCGCCCATCCCGCCATCGCCTCGGCCATCTTCGAACGGTCTCACATCCTCGTCCAGTTGCTCTTCACGCCCCTCGTCGCGGGATGGTCGATATGGGCTGGCATCGCCGTGCTCGCCAGCCTGCCTCCCCTCGCCATCGTGTCCCTCATGAATTTCAGCGTCATCAAACCCTCGGTAGGGCTCGCCGTGGGCCTCGCCGCCGCCCTCCTGGTAATCGACGGGCTGGCCTAGCGGGTCGTCGCCGCCCTATTCGATAGTGAACGCATCGTCAGTGGCGGCCGGAACTGAACCATCCAACATTCGAAGACAGGACCACCCAAAACGGGCGCAGGACAAGCAGACGGAGAGATGCCGGCTCGATCTGATATCGCATGGATACCCTCGGTCCCGGCGTCGGCGGTAGCCTACGAGCATGTGATGGCGGCAGGGACTCACGGCCAGGGTGTGATCAGGGTCGGCGCACCTACGAGGGCAAGTTCAAAATGAGGGTGCCGGCTGGGGGGATCCGATCATGTATGGTTCGACCATTTTTGTAATCCGGCAACAGTGGTGCAGTAAGTCGAATGCCGAGCGTAGATGAGACCGGCACCCAATGGTGGCTCCCACGCCTCTGTGGGGAAAGGGACGATCCCCGGGTGAGCTCAGGTCCTCGGCGGAGGCTCAGCCAATCCGACGGCGAAGGCGTAGCGTACGGCTTGGGCGCGGTCGCGTACGCCGGTCTTGGCGAAGATCCGGTTCACGTGGGTCTTTACGGTGGCCCGGCCGAGACACAGTCGGGCGCCGATCTCGTGGTTGGACAGGCCTGCGGCGATAAGGGCCAGAACCTCGGCCTCCCGGGCAGTTAGCCCGTCCGGCCAGACGCGCCCGGATCCAGCGCCAGCGGCGGGGCCTGCCGTTAGCGGCTCTGCCCCGGATTGATTCGCCGGCGACTGCGATACCGGGCCGCCACAGGTGTCCTTCGGATTGGTCACGGCGGCGATCAGCCGCTCTTGCACCTTCGGGTCCAGCGAAGTTCTACCTAGATGAACCGCCCGGATGGCCGCCTCGATCTCCTCGGCGCTCGCGTCTTTGGTGAGGTAGCCTTTGGCGCCGGCCGCTAGAGCTGGAAGCATCGAGCCCTCGTCGCTGTAGGTGGTGAGGATCAGGACCGGCGGACCCCCGGCCGCCCGGATGGCTGCAGTGGCCGCTACCCCGTCCGTGCCTGGCATGCGCAGGTCCATGAGCACCACGTCCGGGCGGAGCTCGGCGGCGAGCTTGACGGCTTCAGCCCCGTCAGAAGCCGCACCGACGACCTCGATGCCGTCCGCGAGCCCGACTAGCATGACCAGCCCCTCGCGCACTACCCGCTGATCGTCGCAGACGAGCACTTGGATCGGACCCGCGCTCATGCCGGCACCGTCACCCGAACCTGCCATCCGTTGGCAGTGGGACCGGCACTGGAGTGGCCACCGACGAGAGCCACCCGCTCTGCCAGCCCGGACAGCCCCCAGCCGTGCCCCGGTGGCGCCAGTGGCGCCGAGCCGTCTGCTCGGTCGTTGGTCACTGTCAGGACGACTTCGTGGGGTTGCCACGCCAAGCTAACCGCTGTCGTAGCCCCTGGAGCGTGGCGGACCACGTTGGCTAGGCCTTCGCCCGTAGCCCGGAAGAGTACCACGCTGACGTCGGCGGCCAGCGGTCGGGGGGTGCCGCTCACGGTTAGGCTCACCGGCAGCCCGATGTTGTCGCTGTAGTGGGCCACCAGCTCGTCGATGTGCTCGACCGACGCCGTCTCAGCTCCGCGGAGCGCGTCGACAGCTCTGCGGGCATCGGAAAGGCCGGATCTAGCCAAGGTCGCAGAGCGGTCGACGAGCTCCTGCAGTTCCGGGTCGGCATCGACGCGTCGGGCTAGCTTCCTCGCCCCTTCCAGCTGAATGGCTAGGCCGGAAAGCGAGTGGGCCAGCACGTCGTGCAGCTCCCGGGCTATCCGTGCCCGTTCGGCAACGGTCGCAGCTTCGGCTTGGGCGTCGCGGGCGTCCTCCAGCCGGGCCAACAGCACGTCCGTGCGCTCTTGGTCAACTCGGGATTGCTTGAGCAGCTCACCGACCAGGCCGAGAACGCCGCACAGCAACACCGACGCCAGCGCATCCTCGGTTCCGACGCTGCGCTCGAGCGAGAACAGCACGGCCAGCGATGCGGCGCCGGCGCCTCCCACCGCCACGGCCCACAGGCGCGGCAGGCGCAAGGTAGCCAAGAACACGGCGGCGGCGACGGCGACAGACGAACTGGCGAAAAAGCCCAGCAGCCCGAGACCGACCCCCGCCGCTCCCATAGCGGCGAGCAGACCCACATCCACCGCCACGAGCGAGCGTGGGCTCGGGGTTAGCAGGACCAGGATGTAAACAGCGAGGCATCCTGTCAGCTCCACGGGGGCTAGCCCCGGACGGCCCCACGGCCGTGAGGTCAGCACCGGGATCACCACCGCGACCTCAAGGCCCCAACGGACCACCCTCAGACGCCGCCGCTGCTGCTCCACGCGTTGGGCCGCCCGAACTCGGGCGGTGTCGACTCGGGCGCTTGGAGCGACGTCCATCAGCGCCATTATGGCGCCGAAGCCGCTACCGCCACACTGGAATGAGAAGCGGAGAGGCCTTTGACCCGCAGCACAACAAGGCGGAAAACCACTTCGGCCAGAGCCATGAACAGTACTGCGGTCACCCACGCTTGGGTGCTGGTGATGTCGTGTTCGAAGCTGAAGCGGGCGATGGTAGGAGCGCCGCCGTGGGTCGCGTACTCCTCGTATGCGAACCGGGAGCCGACACCGAGCACCCATAGGATTGCCGCTACCACTCCGGCTTTGGAGTGGGCGTACCCGTCAGCGGCGTGCCACACTCGCGTGGTCAGCGCTGTTGCTACGCCAAGGACTGCTCCGGCCCCGCCGAGCGCAAGATCAAGGAGGAGGTCGTTACCCGCAGTGGGCAGCGCCTTGAGGTAGAGGGCACAAGCCGCAGCGACCAAAGCGACGGGGAGCAGCAGGCTGCGCAAGTCCATGCGCCTGTCGCGCACCTGGCGGATTACCAGGGCGATCAGGGCGATGTCGATGACGTAGTCGTTAAGAGTCATTCCACAATCATCTGCTTTTTTGCTGCCGGCGTCGTCACCCTCAGGGTTGGTTGCTAGGGGGAGACGCCGGGTCGGGCCTCAACCCCCAGGCTGAGAGTCGCGGCA
>DAHYHI010000054.1:0-32059 GCA_027391075.1 Acidimicrobiaceae bacterium | reverse complement strand
AGCCAGGTGGTGCCCCGAGCCGGTTCGCCCGTCGAGAGGCTCCGCTGGTCCAGGTTGAACTCGGTGAACCAGATCCGGTAGTGGCTGGGAATGGCCGTCAAGACCGCCTGGGTGGATCGCCAGCTGCTTTGGGCAGCGGCCAGAGCTTGCGCGGGACTGGGGTCCTTGACAATCGGGCCAGAGTAGTCGTGCAGCGTGACGGCGTTGATGTACTTGCCAGCAACCGAGAGAAGCGTGCGGTTCCAGGATCTCTCGCGTGCCGAGTTCTGTGGGAGCGACCCGACCGCAGCGATCTGGGCACTGGGAAACGCCGCCCGGATCGCGGGCGCCCACTGCGCCACCGTTCGGGCATAGGAGATGGCGCTCGGGAACGCCTTCAGGTACGTGTTGAAGTCGAGGTAGAACTCATTGCCCAACTCGACGTAGCGCACCGGAATCCCCAGACCCTGGGCGGTGCGCAGCATCCGCAATTGATCCGACAACGTGGAGCTGAGCAGATTCAGGTCGAACACCGGTATGGTCCCGGTCTCTCGAACGATGCCGAGCAAGGTCCGCAAGGTGAAACCGTAGTCCTGGACCCGCCCCGGCTTGTATTTGCCGGCACCGGATGTGGTTGCCGGTTTGTCTATCGTTCCGCTCTGCCAAATCCAGTAGTTCGCGATCGCTCCGCCCGGGTAGCGGATCGTCCCACCCCGAAAGTCCCGTAACGCGGCGATCACCCCGGGTGCGGCGAAATCCTCACCGACCCCGGAGTAATCCAGGTTCGACCCGTTGATCGGTGCGCTCAACGCCATCGGGGATCCCGCCCGGACCCCGACCCCAGCAGGATGCCCGCCGCTGGAAGACCGGTGTGTCACCACAGCGTCACCACACCCGGCCATGAGAAGCAGCAATGCGGTAGCGATCACAAGACTCGCCTTGGCGAACATGGCTCCAATGATCGGCCCAGCGTGTGAGCAGTTCATTAGGAAAATGTGAGCGTCCCGTGACTTTCCTCCGCCGGGTGGGCGCGAACGCCGCACCACGTACGCCGAGATAGTCGACCCGGCCAGGGAACGATCTAAACTGCGAGGAATAGTAGCCTTTCACGGTCCGCTGGTTCGAGCATGTCGATTACTGCGCGGATCGGCTTGGTCGGGCCGACCATCTGCTTCAGGGCGGCCGCCCCGGCCCCGTGCGCTGGAACGCCGGTGGTAAGCAACACCAGCGGCCCGCCGCCGGCTTCTCGCAGAACTGCCGCTTTGGCCAGAGCTTTCCAAAGCGTGTCCGCCCGTCTCAAGCCACCCCGATAAGTTGTGAAGCTCCCGGCGACGTCGAAATACCACAGTTTCCCTTTGGCGTCGCAGCCGGTGAAGTCGACGGATAGCCCGCCCGCTTGGCGCCGGGCGGCGCGAACGTCGGTGAAGCCGGCGAGCTCGACGGCCAGGCGGGCGACGTCTCTGGCGGCTAGGCCATCTTCGAGCGCGCGCAACAAGCGTCGTTCGCCGTCGCCGGCGGGCGCCGCCCCGACCGCCAGAGGCAGGCGCGGTGTCGCCGTCTCGCGCACAAGCGCCTGGCGTTCGGCGTCGATCCGCTTCTCGGCCAAGCTGATGTACGTCTGGTCGAGGTCGTAGCCGGCATAGTGGCGTCCCGTCCGGATCGCCGCCACAGCCGTCGTACCCGACCCAACGAACGGGTCGAGCACTAAGTCGCCCCGATAGGTGTACAAGTCGATGAGGCGAGCCGGAAGCTCTACGGGGAAAGGGGCGGGGTGGCCGACGCGGGTGGCGCTCTCGGCGGGAATCTCCCACACGTCGAGGGTGTCCTCCATGAAGTCATCTCGGGTCATCGACACCTCCGACGGCAGCCGGCGCGCAGAGCGCTCCTTCGCCGAGACAGCACGGTCGAAGCGGCCCTTGCTAGCCACGATCACCCTTTCGGTGAGATCCCGCAGCACCGGGTTAGCCGGTCGCTGGAAACTACCCCACGCGCACGAACCCGACGAGCCTCTCTGCTTGACCCAGATGATCTCACCCCGCAACAGCAGTCTCAGGTCGTCCTGCAAGATGGTGATCACGTCCGCCGACAGCGACCGGTAAGGGCGCCGGCCGAGGTTGGCAACGTTGACGGCTATACGACCGCCAGGCTCGAGTTTCTGCACGCACCTGGCGAACACCTGCCGCAGAAGTTCGAGATACTCCAGGTAGGTGGCTGGGACGCCGCCTTCGCCCAGCTCCTCCTCGTAGCTTTTGCCGGCGAAGTACGGCGGTGAGGTCACGACCAACGCGACCGACGAGTCGGGAACCTCGTCCATGCGTCGGGCGTCGCCGGCGAAGAGCTTGTCGATCGCCCTGTGGTCGGCCACCTCCGATTCTTCGGACAACACTGGCGGAGCGAACCTGGAGTAGAAGCCGCTGGCGTCGTGGCTTTCCCGCTTGGACACCCCGAACGCCGAAGTGGAAGTAGAGCGCCGCGCCATCGCCCCGTGATACTACGCACTTTGCCATCCAGGATCGTCCCGGTCGCCTCGGGGAGAAAGCGGCTCTCCCCCGTCTGCGAAGGGATCAAGTTGCTGTGTTAGCCTGCCGACAGACTCGGACGGAGAGGACTCACGTATGCCGACACGAGGATATGCGGGACGCGAACCCGGTGAGCACCGCCCCGGGGGCACTAACGGCGCTAACGACGCCGGTCCGAGCGCCAAACAGATGTCAGCTCCGACTCGGCTGATGTACGCCGTCTTCAACGAAGGTCCGCTCGGCAAGCTCCTGAAATACGGCCCTCCCAGCCCGTGGCACAGAGCTGGGTTGATCCTCATTCTGTTGATAGTGGTTGTGGGGCTCGTCCACGACATGGCGCGAAGTGCTCTCGCGCTGTGGACCGCGGTGGTCATCTTTGCGCTGATCTTTCTGATAGTCCCCGTCGGCTGGGCGTACGCCCAGTACTGGAACCGCCGTCATCCGGAACTGGTCGAAGAGGAGGAACGCAAACGCCAGAGCCGCTAACCAAATCCCGACGCGCCGGCATGCTAGCGGAGCGGTCGTCCTGGCGATCTCAGCGGATGTTGAACACCGCCAACACTACGAGGAACAAGACAAAGACCACTATCGCCCACAAGAACATGATCGGGAACGACCGGTACCACAAGCCTCTCACGGCGCGGTGATGCCGGCGGTTCACTGACCACGGCCCTCTCATCGGCCAACGCCCGAGGGGCTCGGCGACCAACGGCAGACCGTGAGCCGCAAGCCTTGCCGCCGCCGGCTGCCACTGGGACCTCAGGCTCGTGTAGCGGTACTCGAACGTCGACGCCAACGTGCGCCCGTCCTCGTCGACGGCGAGAACCTTCCCGACTGTGAAAAAGCGGCTTGCGAGACTCGAGTAGTGGACCATCACGAACTGCTTCACCCCGGGAAGCTCAGGGTGCTGGTCGTCGCGCGCCCACCACGCGCACATCCTCACAGGCTTCTTGTCCCCCGAATGCCACGTCACCGTCCCCTCAGCAGGGTCGATCTCAATCTCGTAGCGTTCCATGGTCCCCCGGCGCATGAAAGCGTTGTACTTTCCGTAGTCCGGCGTGTCTACGTGAGGCTTGATCACCGCCGGCTTCATACGCCGGTAGCGCTCAACGGCAGCCGACAGCTTGCCGTCAGGCTCTACCCCGCCGCCTTCGGTGTCGTCGTGGGTCACTAAGCTCCTTTGGCAAGTTCCAACGCCAGCGAGGCGATGCCGTCGTGGAGGTCACGTCCAAAGCCTATATCGGTAGTTTCCGCCGCGACTGTAACGATCCTCTCCTCTGTGGTGACATCCGACGCCACGAACCATGTACCGGTGTGCACCACCCCCGAACTCTCAGCCCAGTCCAACCTGAAGCCTCGCTCCTCGTGTACACCCCTGCGGAAGGCCTCTGGAACGACGTTCAGAATGCTCCCACCAGCGTCCACCACGCTATCACACGTCACCTCGCAGAGCTGCTCCGCCAAGTCCTCCAACGTGACGGCGGATTCGACTTCGGAGAACTCCACTGTGGCAGCGGCCACCACTGGGTCCAGACCAGGTCCTCCCGCCAGGCAGGTTCCGAGGACAGACTCGAAGCCCAGAGCCTGCAGTCGACGTATCGCGTCCCCGACCACGACAGCTATCCTCTCGCCGAACCCGAACATGGCGTCCCACTCGGCGACCACGTCACGCGCGTCGTCGGTGGATTGATCCTCGACGGGACCGCCAAGCCATATGAGGCGCGTCGCTCTGCGAAGCTCCACGCCGGTAACACCCCCTCGTGCGAACGGGGGGACCGGGGCGCCACCCCCCGGGTCCGGCTCGCCATTCTGAGCCGTCACGAGGCGAAAACCCTCACTGTCGAAGCCATCGCGTCGAAGACTTTTACCATTGGCGCATCGGACGTGAGCGACCGCGACGAGAAACTCGCCTGAAGGCTCCGCGGCGAATCAGGTATCACATACGTGTAGGAGATCTGGTCGGAGCGTTTGAAAACTCGCGATTCGCTGTCGAGCACCGAGGTGGACTCCCTCAGAGCGTCCAACCCGCCGATTCGCAGCATGGTGGCAGTTCGCGATACCTTCTCCTGCGTCGCTTCGCTGGTAAACCCGAAGTCTGCTGGTGTCAAAAGATCTGCGACGCGTACCGGCGACGGAACCAACGACACGATAAGTGCGGCGTCGAGGGGTATACCTCCAGGAGGCTCGACGAGCATGTAGGCGTCGATGGATCCTGCCGCTTTCGCCTCCTCGAAACGGCTACGGCAAGCCCCTGCGATCGCATCCCCGAACTCCGCAGCCACCGGTCCGCCGAGGCGAGCGCACGCCTTTTGGACCAACCGGACAATCTGGTCTTCCAGATCGGCTTTCGAGCGGCTAGCGACCCTAAGATCGAACCGGAACCACCCAGGCGGGAGTATCATCCTGTAGGACATCTTGGACGATGAGGCTAGAGGCGCATCGACAGGTGACCCCAGGGCTGCCACCTCGGAGGCTGCCACTTCTTGGTCAACCCTTTACGAGGTCAATCACGTCTACTCCAAGAGAGAGATCGCTCGGGATATCCCCTCCTACAGCATGATATTTGTAGGGATCCTCGAACGTCGACTTGGATTGACCCCACACGTCGTTAGTGACGGAGGCCAGTTTCGACACTCTCGTCCATTGGGCTGCACTCTTGACCTGGGCGTCGAAGGTCGTCGTGTCCGCACCGATGTCCTGGAGGGAGGTCTTGGCGTCCTTTATGGCTGAAGAGCTGAACTTCGACGAGTGCCTCTCAAGAAAACCGACGATCTTCGGATGATCGTCCAAGAGGCTAGGAATCTTCTCTCCTTCTTTACCCCAGCTCTCCGCTTCAGTCTTGAAATCAGCCCGAGCCGCGTAACCGAGCTTTCGAGTGAAGTACTCCCCATAATCCGACTTGGCAACTTGGTAGGCTTCGTGCTGTCCGGTCTTTAGGGCGTCCTTAGTCGCAGTTTCTGTGATCGAGTCCGCTTCATTGCTTGCACCGTTACCGACAAGGTTCAGTCCCTCGGTGACGACGTCGCAGAGCACCGTGGTCAAGGTGTAGCCTTTAACGCCAGCGAACGCCAGCGCAGAGTCGTCCAGGATCTGCAGTGCTCCGAGGTCGATCTGTGCGACCCGTAGTACTCCACCCAGTGCCTCCGCTGCAGCGTCGAGAGGGGGCGGAAGGAAGAACCCCACGACTTGGACGATCGTGGCGATGTCCCCGATGATCGTCGAAAGAGTCGAGAGGATCTTGGAGATCTCTTCGAGGATCTTCGCATGCTCCCGGATCCAGTGTTGGACTCCGGCGACGAAATCTCCTACAGCACCTTCGACATCCTCCCACCAGTTGTTGGCCAGCCCGTCGTTGTTGATGACGTTCTGGATGGTGTTCGCAAGGTTGTTGGCTGAGCTTTCGTATTCGTCAGCGAGACGTTGACACTCCGCAAAGATTTGGTCTTGCGCCGAGTTGTAAGACAGCCATGCGTTGGCGTAGACAGATTGCTCTTTGCTTGAAGCGTTGGGCGGGGGTGCGCTCGGGGCTCGTAGCTCCTCTGCTCTTGCGAGCAGGTTCCTGGCCCGTGCTTGGAATCCGTACAGTTCGGAGGACCATGTCGACAGTGTCTGAGCAACTGTCGTATAGCGATGCTCTATGGACCCTAGATGATCATGAAGCGATCTGGCTGCGCCGTCGAAGCTCTTGACTGCTTCGGACTCCCAGTTGACGTGGCTGGTTAGGCTGGACAGCGAATGGCGATTCTGTTCGACTTCTGATGCCACGTTGCGGTACAACGACGCCAGGTAGCTCACTTCACTGTCGTCACCCGGCGCCGGATTGCCCCCCAGGGGTTCCCAGTCCAGGCAATAGTTAGGCGACATCGCCGTTAGCCTACTTCCCCGACGACAGCGCACACGCCAGTTGTGAGTCCACCGCTGCGTACTGCTTGTGTGCGTGGACGAGCATCTTGTGGACTGCGTTCAAACTCTCCAAGAGCTTCTTGCGTTTGAACGACCAGTCGTCCTCGAAGCTTTGGACTGCACTTATGAGAGGCTGCGCGCCAATAGTGGAAAGATCCCCGTAGTTGACATTGGTCGTCGACTCGATGTTCGACGTGAGAGTGGCAAGCGTGTCCGCGGCTGACTTCAAGCTCTGAAGGTCAACACGAAGCGTCGAGACTGCCATCCACAAACCCCTTTCCGGACCTCTCACAAGGCCCCCGCGTACAATCGTCCTAGCGTTGTACTGTGACACCCGCGTCAGCCAACGGGATGCGTCTCCTTTGGCTTCGACGTCGCAGGGCTCCACTTGGAGCCCTGCCGTACTAGCTCAGTCGCTAGCTGCGTTGCAGCAGCGAAGCTTTCTAGCCCATCGACGACAGAGCTTTGGCGAGTTGCTCGTCGGCGCTCTGGTAAACCTGCACTGCCTTGTTCAGGTAACTGCTCATTCCTGAGAGTCCCTCTATGACCTTAGTGGCCCCGGAGGTGAACTCCTGGAAGGCGGAGGAGAACGCGCCGCTAGCTGCGTCGGTCGTAAACCCATTGGCGACAAGGTTCTCTACCAGACTCTTAAGCCGGGCGAGTTCAGAGTCAATGTTGTTCTGGCCGGATGTCAGCTGGGTGGCTACATGCTGCAACTCGCCGTAGGTAATGTTCATGTCAGGCATTGTTCAACGGCCCCTCTCTATCAAGGTCTCACACTTCTGCGAGCTTTTGTATTCTATGTGATGATTCGTCGCCAGTCAAGTTCCTCTGGGATCGGAAGAAAGGTTGGTCTTTCAGGCAGTCGGTATTGCCACTTGGATCACGTCCCCGTCGCCGAGGTGTAGCAGCCCTCGCCCAGGCGTCGGCGTTGACGAGAGTTGCCCCCGGGTCAGCTTGGCTCCGATCAGCTCCCCGTCGGGCAAGTTCTGCGGCGACAGCAGAACACCTTGACGGGCCTTCTTCGCTTCCACCTGCCACCCGCCTATGCCGGCGCACAAGCCTTCTACGTGACCGCCGAGTATCAAGCCGCTCGCCTGCCGGCCGGGCTGGCGCATGACCTCGCGAAGGCTCTCACCGGCTGGGGAGTCGCGTAGCATCTCCCCGTCGTCTATCACCACGACCAGCGGACGTTCCCTCACCCCGAGCAGCACCGTCCAACGGTCCAGCCCGGCACTGGCCTCGTCCAGCAGGCCCCGAACCCCAGGGTGTGGCTCAAGGTCGGCCAGCTGAGACTTACGCGGTGTGGCTAACACCAACTCTGCGCCGGAGTCAAGCAGAGACCTCGCCATGGCGACAAGCGCCGTGGACCTTCCCGAGCGAGCCGGTCCTGCGAGCACGAACGTAGGGTTCGACGCCAAGTCCGGTCCGAGCGCGACCAGTTCGTCGCCGCCGACGCCGACGAGGGCGAACAAGCCAGACCCGGCTGGTCTGGGATACGACCCCGCTTGCTCGTAGGACACCCGGGACGGAAGCTCGTCCACCCGGAACGGCCGCTGATCGCGCGGCACCTCGACGTCGCGGACAGTGGCCCGCTCGGCGATCTGAGCCAGGGCTGCTGCTTGTGCCGGGCCGGACTCGTCGTCGCAGAGAAGCGCCACCTGGATTTCGACCATCTTGTCGCAAGAGAAGCACCTGCCGGGTTCGATGACCTCTGGCAGCAGACGTGCGTTGACCCCAACGTAGGTGTAGTCACCTCGATCTGCGAACCGCAGAGCGATCTTGTTGTCGCACATGGAACCCATCTTGGACACTCCGAGGGAGCGGTCGCCTGTCGCTATCACGTGGACTCCGACGGCTGCTCCGTCGCGAAGTAGCGACATGACGCCGTCGACGAGCCTTCCAGAGTCAACCTCGCCGAAACGGGCGACGAAACCCTCCCACCTGTCGACTAGCACCAAGATGTGCGAAAGGCGGTGCGCGGAGTCGGTAGCCCTTCTTTGCTCGGTGATGTCGGCGAAGCCGCCCGACGCCAGGATCTTCTGGCGCCTGTCGACCTCCTTGGCGAGGCGTCCAATGAGTCTCGACACGCGCTCGCCTTGCGCAGCGGAAGCCACGGCACCCGTGTGAGGGAAGCTGGACAACGCTGCCAGGGCACCGTTGCCGGCGTCTACAGCGTAGATGTGGAGATCCGCCGTCGACAGTGCCTGGGCGGCTGCGCCAGCCAGGGTACGCAGGAGCTGCGATCTTCCGCTTCGGGACGAGCCGAGCACGTAGAGATGCCCGCCTTGCAAGTCGAACGTCGCCGGCTCTTGGCGTTGCTCCGCCGGGAGGTCTTGCAACCCAAATACGATGGGGGCGAGGCGGCCGCCGGCGTCGCCGGCGATACCGTCCGGCGGTGTCGCCCAGCGGGCTGTCAGCTCATCTAGGGTCAGTTTGTCGGGCAGAGCGGGCAGCCACGGACTCGGCTGGGCAGAGCTGCCTTCTTGGGCTGCCGCTTCGCGGACTGTCTCGACCAGCACCGCAAGGTCAGTCTCGACGCTCTGCTCGGCTTCAGGCGTCTTGGGAGGTTCCGGCGGAGCGTAGCCCAGCTGACCCCACCCCACCTCGGCGACGAACGGCGGTGGTAGCTTGTCGGGGCGGGCACCCGGACGCCGGCCTCCTATACGGCCCGCTTGGAAAGGCTCCAGAGCGCTGTGGCCAAGCCGGGCGTAACCGCGTCCCGGGGTGGACTTGGAGATCCTAGCGGCGTCAGGCGCGTCGATCACGTCGGTGCTGTCGGTGGCGTCGGTGACCCGGAGCGACACGCGCAGGTTGGTGTTAGCGCGGATCTCCGGGGAGACCACGCCGCTCGGCCTTTGAGTCGCAAGGATCAGGTGGATCCCGAGGGACCGGCCTCTTTGGGCAATGTTCACAAGGCCGGTCACGAAGTCTGGCAACTCTCTGGCCATAGACGCGAACTCGTCGATAACGATAACCAGCCGTGCCAGCGGCGCGGAGGCTTCCCCCTTGTCGAAAAGTTCGCAGTAGTCTTCTATGTCCTTAGCCCCGACAGCTGCGAGGATGTGCTCCCTACGCTTGAGCTCGGCGCTGAGGGACACGATGGCCCGTTCTACGAGGTGAGCGTCGAGGTCTGTGACCATACCGACCGTGTGCGGCAACTTGACGCAGTCTTTGAACGCGCTACCGCCCTTATAGTCCACCAGGACGAAGCTCAGGTTCTCCGGGCGGTTGGAGACGGCAAGGGAAGCTATCATCGTCTGCAGGAACTCTGACTTGCCGGCTCCGGTGGTGCCTGCGACGAGACCGTGGGGGCCGTCTCGTCGCAGGTCGAGTTCGAACGCTCCCGACGAGCCGACCCCGATCGCCATCCTCGTCGTCCGTCCCTCCAAAAGCCAGCGAGCCCTCACTGCGTCAGCGGTTGGCGGCTCCATCGCCAGCACGTCCAACAAGCGGGCGGAGTCAGGCAGCGCTATGTCGCCTTCCTCTGCGGTCGCGTCCCTCACCGGGCTTAGAGATACCGACACAGAAGTGGCGAACGGTACCGTCGCGGCGTCGGCGAGTACCTTTGGAAGTTCCGGATGCCCACTCACCCTCAGGTCCAAAAAGGCGGGCTCCGCCTCGTCTAGCTGCACGACCGTAGTGCACTCCTCGGGTAGGAAGCGGTCTTCATGCGCGCTGCAAATAGCGAAGACACCGACTTGGGGTCCATCCTTGAGAATCTGCGCAAGCCCTGGGACTGCTCTCATGGAACGTGCGTCGTCGACGATGACAACGTGAGCCGGGAACGAGATCGGATCCGGCCGGGTGTCGCCAATCGCCGACTTTCGGGCCCGCACTGTTGACGCGAGCTCGCCGATCCTCGCCGCCACGGTCTCGGCGTCGTTTCCTACAGAAGCGACCATCGAATCGGGGTCGCCGGGGTTCGCGTGGGGTAACCAGCGGATCCAATCCCAGTGGCTAGCCGTTTTGGCGGTCAAAAGGGTAAGGGACAGATCGCGGGGAGGGTGCAAGCAAGCGAGCTGGCACACGAGCCAGCGCGTCATGCTGTCCACGGCGGCTGGCGGCCCGGCGACACCGGCGACACCGGCCTCTCGTAAGTTGAACGTTGCCGGAACCGAAAAGAGTGTCCTCGGACCGGACGGTACTTGCGCGTCGGCGTCGCTTCGAGCGCCCGACGATTCGACTTCGACGTTGGAAGGCAGGTCAGCGGTTCCGACACGCAGCTCCAAGAAGTCCGAGTCACGCCGACGCCTCTCCCAGAGGCGCCGTCCCGGACCTGTGGCGATTGCTAGCAGGGCAGGTGGGTCCGGGAAGGAGGTCCGGCGCAGCTGAGTCTCGGCTACCAGGGCCGTCTCGAGTTGGCGTGTCGCCTCGTCGAAGCGCTTTCGGTAGGCTTCGACGGTCTCCAAGTGCTCCTTGTTGTTCGTCCGCCGGTCGCTAACCAAGTTACCGACAGCCATGATAGGGCTGGCTACGGCAAAGAGAAGGTAGGTGGGGGCCTTTTCAACCAAGGCCATTACGACCCCGAGGATCAGCGGGGCTGCCAACCCGACGAGAGGCACCTTACGGGCTTTGCGCTTTTCTGGTTCGTCGGGGAGGCGGATCCGAGTGCGTGACGCTGGGGGGCGCAGCCGGGGAGGTCGGGTTAGCTCGAGGGTGCCACCTGGTGCGGGTACGACCGGAGCGTCCGCCTCGGCTGCGTTGCGCAGGCAGAACAGGTTGTCGCCCATCGCTATGATCGCGCCGAAGGGCACCTCGAGCGGCGCCCCTTCGCCTTCCATTGGGACTTTCTTCCCGTCGACCGACGTACCGTTCGACGAGCCTAGGTCCAAGATGGTGACACCCGACTCTGAGACTTGCAGCTCGGCGTGACGTCGGGACATGGAGCCGTCGACAAGCCCGTGCTTGCCTTGGCGGCCGAGCTCGTGGGAGCCGACCGGGAGCTCTATGACAGTCCCCGAATCGACACCTCCGACGCAGTGAAGCTGCCATCCCTTGCCACTGGTGAGCAGCTTCTGCTTGTCAGGCCGCGCAGCTGCTTCGCTCAGGGCCAGAAGAGACCCTTGCCGTATCGGTGTGGTCGAGACCAAGGCGCCACCGTCCAGGCGCACAGTGTCAACCCAAACTCCCTCGGCGGCGTCCCCTCCGCTCGCCTTGGCCAGCGCGTCGGCGAAGGCGTCGACGTTACAGGCGTCGTCTACTGTCACGTGCAACGTTTTGGGAGCCGACCCGGGATTTGCAATCCTGACGCGCAAATCCATCTTCAGATCCTTAGGCGCCGGAAGGCGACGACAAGTTCACCGGGTTGCTGGTGCCGGTCACCTGGCCTATCGTGGCGCTGAGCTGGCAACTCGATCCGCCGAGGGTGTAGAAGGTGAATACGTTGTTAGCCCCTGCGCGAAGAGCGTTACTGCACGACCCTATGGAAGGCTGTATGGCGAAGGTCGACTGGCCTGTCAGCGACTCTACCAAGGGTGTGTCGTATGGCTGGGCGAGGGTGCTGTTGTATATCTGAAGAGCCTGGTCTGGGCTGGAGCTACCAGCCCAGACGGGGGATACGCTCACGTTCAGCACCTGACCGAGCGACGGCGGTTGCACGTTGATGAGAAGCGACTGGAGCCGCTGAGGCGCGTAGGCCGACGAGGACGGGCCAATCGCCCCCAGTTGGGCGTCGGTGTTCTGCTGCTCGGCGCCGAGCAGTGCCGCCAGGGCAGTGCTTCGGCTTTGGTGGGACGGAAGCGCTACGGGGTAGCTCACCGTGACCTGCTTCGGGCTCCCCGACGACACCGACGCCACGTCCACAGCGTAGCCGCAAGGCCTTCCTTGCGGGTCAGCCTGCGCAGGGACAGACCATGTGACCTCGTCGGCAGCCGGGCATCCGCTAGCAGTTTGGAGATCCTCGAAGAACGGCCCGCTCACCGTCACACCTGAAGGCACCTGGTATGTGATCGTTACCGTCACGGTGCCGTTCGAAAAGGTCGCTTGGCGTTGTATCGACAATCCCACTCCGACCGTTTGTGGGGGCAAGGACGCCTGCGGACCTGAGCTTTGGGGCGCCTGCACCGCCGACGCTGTTGCTTTGGCCTTGGTGCTATGGCCGAGCGACATGGCAGCGACTCCGGCTCCGGCGGCTACGACCACCGCTACCGCGGCGATCACCGCGGGCTTCACCCAAGACGGACGCTCCTTGACCGCAATGTCGGGGCGGACGACTACGTCGACGGAGCGCTCCCTCAGCCTCGAGCGCTCAGCGTTGACCGTCGTGCCCGCAGCGGCGGAACCGTCGTCGATGCCCCCCTCGGAGTATCCCTCCTCGTGGGGCGAGAGCACCTGGGCGGCTCCTGCGGTGCTTGGACCCTTGCTAGCGGCCGGCTTGGAGGGCTGACCCTTGATTAGCGTTCCGTGGGCTCCTTTGACCCGGGTGGCGTTCGGGTCTCGGGTGGCTTGCTCCTGGGAGTAGCCGCGTACGGAGAGATCCTGACCGGCCGTGTCCGCGGCCTGCTCCGAGGAGTGCTCCCACGCCTGGGGAGGACCGAGAGGAGTGAGCTTCGCAGCGCCGGCGAGGGAGGGACCCTCTCTGCGCAGCACGGCGGCGGCTTCGGCGGCGCTCGGACGTCGCCGCGGGGCCTTGTCCAGCATAGAGGCTAGAAGCTGCCACAGCCATTCGGGAATCGCGGGG
Source organism: Acidimicrobiaceae bacterium (assembly GCA_027391075.1). Lineage (GTDB taxonomy): Bacteria > Actinomycetota > Acidimicrobiia > Acidimicrobiales > Palsa-688 > JAJZAM01. The sequence continues at coordinate 18,976 of DAHYHI010000054.1, read as the reverse complement.
ATCGGCGGAGGGAGGGCGTTTACGTGGCGGTTAGCGACGGCGTAATCGTTACCGGCTCCTGCGAAAGGAGTCCTCCCGCTGAGCAGTTCGTATAGCATGATGCCCGCGCCGTACACGTCTACGGCTGGGCTCGCCTCCTCGTCGGTGAACACCTCTGGGGCGATGTACTCGGCTGTGCCGAGGACTCCTGTCATCTTGACCGTGGTCTGCTGTGCGAGCCGGGCGATGGAGAAGTCGGTCAGTTTCGCTTCAGGCAGTCCGGCCGCGTCGTCGAGGAGCACGTTGTCCGGCTTTACGTCGCGATGCAAGATCCCGATTTTGTGCGCCGCTGCCAGCGCTTCGAGCACCTGCGCCGTTAGGCGAACTGCTTCGCCTGGAGGGATCGTGGTTTCGGCCCTCAGAAGCTTGCGGAGGTCCGAACCTTTCACGTAGTCCATGATCAAAGCGAGAGCGTCACCCTCGACGACGAGGTCACGGACTTTAACGACGTTCGGGTGGTCCAAGGAGACGAGGATGGTTCGCTCCTGCACGAACCTGCCGACGAGAACCGTGTCCGAGGTCATCTCCTTGCGCAGCAGCTTCGCAGCGACCTGCTCACCGTTCGAGACGTCGTCTGCCAGCCAGACCTCTCCCATCGCCCCGGAGCCGATGAGACTGACGAGGCTGTAGCGGCTTCCTAGGGCCCTAGCTGACGTCTGACCTGCTGCCATTTACGGTCAACCTCCCGATGTTGGGGTCGACGATACCGCAAACCACTGTAGAGGCGGCGCTTGGAATACGCTAGGTGCGCTTTGGCCGTTTGCGCACGGCTGGCCGTAGGACGCCCTAGAGCTGTCGGTTTGGCTGGTCGCCTCTTTTATGACCGTCGACGACGCTGAGGCGAGCGAGTCTACGTTAGAGAAGTCTAAAGGGGGCCCTGCGATCCCACCTGACAGACCGACGCGAAAGCCGCTCTGCAGTTCGGAGAGGACCTCTTGCGCGCTGATCGGCGTGGCGACTTGCCCGGTCGTCTTGGTGGCTTTGGTCGGGGCCTGCTTGGCAGCGGCTGCTGCCGCTGCGTCGGCTAACGCCACGACTGCGTCTTCGCTTCGCCGGTCCGCGGTCGCTGCGCCGCCAGCTTCGAAGCAGAGTCCTCCGCCGGTCAGAGCGGGCTCGGACTGCTCTGCAGCGGCGAGACGTAGCGCTCCCAGGAAGGCGAGGTTACCCGCCTGCGGGGAAGCGTCGAAGGCGTCGTCGCCTACCGAGTAGAACACCCCTTGGGTGGTTGCACCCGACAGAGGCCCGGTTCCCGACTGCAAAGAGGCGAGCGTGTCTGAGAAGAGCGGCGTCGTCGCCCCGGGACCTAGGAGGATGGTTGTAACCGCCTGGTGCTCCAAACCGGCGACGACTTCTGCGCTTACGGTAGCGCCGGCGATCACAATGGCAGGCGGCGGGTTTGTCGCGTGGGAGACCTTCTCGACCGAAGCCACTTTCGCCGCTATAGCGCTTGCGATGAAAGCCGACGTGTCGCTTGCAGTGAGGGTCAAAGAGCTTGCGTAGCGTCCTTTGTAGGTCAAGCCGCCCGCTCCCGGTCCGGTCACCACCAGGGGTGGCGGGAGCTGCTGCGCCCGAACGAAGCTGGACATGGCAGCCTCGATTTGGGTGTCGTCGGGACCGGTCAGCCACGCCCCTGCACCGAAACCACTCGTCGAGGTCTCGTACGGGTCCAGCACGGCTATTTTGTCTGCTTTGGCGGTGGCTACTCCCCCCAAGATGTGCTGTCCCTGCGACGCGTAAACTATTCCTACAGCGCCGTCCTTGGCTAGCTGCTCGACTGCGGAGACCGAACCGGCTCGCGTACCTTGGTCGTCGACGACTACTAGTCTCACAGGGTCTGAGGAGCCCTGATCGAGGCGGTATTGCGCCACCCGGGCGCCGGCTGCGAGAGGGTAGTCGCTGTACCCACGCTGACCGGCCTCCTCGGTGATTATCACCCCGATGGTCAGGGGGGATTGGCCGGCCGTGAACGTCGACAGGAACACCTCCGGGGCAGGAGCTGGTGGCTCGGCCTTGGCCGAGGATCCGCAGGCGGAGGCGAGCAGGCTGGCGAGCAGTGCTCCGGTCGCTCGTTTGGCGTAGCGTTTCACGGCAGCTACCTACACCGTGAAGTGGTAGACGGTCAGGTGCGTCGACCCAGCGGGCTGGCTCTGCTCGAACGCCGGTAACTGCTCTGCGTAGGTTATGCCGGCTTCGAGCTGGGCTTGGACGAGACCTTGCGCTCCGACTTCTTGGAGGCGGACGTTGCTGAACTGCTGGCTCGACGACCGCACCGACTGAACCTGGCTCGCGGAAGTCCCTGTCTGGGATGCGCTGACCCCTATAAAGCCGAGCACCCCACCGCCGTTCGGTGACCCGAGGTCGGTTAGTACGGTCGCTAGGTCGCCGATGAGCGTGGCGGTAGCGGTCGAGTCGCTCGTGTCAGCGCTCGTGATACCCGAGTTGATCGAAGCCACCGCAGAGCCGATAGCGCTCCCCAACGTGGCCTTGGCGTTGGAGTCGGTGGCTTGGAGCGAGCTCACCTGCGACGACAGCGCAGACGTGTCGGCGCTGTTAGCGCTACCCGCTTCGCCGTTGAGGTCCGCCGCCAGGGTGCTGAGAAGCTGGTCGACTCCGCTGTTGTAGCTCGAAGCTCCCCCAGACAGGACCGGTATGAGCCCCGACACGGCCGTGGCCTGCTTGGCGACGGTGCTCTCGTCACCACTGGCGAAGCTCTGAAGAGCTGAAATACCGGTGGCGGTGTCGGACTGCAGCTTGGCGAAGTCGGCCCCGAGGACGTTCGCTGGGTCACTGGCCGATGATGCTGCGTACAAGGCACCCACCTGGGTTTGAAGGGCGCTAATCGCAGAGGCCAGGGAGGATCCCGCAGTCCCGGCGGACAGGTCGTTCTGTGCAGTGGTGAGGTCGGTCTGGGCTGTGCCGATATCGTTGCTCAGGGTCGTGAAGTCCCCGCTCGTGGAGCTAAGGCCGTTCAGGTAGCTCTGCGCTGTCGACAGGTCCGTCCCGAGGGTTCCTGAGCTCGATGTAGCCGATCCCAAAGCGCTGGTCGCCTTGCCCAAGGCCTTGTTGGCACCGCTCAGAGCGGTCTGCAGCGTTCCCGTGTCGGATGTCAGGGAGCTTCCCAACGTAATCAGCAAAGTTTCAAGGTTGCTCACGTCCTTAGAGACGGCGTTGAGGTCGAAGTACACCCCGCTCGTAGCCGTCGAACTTCCTTCCGTCGAGGTTGCGATCGAGTTGAAATCGTCCTGTATGCAGGTTAGGAGGTCCGCTACGGCTGTATTCTGGCTGTAAAGCTCCGGGCATGATGCTGTCGGAGCCGTAGTCGGAGAGTTCTGAGAGCACAGAGTGCTGCTAGGCGTGAGCCCGTACAGGTCTTGTAGAAGAGCCTGCTGAAGAGATCCCCCGGTATCATTGCAGTAGCTGGTAACGACCGGAGCGTAGAGGCCACCTAAAGCGTTCTCTGCGTAGGTGGTCTCGCCGCTGGATGTGGTTTCGTTCGACGCTGTGGTGTTGAGGGCGGTAACGGCGGTGCCCAGCGTCGCCAGGTCGGTTGACAGGGTCGTCGTGGAAGGCACGCTCAGGTTGCCTAGGGCCGTTGCAGCTGTGCCAACCTGGCTGAGATAGTCCCCAACTCCACCCGACCCCGTAGTCGAAGAGAGGTCACTGGTCGTGGTCGACAGATCGGTAGTTACGGTCTGCAAGTCGCTGCTTACCGTGGACAAATCCGCAGTGAGGGTCTTCGACAGGTCACCGCCAAGGGTTTTCGCCTCGCTACTGAGGGTGCTCAGGTCAGCGCTGACTGTGTCCAGGGCGTTGCTGGTCGATCCGGTGCTCAGATTTTCGGCTGCTGTCTGCGCGGCTTCTATAGCTTTGTCCAGGTTGGTGATGTCGCTGCTCACGTTGGTGATGTCGCTAGAGGGGAAGTCGGCGCTGACGATGTTGTCGATGCTTGTCGGGATGCTGGAGGCGACGTTGGAGAGGTCGGTGCTCGCCGACGACAACAGACAGGTGAGCGTCGTGGCGTTCGCTTGGCAAGTCGACGTCGCCGCAGGGCCGATGGTCGACTGAAGGGTAGCGTCGAGAGCCTGAGCACACTGGGAGTCAGCGCTGGCTAGTTCGCCGGCTTGGGCGACTATCAGGGCGAGCTCGCCGGTGAGCGTCGAAGGAGGCGTTTGGGTTTCGAGGTTTGCCACGGTGCAGTTGGCGGGCGGCGGGGGGAGGCTCGGAGCGTTCGAGGATCCGAGCCCGATGAAGTTGACGAGAGCCTGCAGAGCCGAGTCAAGTGCCGCGTCGGCGTTCGTGGTGGCCTGCCCGAGCGATGCCGCCAGGCTCGAGTTGAGGCTGTTGAGGTCTGACAGTAGGTTCGCCGAGTTCGCCTGTATCGCCGTGTTCGTGCTCGCCAGTTGGGCCACTGCCTGGCTCGCCAGGTTAGACGTCTGCCCGGCAAGGCTCGATTGGACGCTGTCCAGCTCCCCGGTTGCCTGCGCGAGCTGCTGTTGGACCGTGTCTATGAGCGATATGGTCTGATTCTCGACGTTCAAGAGCACATCGGCGTTCGAGCCGGACTGACCTCCAAAGGCTGCGCCGATCAGTTGCGCCGTCGACGGGTTCGTGATCAAACCGGGTTGGGCGGAGATGTCGAACGTGGGCACCACGAACTTCGACGTCTGCTCGACGAGACGGAACGTGGTCGTGGCGGACAGGGCGGGCGGGGCCAGGATCGTCTCCCACTGGACTTGCGTCTGGGATCCGCTGGTGCTGATGACGCCGTTGGTGTTCTGACCGGTCGAGGCGGAGCCCGATGCAGGGGCTTGCACCTGGGAGAACGAGCCGTTCGCCAGGTCAGCTGACGCTTCGACAGTAATGGGCGCGCCCACCAAAGCGTAAGCCTGGTGGGTACCGGTCGAGTCGGTGTAGGTCACGAGCTGGGAGTGGACGGTGGTGTTGGTAACCGTCACGTCGACCTCGACAGTGCCAGATGCCCCGGCGATCTGCGACAGATCAGTTCCGGTGCGACCGTTGGCTACCCACCCCACCATTACCGACACCGGAAGAGCCGCCGAGTCGGACTGCGGGCTGAAGTTCGTCGTGACCGCTTTGGCCGTCTTGGCGGTCTTGGAGATGTCGGTAGACGTCAGCTTGACGATCGAACCGTCAGGAGCGAGTGCAACGTCGACAGCTTGGAGAAGGTGGGTCGGACCCGGGGACGGCGCAGAACTCGCGCCCGCAGACCCTGCCGCCGTCGCGACCAGACCGAGGGCTCCCACCAAGACCAACCATTTTATGGGTCTACGCCGAGAGTGCACCGGTCCTCGACTCCTGGAATGCCACAATCCCATTGACGGTACCGCCTTTTGTCTGCCCTAAGTAACGCTGCCTGCCCTGCGAAAGCGCCCAGTTACGCCTCGGCCTTCGCGATAGTCATAAGAACCGGGTACCCTCTATGATCGCGCGCTGGTAGCGGGGGTGCAAGCTTTCTAGCCTCCTTCGCCATTCAGGCGCTTTATACCTATTGCCCCTTTAATGGTGTTAGATTGCCCTTTCGGCAGCGTCGGTCGGGTCAGCTGGTAGGGTCCGGCACAGCTGTCACTACCACGGCCGACTCGTAGGAGTGGGTTGCGGTATCGAAGTTGCCGCCGCAGGTGACCAGACGAAGCCTCGGCGGGCCGGTGTGGGTGTAGACGATGCCGTCGGGGAAGTTCTGGTCTGGATAAAGGGCGTTGGAGGTCACAGTCCACTCGGCGGTGGACCCATCTTGGAGGGTCACGAATATGGTGTCACCAGGCTTCAGGTCGCCCAGGTGGAAGAAGACGCCGAGATGACCCGCTCCCACCGCAGAGTCGACGTGGCCGAGGATCACCGCCGAGCCGGCCTGGCCGGGGGCGGATCCCCTGTTGTACCACCACGGAAGTGACCAGATCGGACCCGTCAGCGGGGCGTCGTTCACCGTCCCGTCGGGGTTGAGCCCCCTGGAAGGACCGAGCTGGGAGGACACTCCGATGGCCGGTATGCGGATCGACACCGGGGCTGACCTCGCCGTCGAGCTGAGCACGGGAGGGGCAGTAGTCGCGGGAGCAGCCGTCGAAGCCGAAGCAGCGGCCGGGGCTGGCGGCGTCACCCGGGCCGGTCGCAGCAGCCCGTAGGCGGCCAATGCCAGGCCAGCCACGACCGCGCATGCCGCGATGAGCATCGCCATGCGAGCCGGCCGGGTGCCACCCCGGCTAGGCGGTGTAGGCACGATGACGCCTCGACGCTTCGGCGGTGGCTGCTATTCCGATCAGACCTAACAAGATGAGAGCGCCGCCGAGTTGCAGAGGCCACTTCGACTTCGCAGGCGGCGTACCGCCCGTGCCGGGCGACCCGGTCGGCGTCGCAGCACTCGACGACGACGACCCACCCGACGATGACGAGCCGCCCGACTGCCCGCTCGACCCCGAGGAACCCGTCGTCGGGCCGGCCGACGAGCTGGCCGAGCCACCCGTCGTCGAAGTGCTCGAAGGTGTGCTACCCGACGACGTCGACCCTGTCAGCGACGCTGACGCCGGGGTAGTATTGGTGTCCGCAGGTGCGGGCGACGCATTGCCGGACCCTCCGCTCACCGACACCGCCGCGGTCGCCGTGGCCTGCTGGAAGTTAGGGTCTCCGCTGTAGGCGACAGCGACCGTCACGTTGCCGGGGGGCAGGGCGCTGGTGGTGAAGGAAGCCTGCCCGGCGTTGTTGAGCGGTGCGCTACCTAGGTTCGTCGACCCGGAGGTGAACACCACGGCGCCTGTCGGGGGGTCTCCGCCGCTGACGGTCACCTGGAACGTAGCCGGCTGGCCTTGGGAGATCTGCGAAGGCCCGGTGACCGTTACCTTCGCCGGCGCCTGGTTGACCGTCTCGGTTACCACGCCGGACCCGCCGGCCGCCGACGAGGGCCCGAAATCGCCGTCACCTGTATAGGACGCTGTGACCGTGTCGGAGCCGGCGGCGAGGGTGGTGAGCCCGGGGGTCGAAGCCTTGCCACCCGACAGCGTGACGGGAGAGCCGACGGCGCTGCCCGACACGTAGAACTGCACCTGCCCGTCGGGGGTTCCCGCCCCGCTCGCCGTGGTGGACACCGTGGCGGTGAAGACGACCGGCTGGCCGTACACCGACGGGTTCGCCGAGGAACTGACAGCTACAGAGGTCGGTGCCGGCGTGACGGTGAAAGACAGCGGCTTCTCCTCGGTCGCGCTCGACTGTGCGAAGTTCGAGTCCCCCGAGTACACGGCGGTGATCGAGTCGCTGCCGCCGGGAAGCCCCGAGACCGACTCGCTCGCGGTCCCGCCGCTGAGCGCCGCCGGGGTGCCCACAGGGTTCCCGTTCGCTTCGAAGGTGACCGTCCCTGTGGGGGTTCCAGCCCCCGGCGACGCGGCGGCCACCGTGGCACCCAGCGTGACCGCCGACCCGTACACTGCGGTGCTCGGGTTCGCCGTGACCGTCGTGGCCACCGACGCCTGACCTACCGTCTGGTCCACCTGCTGGGCGCTCTTGGCGGAGCTCGGCGAGAAGTTGGTGTCGCCGCTGTAGGAGGCGGTCACTGTGTGGCTAGCCACACTGAGATCGCTCACGGCGGCGCTCGTGGCGCTGCCACCAGACAGTGTCACAGGAGAGCCGATATCTGTTCCGTCGACGGCGAACTGCACCGCTCCGCTCGGCGTGCCCGACCCTGGGGAGGCCGCAGCGACGGTCGCGGTGAACGACACAGGCTCTCCGAACACCGAAGGGTTCGCGCTCGACGAAAGGCCAAGCGTGACGCCGTCCTGGCCTACGCTGACGGTGGTCGCCGTCGAGGTGGTCGACGCAGCGAAGAGGTCGTCGGTCGAAGCCGGTGTGAAAGCGGCTGTCACGGCGTCCGTGCCTACCGGTAGGGACGCCGTCGAGATGACCACGTCCCCGCTCGACGTCAAGGTCCCGGAGCCAACCTGGGTGGCCTGACCGCCGCCGGTCGACGCGTACAACGTCACGGCGCCTTGAGGCTCGTTACCGTTGGTGTCGAAGCCCTGCCCTTCGGCGACGGGGGTGACAGCCACGTTGAACGTGTCGGCTTGGCCGTAGACGGAGCTAGACGGGCTCGACGTTATCGCGGTGGTCGTCGGGTCGGGATTGATGGTGATCTGCCGGGATGCAGAAGTCGACGCCACGAAGTTCGTGTCCCCCGAGTAGGCGGCACTTATCGTGGCCGTGCCGACGGTCAGGCTTGTGTAGGGCCCGAAAGTGTACGACCCGCCGCTGAGGGTAAGCGCCAACCCCGTGCTGGGCGCTGTGGGAAGGTCGGGTATCTTCAGGGTGACCGTGCCGGTCGGCGTTCCCGACCCCGGGCCGTTGGCCGCGACGGACGTCGGGAAGGAGATCGGTTCGCCGTAGTAGGCCGTCAGCAGCGAAGGCTGGAGGGATGTCGACGTGGGGTCCTGGTGGACCGTCTGGCTCACCTGCTGGGTGGTCGAAGTGGAACTGCCCTCGTAGCTGATGCCGCTGGTGTTCTCGTCGCCGCTGTAGGTCGCTGTTACGGTGTGCGCGCCGACCGACAGGTCCGACACTCCTGTCAGGGCCGCCTGGCCGTTCGAGACGCTCACCGGGCTACCTACAGTGGTCCCGTCTACGGAGAACTGGACGGTGCCGACCGACGGCGCCGGTACCGACGAGTCGGATGCAGATACCGTGGCGGTGAAGTTCACCGACTGGCCGAAGACCGACGGGTTGGCGCTCGAGGAAAGCGATATGGACGTGGAGCGGGCCACGGAGAATATCGCCGGTCCGGCACCGCTTGACATCTCAAGGTAGTCGCCGGACGGACTGAAAGACATGTAGTTCGCAGTGATACCCGTTGCGAAAGGCGACCCGCTCACCTGGTTGAAAGTGGACCCAGTAAAGGAACCGTCGGAGAGATCGACGGTGGTGTTGTTCAAGCCGACAGCGAGGAGGTTTCCGTTGGGGCTGAAAGCGACCGACGTTGGCGGTGCTGGCAGAATCTCGTCATAGCCCGGACTGACAGTCCCGCTCCTGATCAACCACGTGCCAAGGTCTCCCTGTTCGCTCTGGCCGGTGGACGTCTGGCCGATCACCGCGAGCACTGTTCCGGCGGAGTTGAACGTCACCGCAGACCCGCTGAAACCAAACGTTTGTGTCTGTGGGGTGCCCAGGACGCCGCCATCACCCACTGGAAACACGTCGAGGACATTGTTGCCATTGGTCTCGGCCAGCAGGGTGCCGTCGGGGCTGAAAGCCAAACCGGCCCCCGTCGTGTAGGAAGTATAGTCATGCAGCACCGTGATACCGCTGGTATTTACCGAGAAGGTCTGAATCCCGTTGCTGTCAGCAACTGCGAGCACGAACCCGTCAGGGTTGTAATTGCCGAAGCTGATCGGGCTGAAAGCCAAAGCCTTAATACTGTCAAGGCCGACTATAATTAATGGAGAGTATGGACTCCCAATCTCGCTGAGAGCACCAGCCGAGGTCTCTGCGTAGATGTCTATATAACCTGTGGTCGTCGCCACGGCTACCACGTAGTCACCGTTGATCGCCGAAGGGCTCACCGCTACCGCAGATGCTCCGCCGAGCATCTCGACGGGGACAAGACCCCCTTGATAGGTGAAGATTGGTGCCGAACTGGTCGAACTGCTGGTGGCGATTCCTCCGGTAGGGCCCTGCACGAACGAGTTCACAGTGCTTCCGCTTGTGAAGTCTATGACGCCAGCACCGCCGCCTGCTTCGATCGGCGTGTAGGCCGAGATGTCCGCGCCACCAGGAAACGGGGAGCCGGTGACCTGGGTGAGATATCCGGCTGGTGTGGTCACCGACGCCGCGGGGGTCGCCCCTGCTAGCAGGGAGCGGTGAGCGGGACGTTGGGAGGGCAGGCCGAACCCTGCGAGCACCAGACCGGCCAAGACAACCAGGCTGCTGACCCGATAGGCGAGTGAGGCCGGAACCCTCCTCGGAGGCGTCTGTGAAACTTTACGCTTGGTGATCATAGCGAAGCTTTCCTTGAGTTGCCTTACTATGCTAACTGCGGAGATGGCGAACGTTCAACCGGCTTGACCGCAGCTCTCGGGGCCAGGGTTGCCGAACCAGACCAACCAGCCAGCCCGCCACTTGGGCCATTGATCTCCCCCGCGGTCTCCCCCGCCGTGCCACTACCCAGGGCCGTCGCGGCTTCACGGTCTTACGCTTGACTGCCAACGGGTTTCGCCCATCGACACCAATGGTACGACCCTGGGTTTTGCTCTTTTGCTGGCGGCTTGCCCGAAGGGACATGATTGTGTGCCTCTACGTGCCAATATCTTGTCGCATACCTTGTCGCAGGCACCGTTACCTCGTAGGATTCATCTCGTGGGGAGCCTCGAAACCAGCCGTGAGAGCGATGAAACCCGACGCAGCGAGAGGGCAGCGGACGCTTTGCACGACAACGCACGTCGGCCAGCTTTATCGGGGGGCGTGGCGAGGTCAGTGCAACTGTTGGGACTTCAGAGGTCTGCCGGGAACCGGGTCGTCGCCCGCCTCGTCTCAGGATCCGGGGTCACGGGCGGGGAGCACTCGGTCGAGGCCGGCGCTCACAGTCTCACCCCGGCAGTCGAGACTGCACTCGCAGGTGGGAACGAACTGTCAGGCGGGACCAGCCTTGCCGGCGGGCCGACCCTGCCGGCTCCGGGATCCGACAAGGGTGGCTTCGCGATCCCCGACGACGTCGGACGCGAGATCGACGCCACCCGCGGTGGTGGCGCCAAGCTGCCCCAGCCTGAACGCAGCCGGCTGGGTGCGGCTTTCGGGGTCGACGTGGACACCATACGGGTGCACAACGACGCCCGCGCCGACTCCCTGGCCTCACGCCTCGACGCCCGAGCCTTCACCTCGGGCGCGGACATCTTCATGCGGGCGGGTGAGGGACGCGACGTGCTGTCTCACGAGGTGGCCCACGCGATCCGAGGCGACGCCCCGGGCGGCAGCAGCCAAGTTGCCCGCCTGACCGACGAGCAGCGCACGAACCTCCTCGGACGAGCCGCCGCCCTCGACTACAACCTTCTCACGGACCTCGCCACGAGGGCTCCGATGGTCGGACTTCTGAGCGCCCTTAAGCCGGTGGTCCCCGAAGGCGGCGACCCGACCGACGCCGAGATGGAGCGGGAGTCGCTCAAGCAGCTTCTCCTCGTGTCGGGCGCGTCCACTGATGCGATAGAACCGCTGGCTAACTCTGCGGTCGCGTCGGGTGACCCGACCGCTCTGCGGCGACTGCTGCGTAAAAGCACCCGGTCGACCGGGACGATCATGAAGCTCGTATCCGACTGCCGGAACCTTCTGAACGACTACTTCCGCTTCGAGCAAGCCCGCGGCGGCGAAGCGAACACCGACGAGCTCAAAGCCATAGCGAAAGGCGCCGACACCAGAGGCGAGTTCGCAGGTCAGCTCCAACACCAAGAGACCTACCGCAAGTTCCTTTTCTTTAAGAAGACCCGGACTGTCACCCACACGCTGGAAGACGTAATGGCCAAAGCGAAGCTGGTCGGCCAGATCGACCTCCGCCACTACAACTCCCCCGAGTCGATGCCGCGCAGCAAACCCGAGGAGCCCGTCGTTCGCCGGGCGAGAGTCGGCGTGGCCGGCGGTGGACCAGTCGGCCTCATGGCCGCCCTGGAAGCCCGGATGGGCGGGGCGGAGGTCATCCTCTTCGAAGGCAGGACAGACGAGTACACCCGTCGCCAGGTGCTCGCTCTCGACGAGAGCACTAAGCAGAAGTTCCTGAAGTTCGGGATCAAACGAGAGCTACTCGACGACCCTTCCCGCAAGGGCAGCCCCACCAACGTGGCGGTGAAGTACATAGAAAAAGCCCTTCGTGACCGGGCCTTGGAGTTGGGGATAGAGATCCGGACCGGGTGGTACCTCGCGACCGCGTCCGAGGGCGAGGGCACCACCAAGGCTACGTTCTTGAACGGCAAGGCTGGGCTGAAGTCGAAGAAGGTCGTCGAAGAGCTCGACCTGCTGGTAGTAGCCGCCGGGGCGGGAGTCGCCAAGCAGAACAAGTACACAGGAGTCACCCTTGGCGACGAGCTCGGCTTCAAGTACGAAGTGAAGCAGGCTCGTGACTACGCGGTCGTGGGCATCTTCAACCCGACCGAGCAGGGTGACATCATGAGAAGAGGGGCTAACAACGACGAGAAGAGACGCTGGGCCTACAGGTTCAACACGCCCAAGGTGACCTACGTACTCCAACAGATCCCTGCCGAGCTCTACAAAGAGTTCACGGACAAGAACGGTGGCCAGCAGAAGATGGAGGCGTTCATTAAGAACATCGCCAAGGTGCACTACGAGATGGCGGACGGCGAGCTCGCGAAGGACGTCAACTCGAAAGGTCAGCGCAGCCCGAACGTCGGGGTCTTCCCCATCGAGATCCAACAGGCCAAGACCTTTGTGAACCAGTCGCTGCGCACCCTGCTCATCGGGGACTCGGCAGCTACACCTCACCCTCATACCGGCAGCGGGCTTAACACCGGGGTCAGGGAGCTCGACGCCCTAGCTGACGTCGTGGAAAGCGTCAGGGCGGAGTTGATAATCCGAAGTCAAGGCGGCTCCAAGGGGTCCGACAAGGACCAAGACTCAGAGGAGCCGACACAGGTCAAGTCCGCCCTCGAACGCTACAACACCGAGATCAAATCTCTCACCGACGGGATGGTCGCCAAGGCATTGAAGACCCTGGCCGGAGAGCATTTGAAATACCTGCAAGACTCCGTGAAGGGCCTGCGAGCCAACTACGGTTCGCTGCTGGCGTCGGACTTTGCCCTAGGTGGCAGGGTTGATCGCATCGACGAGGCCGTCAAGAAGATCACTGCCAAGGACGGCGGATGGGGCAGTGAGGACCAGCTCGACGCTCTGCTCGAATACCAGTCGGAGCTGGCACGCATCCGCTCGCAACTCGAATCCTTGGTACCTCAGGGCGGCGAGGAGAAGTGACCGTCCAGGCAGCACCTTTCGGCACGACACTAACCCCCCAAACCCGTTTCGCCCCATGATGATCACGAACAAGCCGCGACTAACTGGAGTTTCTCTGTGGGATCCTCGCTCGACCGTCAAAACTATGCCGCCGAACGGTCAGACCAACGTGCTGCGCCTACGCCAAAGGGCGTCCACGATCACCGCCAAGGCGTAGCACCTCCGTACCCGAACTGGGCTCCCGGTGGGGGACAACTCACTGCTCCTAGTGTCTTGTCGCTGCAACGAACCGCCGGCAACAAGGCGACATCTCAGCTCATCGAACGGATGCGGGCAATAGCACCGGAGTCGACCGAGTCCACTGCGGGGTTCGACAACCGAAGCGTAGGTCTCGCTCCCGCCCACGACCCGGCCAGCGAGGCGGAAGCCGACAACGTGGCGGCTGCAGCCACCCGCCGATGGGATACGGCTCGACGCTCAGCGGGCTCTGGCCCTTCCTCCGGCGCAGCCGGTGGCTCCGCCGAACACATGGTGGCCCGCGCCGTAGCCCCGGAGCTGTCGGGTAGACCTGGAGCGCTCGACCGCATCCGAAGCGTCGAGTTCGACGCTTCTCGTGCCGCGGCGCAACAGTCAGAGGCGATCGGCGCCAGGGGCTTCGCGCAGGGCAACCGGGTGGCCTTCGCAGAGGGGGAGCTCGACATGACATCGAGCCGGGGATTCGACTTGGCTGCGCACGAGATGGCACACGTCGCGTTGCACTCCACCGTATCCGGCGGTGCCCTTGGCGAAGCAGGCAGCAACCTCGTTCACGCCAAGCTTCGAGGCACAGCGCAGGCGGCGGAGGCGATGGGAGGAGAGCAGACCACCAAGGGATTTCGCGGTAAGCTCGCCTCAATCGGGATCAGGGCAGCGAAGACCAATTGGGATCGAATCCTCGATGGCTTGAGAGCGTACGAGAGGCTAGAAGAGACCCTCCTCTCCAACGGCACACCGGACCAACGGGCGTTAGCGTCGGCGAAACCGAAACTCCTCAAGGTCCTGTCGCGAGTCGAGTCTGACCTCCTCGCATGGCAGGAAGCGAACCCCGAACCGACAGAGTTAATGGACCAGATACACGACCTGATAAAGGAAGGCCGACAGCAGCGCGATGATAAGGACAAGCGCGACAAGTCAAACCGTCGCCAGACTGTGGCCTTACTGCTTCCGCGCGTGAGATCCGAGCTGGAGGCACTGAGAGCGGACTCCTGGGCGTCGACCCTCGGCCTCTCGGATTCTCAGGTGATGGAAAAGGGCCGGCAGGACCAGGGAGGTAAGAACCAGGTCCAGGAGTTGCACTACCAGACCGAGCAGGGAGAGTTCTCGGGGTATTTCAAGGCCGATACTGGCTTCAACGCCACTACGGAAGGTCACGAAACCGACGTAGGCATTCGCCAGTGGGATCCTAACTACGGCTCCCGCTCGGTTGCGATGTACCGCCTCGACCAGCTCCTCGGAGCGGGCGTAACTGCAAGGGTCGAGTTTGCTGTACACGATGGAAAGCTCGGCACAGTGATGGAAACCGCCACTGGCACTAGAGCAAACGAAACAGAGATCGCCTTTCGGAACGATTCCAAGGGCTTGGCACCTAACGCTGTTTCGCTCGAGGACGCCACTCTGCAGCGGTGCCTAAACAAGCTTCAGATTCTCGACGCCATCGCAGGCCAACTCGATCGACACGCAGGGAACTACTTCATCCAGCACAAGGGCGGCAACGTTACCGGCGTGACGGGCATCGACTTGGACATGGCATTTGGGCGAGACATGGGCACACCCGACCGGAACGGCGCTGCAAGCCTGGCCCAGAACTATCGAGGCTTGCCTTCCCAGTTCGACGAGGACTTTGCCAACAGGATCCTTTCGATCACCGATGACATGGTCGCCTCAGCGTTGCGAGGACTGCTGCACCCCAAGGAAGTTGAAGCCACAATCGAACGATTCCGCCACGTCCAATTGGCGATTCTCGGGGCGAAGAACACTGGGATGTTGAAATCAGACTGGAACTCCGGTACAGCCACAGCCTCTATAGGCGACAAGAAAACCATGAGCTACCAGCGATCGAACTACTCCCAAGACCTCGTGCCCCTAGCTACCGGCACGGTCGAAAATATTGCAATGCCCGCAATATCCGAGGCAGTCAAGTCAAACCTGCCGGATATCGAGCACCCTAAGATGCTCAAGGACTACCTGGAACTTCTGCTACCCACGCCCAATGGCGGGTCGGGGCCTATCGTTTCGAGTTTGGTTCCGCTCATCCACGCCGGGAAAGTTCTCGAAAGCGACATAGAAAATTTCGTCCACAAAGTGGTCGAAGAGCTGTCCTCGGATCACGATTGGCTGAATAACGTCATCGTGCTGTCGCAGGATAACGACACGATCCACACCCTTAGCCACGGGACAATCACCGCCGTGGATAAGGCTATCGAGCGAGTCATGGCCGGATGGAAGGTTCGGGCGAACTCTAAGCGGTGACCTGTACTCCCCCATCCGACCAACACAGCGGCCGGTCCCACCAAGCTGGTAGCGACTCGGCCTGGGCCGCCACCAGCCTCGCTACCCTCGGGCTTCCAGAGCCGCCTAGCGCACTAAGGAACCAGGTACGCCAGCTTGCCGGCACCCGTGCCGGGTCTAGGGACCGGGCCCCCGGACTTGCAAGCGTCGGGCACTTTACCGACGAAGCCCGGCGTCGCACGGTCGACGATTACGTCCTCGCCGGGATCGAAGACGTGTCGATCGACCTCGACGGCCTGTACTTCCACGTTGTCTACGACCGTCTCGCTGTCTTCTCGCAGACAATCCTCTCCGGCGGACAAGTCACCCCTAAGGGTCGCTACCTCTACGAGAACTACGCCGAGCTCAACTCGGTTTTGCAGACGCCCGTCGCTGCCTACCTTCTGCCGGCGCCAGGCAGGATGCTCGTCGCCGACTTCGAGTTGGGACCGCACGAATGGACCTGGTCTGGTAGCGAACCCTCCGAAGGCCTAGGAGGGATCGCCGGAGCTCTAGCGTTCGTGCGGAGTCTGGTCGGCATCACCTGACACCGATGAGCGGCACGCACCCCGCCTGGCTGTACGACCTGGCCCTTTGGTGTCATCTTCTCGGGGCTTTCTCGCTGGTATCGGGAAGCGTCCTCGCAGGGGTGGCCTTGGAGGTTGCCCGCAGACGCGGTGACTGCGCAGAGATCGCATTGATCTTGGGCTTAGCCCGCCTAGGAGCTCTGCTCGTCATGGCGGGAACCGTATTCGCGGTCGGGTTCGGGCTCTGGCTTGTGGATCTGGGGAGCTGGGGTTACGCCACCCCGTGGGTTGACACCGGTATCGGACTTCTCGCCGTCGTAGCCGTCCTGGGCACCCTGGGCGGCCAGCGACCCAAGGCCGCCCGAAAGCTTGCCGCAGGCCTCGCCGAGCACCACCAGCCGCCAACCTCGCAGCTGCGAGCCCTCCTAGACGACAGAGTCGCTTTAGCTCTCAACTATCTCTCAGGGCTCCTGCTACTGGTGATTGTCGCCGTGATGGTCTTCAAGCCCGGTTCCCCTCACAGCTGACAGAACCCCAGCCTTTGGGAACCGCTCAGTGGCTGAAAGCTCGCTTGTTGGCGCGCAAATGCTCCGGCAGTCCTTCGGGAAGGCTGTCGAGCTCCTTTGTCTTTTCCCGCAGATCCTCCAGCAGAGAGTCGGCCATATCGAAGCTCATCCCCGAGCGCACCACGATCCGCAGGACAGCGAGGTCCTCGCGGTTTGCGGGATAGGTGTAGGCCGGGACCTGCCAGCCTCGCTCGCGGAGACGCTCCGACACGTCGAAGACGCTGTAGCGGTCCACTTCCGGCTTGAGACCAAAGGCGAACACCGGCAACTCCCTACCGGAGCTAACCAGCTGGTAAGGGCCGATCTGGGCGATCGAGTCCGCAAGGTAGGCGGCGACCGCTTGGGACTGTCCCTGCACCTGGCGGAACCCTTCGAAGCCGAGGCTCGCGAACATGTAGTACTGGGCAACCACCTCGGACCCTGGCCTCGAGAAGTTCAGCGAGAAGGTGGGCATGTGCCCACCGAGGTAATTGACGTCGAAGATCAGCTCCTGAGGTAGCGCCGCGGGCTCCCTCCAGATCACCCATCCCACCCCGGGGTACACGAGCCCGTACTTGTGCCCCGACGAGTTGATCGAAGCGACCCTGGGCACCCGGAAGTCCCATTGCAGATCCGGCGACAAGAACGGAGCTACGAAACCACCCGACGCGGCGTCCACGTGCAAAGGTATGTCCAGGCCCGTCCT
The DNA here is from genome assembly GCA_027391075.1 of Acidimicrobiaceae bacterium. Taxonomy (GTDB): domain Bacteria; phylum Actinomycetota; class Acidimicrobiia; order Acidimicrobiales; family Palsa-688; genus JAJZAM01. The sequence continues at coordinate 1,694 of DAHYHI010000054.1, read as the reverse complement.
AGCCTGTAGGTCGTCGAGGTTCGCTGCTATATCCGAGACCGGCTCGTAGCTACCGTCGAAGGTGGAGCCGAGCACGGCGGCGACCCCGATGGTGTTCTCGTCGCAGTATTTGACGGCTTCCTCGCCTGTCAGATGGAGGCGGTCGCCCTCCAGGGGCACGAGTCTCGGCTCGACCTCCCAATAGCGGCAGAACTTCTCCCAGCACACCTGCACGTTCGCCCCGGTCACCAGGTTCGGCCGATCGGCCGGCTTGCCGGCCGCCTGTCGAGCTTTGCGCCAGCGCCACTTGAGGGCCATCGCCGCCAGCATCACCGCCTCGCTCGAACCCGTAGTCGAGCAGCCCGTCGCTACGTCTCCCTCGGGAGCGTGCCAAAGACGCGACAAGATATTGACGCAGCGACGCTCGATCTCAGCGGTCTGGGGGTACTCGTCCTTGTCGATGATGTTCTTGTCTGCAGTGTCGGCCATGAGCTTCGCTGCACGCTCGGGCATCGAGGTGGTCACGAACGTAGCCAGGTTGAGTCGTGCGCTGCCGTCGAGGAGCAACTCTGAGGTGATCAGATCGTAGGCTTCCTCGCTTCCGACTCCTTGGTCTTCGAGGACGTCCGACGGCAGCCGGCGGTGCGCTCCCGGCTGGCGGTCGGGCCTCGTGGTCCCGGCGGCGGAACGCGAACGTGGATGCGACACTGCCATTTGGACCTCCGTCGTGCTACGGGTACTTTTCGACGCTACCAACCGGGATAAGGTCGCACGGTGTCGCTCGGTCAAGGCGGGGATGTTGCTGTCGGCGTGGACGTCGCCGAGGAGCGCAAAGGTCTGGACCTGGTCGCCCTGGACTCGCAGAGGCGGATCGTCGCCAGCTACGGGAAGCTCTCCGTAGCCGCTGTGGCCGAACTGGTCATCGACGAGCTCAAGCCTTCTATCGTGTGCGTCGACTCGCCGCCTGCGTTCTCGCTGTCAGCGACTACCCGCCAGGCCGAGCGCCAGCTTGCACGCCTGGGCATCCCTGCGTTCCCGGTAGGCCCGGATCCCGGCGACCACCCGTTCTTCCGGTGGATGAGGGTCGGGTTCAGGGTATTTACGGCTATTTCAGAGGAATATCCCCTCTATAGAAGCGGCGACCCGAGGGGTTGCGCAGCAGAGGTGTTCCCAAACGCCGCCGCCGTGACGATATCGGGACGTAGACGCCGCCGGGAAGAGACCAAGACGTCGTTCCGCCGAGCAGCGCTCGACTCCGCCGGAGTCGCAGCGGACCGCTTGCCAAACCTTGATCGGGTGGACGCCGCACTCGCAGCGCTCAGCGGGCTTTACGCCCTCGAAGGTAGCTTCGCCGCACTCGGTGACCCCGACGAAGGCGTCGTCGTCATTCCGAAGCTCCTCGACGGCCCGCTGACGTCCTACCCGCTCCCCGGACGGGCTCAGAGAACCCCTAGCAACCCGAGTCGCTAGAGTTGGGATTTCCCCGCCGTTCTAACTTCGGCGTGTCCTGAACCGTCTAACAGGAGGACCGATGCCCACAACCCTTTCGGATGGGACGCTGTGAGCAGCGTCTCTCCTCGCAGCGCCCGACGCACGCACCTGAGCGCCGAGACGATCCACGGATCGATCTACTTCAGCCCTTTCGCCAGGGAAAGCTACTCGAAGCTCGGCATTACCGATCAGCGCATGGGCTACTTCGCTTCCCGCTCCGCAGC
>DAHYHI010000008.1:0-1585 GCA_027391075.1 Acidimicrobiaceae bacterium | reverse complement strand
TCGGTCAGACCAACGGCGGGCGCCGCATTGTGATCCCGCTCGTTGACAAGGGCAACGGACGGATTCGACCCATCAGCGCATGGGAGGTAGGGACATGACCGACTACGAGACCAGGGACGAGCGAGCAGCACTCGAGGCGGCTTTTGATCAACTGCCCGGTGAGCAGCGCAGCTCGTCAGGCGAGGTTTCCACGGTGGTCTCAGTACGGCTTCGAGGAGACGAACTCTCCGTCGTCGAGCGGGCCGCCAGTGCTGCCAACCTGCCCCTGTCCACGTTCATCCGGCAGGCTGCGTTGGGTGCCTCCGGTTCTCTCGATGTACGCGCCGTTACCGCCCGAGTAGAAGCCATCCAGAACGAAGCGCGCAAACTCGTCGCACTCCTCCACGGCGAGGCTGCCTGACCACCTGCTCTGCGGAGGCACCAGCAGCAACAACCGGCGGCTATCGCCGCTCAGTACTCGGCCATGCGAACGACGGCGCGGGAAGGCTCTCGTAGTTCTTCTCCGGCCGGCGCCCAGTGCCAAGCCCTGGTCAACTCACTATTGCCCCAGCCGACGACCAGTCGCTGAAGGTATGGGCCGCCGGGAGCCCCGTCGAAGACACCCGGAGCGCTCGGTGAACACCTCGAACGCCGTCGGTTTCGGAGTGAGCGACGTACAGGAACCCGGACGCAACGACGGTGTGCTCGACATGCTGAGTGCCTTCCGCGCCTACCGCCTCGTAGTCGACGCTGACGCAGCGGCCGGGGATGCGGTTGACGAGTAGCCGAGCTTCGTACCGGCCGCTTTCAGGTCCGCCGCTTGGTCGGGGTCTGTGCAGTCAGAAGTCGTTGCCCTCCGGGTCGGCCATGACCGTCCAGCGGTGGCCGGAATGGCTGTTGAACCCGACCTGCGCCGCGCCCGAAGCCTCCAGCCGCTGGACCTCCTCGTCGAGGCGATCGGCGTCGACTGGTACGTCGAGGTGCACCCGGTTCTTGGAGGCCAGCCCACCAGCGAGCCACGCCGTGGGGATCGGCAGCGTTTAAGGTCGCCTGCACGCCCCGAGCCACCCCGATGTCATGACCCTTGCCGGTCCCGCAGCCCGATCCACTGACTGGGGCAGCCGAGGAGTGTCAGGAGGTGACTACGTTCACCGAGATGGCCAACTCCTCAGCGGCCCGGTGGAGGAGCTGACCGACGTTCGCGTGGGTGCCGAACCACAGGTGGCGGCCGTAGGCGAGCCCGGCCGCAAGGGTCTCGGCGATGAGCAGCCCGGTCCCTCCAAAGCGCGCGGCGACAGCTGCCGCTTCGCCTAGCAGCGGACGTGAGTCAAGGACGGTGAGAACCTCGGGGTGGGGCCAGCGAACAACACCGAGGTCGCCCTCAGGAAGGCCAGCCAGCAGCCGGGAGAGCTGGCCGGATCCGGGATCGTGTACCCGCTGGAGCAGGCGCCAGTGCCGACTGGCAGGTAGTCCCAGCTCGTCGTCCGGCAGGGCATCTGGCCAGTCCCCGCCCAGGACGCGCACCGCCAGGTACTCGTCGATGACGATCATGGCTGCTGCTTGACGGTGACGTCAGCGATCGAGTCGAGGTTCTTCCTCAAGGAGA
>DAHYHI010000123.1:0-4138 GCA_027391075.1 Acidimicrobiaceae bacterium | reverse complement strand
TGCCGCTACCTCAGCCATGGTCACAACCCGGCCAAGGGACGCCTCCTGGCCGTAGAGCGTCATTACCTCCCCCGGCGTCTCTAAGTCCGAGTCCGCTGCCGCCATGCGACCGCAGCATGTCGGTGTCGACCAGTCCGGGGCCAATGGCATTGACCGTGATCCCGTGCGGCCGCTTCCTTTGCCACGGACTTGACGAGGCCGTTGATTGCGCGTTTGTTGGCAACGTAACCGGCGATCCTAGCTTTGCCGTGCTTGCCTTCGAGCAATGACATCGCCAGTATGCGACCGGAACGCTGGGGAACCATATATCGCAGGGAGCGACGTATCCCCAGAAGGTGTGGTTGAGGTTCAGGTTGAGCTCGAACTGCCATTCCTCGTCAGACATGACCGCGACCTGTGCAGTCTTGTCAACCCCGCCCGTACAAGACACCTACGAGCCGGTAGCAGTGTCATCTTCTCGACAGCCTCCACCGCACCGGGCTGTGCGGTCTAACTACGTCCCCCTGAAAAAGCCTCTCGGGTCGTGAGTCTGGTCCCGGAGGGCGGCTGTGCGGGTCCAGGTGTCTTTATCCCGGCCGTTTTGACTTCTCATCGCGGCCTTTTCGGTCCGTTCGGGACCGTCGGGGCGCGCCGGGAGTAGCCGGTCGGCCGGGTCAGGCTGCGGCCGGCGGGTCGACCGGCGTGGGCGGGTCGCTTCCGCGTCGGAGGCGAGCGGCATCCTTTGCGGGGTCGACCTGATCCAGGGTGGCATACGAGCATCCCAATATCCCCCGAATGCGGTTCCAGGAAGCCAGAGCTCACTCAGCGCAGAAGATCGACGCTGGGACGGGAGCCGAGGGGAAATTGGTAACGAGGGTTCAGAAAGCCCACCGACGTCTCGATGAAGCTCCATGAGTTGATGGACACCCTGGTTCCTCGCCCATCTCAAACCCCGGAGAATCTGATCTCCGGGTTCGCTGGCCCTGCGGCGCTCGTAATCGGGGTCCATCCGCGGAAGCAACTCGTCGAGAGAGCGCAGGCCCAAATCGTGCCTGAAGGTCGGGGATATCCTCACAGAGTCCGTCGAACGGGGATTCGGGAAGCTACGAAATGCGTGGTTGGGCTGTAACCACACTTCCTTGCCAATCCCGGCCGGTTCGGTTCCATCGGTCGGTGCATGATTCCGGTCATGATGATCCGTGCCAACCAAAACCAACCGATGGGATAGAGAGGAGTCCTTGATGGAGTTCGACGTGAAATCGCTGGCGAGAAGCCGGGGAGTTAGATCCTCACTTCGGCAGGCAGCCGGAGACGAGGATGCAATGGCTGCACGCCGAGCACTTTGCCAGTCGCTCGTAATCGCCTTCGAGGTAGCTGGCCAGTCGTTGCGCCTCGGTGGACACGTCATCGGAGCAGAGCGTGTCGATGGATCGTCGCCCTTCGGCAATGGTGATGACGGAACGGTCGCCCTGGGATACGTCAGCTGTACCTGCGCTTCTTTGATCAGTGGTGCCACCTATCTCCTCGAACGAGGCAACTGCTACGCGGCGTCCGCCCTCAATCGTCAGTTGGTGGAACTCGAGTACCTCAGCTGGGCCTTTGCAGAGGACCACGATGAAGCCGCCAACTGGCTTCGGTCTGACCGAACAGAACGAATGCGCCGATGGCAACCCGGGCAGCTGCGTCAACGATCAAACGGTCAATTCCGGGGCTCGGACTACACAGACCATGCGAGATCGGCGGTCATCCCACGCCGCTAGGCGTACGGGCCCTCAGAATGGACAATAGGGACAGGCACACTGAGCTGATGTACAGCGAAACGGCTACCCACGGCCTTTCTTCATGGCACTACCTCAGAGCGGCGATGTCCCCCCAGAGTCCTGTCGGTGAAAATGGCGAATGGGCCATACCTGCGACCCTGGCACGGGTCGTGCTCGATGCCGAGAAAGCCTGGAATTTGCACGATCACCTAGCCGTCACCTGGAACGCATTGACTCACGAGGACAGGCTGATATGACAGAACCGATGTTTGAAGCCGCGTCAAATTCTCGGTCGGATGGTCGGCTAATAGTGAGCGTCAACCCAGCGGGCAATCCGACATGACTCGATCGCGCCGAAGGCAAAGACCACAGTGGGCACAACCGCCGCACCGATGACACCGCAGGCGAGGAAGAACGAAAGGGACGAGGTCGCCTCCAAGCGCCGTCCGAGCGTTGATCACCCCGGCTGGGAGTCCCCCCTGAGGTGAACATCTCCTGTAGCAGTGTGACGTGAGCCCGCTGGGGTGTGGGGGCAGCCCCCGAAGGTAGGGATTGCTGGCTGTTCCGACTGGTGGTTCGAGGGTGACTTTGCAATCCATTGCTTCGAGCTGGGCGACCAGTCGAGGTTGATGGGGTGCCAGCTTCCTTAACGGCGCCCCAGGTTGAAGCAATCTTGGATCAGCAAACCGACTTCAGCAACTCGCGCACCGACGCTGGCGAGTTGGACGTGATGAAGGCGATGCCTGGCCCCGACGGCGCACCACGCCACTACGATGACCTCGCCGGCGACGCCCGGGTCCTCGACTACGCCGGCGTGCGGATCCGCGTCGCCAGCCTGAACGCGATGTCACCTCCAAAGAGTTCGCCAACCGGCCGAAGGACCAAGAGGCTCTCCCCTAGCTAGCTCCGCCAGCTCCAGGAGCGGATGCGAGGAGCACGATACGGCCGCTCGAACGCAGTACCGCCGACGGCGCCTTCTATTCGTCTGTATCGCTGCGAGCCTCACCGTCGTGGGCCGACGCCCGGTCGGTGACAACGGCAGTACGGCTCTACTTGGCAGGTGCCGTCTGCTCCCCGGGACGCTGTATGGCGCGATAGACGGTTCAACGGGCGACGTTGAACAGGTCGGCCAGCTCGGCAGGTGCGTGCTTGCCAGCCCACCACAGCTCGACGAGGTGCGCTTACGTCCGCGCAGGCGCCCCTCGCCCACGCCACGCCTATGCCGTCGCTGGTGCGGGTCCGGATGAGGTCGGCCTCGAACTCTGCAACCATGGCCATGTTCAGCATCATCCGGCCCGCAGTCGTCGGCAGGTCGATGGCGTCCAACACCGACCGCAGGTTGACCTCCCGCTCGCGGAGCAGGTTGACGGTGTTAAGCACGTCGATCAGCGACCTGCCAAGCCGGTCGACCCGCCAGACCACGACGGTGTCCCCGGGCTCGGCGTAGGCGAGCAGCTTCGCCATCCCCGGCCGGTCAACACCGGCCCTGGTCCCGGAGGTGACATCGGCAAAGACGTCGCGTTTCTGCACTCCGGCTTCGACAAGCGCGTCGAGCTGCAGCCGAGCGTCCTGACCCGCTCTGCTCACAAGCCTTTACCCCAGCATCCTCACGTGTTACCAACGTGACTACGTGATGACGCCTGTGGGAATTTCGGCAGAGGTCATGAGGACGGTTTCAGATCGGCAGCCAGTTTGACGATGCAGGAGTGCGTCGCCTATTGGTAGGCCGTCGGTACGGCGATGTCGTGGGCGTGCCCGCTGTCGGTGGCCAGGTACGCAGCGGCCGGACGTGGTGTCGTCGTACCGAACCAGAGATGCACCAGCTGTGAGTCCGAGATGACCTTCGACGGCAGATACCCTCGCCGGGTGCGAGAGGCTGGTGTCGTCACCGCATCTTCGTACGTCGAGCCCGGTGCGGGAACTGTGGAGTCGGGCACGCGCTGGTTCCCGGCTTCGTCCTGTCCAGACGCCGGGACAGCGCCGATGCGGTTGGTTCAGCGATCCTTGCCCATGGGGTTACCTGGTGTCCGAACGTGCCGTGCGTTCTCAGCGTCTGTTTGTAGCCGGGTTTTTCCGTGCCTACAGCGTGCCTATACTGACGGCAAACAGCAGTAAATCACGGTCACACGCTTGGAGGCCGCAACCCTTCCGACCTGCGGAAACGCCGACGAGAGCGGGGCCCGAATGCCTACCTCGGCGACCTTCCCAAGCTGAGAACGCGGGTTCGATTCCCGTCGCTCGCTCTCGAAGAAAGTGCCGGTGGGAGGCTATTTTTAGGGTCACCTAACGATAGTTTCCTAGGCTTAGTATCGGCGGTCATCCCGCAATCATCCCGCAGCGGAAAAATTGCGGGATCTGCCTGAGAACGCTTCGAGGCCGTTTCCGGCGGCCTCGATCAC
>DAHYHI010000109.1:0-2954 GCA_027391075.1 Acidimicrobiaceae bacterium | reverse complement strand
CCCCCTGTCTGTCACCGGGCTCGACTGCGTCGTCAGCGGCATCCTCCAGGCACGGCGGCGGCCGAGCCTGTACGAGCGTCTGGCGCCGTTCCAGCCGTCGGCAGGCGACGAGGCCGAATCGTGGCTTCGGAGCAGCGCTAGCTGATCTAGAGGCTTGCCTTCAGATCGTTTGAGGCAAGTTTTCAGGCGGCTAGGCCTGCGGCGGCGACGAGGTCGTCGAGGCGGTGTTCGTATTGTCGCCAGGCGGTGGTGAGCGGGCGGGGTGCTGGGGGTGTGGGGCGGGTGGTGTCGAGGTCGGTGAGGGCGGGGATGATGACGCGGGTGGCGAGGACGGTGAGGAAGGTGGCGAAGCTGCGGCCGCGTGGGGTGACCCGGTAGGTGTTGGTTCCCTCGATGCGTTCGATGAGCCCTTTGAGGCGTAAGCGTCGCAGGTCGTAGGTGGCCTGATTGGTGGTGTAGTCGGCGTTCCATCGGGCGGCCATGTGCTCACGCAGGGTGCGGTTGGTGAGCCCGCCCAGGACGTGAGCGAACGCGGCGATGGAGGAAAGGAGGGCCATGACCCGGGGGTCCCCGAAGCGAAGGCCGGGGGCGCGCTGGCCGTCGTGGAGGCTGGGCATGACCAGCGTTTCGAAGCTGGCCGGGTCGGGGAAGCCGCCTTGGCCTTCTCCGAGGGCGGCGAGGAACCGGGCGTTGGTGTCGGCTCCGATCTTGCGTAGCGCTCTCCAGTTGTCGGCGTTTAGGGTCTTTAAGGTGTCGAAGTCGGCCGGGTTGTTGATCGTTGTCTCCACCCGGAGGGCTCTGCCTTCTTTGAGGTAGCACTTCGCCTTGGATGACTTGTAGTGGATCTGGAGCTTGGGGTTGACGTCGGCGGCGACGACCTCAGTGGCGAAGCGTCCCGGAGTCGGGTGCTTGCCCTTGGAGCGGACCTTGCGGTCCACGACCAACGCGACCTGTTCAGGTCGGCCGAGATCGAGGTGCTCACGGATGGCGGCCTCGAACCAGGCCCGTCCCCGTCGGGGCGCGTCGAAGACGGCGGTGTCGGAGATCTCCAGTTGGCGGAGGGAGAACTCGTATCGAAAGCCGTGGCGGCGGTCCTCGGCAAGCAGGGGGCTGGGGATCCAGCTCAGCCAACGGTCGATGCCAGAGCGGAGATGACCGGCCGACAGGCGGCCAGCGAGGCGGTGGGCGAGAGCCGGGTCGGCGACCGAGCGCAACCCGTTGTCGAGCGCGTCGAAGCCGACACCCGCCATCTGTAGCTGGCGTTTGAGCCACTGATGGCCGTTGGCGACGATCCACAGGGGGTAGGGGGCGAAAGTCGCCAGCTTGACCAGGACCGGACCCCACTGGTCATCATGTCCGTAGAAGTACCAGTGGTCGGGGACCTTGGCTTGGCGGGAGAAACTGAAGTGCGGGTGGCGGTCGGTGTGCAGCGGGGAGTGGGGGTCCTTGTAGCCCACCCACGCCTCCATCCGCTCCTGCGCTTTGCCGACCAGCACCACCCCGGCCCGCCCGGCTGCAGCAGCCGCCTGTTGGTATGGGCGGGCGATGTCCTCTTTCACGTCGCCTTTCTTGAAGCGCACGACCTCGAGGCCCGAGCTGGCCACGAACCGTTCGATCTGCGCGATCAGCCGGTCGTGGTTGCGGGAAAGGACCACTGGCGACGGGATCGGAAAGCCGCGTTGCAAGATGAACTTCACGACACCACCTTCGAACTGCAGGGCCCGGACGTAGCCGGCGACGCCGACTCGGTCCACGCAGGTGACCCGGAAGCTCACGTGCTCGGCCAATAGGGTGTCAACGGTGCCCATCACGTCCTCCTCGTTCGACCGCGGCAACGGTCGAGTGGTTGCTGGTGCTTGTGGAGGCTGACGGTACTCAGCTGGGTCGATGCGAGAGGGATGACAGGTTCGTCCCTCTCGTATCGCGCCGCCCTGCCTGTCGGGTGCTCTGACCGACGGGACCGCATAGGGCCGGCTTTGCCGGCCCGGCACTGACTTGTTCAGCACCGATCGGCGTCAAACCGAACGAGGCTCACACCCCCCAAGCCTCACCCCTGCCAGAACACGCCGCGGGGCGCTCGGCGGTGTGAGGCTCGCTCGCTAACGCTAGCTGATCCAGGCGATAGGGCTATATCAGCGCCCTAGACGAGCGAGCCCTCGAACACCGGCAATGATTGTAGCTCCGGAATGAAGTATTCCGAGAGAGCGAGGAACTGCCGGGGTACGTTGTGCATCTATCTCTTGGAGGAGGCTTACGTATTCGTCCCGCCAGTCGTCGCGACCGTCGTCCGGCGGTAGTCCCGCTCGGCTCAGTCCCCCAACCATGCCTAGAGTGCTCAAAGTGACGTTTGCGGGATCCGCCCAGTACACCATTGAGCCTTGGGAGGACTGCGCCGCTCCAAGCTTGTTACGAGCAAAACAGAACCCCGCATCTGCCATCTGTTCAGGGTCGACCCAGCTAACATGGGCGTAACCCGCGAGCCGGCGAAACTCGGAATAGTCGAGCGGATCACGGTCGTTCCTAGCCGCGGATATCTCCTCAGCTAGAAATGGTCGGTTGATTACGTCCCACGGCGCAGGTGTGGTTATGACAATTCTCTGGCGTGCGATGCGGGTCAGCTCTTCGAGAGCATGTGGCACTTGTGGAGGGTAGAGGTGCTCAAGGTTCTCCATCGAAAGGGAGACATCAACTACCTGATCAGGTAACGGTAACGAGGCAGAGTTAGCTAGGTAGACTTCGTCGTATACCTTGCGCTCCCGAAGGAACTCGACGGCACGTTCTGAGAAGTCAACTCCTATAGACTTCTCAACTTGGCCGATCGCTCGAAAATAGAATCCGAAGATGCCTGATCCACAGCCGATATCTGCGAGCGAAGTCCCAACCAGCAACGGCGCCACGGCGTTGGCCAACACGATCGGGCTGGCTTGACCCGCATTTGCGTAGCGACGACGATA
>DAHYHI010000039.1:0-68946 GCA_027391075.1 Acidimicrobiaceae bacterium | reverse complement strand
GTGTCGGAGGGGGGACTTGAACCCCCACGCCCTTGCGGGCACTAGCCCCTCAAGCTAGCGCGTCTGCCTATTCCGCCACTCCGACGTGTTGTTGCACCGTAGTCCGGTGCCTGAGTGATGATAGTTGAAGTTTCCTGCCCGTGGGACATCTGAGCCGCAGCTGGTCCAGTACCGCAGCCGTACACCATCGGATGTGCAACTATCTACTAACTTTTCACAGTTTATCACTGCTTTTAATAGCTTCCCGAACACGGGTGTCCTCGGCGCTTTGTAGTTCCCTACGGGGCGGAGAACTGAAGGTCAGCTGTACGCTCGAGCGCGGACCGAGGTGCGAGCAGAAAGGCCGGCGACAACGAGTTGCAGCAAGGCTGCGGACCCGACGGTGACGAGCACAGCGTCTCTAGCAGCAACGAAATGCAGCAGTACTAGCAGCAGGCCTATCGCTAGGAGCCTTCCGACGTTGACGGCTATCTCACGTGACAAGACGTAACCCCCCCGCCGCTCGCCAGCCTTGGGGTCGGTGTCCATGGCCTCCAAGATTACGCTTGACACCGGTACCATAACGGCCGGGTACACCAGGCCTGTCACTATTCCGTAGGTGAGGATAGCGGCGAGCCCTGCGTGGAGAAGCAATCCCGTAGAGAGGACGAAGGCCCCGGCACCGCCCCACATCACCTTGCCCCTGCGGTCAGGGCTGACCTTCCCGGCGAGGATAGAGGTACCGACTGCGGCAAGTGCTGTCGCCGCAGCGAACTCCCCTTGAGCAGTGGAACTTGTGGTGGCCAAGGCGACGAGTATGACAAGACCCAGAGATCCTGCTGACTGTTTGAAGCCTCTCAAGGCGACGACCATCCACATTCGTCCCCACTCTGGGGTCGCCAAGGGAAGACGAAGGGCCTCCCGGATTGGGACACCTCCGATGCCAGCGGTGTCAGCGAGGCGTCTCGACACGACGAAAGCCGTGGCGAACGCGACAGTCGACGCTGCGAAAACGGCAAAGTACCCGGTCACCCCGCCGACTTTCGCTATGAGAAGGCCGGCGCCGAAAGGACCGACGACGTTAGTGACGTTCAAGAACGCAAAGTTGAGCCCGTAGTAGCGTCCTCGCTCTTCGCCTTCGACCACGTCGTAGATAAGAGTGTTGACACCGAACCAGTAAACCCCGCTCGCCGCCCCGTTGAACAGACCAAGTGGCAATGCCAGCGGCGTAGCCGCCCTTCCCAGGACTATGAGCGACAGGTAGAAAATGGCGGTCAGGCCGACACCGACACGAAATAGTCGACGGGGGGATGTGTTGGGAAACGCAGCTGCGACCACCAACGACATCGCCATGAGACCCCCATAGCGACCGAACGCGAACAGCGCCATGTTGGTGATACTGCCCGACGACACGTAGAAGAAAAGCGACACGAATATCGATGACACGGCCAACCCGACGTTCACGAGCGACCCTGCTCCGAGCAGATCACGAGACGGGCGACCTAGACGGCCGGGAGGGTCAAGATCTTCCCTGGGCCTACAGACCGGGATCTCTCCGGTGTCGGTTAGATCGTCGAACTCCGACGACTTTGCGTAGCGTGCGCTTCTCTTCCAAATATCTCTCGGGCTCATCAATCCGTCTCGTGCACAGTTCCGAACGTGTTGCTCTCGTCACCACCAACCATGATGTCGAGGCTGGTTCTCATTTTACCGGATCACTCCTGGCCGACGGGGGCCGCGCCTACACCGGCGTTGCCCGAGTCAGGTCAAGGTCGAGACGGCCCACCTGGGCTAGTAGTGCCAGGGAAAGCTCGACCAGTCGGGCGGGCGCTTCTCCAAGAACGCGTCGCGTCCCTCCTGCGCCTCGGCAGTCCCGTACGCGAGGCGGGTCGCCTCGCCGGCGAAGAGCTGCTGTCCAACCAGGCCGTCGTCTATCAAGTTGAAAGCGTACTTGACCATCCGCTGAGCCGTTGGGCTCTTGGAGTTGATCTCCGCCGCCCACTGCAACGCCTCCACCTCTAGGTCCCTATGTGCGACGACTGCGTTGACAGCTCCCATTTCGTGCATCTCGGCAGCGCTGTAGGTCCGCCCCAAAAAGAAGATCTCCCTAGCGAACTTCTGGCCTACCTGGCGGGCCAGGTAGGCGGAGCCGAAGCCGCCGTCGAAGCTGGCGACGTCGGTGTCGGTCTGCTTGAAACGGGCGTGCTCGGCGCTGGCTAACGTCAGGTCGCACACGACGTGCAGGCTGTGGCCTCCACCAGCCGCCCACCCGGGCACCACGGCGATGACGATCTTGGGCATGAAGCGGATCAGCCGCTGGACTTCGAGGATATGCAACCGGCCGGTTCGAGCCGGGTCGACCGTCTCGGCACTGTCACCTGTCGCGTACTGATAGCCGTCACGTCCCCGGATACGTTGGTCGCCGCCGGAGCAGAACGCCCAGCCACCGTCTTTGGGTGAAGGCCCGTTGCCGGTCAGCAAAACGCATCCCACGTCGGGACTTTGGCGGGCGTGGTCGAGAGCCTGGTAGAGCTCGTCGACAGTCTTTGGACGAAACGCGTTGCGGACTTCAGGCCGATTGAAAGCCACCCGGACAGTGGGCTGGGTCAGCGCTCTGTGATAGGTAATGTCGGTGAAGTCGAACCCGGGCACCTGGGCCCACGCCTGCTCGTCGAAGATCTCTGAGACCATAATCGGCCTACCTTAGGCCAGGGATCGCACGATCGGAGTCGAACACTAGCGAAAGCCCACGGACTGCGACCGACCACCGGCGACGCGTCGGACTCGCTAGTACAGCTTTCAGAGAGACTGGCTAAGGCGGTAATGGCTACTGCAGTCGGATGGACAGGATTACGGTCGTGAAAAGGAAAGCGATCGCGCAAGCAACCGTCGCCCGGTCGAGGTTGCGCTCAGCGACGGTCGAGCCTGCAGCAGCCTGGCCGATACCTCCGCCGAACATCTCGGAGAGTCCCCCCCCTTTGCCGCTGTGGAGAAGGACCATGCCGATCAAAGCCAGGCTGAGAAGCACTTGTATAACGACCACTACAGCTGTCATCTAGCCATCTTTCCCTTCACCTACTCAACAGTAGGCTGAATTTTTGCTTGATACAAGCCGGACTGAAAGTGAACAGCTCAGCTCGCTGAGGCTGTGCGACCGACGATGTCAGCCAGTTCGGCCGGGTCCAGGCTCGCCCCACCGACGAGCGCGCCGTCGATGTCAGGCTGGGCCATCAGTGCCTCGATGTTCGCTGCTTTCACCGAGCCGCCATATTGCACTCGCAGGCTCGCCCCGACGCCGGCGCCGTGGTCGGCGACGACCGCCGAGCGGATAGCAGCGCACACTTTCTGGGCGTCCTCCGGCGTGGCGGTCCTGCCGGTGCCAATCGCCCAGATCGGCTCGTAGGCTATAACACTGCGCGCTATCTGATCGGCGTCGAGAAGCCCGAGGCCGGCTCGGAGCTGGCCGAGAACCTTCCCTTCGGTGTCACCCCCGTCACGTTCCTCCAACGTCTCGCCGACGCACACGATCGGCGTCATCGAAAAGGCGTGCACTGCCGCAGCTTTCTTGGCGACCATCTCGTCGGTCTCACCGAAATACTGGCGTCGCTCCGAGTGGCCGACGATCACGTAGGACACATTCAGCTTCGCCAGCATCTCGGCGCTGACCTCCCCCGTGAACGCGCCGCTCTTCTCCCAGTGCACGTCTTGAGCCCCGAGGGAGATCGGAAGGTCGTCTGCGTCTATCACCGTCTGCACAGAGCGCAACGCTGTGAAAGGTGGGTGCAGCGTGATGTCGACCCTGGAAGGGTCTGACACCCCCAAGCCGTAGGAGAACTTCTGGACGATGTTGATCGCCTCCAGGTGGCTGAAGTTCATCTTCCAGTTGCCCGAGATGAGCGGCTTGCGAAGCGCTTTGGGCTTCATCGGACCCCTTCTCGTAACGCCGCCAGGCCGGGGAGGTCGCCGCGTTCGATGAACTCCAGCGACGCACCCCCTCCGGTCGAAACGTGGTCGAACTGTCCGTCAAGTCCGAACTTGGCCACGGCCGCGGCGCTGTCGCCTCCCCCGACGACACTGAACGCGCTGCTCGCCGCGATCGCCTCCGCTAGAGCTCTCGTCCCTGCCTCGAAACGGCTGTCTTCGAAGACGCCCATCGGCCCGTTCCAAAGAACCGTGCGGGCCTCGGTGACCACGTCGGAGAACTCTGCGGCGCTACCCGGGCCGATATCGAGGCCCGTCCAACCGTCGGGGACGTCGACGCCTACCTGGCGGGTCTCACCGGTCGGCTCCACGCCGGCCCCGAAAGTCCCGCCGGGGCTGAGGACGGTGAGATCGCTAGGGAGGCGAATGTCACGCCCTGATTCCAGGAGGGTCCTGCACGCCTCCACCCGGTCCGGCTCGAAAAGGGAGCTTCCAATGCTGTGGCCAGCGGCCGCTAGGAACGTGAAGCACATCCCCCCGCCCACCACCAAAGTATCCACCTTGTCGAGAAGCGCTTCGATGACGCCCAGCTTGTCGGAGACTTTCGACCCTCCCAGCACGGCGACGAACGGGCGGGCAGCGCCATCAAGCAACCCTTGGAGCACTTCCACCTCCCGGGCCATGATCCGTCCGGCGGCACTGGGAAGCAGCTGCGGAGGCCCGACGACCGACGCGTGAGCCCTGTGGGCCGCCCCGAAAGCGTCGTTGACGAACAGGTCGTGGCCCTCGCAGATCTCCCGGGCGAAGGAGACATCCCCCGCCTCCTCCCGGGGATCGAAACGCAGATTCTCCAACACGTCCACCCGGCCGGCATCCCCGCCCGATGCGGCTACCAGCTGCTTTAAGCGCTCACGGACAGGGTCCATCGAGAACCTCGGGTCGGGGCGACCCTTGGGCCGACCCAGATGCGAGGCCGTCACCACCCGGCGCGCGCCATGGTCAAGGAGCCACATGATCGTGTCCACGCTCAGGCTTATGCGAAGGTCGTCGGTTATAACCCCGCCGGCCATAGGAACGTTGAAGTCGTTCCTTACAAGGATGCTCTTACCGGCCGGATCGGGCAGGTCCTCAAGGACCGGAATCTTGTTCAAGGCCGTGGCGCCCCGCCAACCTTGCGGGTGATGTCGACCAGACGGTTCGAGTACCCCCACTCGTTGTCGTACCAGCCGAACACCTTGACCATCGAACCCAGAGCCATCGTCAGCTTCGAGTCGAAGGTGCAAGACGCCGGGCTGCCGACGATGTCCGACGACACAAGAGGCGCCTCGCTGTAGACGAGCACCTTGGACAACGGGCCACTGGTCGCTGCCTCGCGGTACGCCTCGTTAACCTCGTCGACGGTCACTTCCCTACTGAGGATGCCCGTGAAGTCGGTGATGGACCCGTCGACGACGGGCACCCGCAGGGAGCTGCCGTCGAGGCGACCTTTCATGCTCGACATGACAAGGCTCGTAGCTCTCGCAGCGCCCGTCGACGAGGGGACTATGTTGACAGCTGCCGATCGAGCCCGGCGAAGGTCCTTGTGGGCGAGGTCGAGAAGGTTCTGGTCGTTGGTGAAAGCGTGGACGGTGGTCATCAGACCCTTTTCCACTCCGAAGGCGTCGTCGAGGACCTTGATCATCGGCACGAAGCAGTTAGTCGTGCACGAAGCGTTGGAGACGACAACGTGGGAGGCCGGGTCGAAGGTGTCGTCGTTGACCCCGACCACGAAGGTAGCGTCGGCTCCCGTAGCGGGCGCTGACACTACAACCCTGGGGGCTCCTGCCTCTAGGTGGGTGGCCGCCTTGTCCCTGTCGGTGAAAATACCGGTCGACTCTACGACCACATCCACGTCGAGGTCACCCCAGGGCAGGGCCTTAGGGTCGCGCTCGGCGAAAACGGCAAAGGTGAGATCTCCGACCGTGATCGACTTGTCGTCGTGGGTGACTTCCTGGCGCAGCGTCCCCTGCGTCGAATCGTACTTGAGTAGGTGGGCGTTGGTGGCGGTAGGGACCAGGTCGTTGACCCCGACGACGATCAACTCCTCAGCACCCGGGTCGGTCTCGGCCTGGCTGATCACCGACCGGACGAAGTTCCTACCGATACGCCCGAAACCGTTGATACCAACTCGTATCGCCATGGCTGGAGATCTCCTCTTTAGACGTGACTTGTGAAAGCACCTACCGTGCCCAGAGCTTTCGGCCCTGGCATCGCTTGTACAGCCAGATCTTAAACGCCCCCGAGACTGGCTAGCACTACCGCCAGCTTCTTAGGGTCGTGGCCCCTTCCGGCCGGGTCAGCCACGTCGGCGCGGACTATTTGCGTGCCTCGGAAGACTTCCGGCTGCCCGGCCGTGCCGTGCACGACCATGACGTCCACCGGCACCCCGTGGGCGAGGAGCGCTTCGAGGTGGTCGAAACTCGAGTACCCAGCGGTCTCAGGCAGCTGAGGTTCAAGGTTGCAGACGTATATCCTGCACGCCGAGGAGGCGACCAGGGCGGCGCGGATCGCCGGCACGGTCGCCGCCGCAAGGACGCTCGTGTACAGAGAGCCAGGTCCGAGGACAACCTGGTCGGCCGCTGCTATAGCAGCGACGGCCTGCGGCGGCGCCGGCGGTGTCTCCGGCCGCAACCGCAGCCTTCGGATCCCGCCGGGCGTCTGAGCCACGGCAAGCTGGCCGACGACGCTCTGGTCGCCAATGTCGGCTTCGAGGTCCACCGGCACCGAGGTCGCAGGGAGCGCTGTGCCGCAAGCGCCGAGCAGGCGGGCGACTCGCCGAGCCGGACCAGTGAGGTCCCTGTCGGACCCTGCGAGAGCAGCCAACATCAAGTTACCGAGGGCGTGGTCTTCCAGACCGTCGGTGCCGGCAGGAAAGCGGTATTCGAGCGCCGCCGCCCACGGATTGTCCGGATCCGCCAGCGCCGAAAGGCACCTTCGCAGATCGCCCGGGGCGGGGATCCCAATAGTCCTGCGTAGGCGGCCGCTCGAACCGCCGTCGTCTGCTACCGACACCACAGCGGTTACCTCGGACGCGTACAGGCGAAGCGCCGCTATCGTCGCGGCCAGCCCATGCCCGCCGCCGAGCGCCACGACCGACGGCCCCTCCTGGCGCAACGTGGACCGCCTAGCGTTCGACGTCACGGTGGAACACCGCCACGTCAAAACCGAGGGTTCTGATCGCCCCGGCGAGCTCCTCGGCGATGACGACCGAGCGGTGCTTACCACCGGTGCAGCCCACAGCCACGCTCATATAGGTCTTGCCTTCCTTCTCGTAGCTCGGCAGTAGGAATGCCAAGAGGTCGCCCGCCTTGTCGAGGAAGCCCTGGGAGCCTTCCTGGGCTAGGACGTAGTCCCGTACCGCCCGGTCACGGCCGGTCAAGTCGCGCAGGTCCGCCACCCAATGCGGGTTGGGCAGGAACCTGACGTCGAACACGTTGTCTACGTCCGGGGGAAGCCCGTACTTGAAGCCGAACGAGACCACCGAGATGTGCATCGAGTCGGCAGAGTCACGGTGGAAGAGGTCTATAAGCCGGGAGCGAAGCTGGTGCACGTTTAGGTCGCTCGTGTCTATGACCACGTCGGCGGCTTCGCGGATGGTCGCCAGGCGTTCCCGCTCTAACGCCACGGCTTCTAGAACTTTCTCACGCCCGAGGGGGTGCCGTCGCCGGGTGCCTTCGAATCGCCTTACCAGCACTTCGTCTGATGCGTCAAGGAAGACCGTCCGGACCAGCACTCCCCTCTGCGTGAGCGCACCGACGGCTGAGCTGAGCTCCTCTAGCTGCTCGGTGTCACGGCCTACGACGAGAGCAACGCGGTCGCGGGTGGAACCGGGAGCCAGCGCCAAGTCGGCGACGGAGACGATCAGCGTGGTGGGCAGGTTGTCCACGACGAACCACCCGAGATCCTCCAAAGTGGCCGCGGCCTGCGATCGGCCCGCCCCCGACAGTCCGGTCACGATCACGAACTCGGCCACCGCTAGCGTCCTGGCGGGGTCGAGCGGAACTTCTCCGCTCGGATGGCGAGCAGGCGGGGGATGCTCGACGCCTCCCTGTACTCCTCGGCTCGGGCGAGGAAACCGGCGGGCGGGGCGGGCTCGACCATCGAGGTGATGTATAGACCTGCCGCTGCCATAGCGTTGACGTAGCGGGACAGAGGCCTGTGGACGAATGGTATCCACACGTCTTTTTCTACCTCTTCGAGCGACAGGTCTTCGACGAGGTAGGGGCCGATCCTCCAGTACTGCTCCTCAAGGATGGTGTCGTCGATCCACCCGGAGCCGGGCGTCTGCAAAAGCGGATGGTTCAGGAGGAACACGAACGCCCCTCCAGGCGAGAGGACCCGGCCGACTTCGCTGATAGCCTCGTCGAGCTCTGTCACGTGCTCGAAGACCAGGCACGCTACGACGGTGTCGAACGTAGCGTCAGGGAAAGGCAGGCCCGACGCCTCGGAGCGCGCTAGCCGCACTCCCCCGCCGCGCCTGGCCGCTTCGCCAACCTGCGCAACAGATGGATCTACCCCCGCGACGAGCTCGACGCCGGGGACGCTACCCGCAAGGCGGGCCACCTGGCCTTCCCCGCAGCCCACGTCGAGGACTCTCGTGGCGCCAGCGAGCTGGGTTCTTATGTAGGGGAGGATCTGCTCTTCGTATTCCGGGTCTGCTCCCTCGGTGAAGCCGGCCTGCCACCACGCTGCGTGGCGCTCCCACAGGTCCCGTCCCACGGTCGCCGCTTCAGCAGCCGGACTGCCAGGAGCTTGCGGCATCAGGCCCGTCGGCAGTTGGCCGCGATACGATCAGCCATCTCGACGTACAGCGCTTTGGGCAGGTCGTGGGCCATTCCCGGCACCAGCCAAAGCTCAGCCCCGGGTACGGCCTCGGACGTTGCTCTGCCACCCGAGTTGTCCACCAGAGGGTCGGAGTCCCCGTGGATGACCAGGGTGGGTACGGCCACCTCGTGAAGCGCCTCCGTGCGGTCGGGCTGTGCGAGGATCGCCAGAAGTTGCCGGACTACCCCGGCCGGATGGTATGCGCGGTCGTAGGCGGCGGCAGACCTTTCGCGCAACTCCTCGTCGCTCGGCGGGTACCCGGGGCTCGAGATGACACGGGACCCCGTGACGCCGGCTTCGATGGCCTCCTCACGAGTCGAAGGGGGCGTCGCGAAGAACAAGGATTCGGCGACACCTGGGTGCGACTGGCCGACGCCTCGGTTGCCGGTGGTCGAGAATATCGACGTCAACGACAGGCTCCGCTCGGGGTGCTCTATTACGAAGGTCTGGGCGATCATCCCGCCCATCGACGCCCCGACGATGTGCGCCTGGGCCACGCCGAGGGCGTCGAGCAGTCCGACACCGTCAGCGGCCATGTCGGAGAGTGAGTAGACCGGGGGCGGGATCGTCCCCGACACCATAGCGGCACCCATATCCGGAACCCCGGCCTCGTCGAACCAGGTAGACAGGCCGATATCGCGATTGTCGAAGCGGACGACTCGGAATCCCCGGGAAGCGAGCTCCGCTACGAAGGCCTCATCCCAAGATGTCATCTGGGCGCTCAGGCCCATGATCAGCAGGATCACCGGGTCCCCGGGATCGCCGTGCTCGTCGTAGAAGATCTCGATACCGTTGGCAGCAACTTTGGGCATGGACAAACCCTAGCTGTGGAGCCGCTCGAAGACAGCCTCCCCGACGGCGTCGGGAAGCCACGTAAGCCCCGTCAAGGTCTCCTTGGAGATCGCCTTGAGGGCTTTGGGACCTCCGAGCTCGGATATCAGCCGCTTCTTGCGCGCAGGGCCGAGACCGGCGATGCCGTCTAGGACCGACGAGGTCATCCTTTTTCCTCTCGAAGAGCGGTGGTAGGTGATAGCGAAACGGTGCGCCTCGTCTCGTATTCGCTGGAGCAGGTACAAAGCCTCGGAGGTCCGCGGGATCCGGATCGGCTCTGAACTGCCCGGCCGGTAAACCTCCTCGAAGCGTTTCGCCAGCGAAGCGACCGGTATCTCCGCGCTCAAGCCGAGTCGCTCCAGGACTTCGACAGCAACGCCCAGCTGGCCTTTGCCTCCGTCGACCAGAAGCAACTGGGGAGGATAGGAGAACTTGCGTCTCCTCTCCTCAACCGGCTTGGCCCGTTCGGCCAGGTAGGCGCTCAGCCGCCTCGTCAGGACCTCCCCCATAGCAGCGAAGTCGTCGTTTCCCTGCACCGTCTTGATCTTGAAACGCCGGTACTCCGAAGGGCGGGGCAACCCGTCCTCCATGACGACCATCGACCCGACGTAGTCGGTGCCTTGAAGGTGGCTCATGTCGTAGCATTCGATGCGCAGCGGCGACTCGGGAAGGCCCAGGTGGTCCTGCAGGGCGGTCAGAGCCCGGGCTCTGGCGTTGTGGTCGGCTGCTCTGGTCAGCCGGTGACGGCGGAACTCCTCGTCAGCGTTCTTTTCGACCGTCTCCATGAGCGCCTTCTTGTCGCCTCGCTGTGGCACCCGCACCTCCACCGCTGAACCCTTCCTGGCGTTCGGGTTGACGCTGCGCTCGACCCGGTAGCTCGAGTCAGCAGCCCACCACTCCACCTCGGCGGACGTCGCGTCAGCCGACCCGCGACGGCCGAGAAGTCCGGACTCCGGTTCGCCGCGCACGATGTCGGGCGACGAACGCAGCAGCTCGAGCCACTCGACGATCGTCTCAACGTCCTCCGGTGGATCCGGCACCAATATCAGAGGCGGCACGCCCATAGGGGCAGCGTCGTAATGCTGTTCGAGTACCTGAGCGACCAGAGCGGGCCTGCTCAGATCCTCGACCTTGTCGACTATGAGGCCTTTCCGGCCGACTACCCGCCCGCGACGCACGTAGAACACCTGTACTGCCGCCTCTAGCTCGTCCTCTACGACAGCGAAGCAGTCGAGGTCGTCGGCTGTCTCGGTGACCATCTGCTGCTTCTCGATGGCTTTGCGCAAGGCTGCGAGCCGGTCTCGTATGCGCCCGGCCCGTTCGAATTCGAGCTGTGCGGCGCACTGCGCCATCTCCGACTCAAGACGTGAGATGACCGACTGGGTGTCGCCTTCCAAGAAGCCGATGAGGTCGCGCACCATCTCTTCGTAGTGCTGTGCGGTTACTGCCCCGACGCAAGGCCCCGAGCACTTCTCGATGTGGTAGAGCAGGCACGGCCGTCCGAGCCGGCGATGGTTAGCCAGCTTCGAGTCGCTACATGTGCGAACCGGGAAGATCCTCGTGAGAGAGTCGAGGGTCTCGCGGATCGCGTAAGCGTGGGCGTAAGGGCCGAAGTACCTGCTCGTCTTGTCCCTGCCCCCCCGCCTGACCGTCGCTCTCGGCCACTCGTCGCCGACGGTAACTGCCAGAAAGGGGTAGCTCTTGTCGTCGCGCAGGCGGACGTTGAACCTGGGCTTGTGCTGCTTTATCAAGCTGTACTCGAGCATCAAGGCTTCCACGTCGTTTCTGACTTGGATCCACTCGACGCTGGAAGCCGAGGCCACCATCTGCGCCGTGCGGGGGGCCAGCAGGGCGGGATTTTGGAAGTAGTTCGACAGGCGGCTGCGGAGCGACTTCGCTTTGCCGACGTATATGACGCGGCCTTCGTGGTCTTTGAACTGGTAGGAGCCCGGAGAGTCGGGAATGGTCCCCGGGGAAGGTCGATGAAGCACGCCCTGAGTCTGCCCGAAGTCTGGCCGTTGTCGCGGTGGCGAGTTCGCTTGGGCACAGATCGCTGAGAGCAGGTGCGCGAGGACGTCGCACGGGCCTATGATGATGGTGCCGGCCCGGAATCCGGCTACATAATCACTTCGAGGTCGACATCCCCGCGGATGGGCGCCCGGGCTGTCCCCGCCGACCGCATGTCGAAGTGCTCCAATGGAGGTGTTCCGCCGTGATCCGACTTCAACCTCCCCTTCCTGAGGGGTACACGACATCACCAGGTTCCGACCTTGCCCGGCGCATAGCCGCCGCCAAGGAGGCCCTGGGAGACGACTTGATGATCCTCGGTCATCACTACCAGCGTGACGAGGTGATGCGATGGGCCGACGCCCGCGGGGACTCGTTCGGGCTGTCCCGCAAAGCAGCAGCGTCCAAAGCCCGCTTCGTCGTGTTTTGCGGGGTTCACTTCATGGCCGAGTCGGCGGACATCCTGACCGGCCCAGATCAGAAGGTGATACTTCCAGACCTGAACGCCGGATGCTCTATGGCTGACATGGCGGACCTCGAGTCCGTCGAAGAAGCCTGGGACGAGCTGTCCTCTGTCACAGACGTGGAGGAGATCGTTCCGATCACCTACATGAACTCAGCTGCTGCGCTCAAAGCGTTCGTCGGCCGCCGGGGCGGGGCGGTGTGCACGTCGTCGAACGCGAGGGCGGTGGTCAGCTGGGCTCTAGCCCAGCGCGGCCCTGACACCAAGGTGCTCTTCTTCCCCGACCAGCACCTCGGTCGTAACACCGCTTACCAGCTGGGCTTCAACGCCGGCGACATGGCGGTGTGGGATCCCAGGGCAGACCTCGGAGGTCTCGACGAAGCGACCGTGAAAGGCTCCCGCTTTTTGTTGTGGAAGGGCCATTGCTCGGTGCACCAGCGGTTCCGTCCCAGCCACGTGGAGGCCTTCAGGTCGGAGCATCCCGAAGGTGTGGTGATCGTCCACCCCGAGTGCGCCCACGATGTGGTGGAACTGGCGGACATGGTCGGCAGCACCGATTTTATTATCGCGGCGGTGGACAAGGCCGACCCTGGGTCGACCATCGCCGTAGCGACGGAGATACACCTCGTCCAGCGTCTCGCCGACGAGCACCCCGACCTTCGTGTCGTTTCGCTCGATCCTCTGATCTGCCCGTGCTCCACGATGTTCCGCATCGACGCAGCACACCTGGCATGGGTACTCGAAGAGTTGGTGCAAGGAAGAGTGGTCAATCAGATCACCGTCGACGAGGCGACCGCCGCCGACGCGCGCACCGCGTTGCAGAGGATGCTCGACATCACTTAGAAGGCCGGCGGGGCGGTGGCAGACCGCCCCGCCGCCAGACCCCATAGCTCAGGCGAGCAGCGGGGCCAGAAAGCGCCCCGTGTAGCTAGACGATGTCTTCGCGACGGTCTCGGGGGTGCCTTCGACGACCACTTCCCCGCCGCCGTCCCCTCCTTCGGGACCCAGGTCGATGATCCAGTCGGACGTCTTGATGACGTCGAGGTTGTGCTCTATGACCAACACGGTGTTGCCCTGGTCGACCAGGCGGGATAGGACGCCAAGAAGTTTGCGGATATCCTCGAAGTGCAGGCCGGTGGTCGGCTCGTCCAGCACGTATATCGTGTGACCCGTCGAGCGCTTGGACAGTTCGCTTGCCAGCTTGATCCTCTGCGCCTCGCCGCCCGAAAGCGTGGGCGCTGGCTGGCCTAGCCTTATGTAGCCCAGCCCGACATCGACCAGGGTCTGCATATGCCGGGCTATGGAAGGCTGGTTCGAGAAGAACTCAAGCGCCTCCTCGCAGGGCATGTCCAGCACCTCCGAGATGTTCTTGCCCTTGAAGGTGACATCTAGCGTGTCACGGTTGTAGCGCGCCCCTTTACATACTTCGCAAGGGACGTACACGTCGGGCAGGAAGTGCATCTCGATCTTGATCGTCCCGTCACCGGCGCAAGCCTCGCAACGGCCGCCCTTCACGTTGAAGGAGAACCGCCCCGGCTGGTAGCCGCGGACCTTGGCTTCGGTGGTGGTGGCGAAGAGGCGCCTTACGTGGTCGAAGACGCCGGTGTAGGTGGCCGGGTTGGATCGCGGCGTGCGGCCGATCGGGGACTGGTCGATGGAGATCACCTTGTCTACAGCTTCGAGACCCTCGACGCGGGTGTGACGGCCGGCGACCTCCTTGGAGCGGTAGATCCTCGCCATGAGCGCCCGAAGGAGGATGTCGTTCACAAGCGTGGACTTTCCCGATCCTGACACCCCGGTAACAGAGACCAGGCACCCGAGGGGGAACTCCACGTCGATCCCCTTCAGGTTGTGCTCCCGGGCTCCGACCACCCTGATCGCCCCCTTCGGTTCCCGCCGCAGCGCCGGCACGGCAATCTTGCGCTGTCCCGTCAGATACTGCCCGGTCAGGGAATCAGGGCTGGCGAGCAGGTCGTCGAGAGTCCCCGAAACCACGACAGTCCCGCCGTGCTCGCCGGCACCCGGTCCGATGTCGACGATGTGGTCAGAGACACGGATCGTGTCCTCGTCGTGCTCGACGACGATCACCGTGTTACCCAAGTCGCGCAGGCGCACCAGGGTCTCTATCAACTTGTGGTTGTCGCGCTGGTGCAGACCTATCGAAGGCTCGTCGAGCACGTATAGGACCCCGACCAGACCGCTTCCTATCTGCGACGCCAGGCGGATCCGCTGCGCTTCACCCCCTGCGAGAGTCGCGGCGGACCTGTTCAGGCTCAGGTAGTCGAGGCCCACGTCGAGCAGGAAACGCATCCGGGC
This sequence comes from Acidimicrobiaceae bacterium, assembly GCA_027391075.1. Lineage (GTDB taxonomy): Bacteria > Actinomycetota > Acidimicrobiia > Acidimicrobiales > Palsa-688 > JAJZAM01. Next base: position 54,566 of record DAHYHI010000039.1, on the reverse strand, counting down.
TCTGATCTCTTTTAGAACCCGGTCGGCGATACGGTGATCCCGGTCGGACAGCTCCAACTCCGCGACCACCGCCGTCGCTTCCCTAAGCGACAGGTCGCACAGTTCGAAGAGGTTGTGTCCGGCGACGGTCACCGCCAGGCTTTCCGGTTTGAGTCGGGCACCGCCGCAAGCCGGGCACGGGACCTCGCGCATGTAACCTTCTATGGTCTCGCGCGAGTAGTCCGACTCAGCTTCGCTGTGCCGGCGGGACAGCCACGGGACGACCCCTTCGAAGTGGGTGTCGTATGACCGGACCCGCCCGAAGCGGTTTCGGTACTGGACGTGCACCTTGCGGGTCCCCGTGCCGAAGAGAACCGCCTTTTGGTCTGCCTTCTTGAGCTTGCGCCACGGCGTCGAGGTGGAGAAGCCTCCCTCCAGGGCTACCGCTTCGAGCAGCCCGGCGAAGAACTCGCCGCGATGGCCCGACCACGGGGCTATCGCGCCGTCGGCGAGGGACAGGTCCGGGTCGCGTACCACCAGCTCTGGGTCGACCTCGAAGCGCGTTCCGAGACCGTCGCAGGTGGGGCAGGCTCCGTAGGGGGAGTTGAAGCTGAAGTTCCGCGGCGCCAGTTCGTCGAAGGACCTGCCGCAGGTGGAGCAGGCCAGGTGCTGGCTGAACGTCAGCACCTCTTCCTGCCCGTCAGGGTCCCGCGACACTAGCGCTACCTCGGCGACGCCTTCGGCGAGTCGCAGAGCGGTCTCCAAAGAGTCGGTGAGACGACGCTCTATGCCCTTTCGCTTTACGAGGCGGTCGACGACGACTTCGATGGTGTGATTCTCGTAGCGGGCGAGCTTAGGGGGGTCAGACAGCTCGCTGATCTCTCCGTCGATGCGGGCCCGGGCGTAGCCCTGGCTGGCAAGCTCCTCCAGGAGGGCCTGGTACTCGCCTTTCCTGCCGCGCACGACCGGCGCCAGCACCTGGAACCGTTCCCCTTCGGGCAGCTCCAAGATCCGGTCCACGATCTGCTGGGGCGTCTGGCGCGACACGGGCGTCCCGTCCGCCGGGCAATGAGGCACGCCGATGCGGGCGTAGAGCAGACGCAGGTAGTCGTAGACCTCGGTTATCGTCCCCACCGTCGAGCGAGGGTTGCGTGAGGCCGACTTCTGGTCGATCGAGATCGCCGGGGAGAGGCCCTCTATGAAGTCGACGTCAGGCTTGTCCATCTGTCCGAGGAACTGCCTTGCGTAACTCGACAGCGACTCGACGTAGCGTCTTTGGCCTTCGGCGTAGATGGTGTCGAACGCCAGCGAGCTTTTGCCTGAACCGGACAGCCCGGTGAAGACGATCAGGCGGTCTCGGGGCAGGTCGACGGAGACATTCTTCAAGTTATGCTCCCTGGCCCCGCGCACCACGAGACGGTCGTGGGAAGCTCCACTCGCCCCTGCCAGGAGATTCTGCGGTTTAGATCTCACCTTCGCTTTCGCCGGCATCCTCAACAGGCTACCAGCGAACAGGTGTTCTGGGTTTCCTCTCGTCGCTCTCGTCGCTCTCGTCCGTGCGTACTGACTGGCGGTGGCGGCTCGCTACGCTTCGACGGATGCAAGTCCTCCACGACCCGACACGGCGGACTTTCGCCTCCGACAACTACGCAGGCGCCCACCCTGAGGTGATAGCCGCCATCGCAGCCGCGAACCTCGGCCACGTTGGCGCCTACGGTGCCGACCCCTACAGCGCCCAGCTCGCCGAAGTGCTCCGCGGCCACTTCGGCGACCGAGCAGCCACCTACCCGGTGTTCAACGGGACCGGCGCCAACGTCGTTGCCCTGCAAGCCCTGACCGATCGCTGGGGCGCAGTCATCTGCGCTGCCAGCGCCCACATAACAGCCGACGAGGGTGGCGCCCCGGAGCGAATGGCAGGCCTGAAGCTGCTCAGCGTCCCCACCGGGGACGGCAAGCTAACCCCGGAGTTGGTGGACCGCGAAGCGTGGGGGTTCGGTGACGATCACCGAGCGCAACCTCAGGTCGTCTCGATCACCCAACCGACGGAGATGGGAACCCTCTACAGCCCTGAGGAGTTGGTAGCCGTGACCGAGCACGCACACTCGCTCGGCCTGGCAGTGCACATGGACGGGGCGCGCATCGCGAACGCAGCAGCCGGCCTGGGCCTACCGCTCCGTGCGATCACGACCGACGTCGGGGTGGACTCGCTCTCCCTTGGCGCCACCAAGAACGGCGCTTTGCTGGCCGAGACCGTCGTCGCTCTCACCCCACACTCCGAGCGGGGCATCACATACATCCGCAAGTCGAGCATGCAGCTCGCCTCTAAGGCGCGCTTCGTCTCCGCCCAACTGCTCGCTCTCTACGACGGCGACCTGTGGCTGCGATGCGCGCGGCACGCCAATGCCATGGCCTCCCGTCTAGGCCGCGGGCTCTCAGAACTGCCAGCGGTCAGCCTGACCCACCCTGTGCAGGCTAACAGCGTGTTCGCAGTGCTCCCTAACGGCATCGTAGAAGGGCTGAGGGCGCAGTTCGGCTTCTACGACTGGGACCGCAATCTGGGCGACGTCCGCCTCGTGTGCGCGTGGGACACCACCCTCGAAGATGTCGACGCTTTGGTCGCAGCCACCGACCAGGCCCTCGGCTAGACCGGCTCTCAGGCAGGCTCGGGGAGCTCCGATCGCAGGTCGGCGATCTCGTCGCGAAGTTTAGCTGCGTACTCGAAGCGAAGGTCCGTGGCGGCTTCTCGCATCTCCTCCTCTAGGGTGGAGATGAGCCGGGCGAGCTCGCTGCGCGGGAGCTGAGCGAGGTCGCTGCGGGCTTTGTCCCGACGCCGGCTGCGCCGGTCCTTCCCCGGCAGCGGGGCACCGCCACCTCCCAGCAACACGAGTATGTCAGTGACAGCCTTCCGCACGGTCTGAGGGTCGATACCATTCTCGGCGTTGTAAGCCTGCTGCAGGGCGCGCCTGCGGTGCGTCTCGGAGATCGCCCGTTTCATGGAGTCCGTCATACGGTCCGCGTACATGACCACCTGGCCGTTCACGTTGCGGGCAGCCCGGCCGATCGTCTGGATCAGCGACGTCTCGCCTCTTAAGAAGCCCTCCTTGTCCGCGTCGAGGATCGCCACCAATGACACTTCGGGAAGGTCAAGCCCTTCGCGCAGAAGGTTGATCCCGACCAGCACGTCGAACTCTCCTAGCCTCAGATCTCTCAGGATCTCGATCCGCTGGAGCGTTTCGATGTTCGAGTGGAGGTAGCGGACCTTGAGCCCACTCTCGATGAGATAGTCGGTGAGATCCTCCGCCATCTTCTTGGTCAGAGTCGTCACGAGCACCCTCTCTCCGACCTCGGTGCGTTCGCGTATCAGGCTGATCAGGTCGTCGATCTGTCCCTTGGTCGGCTTCACCGTCACCTCAGGGTCCACGAGCCCGGTCGGCCTGACGATCTGCTCGACCACTTGGGTGGACTGCTGGATCTCGTAGGGTGCCGGAGTGGCCGACAAGAAAATGCACTGGTTGATCCGGGTGTAGAACTCGTCGAAGCGCAGCGGGCGGTTGTCAGCGGCCGACGGGAGCCGGAACCCATGGTCGATGAGGGTCTCCTTACGAGACCTGTCCCCCTCGTACTGGCCGTGCAGTTGGGGGACCGTCTGGTGGGACTCGTCGATGACGAGCAGGTAGTCGTCTGGGAAGAAGTCCAACAAAGTGTTGGGCGGCTCCCCCGCGGAGCGTCCGTCGATGTGGCGGCTGTAGTTCTCGATACCCGAACACACGCCGACCTCGGCGAGCATTTCCAAGTCGTACGAGGTTCGCATCCGCAACCTCTGCGCCTCGAGAAGCTTGCCCTCCTTCTCGAACCAGGTGAGACGCTCTTGCAGTTCGGCCTCGATGCCCGCCAGAGCGGACCGCATGCGTTCCTCCCCGGCCACGTAATGCGTCGCCGGGAACACCACCAGTTCTGCGAGGTCCCCCATCTGCTCTCCTGTGAGAGTGTCGACAGAGACGATGCGTTCTACCTCGTCGCCGAACAGCTCGATGCGCACTGCGTGCTCTTCGTAAGCCGGGTGCAGCTCGATCGTGTCGCCCCGGACCCGGAACTTGCCGCGAACAAGGTTCGCGTCGTTGCGCTCGTAGTTGATCTCGACCAGCCGCTTCAAGATGGCCCGCTGGTCGTACTCTCCTCCGCGCACGACGTGGAGGATCCGCTTCGCGTACTCCTCTGGGGATCCCAGACCGTAGATGCAGCTGACCGAAGCCACGACGATCACATCTCTCCTGGTCAGAAGGGCCGACGTCGCAGCGTGGCGCAGCCGGTCGATCTCGTCGTTAATCGAGCTGTCCTTTTCGATGTAGGTGTCGCTCGACGGGATGTAAGCCTCGGGTTGGTAGTAGTCGTAGTAGCTCACGAAGTACTCGACCCGGTTGTGGGGGAAGAACTGCCGCATCTCGTTGGCGAGCTGGGCTGCAAGCGACTTGTTCGGGGCGATTATCAGCGTGGGCCTCTGGACGCGCTCGATCGTCCATGCGATAGTTGCGCTCTTCCCGCTCCCGGTAATACCCAGGAGAGTCTGGAAACGGTCCCCTCTCAAAACTCCCTCGGACAGCTCCGCTATCGCCTTCGGCTGGTCGCCGGCCGGGTCGAACTCCGAGACCACCTTGAAATCGACCATCGTCTGATCGTAGCGGCGTGAGACGCGAAAGGAGCCCCGGGCAGGCTAGGCGGACCCCCTGTCACCCTTTTGCGACACGAGACCGACTATCCAGCTCCACAACCTGTCGATCTCTTCCCCAAGTTGCTCGCGGCTACCACCGTTGTCCACCACGAAGTCGGCGAGGCTGCAGCGCTCCTGCCTTGTGATCTGGGCTGCGATGCGCGCTCGGGCGTCGGCCTCGTCGAAGGCGCGCTGGCCGACAAGCCGAGCTACTGCCACCTCCACGGGGGCGTCGACGACTACGACGGCGTCGAGACCGAAACGGGAACGTGCGCTGGAGTCGAGGAGGGGGATGTCGAGCACGACCGTATCGCCGCGCCCCAGCGCCTGCGCCGCCTGCTCTGCCATCACCTGCCTGATAGCCGGGTGGGTTATCGCGTTCAGGGAGGCTCGGGCGTCCTCGTCGGAGAAGACGATCTTCGCAATCGCGCCGCGGTCCAAACCTCCGTCGGGCGCGACGACACCCTGCCCGAAGCGTTCGACTACGGCGCCGAACGCCCTACCTCCAGGTTCGACGACCTGCCTGGCTATGAGGTCTGCGTCGACCACGACAGCTCCTCTCGCTGCCAACTCGGACGAGACCGTCGTCTTTCCCGAGCCGATACCCCCTGTCAAGCCGATCAGCACGCCAACCAAGCCTACTCCCACAAGATCTGCGAGGACTGCGCCCCGGAACTCGAAGATGGGGCACCGGATGCGCCGCGTCAGGGGTGCGGCGAACAGAGCTTAGCCGGCTGGGCTAAGCGGCCGGGCCGTTGCCGAGGACGGTATCGAGAGAGACGAAATCCAGGCCGTGAGCCTCCGCCACCGGCTGCGACAAAAGGTTGCCAGCGTGAGTGCTCAGGCCCCGGGCGAGAACGGGATCGCTCCGAGCGGCTTGTGACCATCCCCGGTCGGCTATCTCCAGCGCGTAGGGCACCGTGACGTTCGTGAGAGCATGGGTGGAGGTGTGCGGCACCGCTCCGGGCATGTTGGCAACGCAGTACATCAGGCATCCGTGCACTTCGAACACGGGATCCGAGTGTGTCGTCGGTCGCGACGACTCGAAGCAACCACCCTGGTCGATGGCGATGTCGACTAGCACCGAACCGGGCTTCATCGCAGCCACGAGACTGTCGGGTACGAGCACCGGAGCTTTCGCCCCGGGAACGAGTACCGCCCCTATAACCAGGTCGGCGTCCACGACGGCCCGCTCGATCTCGTAGGCGCTGGAAGCCACCGTCTGACAGTGGCCCTGGTAGATCCGGTCGGCGTCTCTGAGCCTGGATATGTCCTTGTCGAGCAGGAGCACCTCGGCCTGCATCCCGAGGGCTATGGCAGCGGCGTTCATCCCCGACACCCCTGCGCCTATCACTACGACCTTGGCGGCGTAAACGCCGGACACTCCCCCCATGAGGACCCCTCGACCTCCGCCATCCCGCTGGAGGTGATGCGCTCCAGCTTGGGGGGCCATCCTGCCTGCGACCTCCGACATCGGAGCGAGAAGCGGGAGGCTTCCGTCGGGGCGCTGCACCGTCTCATACGCGATCGAGGTGGTCCCCGCTCTCAGAAGGGCGTTCGTGCATCCCCGAGACGCCGCCAGGTGCAGGTAGGTGAAGAGCACGAGGTCACGACGCAGACGGCTGTACTCCTCCTCCACCGGCTCTTTGACCTTGAGGACCAGTTCGGATTCGCCCCAGACCTCGTCGGCGGAGCTCACCATGGTCGCACCGGCATTTTCGAACTCCGCGTCTGCTATCGACGAACCGAGCCCCGCGCCGGCCTGGACGAGTACACGGTGACCGTGGCGGACCAGTTCGTGGACGCCAGCGGGAGTGCAGGCGACCCGGTACTCGTTGTCTTTTACCTCGGCCGGCACGCCGACGTGCATACCTCGTCCCCTCTCGAAGGCCTCAGGGCTTCGTCAGCCCTCGGCTTGGTCCGGCACTTCGTCCTCGGCGTAGCTGGATGCCTCTTCAGCACCGGCGTTACCGTCGACGGCTGCGTCGCCTCTGGAAACCTCGGCGACGCCGAGAGCTCCGAGACCTTCCTCTTCGATGTACTCGGCCCAAGCTGCCTGAGCTTCAGACTCCGGCTCGAAATCTGTGAACCCGGCTGCGCCGATGTAGTTTCCCTGCTCGTCGTAGGCGTGTTCGCCGAAGGCATCCCGGTACTCCGCTGCGACCTCACCGCCCTCAGCGGCCTGCTTGATGGACAGCGAGATCCGCCGACGGGCAAGGTCGATCTCGATGATCTTCACCCACAGCTCCTCGCTGGGGCTTACAACCTGCTCGGGCAGGTCCACGTGGTGGCTGGCCATCTCCGAGATGTGCACGAGACCTTCGATACCGTCACCGACCTGGACGAAGGCACCGAAAGGAACGAGCTTGGTGACCCGACCGTAGACCAGTTCGCCCTCGCGGTGCGCATTGGCGAACTCGTGCCACGGGTCAGACTGGGTCGCCTTGAGCGACAGGCTGATGCGTTCCCGGTCGAGGTCGACGTCCAACACGCGTACTTCGACTTCGTCGCCTACTGCTACCACCGCAGAGGGGTGCTCGATGTGCTTCCAGGAAAGCTCCGACACGTGGATCAGGCCGTCCATGCCACCCAGATCGACGAAGGCACCGAAGTTCACAACGGACGAGACAACACCGCGGCGGACCTCTCCGGGCTTTAGGTTCGTGAGGAACTCGTCGCGCTGCTCGCGCTGCGTCTCCTCCAGCCAAGCTCGCCGGGACAGAACGACGTTGTTGCGGTTCTTGTCGAGCTCGATGATCTTCGCGTCGACGGTCCTGCCAATGTAAGGTGCCAGGTCGCGGACACGGCGCAACTCGACCAGGGACGCTGGCAGGAAGCCGCGCAGGCCGATGTCGACGATAAGGCCGCCCTTGACCACCTCTATGACGGGACCCGACACGATGCCGTCCCGCTCCTTGATCGCCTCGATGGTACCCCAAGCCCTTTCGTACTGCGCCCGCTTCTTCGACAAGATGAGGCGACCCTCCTTGTCCTCCTTCTGCAGGACGAGGGCTTCGATCTTCTCGCCGAGCTTGACGACCTCGCTCGGGTCGACGTCGTGACGGATGGAAAGCTCACGTGCGGGTATGACCCCTTCGGACTTGAACCCGATGTCGAGAAGGACCTCGTCCTTGTCGACCTTGACTACCGTGCCCTTGACGATGTCGCCGTCCTCGAACTCCACGATCGTCCCCGCAATGGCATCAGCGAGGGAAGTCCCGTCGAGGTCGTCTGCAACGATCTGACGGGGAGTGTACTCACCTGCTTCGTCGAAGGTTCCCATCGGCGAGGAGGTCGTGGTGGTCAAGGAGTCGTCGGACATGGAACTAGAGGCCTTCTTTCGGACAGTTGAGCTCAGGGGCGGGGGCGAATCCCCCATCCCGGGTAGATCCTCGACTTTACACCTCCGCCAGGGACTGTTCTCCCGGCAGGCGATCCAGGCCGGGCGCCTCCGCCTATCGGGTTCTCGGCTACTAGGCGCTCTTCACTGCTGCCCGGTCGGCCGCAACGGCGTCGTAGGCCTCGAAGTCCGCCGAGGTGTCGTCGGCGTGCTCGAACTCGAGTAGGCCACTTTGGGCCCACTGCTTCCTCAAGTAGCCGTCGTTAGCGTCGAGAAGGCCGAGTTTGCGTACGTTAGGTACGAGCTTGGAGAAAAAGGCCCGCTGGAATGCAACGAAAGGCCCGTGCCCGACTTCCCCCGCTGCCTGGAGCAGACTGGGCATCACCTCTTCGACGGTAACTCCCATCGTCTCCCAGACTTCAGGCGTGGTGGATCGCAGCCGGTTGCGCATAGTGTTGTCGACGAGGAACTCTTGGCGCTCCTTCAACTCAGCTGAGCTGAGACCCCGGTACAGCTCGTTAAGGCTGACAATGCCGAAAGCCACATGGCGGGCTTCGTCGGACATGACGTAGCGGAGCAGCTTCGCCAGAAGTGGTTCGGAGGTACGCCTAAGCAACTCGCCGAAGGCCGCCAGGGCGAGACTTTCGATGATTATCTGCATACCCAGGTAAGCGATGTCCCACCGGCTGTCTTCGAGAAGCCCGAAGATCTGACCTTGCAAGAACGGAGACATTGGATAGGCGTCTCCTACCTTCTCGTTCAAGTAGCGAGCGAACACCTCGGTGTGACGCGCCTCGTCCATGGTCTGCGTCGCTGCGTAGTACTTGGCGTCAATCCAAGGGACGGTCTCGACGATCTTCGCCGCAGTCATCATCGCACCCTGCTCGCCGTGCATGAACTGGCTTAACTGGGCCTTTAGCATCTCGACGCGAAGCTGAGTGAACTCCTTCTCACCCCACGTGGCGAGAGGTGAACCCGGGATGGTCGCCGCCCGGCGCGCAAGGCTCAGCACTGGCGGTTCGTCGCCAGTCACCCGCTCGGGATCCACGTCGGCCGACCAGTCCAAGTCGGTGACGCTGTTCCACTGTGAGGCGGAGGCCTTGTTGTACAGGTTCACCAACTGGGGACGATCCCGTTCGTAGCGCCACGAGAAGATCCGATCAGCGTGGTCGTGAACGACCCTGACGGGATCCCCGACGCCGACACCGACGGGCGCCCCCGAGCCAGCCGCGCCTTCGGGTACCGGCATTGCCGCCTGCGAAGCTCCAAACCCTTCCGCCATGGCTATCCCCTGTTCAGTCTCGATCAACGCAGCACTCACGTTTACCTAACACTGTAAAGATAGCGGATCCAGTAGGGGTCCACACGTCCGCCCCCGCCGCCTCAAGACTTAGCGGAAGCCCAGTTGTCCCCCCATGCCAGGTTGACGGTCAAAGGGACGTCCAGCTTCGCCGCTCCGGTCATCGCGTCCATGACCGTTGAGACAGCGAGAGTCTCCTCTTCGGGGGGTACTTCGAGTATCACCTCGTCGTGGACTTGCAGTACGAGCACACTCCGCATGGCCTCGGCCTCGATCCGCCCGTGGAGGCGCACCAGCGCCACCTTGAAGATGTCAGCGGCCAACCCTTGGATACCGGAGTTCATAGCCTGACGCTCCCCTGCTGCTCTAACCTGGTAGCGAGCGGACTGAAGCTCGGGGATAGGCCTTCTTCGACCGTACAGCGTCTCGGTGAAACCGCGCTCTCGCGCTTCGGCGACGACCCTGTCCATGTAGGCCCGAACAGCTGGGAAGGCGTTCCAGTAGGCGTCGAGGATCTCGGTGGCTTCGTCGACTGGTATCCCGAGTCGTTGGGCCAGACCGTACGCTTCCATTCCGTAGGCGAGGCCGTAGGAGACCATCTTCGCCTTCGAGCGCATCGCCAAGGTCACCTCGTCCGCAGGAACGCCGTAGATCCTCGACGCCGTGACGTTATGAATGTCGGTTCCGACGCGGAACGCCTCCACCAGCGCTGGCTCTGACGCGAGGTGCGCTATGACCCTCAGCTCGACCTGGTTGTAGTCAGCTATCAAGAAGCGCCTCCCTTCGCTGGGCACGAAGCAGCGACGCAAACGCCGTCCCTCGTCGCTTCGAACGGGGATGTTGTGCAGGTTCGGCTGGTCCGAGCTCAGCCTGCCGGTACGGGCGACGGTCTGATTGAAGGTTGCGTGTATTCGACCGTCTGGACCGACCTCGTGCAGCAGCGACTCTCCGTAGGTCGAGCGCAGCTTCTCCACCTCGCGGTATCTAAGCAACGACTCGATGATCGGGTGCTGACCCCGGAGTCGCTCCAAGGTCTGGGCGTCGGTGGAGAAACCGGTTTTGGTCCGCTTCTGGGGGGTCAGCCCGAGGCGCTCGAATAGGACTTGGCGCAGCTGCGGAGTCGAGTTGACGACGAACTCGACCCCAGCGAGCGCTTGGATCTCCTTTTCGAGCCGGCTGGCCTCTTCCGAGAGCTCACCGGCCAGACGCCTTAACTCCGCTACGTCCACGCGGACCCCGACGATCTCCATTCCGGCCAGCACCCTGACCAGCGGTCGTTCCACGTCCTCGTAGAGAGCCCACATTCCCCTCGACTCCAAAGCCGAGCGCAGCGGACCAACCGTCGCGGCGACGCCGGCGCAGCGCTGTCCAGCCACGACGGAGGGTTCGGGACTTTGTGCCATTAGGTCCAGCTGCCCGCCGGATCCATTTTCCTGGGGGCCCAGTCGGAGCCCGGCGTAACGCTCGACGAGATCCTCCAACAGGTATTGGTCCCCGGCCGGGTCGACCAGGTACGCGGCGATCGCCGTATCCACGTCGAGGTTCGAGAAGGTCACCCCTTCCTCCGCCAAGGATCTCATCAGGGCTTTCGCGTCGTGAGCGGAGACCGAGGCGCCGCCCGGACCGAGAGCCCCGCCCACGGCTTCGGCGACGTCATAGGATCCGAGTGCTGCTCGGTCGATCCACACGGCCTCCGACGGGATGTCTACGCCTACCTCTGCCAGCGCGACGCCCACCAACTCGGAGCGGCCTTCCCGTGCGACCCACGAACCCGCCAGAGCCAAGCGAACACCGGCGGTAGCCCACTCCCGCAGAAGCGCCGACAACTTCTGAGGCGACTCCGGCCGGTGGATCGAAACCTGCACAGGGGCTGGCCCTTCGACGCTCGGCGTGTTCACTCCGGGCCCCGCCGGACTTGCCTCTACGAGCCGGTCCCACAGCGTGCGGAACTCGAGAAAGTCGAACAACCTTCTCACCTCCTCCGCGTCCCAGCCTCCGAACCTCGCAGCTTCGGCTTCTACGTCCAAAGGAAGGTCTCTTACGAGCACGGTCACGGCCAGGTTCGCCCTGACACGCTCCTGGGCTGCGGCGAGGCTCTCGCGCAGTTTCGGTGTCAACTCGTCGAGGTGAGCGTAAATCCCGTCGAGATCCCCGTAGTTGTTGATCAGTTTCGCTGCGGTCTTCTCGCCCACCCCGGCGACACCGGCGAGGTTGTCGGAAGGGTCGCCCCGAAGCGCAGCGTACTGAGGGTACTTGGAGGGTCTCACGCCGGTTCTCAGCTCGATGCCGGCCTCGTCGTAGAGTGCGTAGTCAGAAACACCCCTCTTGTTGTAGAGGACCTTGACGTGCGGGTCGCTTACTAGCTGGTAGGTGTCGCGGTCCCCTGTGACGATGGTGACGTCGTCACTGCGCTCCGCTGCTTTGGTCGCCAGCGTGGCTATCACATCGTCGGCCTCGAAGCCCGGGTAGTCGACTATGGGGATTCTCAGCGCTTCGACGACTTGTCGGGCCAGGCCCATCTGCTGGCGGAGAATGTCAGGGGTCTCTGCTCGCCCGGCTTTGTAGCCCTCAACCATCTTGTGGCGGAAGGTCGGCTCGGGCCGGTCGAAGGTCGCCACAAGCTCATCAGGATGGTGGTCCTTGATCAGGTTGATCAGCATCGAAGTGAATCCGTACACGGCGTTGGTCACCTGCCCTGACGCCGTCGCCATATCGGTGGGAAGAGCGAAAAACGCCCGGTAAAGCAGCGAGTTGCCGTCTATGAGCATCAGCTTGGCCATTGGCCTCGATGCTAGGAGACTGTCTCGATGCTAGGTGACTGCCGGGCTCGAGGCCGGATAAGTCGAGCGCGTTCGGCGGCGCGGCGAAGGTATCCTCAAGGGGTGCCCGAAGGTTTCCATCCGCCGGTCGAGGAATACTTGGAGGCCATCCACGAGCTCGGCGAAGAAGGGATGGTCGTAATCCAGGCACGACTCGCCGAGCGCTTGGGGCATTCCGCGCCGGCCGTTTCGGAGATGATGAGGCGTCTTCGCTCCGACGGTTACGTGGAGCTAAGAGGACGCTCGCTGTTTCTCACCGAGACGGGACGCCGTGTCGCAGAAAGCGTCGTACGCAAGCACCGCCTCGCCGAGCGGCTCCTCACGGATATTATCGGCCTGCCCTGGGAGAAAGCCCACCTTGAGGCCGGCCGATGGGAGCACGTTATCTCTGACGAGGTGGAGCAGCGGATCGTGGAGCTTCTGGGCTTTCCGACTACCTGCCCGCACGGCAACCCAATCCCCGGGTCTGGCGAGGTGGAGGACTCGAGCGTCTCGCTTTCCGGCGCCACGCAAGGCGAGCGGGTACGGTTGGCGAGGGTTACCGAGTTGGTTGAGCTCGACGAAAGCACGCTCAGCTACCTGTCGTCGCACGGCTTCATACCCGGGACAGAGGCGACGGTCGCTTCCAGGGCACCCGACGGGACCCTGACGCTCGACCTTGGCACGGCGACTATAGCCATAGGACCGTCGCTTACCGCTCAGCTTTTCGTGACGGCCGCCTGAAGCTTTAGAGACCCGACACGGTCAGAGCCGTTAGGGCCGTCCTCGGAGCGAGGACGGCCCTTTGCCGTCGACCTAGTGGGCCTTCAGGGGCGCTCGTCGGCAGGTGGTCGGAACCCCTGGTTGACCCTCTCTGCGACGTCGAGCATCCTGACCCGCTCCTTCATGGCGGTCTTTTGGATCCACGAGAACGACTCGTGCTCTTTCCAGCCGAGATCGTCCATCAAAGCGCCCTTAGCTCGGTCCACGGCTTTGCGGACGATCACCTGCTCTTCGAGGGACTTAACCTGCTCGTCGAGCGCCTTCATCTCCGCGAATCGACCCAGAGCCATCTCTATAGCGGGAAGCAACTCGCTCTTTTGGAACGGCTTCACGAGGTAGGCGAGGGCACCGGCATCCCGTGCCCGTTCAATGAGGTCCCTCTGACTGAACGCCGTCAAGATGAGCACCGCGCAGAGATGATCGGCGTTGATCTGCCTGGCTGCTTCCAAACCGTCCATGCCCGGCATCTTCACGTCGAGGATCGCCACGTCAGGGTGGTGACGGCGCACCAACTCGACCGCTTCGTCGCCCCGACCGGTCTCGGCGACCACTTCGTAGCCCTCTTCCTCCATGATCTCCTTGAGGTCCAGGCGGACGATTGCCTCGTCTTCGGCTAGAACGACTTTTACTGGCACGTGAGCTCCTTGGGAAAAAGTGAGGGAGGTGTGTCCGGAGTCAAAACGCTGACTGTTCCGGCCCGACGAGACGGTCGAGCAGGTCATCCTGGGCGGTCTGCAGTTCGGCGACTTCAGCCGCTACCGCCGATCTGGTCCTCGCCATAGCCTTGGCGTGGCGCTCCGCTTCGGCGAACTCGCGGTATGCGAGCGGAGTCTCCGAAACCATCGACCGGATTCGAGCCTCGTCGGCTGATTCTGTCATCACCGCCAACTGCTCGTCTATGAGAGCAAGCTCCTCCCGCGCGCGCTTCAGGCGTGCAGCAACGTCGAAAAGCTTCCGCTCGATAGATACCCTGGACATTCCGAATAACTGTACCCCAAGCGGACTTCGCGCTCGTCTGGCACCCGAGTCCGCCTGGCTTCCAGGTCTCCTCGCCTTGCGAAACCTTAATGCAGTTCTCAGCTGAATAAGCCACACTAGTAGTGTGCATGTCCTGGTAGTCGACGACGAACCTGCTGTCCGACAGGCGCTTGACCGCGCCTTACGCTTCGAGGGCTACAAGACCGAGCTGGCCGCCGACGGTTCCGGCGCGCTCGCGTCCCACGCCGAGCGGCCAGCCGACGCGATAATCCTCGACGTGGCCATGCCTCGCATGGACGGTTTGGAGGTTTGTAGGAGGATCCGAGCCGCCGGAGACACAACGCCGGTGCTGATGCTCACCGCTCGGGCTGCTGTGAACGACCGAGTTGCAGGCCTCGACGCCGGAGCGGACGACTACCTCGTTAAGCCCTTCGCCTTGGAGGAGCTACTGGCGCGGATTAGAGCTTTGCTACGCCGAAGCGCGCCCGCCGAAGAAGACCTGCTCCAGTTCGCCGACCTGTCGCTCGACGTCGGCACCCGGGAAGTAAGGCGCGGCGACAGGCTCATCGAACTGACGCGGACCGAGTTCCTACTCCTGGAGCTTTTGCTCCGCAACGCCAGGCAGGTCCTCACACGGGAGTTGATCTTCGATCGAGTGTGGGGTTACGACTTCGGCGCCAATTCGAACTCTCTCGAGGTCTACATAGGATACCTCCGCCGCAAGACAGAAGCCGAAGGCGAACCTCGACTCATCCACACGGTGAGAGGGGTCGGATACGTGCTACGGGAGCCAACCCAAGCATGACCGGCGGCGGCTCCAACCCCTACCAGGATCTGATGGACTCTTCGGCTCCGGAGCCCTCATCTTTCCCAGCGGATCCAGGTGCTGACGACGCCGACCCGCCCGGCAATGCTTCCTCCGAGCCGGACCGGGCAGCGTCCAAACGGACATCTGGCGGCGTCAAATCCGCTATTCGCGCTCTCAGCTTCCGAACTCGCCTGGGCTCTGCGGTTGCCCTGGCAGTGGGCTTGACGCTTGCTCTGGCGGCGCTCGGCTCTTACTACACTGTTAAGCACCAACTGTTCTCCCAGGCTGACAGGTCCCTTCAAGGCGACCTGTCGATCCTGACTTTCTCCCAGGATGGAGTAAACAGCCAGAAGGTCCTTGACGTCTTGAGTCGCACGAATGGCGGCTTCGTCCAGTACATAACATCCACGGGCCAGGTTCTCTACAACAGCCAGGTGGCGACGAGTCCACTAGCTACTCCGCTGGCCCCGACGAAATCCCAGACGGCGGTGGCTGGCGCTGGTAGTGGCTACCTGATTGACACCGTCAACTACAGGGGAGCCCCTTACCGTGTGATAACTGCCGCAGCCCAGGACCCGTTCTTTCCTGGATTGCACATAGCCGTGCAAGTCACGCTTCCGTTGGCCTCGATTTACCACACTCTTTCCACGCTGAGGGTGATCCTATGGCTGGTAACGGTTTGCGGTGTAGCACTTTCGCTCGGCATCGGATACCTAGTCGGTTTGGGCGCGTTACGGCCCGTAGCCCGCCTGACCAAGGCAGCGGAGCACGTTGCAGGAACCCAGGACCTTCAGGCGACCATACCCGTTACGAGCCATGACGAGTTGGGGCGCCTGGCGACGGCGTTCAACTCGATGCTTGCGGCGCTCGCCGCTTCGCGCCAGCAGCAAGCCCAGCTGATCTCCGATGCTGGTCACGAGTTGAGGACTCCGCTCACGAGCTTGAGGACCAACATCGAAGTGCTCCTGCGCGCTCCCGACCTGTCCGGTCCCGACAGAGCCGAGCTCACAGCGGACGTTCAAGCACAGATGCAGGAGTTGACGAACCTGGTCGGAGACCTCGTGGACTTGGCCCGCCACGAGGAACGCCAAGCGGAGCCGATCGAGGTGCGTCTCGACGCGATAGTAGAGCACGCCGTCGAAAGAGCCCAGAGGAGAGCCCCGGGGTTGCACTTCGACCTTCACGTCACGCCCGGGTCGGTTAGAGCCCAACCGGCTCTTCTTGAGCGTGCCGTCCTGAACGTCTTGGACAACGCTGCCAAGTGGAGTCCTCCAGAAGGAACCGTCGAAGTGTGGCTGCAGCGCGGCAGCGTCTGGGCGCTTGACATCCACGACTACGGGCCGGGCATCGCAAACGACGACATCCCTCACGTATTCGACCGCTTCTACAGAGCCGCCACGGCTCGCAGCATGCCCGGTTCTGGGCTTGGCCTGGCGATCGTCGCCCAAGTGGTAGCCGACCACGGGGGGACCGTGTCGGTGTCGGTACCGGCGCAGGGCGGGACACACGTGCATATAGAGCTTCCTACCGTTCCCGAAGATGAGGCCGACCCCGGGACGATCCCCCGTGGGTCCGAACCGGCCAAGATGGACCACCCCTCCTGGGAGCCGCAAGCCTCGGAGTCGCCTTCGGCGGCACAAGACGCCGGCAGGCGCCTTTCGGACCAAGACCGCCCAGCCCCTTCGCAGGACTACGTCGAGATCACCTGAGCCGCGAGCTTCCAAGCGCAGCCTCAGCCGCCGCCGAGCTGTATCGCCTTGACGAGTAGGAGCACGGCGCTCAAAACGAGGTAGCCGCGCAAAGAGAGAATCCCCACCCTTAGCCCAGGTGACCAGCGGACCGGCTTGAGGAGCGCCAACGGCGGCATCCGCCACGAGAGCTTCTCTGCCAGGGTGATCTGAGGCGTCCCGACCGTGGCGCCGCTTTGGCGGCGGCTTGCGACACGTAAGGCGACGGCTATACCGGCGCCGACCACTGCCAAAGCGATAGCCAGGTAGACGAAGACCGCTGTGACGTCGATACTTGGGAAGAGGGTGGTGGCCATCAGGGTTCCCGACAGCACGAGCAGGACGGCGATTATGACCGACGCTAGAGCGTTGAGCCATGCTGCGTTAACCCAGGGCCCCAGCACTTCGCGGTCGTTGCACAACAGCAGCAAGAAGACCGAAGCCGAGGGCAGGAGCAGCCCCGCCAGGGCTTGGACACTGGTAGTTATAAGCCCCAGGGGTGCCCCTGGGATCAACACGATGCCCGCCGCCAGAGCGACCATCGCCGTATAGCTGAGGTAGAACTGCTTTGCGTCAGCGAAGTTTCGGTGCAGGGAGTGGCGGATGCCGAACACGTCGCCAAACGCGTAACTCGTCGACAGCGTCACGGCCGCAGCGCCGACGATGCTCGCATCGAAGAGCAGGATCGCGAAAAGGTCACCGAGGACCTGACTGTGGTTGGCGAGAAGGTGTGCCACCCCCGCGGCGTTGGTGAAGTTCCCGAACGCCTTGGTATTCCTCGCTGCGTAGTCGCCGGCGACCATGATGCAAGCCGCCCCCACGACGACGACGATCGACCCCATAACCGTGTCAGCTCTCTCGTAGCTTATGAAGCGTGGGGTTATCCGCTTGTCGACGATGTTGGACTGCTGGAAGAACAGCTGCCAGGGCGCTACGGTCGTCCCGACGATGGCGATGATGAGCAGCACCGAAGCCGACGTAGTGCCCCCGTAGATGCCCGGAACGACGAAGTTCCTCCCGATGGTTCCCCACTTGGGGTGCGACAAGAAGAGCAGGGGCACCTGCACGGCGCTGATCGCTATGAAGATGAACATCGCCCGCTCCCACTTGCGGAAGCTTCCCGACGCCATTATCGCTACTAGCGCTGCTGCGGCCACCGGGACGGCGACATAGTCCGAAATACCGGCGTAGGAGGCAGCCAGGGAGATGCCTATGAACTCAGTGACAATCGTCAAGAAGTTGAGCAGAAATAGGTCCCCGACGCTGAACCAGCCCCAGCCCTTACCGAACCGCTCGTTGATAAGCCTCGCGTGTCCTACCCCGGTGACAGCTCCCAGCCTAACGACCATCTCCTGGTTGACTATCAGGACGGGAATGAGAAGGATCAGTGTCCAAAGAAGACTGGTGTGGTAGTTCTGCCCGGCCTGAGCATACGTCGACACGCCACCGGCGTCATTGTCCCCGACCATGACGATTAAGCCGGGACCCATGATCGCTGCGAAGGTGAGCAGCCTACGACCCCAGCTGCGCCGCTCACCGACGTCGCCGACAGACACCCGCCCGAAGGCTCCCTCGATGTCGCCGAGGTGGGCTTCGTCGAGCACAGCCGATTGGGGAGCCTGCAGGTGACGGCCGGCCGGATCGGGGCGTGAGTGAGTAGCCGCTCCGGTACCCTCAGGGCCGTGGGCGGCGGGCATATCTTCCACTGCTTCAGCCCCCGAGCTGAGTGGTCGTCGCCGAGTCCGGGGAAGCGGTCGGAGCGGTCGGATCCCAGTCAGGTCGGGCAGGGGGCTCGCGCCGGCGCCACTCGTCGGGGATCGTCGCTTCGAGTACGTCGTCGACGGTCACCACTCCGAGGGGCCGGGAGTCGCCGTCGACGACTGGCACGGTCATGAGGTTGTAGTCCGCCATCAGCAAGGCCACGTCGACGACGTCAGCACCTGGAGCGACCCTGACCGGGTCCGATTCGACCACGTCGGCTAGGTGCGCGTCCGGATCGGCGTGCAACAGACCGATGACAGTCACCGTGCCGATCAGGCGGCCGTCGACGTCCACCGCGTGCATGGTGATGAGCGCCTCGGGCTGGATGTTGTCGGCGAGGCGTATCCGCCGCAGCGCTTCGGCAACGGTCGCGTCAGCGGGCGCGGACAGAAAGTCGACTCCCATGATCCCCCCGGCGCTTTTCGCGTTGAAACCTAACAGTGTCAGCACCTTCGTCCGCGTACCAACAGGCAGCAGATCGAGGACCTTCTGACGGCGGGCTTGTGGTAGCTCCCCGATAGCGTCGGCGGCGTCGTCGGCACGCATATGGGCGATAACGTCCGCTACCTCTGCGTCGGTCCTGTCACCAAAAAGACGGTTGGCGGTGTCAGGGTCAAGCTCCTCGAAGACGTCGGCCTCAAGCTCGGGGTCGGCGTGCACCACATCGAGGATCTCCTCCCCCTCGTTTCGTGACGCCTCCTCCAGAAGGTCAGCGATCTGCGCAGGTTTCAGACGACCCAGGCGACCGAAACCGGACCGCACGCGCAAGCTCTGACTATGGCCGATCAGAGGCTCAAAATCTTTCCAATCCCTACAAGCCTCGCCACTGCTTCGCCGGATCATCCCGAACAGCCGGGCGGGACGGCGGGTGTCAAGGCACGACACAACCCACCCCTCCCCGCTGGCGCGCATCTCGACGTCCCACGCACGCACGAGATCGGCGTCGGTCACATCGATCAATCGGTGACCGAGAATGTCGCCACGGAGCAGAACCTCGCCGTCGCGACGCTCGAAGCTGCGCAGGTCGACCTTGGTCTCGGCGAGCACGACTGACTCCTCAGTCATCTCCGAAATCCGGCCGACGGGGACGAAAACCCGACGGCCACCCACTTTGACCACCAACCCTTTCATCAGCGGGTAGTCGCCACCGCGCAGCCTTACGACGACGTCGTCGATCTTGCCCACAGGCTCCTTGGAGGGTGACAGCAGCTGACGGCCCAACAACGCTGACAGGTGCACTCCCCCACCTTAGGTCAGCTGACTCCGGCCGGAAACGACGTTCACCCAGAGTTCACCAGCAGTTCTCCAACAGGCCAACCTGGCGGCGCCAACCCACCGTGGCTCAGAACCTGCTTCTCATTCGGAACTGCGATCATCGCACCTGCGGTGCCCGGAGCGGGAATCGAACCCGCACGACCTCTCGGTCAAAGGTGTTTGAGACCTTCGCGTCTACCTGTTCCGCCATCCGGGCTGGATTTCAATAGTGCAGCCTAGAACAAAACTCGCTCCGCACAGCACCTCTACCAGGTCAGCCTGACGGCCTTTCGAGGACCGTTACCTTCCGCGCCGCCCGCAGGTCGTAAAGTCGACCAGGTTTGCAAAGAACGCCCTGAGCAGCTCACGCCCGAAACTCGAGGAGACAGTCCGACAAGGTGCCCGCTTTCATTTTTCCAGGTCAAGGATCGCAGCGGCCGGGCATGGGCCGACCATGGGTCGACCACCCCTCCTGGGAAGTTGTGGAGGACGCGTCCCGCGCTGCAGGTCGCGACATCGGATGGCTTCTAAACGAGGCCACCGCAGATGAACTGACCCAAACCCACAACGCACAGCTCGCCACTTTCACTTTCAGCCTGATGGTTCTCGACGCGGTCGAGCGCATCGGTGTGGAACCGACTCGCCTTGCTGGCCACTCGGTCGGCGAGTACAGCGCCCTGGCAGCCAGCGGGGCCTTGGGGTTCGACGCTTCAGTCCAGCTGGTCGCCGAGCGAGGAGAAGCCATGCAGTCAGCCGCCGAGGCTCGGCCCGGAGCGATGACAGTCCTTGAGGGATGCGACGCAGACACCGCCGACGTGGCCTGCCGCCTGGCGGAGGGCGACGTCTGGCTGGCGAACATCAACACCTCAGACGAGTCCGTCATAGCCGGCGATCCCGCCGCTATCGAAGCGGCGGTGGCTTGGGCCGATCGACTCGGAGCGAAGCGCTCCTATCCCGTCAGGGTCAGCGGCGCCTTCCACACCCCGCTCATGGCGCCAGCGCGCGAACGGCTCCGCAAGATGCTCGACACCACGATCTTCCACGACCCCGACACCCCCCTGGTCGCCAACGTCGACAGCAGGTTCCACGTCGGCGGCGACGAATGGAGGCTGATGCTGTCAGCACAGCTGTGCAGCCCGGTCAGATGGCATCAAAGCGTCCTACGCCTCGCCGGCGCCCTGGACCCGGACCTTGAGGAGGAGAAGTTCTTCGTAGAGCTCGGCCCGGGGGACTCCCTGTGCGCCACAGTCAGGCAGACCCTGCCGAGCGCTGTCACGGTATCCGTATCTGTACCCAACGACCTGGACCGACTGGTCGACACGATGGCCGGCGACAGCGTCCTACACACCTATGCTTCGGTTCACCACGGGGAGCTCCTATACGTCTCAGAGCGGGTTCTAATCAGCCCGTGTGCGGGAATTTTCGATCCGCCGCCAAGACCATTCGAGGTTGACGAGCGGATCGAAGTCGGCGGTCTGGTCGGGACCGTGTCAACAATTGAGATCCGCTCAGGCTTCTCCGGTGTCTTCAGGGGGTACATTGCCCAGCCAGGCGAGCGGGTTCAAGCGGGACAGCCGATAGCCTGGTTGCACAACTCGTGACCGGCGTAACGATCACCGGCTGGGGGTCTGCTCTTCCGGAGCGTACCGTCACCAACGACGAGATCGCCACCCTGTTCGACACCAGCGACGAATGGATCGTCGAGCGAAGCGGAATCCACACGCGCCACGTGGCCACGGGACCTTTCGTCGACCCACCCGCTGATCCCCACCCTCCTATGAGTGGCCTGGGGACGACCGGAACGCTCGCAGCACGCGCGGCACGCGAAGCGCTGCAAGTTGCCGGCCTCGAAGGTGGCGACGTCGACATGGTCGTCTTGTGCACGACGACAGCCGATCAGCTCATCCCGGCAAGCTCTGCCTCCGTCGCCGCCGAGCTGGGCGTAACCGGCGGGGCCATGGACGTCAACGCCGCTTGCGCCGGTTTCACCTACGGGATCGTTACGGCCAGCGGCCTGATCGCAGCCGGAGCCCGCCGGATAGTGCTGATCGGAGCTGAAACCCTCTCGCGGGCAACTAACTGGTCGGACCGGACGAACGCTTTCCTCTTCGGCGACGGAGCCGGCGCCGTCGTGATCGGAGCCACCCCCGGTGACAGTTCCCTCCTCGGATGGGATCTAGGTGTCGACGGTACGTTAGTCGACCTTCTCTACGCCCACCACGGGTCCGGAATGGCGATGCGTGGCAAGGAGGTCTTTAGAAGGGCCGTGACAGCCACCGTGGCATCAGCGAAAGCCTCCTTGGAGCGGGCGAAGCTCGACGTGGACGACGTGGCTTTGTTCGTTCCCCACCAGGCGAACATCAGGATCATGGATGCCGTAGCGTCGAGGCTGGGAATACCCGAGGAGAGAGTCGCGTCGGTCATCGGTTCCACCGGAAACACAAGCTCGGCTTCCATCCCTCTCGCCCTGGTCGACGCCATCCGAGCCGGACGAGTGTCCGAAGGCGACCACCTGCTCCTGGCCGGCTTCGGCGCTGGTATGACCTGGGCGTCCGCTGTGTGGCGCTGGCAGGGGAACCAGCCGTGAATCGAGAAGGGACCCCGCCTACCCAGTAGATTTGAGAAGTTGAGCCGACGCAGGAACAACGAGACGAGACAGGACAAGAGAGGACATGATGGACCAAGAGGAAGCATTCGACAAGTTCAAGCAGTGTGCCGTTGACGTACTTCAGGTCGAGCCTTCGAAGGTGACCCCCGAGGCCAGCTTCGCCGACGACTTGGACGCCGACAGCCTCGACCTGGTAGAGCTGGTGATGGCCCTCGAAGAGCAGTTCGACATCACTGTCGACGAGTCCGAGCTCGAAGGCGTCAAGACTGTGGCCCAAGCCTTCGGTCTGGTCACCTCGAAGCTCTGATGTTCGCCCTCCACCCCTACCCGGGCAACGCCGGGATACCAGGAAGGCGGGTAGTGGTCACAGGAGTCGGGGTGGTGGCCCCTTGCGGAGTCGGCCAGGACGCTTTCTGGGCGGGGCTTCACCGCCCTCCGGCGGAGGGCCCACGGAGAGTTCCCGGTTTCGACGCCACCGACATCTACGGTCCGAAGGAGCTTCGCCGAGTAGACCGCTTCACCCAGTTCGCCGCCGTAGCCGCCGAGGAGGCTTTGGTCGACGCGGGCGGGTTGGCGGCTTTGGGGGTAGACCCCGACCGTGCCGGAGTCATGATTGGCACCGGGATAGGCGGCATCGAGACTCTTGAAGATCAAATCCACGTCATGGACGAGCGGGGCGCCCGCCGGGTCACACCGTTCCTCGTTCCGATGATGATGGGGAACCGAGCCGCAGCGGACGTTTCGATGCGCTACGGGATGCGCGGGCCATGCGAGGCGATCGTGACAGCCTGCGCAGCTGGCACCCAGAGCGTTGGGGCCGGTGCTCGCCTGGTCGCGTCGGGGCGCTGCGACGTCGTGCTTGCCGGATCCTCGGAGGCGGCGATGACACCCATCGGAGAAGCTGGCTTCGCCAACATGACAGCGCTGTCGACGAGCGGAAAGTCCATGCCCTTCGACGCCAAGCGGGACGGATTTGTCATGAGCGAAGGGGGCGCCGTGCTCGTACTTGAGGACTTCGAGCACGCAAAGGCTCGGAACGCGAAGATCTACGCCGAAGTCTTGGGAGCGGCGAGCACCGCAGATGCACATCACATCACGGCGCCAGCTCCTGAAGGTGCTGGCGCCGTTGCGTGCATGGAACTTGCAATACAAGACGCCGGCCTCGCCCCTGGGGACATTGTCCACATCAACGCGCACGGGACTTCCACCCCCGCCAACGACCGATCCGAGAGCCTGGCGATCACCAAGGTGTTCGGGGCTCCAGGCCCGATCGTCACTTCTATAAAAGGCGTCTGCGGGCATTCGCTGGGCGCTGCCGGCTCGATAGAAGCCGTCGCTTTGGCGCTGACGATCGCCAAGGCCAGCATTCCGCCGACGCTCGGCTTGACCGAGATGGACCCCGAGATCCATCTCGAAGTCGTGACCGGCGCCGCGCTGGATTGGAACCCCGGGCCTTCGCTGTCGAACAGCTTCGGCTTCGGCGGTCACAACGGCACTATCGTAATGGGACCAGTGACAGCCTGAGAGTTGCGGGCCGAGCCCGCAACTCGACGCCCTGGCTCTCGATGCCCAGCCTTGTCGTCAGCCTGTCAGCGCGGAAAGAAGCTTCTTAGGAGTGTCAGCTGGGGATATCTTGTACCACACCTGCTCCAGTTTTCCTTCCTCGTCGATCAGGAACGAAGACCGGAGTATCCCCATGTACTTCTTTCCGTACATGGACTTCTCCGTCCACACGCCATAGGCTTCGGCCACCGTATGGTCAGCGTCGGATAGCAGAGGAAAGCCGAGACTGTATTTCTGGTCGAACCTGGCCTGCTTCGCCGGCGGGTCAGGGCTGATCCCGATGACAGCGGTGTCGCCGACGTCGCTGAGGACATCGCGCAGACCGCAAGCTTGAGTGGTGCACCCCGGGGTATCGGCTTTGGGATAGAAGTAGACAAGGACCTTCCTGCCACGAAACGACGCCAGCCTTACTGTGGCTGCGTTCTGATCGGGCAACTCGAAGTCGGGGGCGGCTTCACCGGGGCTCAGCACGTCTGACCTTTCGACAAGTTCGACATACTCAGGATGGTAGCCACCGCCGGACGGTCTCGCTCGCTGCCAATGCTGGGAAGTTACGCCAGTGAGACTATGTGGCGTCCGGTGAGCTCCCCCCGCGATATTCGCGTGAGGGCGTCGTCGAGACCTTCGAGACCGGTCTCGGTAACCATGTCGTCCAGCCCGGAAGGCCTCAAGTCAGTCCCAAGGCGTTCCCACACCGCCCGCCTGCGGTCTATGGGCACCTGGACAGAGTCGACTCCGAGAAGTGAAACCCCCCGAAGGATGAAAGGCATCACGGTTGTGGGGACGCCAGCACCCCCAGTCAAGCCGCTCGCAGCGACGGCACCGGCGTACCTGATGCTGGCCAGCACGTTAGCTAGGGTAACTCCGCCGACGCAGTCGACCGCCGCAGCGTAGACCTCGGGCTGCAAAGGCCTGCCTTCCTTGGACTCCAGTGATGCCCGGTCGATGACCTCAGAGGCTCCCAACGAACGCAAGTAAGCCCCGGCGGTGGCGGACTTCCCGGTGCTGGCCACTACTTCGTAACCCCTGGCAGCCAGCAGGTTGACGGCGACGCTGCCAACCCCGCCGGTCGCCCCGGTCACTAGGACTGGTCCCGAGCCCGTTGTCAGGCCGGCTTTCTCCAGCGCTATGACCGACAAGGCAGCGGTGAAACCGGCAGTGCCAATTACCATCGCCGAGCGACTGTCAAGACCAGCTGGCATGGGAATCAGCCAGTCGGCTGGGACCCTAGCCTTCGCGGCGAACCCGCCGTGGCGTGACACTCCCAGGTCGTAACCGTGGGCTATCACCGAAGTTCCAGCCGGTAGAGCACCCGATGGCTCGGCGAGCGTTCCGGCCAGGTCGATGCCCGGCACCAGGGGTGAGATGCGAGCGACTCGCCCGTCGGGAGAGGCGGCCAGGGCGTCTTTGAAGTTGACTGACGACCACTCCACGTCGACGAGCGCCCCGTCCCCGCCGAGGAAGTCGACGCCTATCTGTTCTACGTGACGCCTGAACCCATCTGGGCCCTTGGACGCCACGAACGCCGCGAATGTATTTGTGCTCACAGAGAACACGCTAACGGCCGGACAGGGTCTCCAGCGACATAGAACGGTCGGCTCCGAGGACCTGTCCCTCACAGACCTGACCCTCGCCTGGGACCCGTCACTACGTCTAGGCCGGAGGGTCGGGTAGATTACCTGGGTGAAGTCGGCTATCCCATCTGATCTCGCCGTCGGTGGATTCAGCTCGAACCCGCCTTGGGAGATCGATCCCGATGATCTTGTCTGGCGGGATGGTTCGGCGTCGCGGCGCAGCGCCACCCAGGCGCAGGTGCCCAGACTCCTCCGCCACCGAGTTCTCCCACCCGGACGACGTGTAGTCAAAGTCGCTTACAAGCTAGGAATTGCTCTAGCCGGGTGGTATCTCCTCGACAGGCGCCGCTCGCGAAGAACCGTCGAGCCGGAACTATCCAGAGCTGGATTGTCCCGCCGACTTCGCAAAGCCTTCCAGGGGCTGGGCCCGACCTACATCAAACTCGGTCAGATCCTCTCGTCCGGGGAGGGACTATTCCCGCCTGAGCTCGTCGGGGAGTTCCGCCTCCTTAGGGACCGTGTCCCGCCCGAGTCTTTCGACACGGTACGAGCCGTCGTGGAGGAGGACCTGGGTGCCACGTTGGAGGAGGTGTTCTCCACTTTCGATAGCGAAGCCCTGGCAGCGGCTTCGATCGCCCAGGTTCACGCAGCGACGCTGCGAACCGGCGAGCAAGTGGTGGTCAAAGTGCAACGACCGTCGGTCGCCCGTAATGTCGCCGAGGACCTTGCTGCGATGAGCTGGATCGCACCTCACCTCATAGGCCGGATACCCGTGGCCAGCCTGGCGAACCCGCCAGCGCTAGTCGAGCTGTTCGCCGAGACGATCGTCGAGGAGCTGGACTTCCGCCTCGAGGCCGACAACATGCTCGACGTGGCCGGGGTGTTCGCAGCAACAGACCAACGTCAGGTCATAGTTCCCCGCCCGCATCCCAGGTTGGTGACACGCCGGGTGCTTGTGATGGAGCGTCTTAGCGGATTCTCTTTCGACGACGTCGAAGGCATGAAGGCAGCCGGTATCGATACCACCGAGGTCGTCCGGGCGCTTATGATCTCCTTCCTCGAAGGAGCAACACTGTACGGAGTGTTCCACGGAGATCTCCACGGCGGGAACCTGTTCGTGATGCCCGACGGCAAAGTGGCGCTGCTCGACTACGGGATAACCGGCCGCCTTGACCAGCCGCGGCGTCTCGCTTTTCTCCGGATGCTTATGGGCGGCACGATTAACGACCCCAAGATGCAGCTCTCGGCACTTCGCGACCTGGGGGCGCTGCCTGCGGACACCGACCTCGACGCGGTGATAGCCGACCTTGGGATAGACCAGCCCGTGAGGGACCCCACGATGATGTCACCGGAAGAGCTCCTCGGCGAGATCCGCGACATCACCAAAAAGCTCCTCGCCTACGGGGCGAAGTTCCCCAAAGTGCTGATGCTTTACGTCAAGGACCTTCTCTTCATCGACGGAGCACTCGCGACTCTCGCACCTGACCTGGACCTTTTCCAAGAAGTGACGCGGATCGCGATGTACTTCACCTCCCGCCACGGCGAGCGCATCGCGGCAGAGGTAGGGGTAGATCCGCGCGAGACGGCCGTCGACTTAGACGGACTCAGAGCCTCACTGGGAGTCCCCTCCGAGGTCGAATCGATGAGCTACCGGGACCTCCAAGCGAGGCGAGCGCTGATCCGAAAGAGGATGCGTGACCATCACAAGGCGAAACACTCGGGCTGAGTCCGCCCGCTAGGGTGGAAAGTCCGCCCGAATCTGGAGCTCTAAGAAAATTTCTTCCGCCATGTTCAGAACTGATATCCGCAATGTAGCGATCGTCGCCCACGTCGACCACGGCAAGACGACGCTGGTCGACGCGATGCTGCGCCAGTCAGGGGCTTTTCGCGCCAACCAGGAGGTAGCCGAGCGAGTGATGGACTCGATGGACCTCGAACGCGAGAAGGGCATAACCATCCTCGCCAAGAACACGACCGTCCGCTATGGCGACATGAGGATCAATATCGTCGACACGCCAGGTCACGCCGACTTCGGCGGCGAGGTCGAACGCGGCTTGACGATGGTGGACGGAGTCCTCCTTTTGGTGGACGCTAGCGAAGGCCCGCTTCCCCAGACGCGATTCGTTCTGCGCAAGACCCTGGAGGCACGCCTGCCGGTCATTTGCGTCGTCAACAAGATCGACCGTCCTGACGCCCGGCCCGCCGAGGTGGTGGACGCAGTGTACGACTTGTTCTTGGATCTAGGAGCTGACGAGGAGCAGATCGAGTTTCCAATCGTCTACGCCAATGCCAGGGCGGGACGCGCCGCCATGAGCCCTGACCAAGTCGACGAATCCCCCGGCTTAGGGACCCTTTTCGAGCTACTGGTCGCGGCTATACCGGCGCCAACCTACGAACCGGACCATCCCTTCCAGGCACTAGTAACCAACCTCGACGCGTCGCCCTACGTAGGCCGGCTGGCCCTGTGTAGGGTTCGCAACGGCAGGGTTCGCAAAGGAGAATCCGTGGCGTGGTGCCGCCACGACGGGACGATAGAGCGTGTCCGGCTGTCGGAGGTTTACGTCACGGAAGCGCTGGACCGCGTCGACGCGCCAGCCGAAGGCGTAGGTCCCGGCGAGATCATCGCCGTCGCGGGCATCCCGGAGATAATGATCGGAGACACGCTCGCCGATCCCGACGACCCGAGACCGCTGCCGGTCATCTCCATCGACGATCCGAGCATCTCGATGACCATCGGAATCAACACCTCTCCCCTCGCCGGGCGGGCCGTGGACGGCCACAAACCTGGGACGAAGCTGACTGCCCGTCTCATACGGAACCGCCTCGACGCGGAGCTGGTCGGCAACGTGAGCGTGAAAGTCCTTCCCACTGAACGTCCTGACACCTGGGAGGTGCAAGGACGCGGAGAGCTGGCTTTGGCGGTGCTCGTCGAGTTGATGCGCCGTGAAGGTTTCGAGCTCACCGTTGGCAAACCCCAGGTCCTCACCAGGCAGATCGACGGGAAGCTGCACGAGCCCATGGAGAGGGTGAGCGTCGACGTTCCAGAGGACTTCATGGGCGTGGTCACGCAGTTGCTCTCACTGCGAAAAGGCAGGATGGAGGACCTCGTCAACCACGGCACCGGCTGGGTCAGGATGGAATGGCTGGTCCCATCGAGAGGACTGATCGGGTTTCGCACCGAGTTCCTCACAGAGACGCGTGGCACCGGGCAGATCCACCACGTCTTCGAAGGCTACGAGCCCTGGCACGGGGATTTGCGGACACGGCCGAACGGGTCGATGGTCGCCGACCGTCGGGGTCCTACGACGGCGTACGCCCTCACGAACCTTCAGGAGCGTGGCGCTCTGTTCGTCGGTCCGGGAGTCGAGGTCTACGAAGGGATGATCGTCGGGGAGAACGCCCGCTCGGAGGACATGGACGTGAACCCCACGAAAGAGAAAAAGCTCACGAACATGCGCGCGGCGGCATCGGACGAGACCGTACGTCTCGTCCCTCCCTTGCAGCTCTCACTTGAGCAGGCGTTGGAGTTCATCCGCGACGACGAGTGCGTCGAGGTGACACCCTCGGTTGTGCGGATCCGCAAGGTAGTTCTTGACGCTTCCGACCGCGCCCGCAAGCGGGCTGCGAGCCGGCCCCCCCGCTCCTAGCGGCAGCCAGCCGGTCCTCCGACCGGCAAGCAACTGGCGGTCGGAGGACCGGCTGCTCTCCAAGTGGGTGGATGTTGAAGCTGGAAACCCGCCCGAAACACTGACCTGTCACAATGTGGGTGATGGGGGATCTCCTCGACGACTACAGCCCCGCCCGTGCGTACGGCCGAAGTGCCTGGGACGAGATGTTCGAGGAGCGCGGCTCGCCGCGACCGGGTGCGAGAGCGCTGTGTGACATCCTTCAGTCCCTTTCCGGCGTCGAACTGGAGGCGCGTGCCTCGGCCAGGGACCGGATGTTCCGCGACCGGGGCATCACTTTCCAACTGTCAGGAGAGGAGCGGCCGTTCCCCCTCGACCTGATCCCCCGTCTGATCGTCGAGGAGGAGTGGCAGGAGCTCGAACGGGGCATCGTCCAGCGGGTCAAAGCCCTAGAGGCGCTCCTCGCCGACGTGTACGGCGCGGGACGCATCTTCGCTGATGGGGTAATCCCTCGGCGCTTGGTAACGTCCTCGGAGCACTTTCACAGGGCCGCGTGGGGAATAGAACCCCCGAACGGGGTCCGGGTGCACGTCGCCGGCATCGACGTCGTCCGAGGCGGCGACGGGAATTTCTACGTTCTCGAAGACAACTTGCGTTGCCCGTCGGGGGTATCCTATGTGATCGAGAACCGCCGGATGATGGCGCGTATCTTCCCGGAGCTTTTCGCGAGCCATCGGGTTACAGCAGTCGATGGCTACCCGGCGAAGCTCCTCGAGGCTCTCAGGGCGGCCGCTCCGTTGGGGGTGGCTGATCCAACCGTCGTGGTGATGACCCCTGGGGTGTACAACTCCGCTTTCTTCGAGCACTCCTTCCTGGCCCGCCAGATGGGCGTCGAGCTCGTCGAAGGCCGCGATCTGCTCTGCCACTCCGGGCGCGTGTACATGAGAACCTCCGACGGCGAACGCGAGGTGCACGTCATCTACAGACGAGTCGACGACGAGTACCTCGACCCGCTCCAGTTTAGGAGCGACTCCCTGGTCGGCTGCCCGGGGCTGATCAACGTAGCCCGCTCTGGCAACGTGACCCTGGCCAACGCTGTCGGCAACGGGGTCGCTGACGACAAGCTCACCTACACATATTTGCCGGACGCTATCCGCTACTACCTGGGCGAAGAGCCGATCCTGCGGAACGTGTCCACCCACCGTCTCGAAGACCCCGAGCAACTGGCGCACGCTCTCGAACGCATCGATCAGCTGGTTTTCAAGCCGGTATCAGGCTCCGGTGGATACGGGATCGTGATAGGCCCAGACGCTACCGACGAACAGCTTGCGTCGCTGAAACAAGACCTGACTCTCAACCCGAGAGGGTGGATCGCCCAGGAGCTGGTGGCCCTGTCGACCGCGCCCACTTGGGTGGACAATCGGATCGCGCCGCGCCATCTCGATCTGCGCCCTTTTGCTATCAACGACGGCAACGACATCTGGGTGCTCCCCGGCGGGCTCACCAGGGTGGCACTGCCCGAGGGGGGGCTCGTCGTGAACTCGAGCCAGGGCGGTGGTTCCAAAGATACGTGGGTGATCGCCACACAGGGCCGGCGGAGAGCGAAGGCCGCAATTCGCCGACCCGAACAATCGGCGGCGTCCAACGATCGCCCGTCCGGAGGCTCCCAGCAATGGTCGTCCGGATCCCCCTTCGGCGCGTTCGACCCCGAGCCGGGTCCGAGCTGGGAAGATCCCGACCGCCTGCGTCAACAGGAGCGCCAACAGCAGCAAAGTGGACACGGACAGAGTCCCCTGGGATGTTGAGCCGAATAGCCGAAAGTCTGTTCTGGATCGGCCGCTACGTCGAAAGGGCCGAAGACACCGCCCGAATTCTCGACGTCCATGTGCATCACCTGCTCGAGACCCAAGTCGAAAGCGAAGCAGAGCTGTGCGCGAGGCTTCTGGCCGTGATGGGGGTAAAGGCGCTTGATGTCGATCCGGACCAACTCACGTCGCAACGAGTCGTCGACAGGCTAGCTTTCGACCTGAGCAACCCAAGCTCGATTGTATCGTCACTAGTAGCGGCGAGAGCGAACGGCAGGGGCGTGAGCGAGGCGATCAGCTCGGAGCTTTGGGAAGCCCTCAACATAACCTACAACACCATCTTCACCGAGGGCTCTCCCAGCATGACGTTCAGCGCGTACAGCTTCTTCCGCTTCGTCCGGGAAAGGGCTGCCGTCATCTCAGGTTTGATCGACTCGACCATGTCAAGGGATGACGCCTGGCGGTTCATGGTGGTCGGACGCAGCCTGGAGCGTGTAGACATGCTCGCCAGACTGCTGGCTGCAGCCACGTCAGGTCCCGAGCCGGACTGGGTCGTGCTACTGCGGTCCTTCTCAGCCCACGAGGCGTTCCTGCGAACCTACCGCCGTGAGCCCGAAGGAGCTCTCGCGGCGCAGTTCCTGCTGCTCGATCGACTGTTCCCGCGCTCCGCGTTCTTCTCGTTGCGGGCCGCAGAGGACTGCCTAGCAGAGCTTGACCCGATCTCAGGAAGGTTGGGTCCGAGCGACGAGGGACGCAGAGTCCTCGGCAGGCTCCGCACGACTCTTGAGTTCATCCAGGTGTCCGAGCTCATGCGTGAGCTCGGCGGCTTGCTACCGGACCTTCAGCGCCAGTGCGCGGCAGCCTCGATGGCTATCGCGTCGCGCTACTTCCGCAAGACGAACGTGGTCGAGTGGACCATGGAGAGGGAGGGCGTCGAAGGGGTTACGACCCGGTGACACCCAGACGCCTTCGCATCGACCACGTCAGCCGTTACAGCTACAGCGGTGTCGTGCAGTCATCGTACAACGAGGTGCGACTGACGCCACTAAGCACCCCTTTCCAGCAGTTGTTAGAACTGCGGGTCTACGTCACCCCACAGGTTCCGCTTTACAGCTACATCGACTACTGGGGCACGCAGGTCCACGCCTTCGACATCCACTCCCCCCACGACACCCTGACGGTGGCTGCGAGCTCCGTGGTGGAGATCTCCGAGATTGGCGCTTCTGACCCCTCGGTGACGTGGGCCGGTCTGGCCAGCGACGAAGTAGCCGACGGTCTCGGCGAGTTCCTCGAGTACACGAGCTATGTCCCAATGGATGGGCGGATCGCAGGGATAGCTTCGACCCTTGCCCAGGCATGCTCACCACGCGAGGCTGCGAACGCCGCTCTCGGCTGGGTAGGCGCCGAGTTGACATACCAGGCTGGGACTACGGGAGTTCACACGTCAGGCGTCGAGGCGTGGGAAGGCGGCGTCGGTGTATGCCAGGACTTCGCCCATCTGTCGCTTTGCCTCCTGCGCGCCATGCGTATCCCCGCTAGATATTGCTCCGGCTACGTCTATCCCGACAATGCGGTCGCTGTTGGAGCGGAAGTTCCCGCCGAAAGCCACGCCTGGGTGGAGTACTGGGTTGGGGACTGGGTGGCGGTGGACCCGACGGCGGGAGCTCCAGTCGGCAATCGGCACGTCCTGGTAGCAAGAGGACGCGACTACTCCGACGTGGCCCCCGTCAAGGGAATTTTCAACGGCGGACCGACCTCGGGCATGCAGGTCGAAGTAAAGCTGACCCCCTTGGCGTGACCACCCCTGTCCTCGGCGGCGAGCCCCCGCCAGCCAGCGGGGTCGCCAAGGTGGGCTTCTACCCCGCCTGTTCGACTACGAGCTCGCCGGTCGACTCTTTGGCTCTCAGCACTTTCTTATCGAACTTGCCTACAGAGGTCTTGGGAACTGCGTCGACGAACGTCCAACGCTCGGGTATCCACCATTTCGCAACCCGACCTTCGAGCCATGTCCGCAGGTCTGCGGCGCCCAGAGAGCTACCGTCGTTTCTGACAACCACCGCCAAGGGTCTCTCCCCCCACTTGTCGTCTGGGACTCCGACAACCGCAGCCTCTGCCACCTCCGGGTGTCCCATCAAGACGTTCTCCAGCTCCACTGAGGATATCCATTCTCCGCCGGATTTGATGACATCTTTGAGGCGGTCTGATATCGACAGAAATCCGTGGTCGTCGATGCTTCCTATATCTCCGGTGCGCAGCCAGCCGTCGTGGAACTTCTCCGGGGCGGGATCCCTGTAATAGGAGCCGGTTATCCACGGCCCTCGTACTTCCACCTCCCCGGTCGTCTGTCCATCCCAGGGAGCTTCGGAGCCGTCGTCTTTTATGATGCGCATTTCCACTCCAGGAATTACTCGTCCGGTGCGCAGTCGCCACCCGCGGTCCCACCGGTCGGCTTCGCCGGGCGGTTCGCTCACTGCGCAGACCGGGCTCGTCTCGGTCATCCCCCAACCCTGCAGCATCCTTATACCCAGCTTGTCGAAACCGTCCACGAGGCTGCCAGGAAGCGCTGATCCTCCTGACACGAGCCCTCGCAGGCTCGACAGGTCATGCCCAGGGTTGGCCTCGACGTAGCGCAGGACTTCGTTCCAGATGGTCGGCACTCCTGCCGAGACCGTCGCTTTGGTCATCTCGAACAGCTTCACAAGGGGCTCCCCCTGCAAGAAACGCCCGGGCATCACCAGGTCGGAGCCGCACATCCACGCTACGTACGGCCAACCCCAGGCGTTCACGTGGAACATCGGGACGATGACCACCGCCCGGTCCCGCTCGCCGATGGTTAGGCTCGAAGCGTTGTTGTAAGCGAAAGCGTGCAGGAACGTAGAACGGTGGCTATACACGACGCCCTTCGGGTCGCCTGTAGTACCGCTCGTGTAGCACATAGCAGCAGCCGACCTCTCGTCGACGTCGGGCCAGTCAGCGCCGGTTGCCTCGGCGGCGAGGAGATCCTCGTAGCGCACGACCGATCCGAGCGCGCCGAGGGCCTGATCGTCGACGGGTCCGTCGTCGACGAGGACGTAGTGCTCGACCGTCCGCAGCTGCGCCGACACTGCCGCCAAAGCTCCGACCACGCTCGAGTTGACCAGTATCACCTTGTCCCCCGCCTGGTTGACTACGTGGACCAGCTGCTCGGGGAACAACCTCAAGTTGAGGGTGTGCATGACAGCACCCATGCACGGAACTGCAAAATAGGCTTCGAGATGCTCCTGGTTGTTCCACATAAACGTACCAACAACGTCACCAGTTCCCACCCCGAGCCGGCTCAGGGCGCCAGCGAGGCGCTCCGCCCTCGCCGCTATCTCGGCGAAGGTCGCCTCGGAGGTGGATGTCCCGTCGAAAGTCAGCACCTTGGAACGTCTGTGCACCCTCGCCCCATGCCGGAAAAGCGATGTGATCGTCAGAGGCACGTCCTGCATGGTCGAAAGCACAGCCTCGAATCCTCCTCGATGAAAAGGGACCGCACCGGTGTGATCCACGTCACCGGCATCTAGAACACAACTCATCGTCTCACATTCGTCCCGGTCGGGCCAAGACCGCCATCGGTCCCAGCAACGCTAGGCGTCCTAGACGGGGTTGTCAGTTCCAGACGGGGTTGTCGGGGTAAAAGGCGATTAGGCGCAGCGGCTCGGGTTGACGAAGCAGCACCCGCTTCCACAAGGTATCCGGCGCAGGGCTGAAAGCGTCGTCGGGAGCAGCGTCCAGCACCCACCAGGCGCCGGATTCGATCTCCCCTTCCAGCTGCCCCGCCGCCCATCCGGCGTAGCCGGCGAAGACCCTGAGAGCCCGGATGCGCCCCGCGAACGAGTCGGGGTCCCCCTCCAAGTCAAGTGTCCCGAGGTCCCCGTCGAACTGCTTCCAAGCACCGAGGGCACCGCTATCGCTTCCAGCGGTCGGCTGAGACCCTGGTATGGCCCGGCCGATACCCGGTGTCTCAGTAGGGTCAGAGCTGGGGTCCTGAGAGCTCGGCCAGGTCGGCGTCGCCGGATGGCCCCGTCCGGCCAAGCTCGACCGGGCAAGGCAGATGACCGCCTGGTGGGCAACCGGACCCCCGAGGAAAAGTACGGCAGGCTCGTTGGCGAAGTGCGCCCATTGTGGCAGCGGGGTGCTGACCGCCATGTCGCTGGGCCGGTTCAGGACCAATCCCAGGGCGCCTTCGATGCCGTAAGCGACGAGCATCACCACGCTACGGTCGAAGTTCGGGTCCGTCAGTTTCGGGTTCGCGACCAGCAGTCTCCCCGCCTTTAGAAGATGCTTGCCTGCTCCCACCTCGATATTCTGCCACGCGTAAAAGCTTCGAAGAGTCGTCCGTCCACTACGCACGCAACGGCTAGCCTTGGGCCATGCGCGCTGTGACCGTCGTCCCTTTGCAGGCCGGCTCGGTCGACCTGACCGAACTTCCCGAACCGCCCGATTCAGACGGGCCCGTGCTGGTCAAGACCAGGGCGGTCGGAGTGTGCGGAACGGACCTGGAGATAATCTCGGGCGATTACGGCTGGGCTCCTGAAGGCGAGGAGCGCCTAGCGATCGGCCACGAGTCCCTTGGCGAGGTCCTAGAAGCCCCCGAAGACTCCGGGCTCGCCGCCGGTGACCTGGTCGTCGCTATCGTCAGGCGTCCGGACCCGGTCCCGTGCCACAACTGCTCCGTGGGTGAATGGGACATGTGCCGCAACGGTCAGTACACCGAATGGGGCATAAAGCAGCATCACGGCTACGCCAGGGAGCGTTACCGCATCACCGAGGATTTCGTGGTGAAAGTGGACCAGGGGTTGGGCAATCTCGGCGTCCTCCTCGAACCGACCACGGTCGTGGCGAAGGCCTGGGATCATATCGAGCGAATCGGTCAGCGTGCCGCTTGGAAGCCCAAGACGGTTCTTGTCACCGGCGCCGGCCCGATAGGTCTGCTCGCCGCTCTCCTCGCCGTGCAGCGGGGTTTGGAGGTCCACGTCCTCGACCAGGTTACCGACGGGCTAAAGCCGGACCTGGTCCACGCTCTTGGCGCCACCTACCACCACGGCAGCGTTGCCGACACGAAGGTGGTACCTGACGTGGCTATCGAATGCACCGGCGTCGGCCAGTTGATCTTCGACGTCATGGACGCCGCCGGAGCGAACGGCGTCGTGTGCCTGACCGGTGTCTCCTCAGGTGGACGGGACCTTTCGGTCGACGTCGGCATGCTGAACCGTCGGATGGTACTCGAAAACGACGTGGTTTTCGGATCGGTGAACGCCAACCGCCGCCACTACGAGGCCGGAGCCCAAGCCCTCGCCGACGCCGACAAAGACTGGCTGGCGAAAATGATCACCAGGTCTCCCGGCCTGGACAGCTGGAAGGACGCCTACACCCGCCAGCCAGGGGATGTCAAGGTAACCCTGGAGTTCGCTTAGTCCGCTGCTCGGGGCGAGTTGCCCCTGCTAACCAGGCCAGTGCTGTCCTATCCCAAGGCCGTCCGGAAAGCCTTGACGGTGTCGGCGACCTCCGCCGGCCCTGCTCCGGCAAGGACCATTCGCATCAAAGCCGACGCGACCACAGCCCCGTCGGCGTGGGCTGCAGCAGTCGCTGCCTGTTCGGGGGTCGAAACTCCAAAGCCCATGACCACCGGGAGGTCGGTGACAGCTTTGAGACGCTTCGCCAGGACCTCCGCCGATGTCGAAAGACGGGCCCGCTCCCCCGTCACGCCCATAACGTTCACCCCGTAGACGAAACCGTGCGACCGTCGACAGATCTCGACCAGGCGGTCGTCGGAACTTACCGGCGCTGCCAGCAGGACAGTCTCTACTCCACTATCGCCGGCGTCAGCTTCCCATCCCGTTGACTCTTCGAGCGGTATGTCGGCCACGATCGCTCCGCGCACTCCGGAAGCAGCCAACTGGCGGGCGAATCGGAGGTGGCCAGCCCGAGCCACCAAGTTGTAGTAGGTCATCGCCACAAGGGGAACATCGACTTGCGCACCGGCGACGTCGTCGAGGATAGAAGCCGGGGTGGCACCCCTTGCAAGCGCCGCACCCGAAGCTTGCTGAATGGTCGGGCCGTCCATAACCGGGTCCGAGAAAGGGATTCCTATCTCCACTGCGTCCGCTCCGGCGTCCGCCATGGCCTCTACGTAACGCACCCACTCCGCCACAAGACCGCCGGTCATGTAGGTGACGAGGATCTTCTTGCCAGCCTCGCGGACGGCGCGCAAGTGCGGCTCGACCGCCAAGCCAGGCGCTGTCACAGCAAGCCTTCCTGGAGGAGGCCCATCACGGTTTCGGCATCTTTGTCACCACGTCCGGATAGGGTCATCATCACTGTGGAGCCGGCCGGCACTACCCCGTCGCGCGTCGCTCGCACGAGCCACGCCAGAGCGTGCGCCGGTTCCAAAGCAGGGATGATTCCCTCCGTTCGCGCTAGGAGCTTCAAGGCGTCAAGCACTTCGTCGTCGGACGCAGAGTGGTACTCTGCCCGACCGGCGTCCGCCAGCCACGCGTGCTCCGGCCCGATACCCGGATAGTCCAAGCCGGCTGAGATCGACTCCGCCTCTAGAATCTGGCCCCACTCGTCTTGAAGAAGATACGAGCGCATACCGTGCAACACCCCAGGTATGCCCCGACCCACCGCAGATCCTCCTGCGGCTTCGACCCCGACCAGACGCGCCCGGGTGGAAACGAAGCCGGCGAAAGTACCAGCAGCGTTGGACCCCCCGCCTACGCAGGCGACGACGAAATCCGGGTCGTCGCCGCCGAGCACTTTGCGGCACTGCTCGCGTGCCTCGTTGCCGATCACGCTTTGGAACTCCCGGACCATCCACGGGTACGGGTGAGGTCCCATCACAGATCCCAGGCAGTAGTGGGTGTCCTCGACGGTAGCCACCCAGTCCCTCATGGCTTCATTCACAGCGTCTTTCAACGTGCGGCTGCCTGATCGAACGGGTTCGACCCGAGCCCCGAGCAGTTTCATGCGGAACACGTTCAGAGCCTGACGTTCGGTGTCGACCTCACCCATGTAGACCACGCATTCCAGGCCGAACAGTGCCGCCGCCGTCGCTGTAGCGACACCGTGCTGGCCGGCTCCGGTCTCGGCGACCATCCTCTTCTTACCCATGGCCAACGTCAGCAGCCCTTGGCCCAAGACGTTGTTGATCTTGTGAGAGCCGGTATGGGTCAGATCCTCGCGTTTCAGTAACACGTCCACGCCGAGCGCCTCGGATAAGCGTTCAGCTCGTGTCAAAGGCGTCGGCCGGCCGGCATAGTCCCTTAGAAGGGCGTCCAGTCGCCCGCGAAAGGTCGAATCCTGCCAGGCCGAGCGGAAGAACCGTTCCACCTCGGCGCACGCTGGCACCAGGGACTCGGGTACGTACATCCCGCCGAACTCGCCGAAACGGCCGGTCGGGCCTGGATCGGCCATCTTCAGATCTGAGCTCATATGTCCTTTTGCCAATCGTACGGTCCTCTTTCGGTGCTTCCGGCCTGCCCGGGCACGTTTCGAGCCGCCACAGGGACCTGTCCACCTTCGAGGTTTCTCGCTGCGGGAGCCGGAGAGTGCCGTCCGTATCCAGCCTTTGCGGCCGGAGCGGCCGTTGCAATCGTTCCTTGGCGTCCGCGGGCGTCAAAGACCCGGGTAGCTTCTTTGATGAACTCGCGAAGCTTGATCGGATCCTTATGCCCGGGCGTCTTCTCAACGCCGCTGGAAACATCGACCCCGAAACAGCCCGTCACGGTGATCGCCTCAGCAACGTTCGAGGGGTTTAGACCTCCCGCTACGATGAGCCTCTCCCCTTTGGGCACCGCCGACGCTACCGCCCAGTCGAACGTGGTTCCAGAACCAGGTTGGGCGGCGTCGAGGTGGACGGCGAACGCTCCGTACTCTGAAGCCTCTGCGATCCTCGGATCAGTCGCCGAGAACGCCTTGATTACCAAAGGGATTCGTCCTGAGAGCCATTTGGTCTCCTCCGGCGTCTCGTGGCCGTGCAGTTGGGCGACGTTAAGGCCGACCCTGCTGCAGATGAGAGACACCCGCTCTGGCGCTTCGTCGCGGAAGACACCCACGCGCAGCACCTCCGGAGGTAGCCTCTTGACGATGTCCGCCACTGCGCCCGGCGCTACCTGGCGTTTGGACGGAGCGAACACGAAGCCGACCGCTGTAGCGCCCAGCGCTACAGCCAGAAGCGCGTCTTCCTCCGTGGTAATCCCGCAGACCTTCACGAAGTGATCCGCCGAGCTCATGCGCCGAGCACCGCGTCTCGCTCGGCGAGACGCGCCTTACGGGCACGCAGCGACGCCACCGCAGCCTCGGGGTCAGACGCCGTTACGACAGTCTCCCCGACCAGAATTGCGTCGAAACCGGCGTCAGCCAGCCGTCTAGCGTCGTCTGGGCCCGCTATGCCAGACTCAGCTACTCGGACACACCCCGGAGGGAGCGAAGCTGCCACCCTGACGGCGCGCGCCGTGTCAACTTCGAAGCTGTG
This sequence comes from Acidimicrobiaceae bacterium, assembly GCA_027391075.1. Taxonomy (GTDB): domain Bacteria; phylum Actinomycetota; class Acidimicrobiia; order Acidimicrobiales; family Palsa-688; genus JAJZAM01. The sequence goes on along the minus strand of DAHYHI010000039.1, from coordinate 15,457 downwards.
CAGGTCGCGTTGGTTGACGCCGATTATCTCGGCTCCAGCAGCCACTGCAGCCTCGGCTTCGCTCTCGTCGTGCACCTCGACAAGGGCGTCCAGACCGATGCGCTGCGACAGCGCCACGAGCTCGCTGAGCTCGTGGCCTCGTAGGGCGGCGACTATCAGAAGTACTGCGTCGGCACCCATCAGCCTTGCATCGAGCACGTCCGCCCTACAGACGGTGAAGTCCTTGCGCAGGACCGGCAGACTTGTCGACTCACGAGCAGAGCGAAGGTCGTCGGATGAACCACCGAAGAACTCCGAATCGGTCAACACCGACAGAGCTGACGCGCCACCCTCCTCGTAGGCGACGGCCAGTGTCGCCGGGTCCAGGTCGACGGCAAGGGTGGGCTTGCTCGGGCTGCGACGTTTCACCTCGGCGATCACCGCCAGGCGGCTCGGTCGCACCAGCGCCTCGGCGAAACGCCTCGCCGGCGCGAGGACGGCAACTTCGCGCTCCAGCGACTCCAAGTCGCGCCGGTCGGCCTCGGCGGCGTCCCGGTGCGAAGCGAGTATGCGGTCCAAGTAGGTGGCCACGGTCTCAGAAGCCTACCCTGCGTGCATCGGGTAACACTCTCGCCACCTGAGCCCGCGAGTGCGTTCGGCTGGGCGCTACTCCAACACCCTCACGACCACGTCGCCGGCAGCGACGTCGCTGGGCGCTCCAGCTTTCCTCTCCAGGTAGCCCACTGCCACCCAGCCATGAGTGTCGGAGAAGGCGACGCTGGTCACCCAGCCGATCCTGGCCGGGCCTTCTTCAGCGGCGGGCTGCGGTGTCCCGCCGGCACCGTGTGGGGAGCTGTGCAGCTCAGCTCCTACGTGGATCTCGGCCTCGGGACGTAGCCTCACCATCCGTCGGGCGACGTGGTTGCCGCGGGAGTCGATCCGTGCAACCAGCTCCTGGCCGGTGTAGCAACCCTTGGTGAAGCTCACGGTGAGGTCGACTAGACCGGTCTCTGCGGGTATGGTGCGTTCGGTGAGTTCGGCTCCCATCCGGGGCCAGCCGACCGCGATCCGGTCGACTTCGAGCCTGTAGGAGGGAACTGACGGCCAAACGCTCAGATCCGTTCGCAACGCCTCGAAGGTAATGTCTTCGAGGACGGTGTCAGCAGCGGGTTCGACGGGTCCGCCCAGACGCAGCACGTCGACTCCGGACAATCCTGGCAAAGGCGGAGACGCCGCTAGTAGTCCGCCAGTCCGCCAGCCCTCCCCGCGGCAGGCGAGTAGCCCGGCTTTGAGCGTCGTAAGCTCAGCCTTCGTTCGAAGCTTGAAGCGAGCAAGGCGCGCTGCCACGTGTTCACCCCAGGTGGGATCCGCCTCCAACGCCCACTGCTCGTCGCCGGAGCGGAACACCCGGAGAAGGGCCACTACCTTTCCGGAGGGCTCCAGCAGCCAACTCCACCGGTGCGATCCGACAGCCAACGACGCGACGTCCTGGGTCAGTTGGCCCTGCAGAAAGGCTCCCGCTTCGGGTCCGGTTACCATGACAACGTCGCGCTCTGACAGGCCCCAGTAACGTCCCTCACTTCGAGGGGACTCCTCCGACAACCCAGTATTGCCAAGTTGCGACCCCGAGCCAACCGCAGGGAATGCCCCGTCGTCAGCCAACTCCAGGGCCTTCCCCTCCACGAGCGGCGCCAGCGAACCCTGCCCGACGGGCGGCTGCGATTCGGCGCGCCCCGGGGACAGCGGCCAGCAGCGCTGCGGCCTTGTTGGAACATTCGAGGTCCTCGTCGTCGGGGTCGCTGTCGGCGACGATGCCGGCACCGGCTTGGACGCTGGCCGTCCCGTCGGGGCTGACGAGCATGGTTCTGATGGCAATGGCCGTGTCCAGATTGCCTGAGAAGTCGAAGTATCCGATCACCCCGGCGTAGGGGCCCCGCTTGACCGGCTCGAGCTCGTCTATGAGCTGCATAGCCCGAACTTTAGGCGCGCCCGACACGGTACCGGCAGGCATCGTAGCTCTGAGCACGTCGACCGGGCCAAGCCCCTCGCGTAGCGTCCCGGAGACTTGGGAGGTCAAGTGCATCACGTGGCTGAAGCGTTCTAGGGTCATGAGCTCGTCGACTTTGGCGGTGCCGTACTCCACGACCCGGCCTATATCGTTGCGCGCCAAATCCACCAACATGACGTGCTCGGCTCGTTCCTTGGGATTCTCCGCAAGCTCGGCTGCCAGCCTGCGGTCGTGGGTCTCGTCACGACCTCTCTTGCGAGTCCCGGCTATCGGCCTCGACACGACGTGACCGGACCTGACCTGCACCAAGGGCTCCGGTGACGACCCGACCAGGGACAGCTCCGGGTGACGCAGGAAGTACATGTAAGGGCTCGGGTTTACCTGGCGCAGGGACCGGTAGAGGTCGAAAGGATCAGCCTGCAGTTCGACGTCGAAGCGCTGCGAGAGCACCACCTGGAAGATGTCACCGGCGAGGATATGTTCCTTGGCGGCTTCGACGCTCGACGCAAACATCTCCGGGGTGCTTCGGCGGCGATGGGCTGGGATCTCGTCGAGACGTTCCGGGGGGGCCACGAGAGGCTCGTCCAGCGGGCAAGCCCCTTGGGCGGCCAGAACCTCGAGACGTCTGGCCGCTGCCTCGTAGAGGCGGTCACAACTGTCACGATCGTCGCGAGCTTCCGGCGGTATCGGAACCGCCTCTATCAGCGTCACCCGCTGGCGCCAGTAGTCGTAGGCGGCAATCTGGCCTACCACCGACAGAATCGCGTCAGGGTAGCCCGTCTCGTCGGGCGGGGAGTCGCCGAGGCTCTCGACTTCTCGAACCACGTCGTATCCGAGGTATCCGACGACTCCTCCCTGTAGGGGTGGCAGTTCCTCGATGACCGGGGAGCGCCACGTCTCGAGGATCGCTTCGAGCGCTACCAGGACACCCCCGTCGAGGCGAACCGTCTCAGGCAAGGATCCTTCGACAGTAAGCCTTGCTCCTCTCGCTACGATGGTCGCCGTCGGGTTTAGCCCTATGAAGGACCACCTTCCGAGCTGCTGGGCGTGCTCCACGGATTCAAGCAGGAACGAGCGTCCCGCCGGGCTCGCCGAGGTCAGACGAGCGTACGCCGCAACTGGGGTAGTGAGATCCCCGAGCAGCTCACGCCACACAGGGACGACGGTGAACTTCGAGGCCAGGGCCGCGAACTCTTCTCGCGATGGACGGGTCACGCCGGCGACGTCGCACCGAACGCGCGGTAGAAACAGGTCCTGTTACCGGTGTGGCATGCCCCCCCGCCCTCTTGGACGACCAGGAACAGGAGCGTGTCCCCGTCACAGTCGTAGAAAGCCTCACGCACCCATTGGCGGTCCCCGGAAGTGTCACCTTTACGCCAGCGTTGCCTGCGGCTCCGGGACCAAAAGACGGTCCGGCCGGTATTAAGGGTTTCGGCGAGCGTCTCGGCGTTCATCCACGCCAGCATCAGCACCTCCCGGCTGTGGTGGTCCTGGACGATCGCAGGGACGAGGCCGTCGGAGTTGTAGACAATCGCATCCAGCTGCTCCGCCTCGGCGCGCACCGTTAGCGGTATGCCATAACTCGGTTGGGATGATCCGTCCGCCATTCCCCCATGGTAGGGGCTCGCGGCTACAGGTACAGGCCTGTACCTGTAGCGACCCGCTCGGACGCAACCGCGTGGATGTCACGCTCGCGCAATATCAAGTAATCCTCGCCTTGGACTTCTACCTCGTATCGGTCCTCCGGGTTGAACAGCACCTGGTCGCCAGCCTTGATGGTCCTCACGTGAGGGCCTGTAGCCACGACCTCCGCCCATGCGAGGCGTCGAGCGACCTGAGCCGTGGCCGGGATGAGAATGCCAGCCCGGGATTTGCGCTCACCCTCGGAGCGGGGGATCTGAACTAGGACTCGGTCGGTGAGCATCTCGATGCCCTGCTTGGAGCCCAGATGCTGCTTGCTTACCAGGACCGGCCTTTCCGTAGCGGATGCCTGCGACGCCAAGCCAGGGTTCGGATGTGCGCGCTGGTCCTGCTGGGAGTCCATCCCACCAAGCTACCCGGCCGGGCGATCGAGGGGACGCACCAACACTCCTGCAGCAGCCATGGCCTCCTTGGCCTCGGCGACTGTCGCCTCGCCGAAGTGGAATATCGACGCTGCTAGGACCGCGTCCGCCCCTCCGACGAGTGCCCCTTCGACAAGGTGACCGAGGTTGCCAACTCCGCCACTCGCTACGACGGGTATCCGAACGGTGTCGACGACCGCCCGTGTGAGCTCTAAGTCGAACCCGCTTCGAGTGCCGTCTCGGTCCATGGAGTTCAGCACGATCTCCCCAGCCCCGCGGCGTTCCACCTCGAATGCCCATTCGAGGGCATCCCGGCCGGTCGCTGTCCTTCCTCCGTGCGTGTAGACCTCGAAGCTCCTCCCACTGCGTCTCACGTCCATCCCGACGACCACGCACTGGGACCCGAAAACCGACGCTATCTCCTCGACCAACTCGGGGCGCCCTACGGCCGCAGAGTTGACGCTGACCTTGTCGGCGCCGACGCGCAGAAGCATCCTGGCGTCGTCCACGCTGCGCACCCCACCGCCGACGGCGAGGGGGATGAACACCCGTTCGGCGGCTCTCGCTACGACGTCGATCATTATCGCCCTCTCTGACGACGAGGCTGTTATGTCGTAGAAGACCAGCTCGTCAGCCCCTTCGTCGCTGTAGCGAGCTGCGAGCTCGACAGGGTCCCCGGCGTCGGCGAGGTTGGCGAAGTTGACCCCTTTGACGACGCGTCCGGCGTCGACGTCAAGGCACGGAACGACCCGAACGGCTCTCACCGAGACACCCCCGCTACCACAGCCAGAGCCTCACCGAGGTCGAGGCGCTTCTCGTAGAGGGCGCGCCCGGCGATGATCCCGCCTAAACCGGCCAGCGCCGCGAGGGCGGCGACGTCGTCTATCGAGCCGACGCCGCCCGAGGCAATCACACTTGCAGGCATCGCAACGTCGTCGGCGGGGGGGCGGTATCGGGCAACCAGTCCGACCACGGACGCCAGACCCTCGAGGTCAGGACCAGCCATAGTGCCGTCACGAGAAATGTCGGTAACGACGAGAGCCGACGCGCCGGCGTCTAGCGCCACAGGCACGAGATGCTCCACACTAACCCCTGCGGATTGTGTCCAACCCCTCAGGCGCACCTCGCCTCGACGGTGGTCTAGACCCAAGGCAACCCGACCCGGCCAACGATCGTGGATGTCTGAGATCAAAGAAGGCTGCTCCACCCCGGCAGTGCCGACAACAACCCGTGAAACGCCGGCGTCGAGGAGCTCACCTGCGCCTCTGACGCTGCGCACGCCCCCCCCGGCTTGGACCGACACACCAGCGGAGCGGACCGCCTCGGCGATAGCAGCTATTGCCGGCCGGTTCGACGCCTCGCCGGTCCTGGCGGCGTCGAGGTCGACTACGTGAATCCACTGCGCCCCCGCAGAAGCGAACTCTAGGGCGACACCAACTGGGTCGTCGCCGTAGACCGTCTCGGCGGCGAAGTCCCCTTCGAGCAGGCGAACGCAACGCCCGCCGCGCAGGTCGATAGCGGGAAATAGGTCCACTAGAGGGATGCTCGGGTAGCGAGGCCGGGGGTTGCGAAGCGGGCAAAGTTCGACAACATCGCCAGACCAACCCGAGCGGACTTCTCCGGATGGAACTGGGTGGCCCAAACCGATTGGGCTACCACTACCGCAGGAACGTCGAGACCGTACTCGCAGGTGGCGACCACCTCAGGTCCGTCGGGAGCTGCGTAGGAATGCACGAAATACACCCAAGGCTGCTCGTCTAGGCCCTGCAGCAACGCAACGGACGGGCCGCGTACGTCGAGGCGGTTCCACTGCATCTGCGGCCTCTTGACACCTGCTGGCAGGCGCCTGACGATGCCGGGCAAGATCGCGATTCCGTCAACCTCGGGGGATTCCTCGGAGCCTTCGTAGAGCATCTGCATCCCGACGCAGATGCCAAGGAACGGGCGGCTGGCGGCGACCACCTCGCGAACTGCGGCTTCGAGGCCGGCCGAGCGCAGCGCCTTCACGCATGCGCCGAAGTTCCCCACCCCGGGGAGCACGACGGCATCTGCCGACACGACGGCGTCGGGGTCGCTCACCAGCGCTGCGTCGGCTCCGACGCTCAAAAGGGCCTTGTGAGCGGAGCGCAGGTTGCCTATGCCGTAGTCGATGACAGCTATCAAAGTACGCCCTTGGTGGAAGGTACGACGTCGCCGTCCACCGTCATAGCCTCGCGCAAAGCTCGGGCGACTGCCTTGAACGTCGCCTCTAAGATGTGATGCGCATTGCGCCCCGACAGCATTCGCACGTGCATGGTAATGCCAGCCTTCATTACGAAAGCTCTCCAGAACTCTTCAGCGAGTTGGGGGTGAAAGCCGGGGGTGCCGAGAGCACCCGAGTCTGCGACCCCGGCAGTTTCTACGTCGTAGACGAGGAAGGGCCTTCCAGACAGGTCCAAAGCCACTGCGATGAGAGCCTCGTCGAGGGGCAGGTCGATCGACGCGAACCGTCTCACCCCGACCTTGTCGCCGAGCGCCTCGCTGATGCATGCTCCAAGCGCAAGTCCGACGTCCTCCACGGTGTGGTGAGCGTCGACTTCCAGGTCGCCCTCCGCCGTTACTGTGAGGTCAAGACCCCCGTGGCGGCCGAGTTGGGTGAGCATGTGATCGAAAAAAGGCAGACCCGTCGACACTTGCGTCACACCTGTCCCGTCAAGGTGTACGTCGACGCTGACTTTGGTCTCCTTGGTAGAACGTGACCGTGAGGCGCTGCGGTTCAAAGGGTCTCCTTCAATGCCGATAGGAATGCGTCGTTTTCGGTCCCGGTCCCGACGGTGACACGCAGGCACCCAGACGGCAGACCCGGCCAACTCGAGGTGTTACGCACCAAGACGCCGCGCTCTACCAGCCCGTGCCAGGCCTCGTCGCCTTTACGGCTCTTGGGCCGAAAGAGCAGGAAGTTTGCTTCTGAGGGCCACACGTCGACGTCGAGGTTTTCCAGTGCTCCCTGCAGACGCCTGCGCTCGGAGACGATCGCCGAGACACGCCGGCGCATCTCGTCGTCGTAAGCGACCGCCAGGCGGCCTGCGATCTGCTTTAGCGCGTCCAGGTGGTAGGGCAGAGCGACCCTCTCGAGCGACGCAACGACCCGCGAGGGGCCTATCAGGTATCCGAGCCTCAGAGCCGCCATCGACCATGTCTTGGAGAAGGTCCGTGTCACCACGAGCGGCACTTCCTCGTCTACCATAGAGATACCTGACCAGTCCGCGAAATCGCCATAGGCCTCATCGAGCACGACGAGGCCCGCCGACAAGGCGAGGATCTCCTTGGCCGACGCCGCCGGGAGAGCGTTGCCGGTCGGGTTGTTCGGCGAGCACAAGAAGGTGATGTCCGGCCTCAACGCCGAGGTGATGTCCGCCACCTGATCGAGGTCGACCGAAAAGTCGTCGCGCCGGGTTCCTTGCACTACCTCGGTGGAGCTGAGATGAGCGATGTGGCTGTGCAAGGCGTAGCTAGGTTCGTACACTACCGCTCGCCGTCCCGGCCCCCCGTACGCGAGGCATATCGACTGCAGGACCTCGTTCGACCCGTTCGCTACGAACACCTGGTCCGTCCGGACCTGATGCAGGTCGGCGAGAGCCTCGCGTAGCTCGCTGGCTGCGCGGTCCGGGTAGCGATTGAACGCGACGCCGTCGAGAGCCGCAGCGAGATCCCGACGCCAACCTTCGGGCGGTGGGTAGGGGGATTCGTTGGTATTGAGCCTCACCGCCACGTCGACCTGAGGCGAGTGGTAGCCGTCGCGAAGTGCCAGGTCAGCCCGGCAGTCCGGGAGGGTCACGACGACGCGGTCCTCATGGTGACCGACAGGGCGTGCGCGCCCAGACCTTCGGAAGCGGCAAGGGCTTCTACAGGGGCCGCAAGGCGCTCCAGCCCTGACCTGGTCACCTCGATAACGTGAATGTGCTTGGTGAAGTCCGACACCCGGAGGGCACTGGAGAACCTGGCGCTTCGCGCGGTCGGCAGTACGTGGTTTGGTCCCGCTGCGTAGTCCCCGACGCTCGCCGGGGCCCACGGACCTACGAACACCGCCCCAGCGCTGGTCACCGACTCGGCGAGACTACGGGCGTCGGCGGTCATCAACTCGAGGTGCTCCGCGGCTATCACGTTTGCTACTCGCACCGCCTGGTCTGGGCCGTCGACGAGCACGCAGAAGCCTCCACGGGAAAACGTCGCCTCGATAGCTTGCCGTCTCGGCGACTCGGAGGCGATCCGGGCGACGTGAGCCGCTACAGCTTCGGCTACTTCAGGTACCCACGTGATCAGGTAAGAGAGTCCGTCAGGTCCGTGTTCGGCTTGAACTACCAGGTCAACGGCCGCATAACGTGTGTCGGTCGTCTCGTCGGCAACTACTGCCACCTCAGAGGGGCCGGTGAACGCAGAGGGAACGCCGACCGCTCCCTGACCCGCGACGAGACGCTCGGCGATGGCTACGTAGCGGTTCCCTGGGCCTACGATAACGTCCACGGCTCGAACGGACTCCGTTCCGTAGGCGAGCGCCGCTATGGCCTGCGCTCCGCCGACGCAGTACACCTCGTCGACGCCTGCCACGGCCGCTGCAGCCAGGACAGACGCTGCGATTTGGCCGTCAGGTCCCGGGGGGCTGCAGACGGCTAGCTCGCCGACGCCCGCGACCCGAGCTGGCACCGCCGTCATGAGGACGCTAGACGCGAGAGGGGCCAACCCACCGGGAACGTAAAGCCCTGCTCGACCGACCGGCCTGACCATCTCCGTGACCGTCACTCCGTCCCTTTCGTAGGTACGGTCGTGCTCCAGCTGGGAGCGGTGGTAGCCGGCTATGTTGTCCGCTGCGACCTCAAGCGCGTCGCGTAGGGCACCTGGGATCTCGTGGAGCGCCGCCGCTACTTTCGAGGGGTCTACGCGAAGGGCGGACGGCCTCACTTTGTCGAAACGCTCGGTTGCATCGAGGACGGCCGCGTCGCCGCGCAACTTGACGTCTAGGAGTATCTCCTCGACGACCCGAGCTGCGACCTCGTCGTCCACGATCGCAGGGGTTGGGAGGAGCGCCGCCAGGTCACCGCTACGCCCGCGGAGGTCTATGGTGCGAAGCATGCCGCTCAGGTGCGCTGCGACGGTCGCGCCAGGTTCGTTGGAGGAGGCCATTTCGTCCATGATGGTACCTCTATGGCCACTAACGCCGAACTCAGCTCAGCCTCCAGCCGCCTAGACGAGTTGATCGACCGCATAACCGAGATAGCCAGCGGGCTCGGCCCGGCCGACCGCGACGACATCGGCTCGGAGCTGTTCGAGATCGACCGTACGCTGCGCTCCGCTAAGCGACGCCTGGAACGCCTTCTCGACCACTAGGCCGCCGGATTGCTCGGGATGCCCGAAGAGGGGCAGAAGTCTGCGAGAACGCAGTCAGCGCATCGCGGCCGGCGTGCGACACATACCCGCCTGCCGTGGAGTATGAGCGTGAGCCCGAACGAACCCCAGTAGCGTGCGGGTAGCAGTGAGCAGACGTCGGCTTCGATCTTGACCGGGTCAGTCGAATCGGTCAGGCCGAGAAGTCTGGTAAGCCTCGCCACGTGGGTGTCCACAGCCAACCCCGGAAGGCCGAAAGCTACGCTGCGGATCACGTTCGCCGTTTTGCGCCCCACCCCGGGGAGGGTGACAAGGTCTTCCAGAGCTGTGGGCACCTCTCCGGAGAACCGGGCGTCGAGTTGCGATCCGAGGCCTATCAGGCTCCGGGCTTTCGCCCGGAAGAACCCGGTGGAGTGGATGATTCTCTCAAGCTCGTCAGGGTCGGCGCAAGCAAGGTCGCCGGGCGTGGGATAGCGAGCGAACAGCGAAGGCGTGACGGAATTGACCCGCTGATCGGTCGTCTGGGCGGAGAGCACCGTCGCGGCAAGAAGCTGGAATGGCGTGTCGAATGACAGTTCGCAAAGCTCGCGTGCGCTTCCCGGGTAGGACTCGGCTAAGCGACGGCGCGTTTCGCGCGCTCGTCCGGCCGGGGTTCGAGGTCGGGCCACTCCGACAAGATAGAGCCTGAGCGACACTTCTCCCGACATGTACTCGCCGTCGCCGGGCGTGGCCTTTCCCGGTAGCCTTGAGGCGTGCAGCACATCGAGGTCAGGACCAGCTTGGACGAAGCCGAGGTCGCCGCTGTGGCCGACCTGTTGTCGGCAGCGGAGTCGGCTGACGGTCACGCCGCTATTGACGAGCACGCCTGGCTTGACCTCGTGGGCGGGGGGCGTTCCGGGTTCGCCGCTCTCGTCGCCACCGACGACAGTCACGACCATCCGGTCGGCTACGCGCAGGTGAGCCTCGGTTCTGACAGCTGGGCCCTGGAGTTCGTGGTCGACCCGCACCATCGCACGCCAGGCAACACGATCGCCTCGGACCTTCTCCACAGAGCCGTCGGGCTGATCGCCGAGTCGGGCGGCGGGCACGTGCATATGTGGGTGAACCAGGCCCGTCCCGAACATGACCGCCTCGCCGCGTCGATCGGGCTGAGCCGGGGACGCACCTTGTACCAGATGAGATGCGCTCTGCCCTTCACTCCGACGCCACCGGGCTCAGGTGCTGGGGCACTCGACGAACCAGGGTCGGGTTTCGCAACTCGCCCGTTCCGTGTCGGCATCGACGAGCAAGAGTGGCTCGGCGTGAACAACCGGGCGTTCCGCTGGCACCCCGAGCAGGGAGGTTGGAGCCTCGAGACGCTGAAGCAGCGCCAAGAGCAGCCGTGGTTCAATCCCGAGGGGTTCCTCCTTCACGAGACACCCGCTGGTCGTATCGACGGCTTCTGCTGGACGAAGGTGCACGCTGAGCACGACCCGCCGCTGGGAGAGATCTACGTCATAGCGGTCGACCCCGACGGGCCCCGCCGGCCAGGCCTGGGCCGGAGCTTGGTCGCTGCGGGACTGGACTACCTGTACCGTCGGGGCCTTGAAGTCGGCATGCTCTATGTGGACGCCACGAACGTCAAGGCCGTGAAGTTGTACGTAGACATGGGTTTCGTGGTCAATCACGTTGACCAGGCCTACGTCGGCGACGTGGCGCCCTCCTCGAGCCGTGGCTGACTACTTGGAGGCCGCCCAGACCGGGAGGCTGTCCAGGGGCGCCGCCACCAGCGTGCCGTTGCGGAGCAGTTCGCGGCCCCGGGGCGCCGGTCGCGGCCTGTACGACTTGGACCGCACAGATCTGTCGCACCTGCTGGCGGACCAACCGCCCTACAGGGTCAGCCAGGTGTGGGATGCGCTGTACCGCCAGGCGGCCCTGCCCGAAGAGATGACCAACTTACCTTCGGCGCTACGTTCGCGTCTCGCCGATCACGCCCCCTCCGCTTTGAGGACTGTCTCGGAGTCCGTCTCCTCAGACGGCCAGACGGTCAAGTGGCTGTGGGAGGGCTTCGACTGCGCACGGATCGAGACCGTCTTGATGTGCTACCCGGACAGAGCGACGGTCTGCGTCTCAAGCCAGGCGGGTTGTGCTATGGGCTGCACGTTTTGCGCTACCGGACAGGGCGGTCTGGCTCGCCACCTATCCACCGGTGAGATCCTCGAACAGGTGGCGCACGCCCGGCGCAGGGCACGGACCCGCAGGGTGACGAACATCGTTTTCATGGGCATGGGCGAGCCACTCGCCAACTACGACAGGGTCTGGGCCGCCGTCGAGCGGATCAACGCTGACATGGGGATCTCCGCCAGGCACATCACGGTCTCCACGGTCGGCATCGTCCCCGGCATTCGCCGACTGTCGCACGAGAGCCTACCCGTCAACCTGGCGGTGTCGCTGCACGCCGCGAACGACACCCTGCGGGACCGGCTGGTTCCTATCAACCGCCGCTACGGCCTCGACGCCCTCGTCGAGGCGTGCCGGCAGTACCGCAGCGTCAAGAATCGACGGCTTAGCTTCGAATGGGCTCTGATAGACGGCGTAAACGACCGCCGCAGCGATGCCACAGAACTGGCGCGGATCGCGACCAGTCTCGCCGCTCACGTGAACGTGATCCCTTTAAACCCAACAGATGGCTTCGCCACCCGCGGGACGGCGCCCGACGGGGTCCGACGTTTCAGGGAAACGCTTTCGAGCATGGGTGTAACGGTAACGGTGAGGCGCAACCGCGGCACCGAGATCGAAGCTGCCTGCGGTCAGCTTGCAGCCCGCGGCCGCCTGGTGGGCACACCCGCCGTGGTCGAAGCGACCTCCTCGCTTCGCCTTTCCGCATCTGTGGCGGAGGGAACCTGATTTTTGGCGAAGGTGACGACCGCTTATCCCCCAAGCGGTGCAAGACTGGCCTACATGTCTTCGCCTCAAATTCGTTGGTTAGACAAGACGCAGCCCCAGACGCTGATGATAGCCACGGTCATCATGTACATCAACGCGGCGTTCGGCCTTCTAGACGGCGAGTTGTTCACTCTCGGAGGTCTAGGAGCCGTAGTCGTCATCGGCCAAGCAGCTGCCGGCCTCGGCATCGCCAACGAGAAGAAGTGGGGATACTGGCTCGGAGTGGGCGTCACAGTGCTCTTCCTGGCGATCCTTGTCGAGTACTTCTCCTTCGTGGAGGTGGTCAACCTGCTCTTCTACGGGGCTCTGCTCGCCTTGCTTTTACATCCCCAGAGCCGCTCCTACCGCAAAACCTGGTTCCGCTAGAACGCTAGCTTTGGCGTAGCCTGAGCGCATGACAACCACGATCGAAGGAATCGAAGGCCTCAAGGCCAGGGCGGGAGAGCATTTAGGCTACAGCGAGTGGAAGGTGGTGACCCAGGAGCAGGTCAACCTCTTCGCTGATGCCACGGGTGACCACCAGTGGATCCACGTCGACCTCGACCGGGCGAAGGCCGGACCTTTCGGTGCGCCCATAGCGCACGGCTACCTGACCTTGTCCTTAACCCCCGCTCTTTTGGGCGAAGTGATGAGCGTGTCTGGGATCTCGATGGGGGTCAACTACGGGATCGACAAACTGCGTTTTCCCTCCCCTGTACCCGTCGGCTCGAAGCTGCGCGCCGGGGTCGAGCTGGCCTCCGTGGAGGATGTGGCCGGTGGCGCGCAGGTGAAGTTGGTCGTCACCTACGAGGTCGAAGGTTCGCCGAAACCCGCCTGCGTGGCGGAGATCATCTTCAGGTACTACCTCTGAGCACCCAGACCTCGAGCCCCCAGCCTTCGAGCCCCCAGCCTTCGGGTACCGGGACTTCTGACAGGCACGAGCCACTCCCTTATGGCGAAGACAAGGTCCGCGCTGTACGATCGATGTTCGACACGATCGCTCCACGCTACGACCTTGTCAACAAGGTGATGACCTTCGGCGTGGACCGGATGTGGCGCCACCAGGCTCTCAAGGCGCTGTCGGTGTCGTCGGGTTCGCTCGTCTTGGACCTGGCCTGCGGTACGGGCGACTTCTGCCGTGAGCTGGAAAGTTCTGGCATGCGACCTGTAGGTGCCGACTCGTCGCTGGGCATGCTCGCCCACGCTCGTACCGTCTCGCCGCTGCTGCAGGGCGACGGGCTCGCCTTGCCGATAAGGGACTGCTACCTCGACGGGGCCATATCAGGTTTCGCTCTAAGGAACTTCGTGGCGCTCGAACCGGTCTTTGCAGAGCTTGCGAGGGTACTTCGCCCCGGAGGCAGGGTCGCCCTGTTAGACGTGTCTGTGCCGCGAAACCCCCTCATTCGGGTCACTCACGGGCTTTATTTCAACAAGGTGGTCCCCAAAGTGGGGGCGATCTTCTCGGACCGGGACGCCTACGGGTACCTCCCCCGGTCAGTTGCGTACCTGCCTCCGAGCGAACAGATCGTAGAGATGCTCGCCGCCGCTGGGTTCGGTGCTATCAGGCACCGGCTTTTGACCGGAGGTGTCACACAGCTGTTCACAGCGACCCGCAGGGTGCTCCCAGGGTGACGATCTCGACGAGCGTCGACCCGGCCGGGTTGAAGGCGGTTACGATCCCAATCGACCAGACTCCGGACCTGATCGCCTTTGCAGGATCTGACGGATGGCTTTTCTCTGACGATACCAGTGGCATAGCCGGACGCGGCGAAGCGCTTCGCATCAACCTTCCCCACGGTCTTTCCGACCCTGCTGACGTGGAAGCCGCTACGGAGACGCTGCGGTCGATCAGGTTCCTCGGCGACCTCGGTCACCCCGGCAGCGGTCCGCTGGCCCTTGGCGCGTTGCCGTTCGACCCCGCCGAGCCCGGCTACCTGGTCGTGCCGGCCGTCGTGTTCGGCCGCGACGGTGACGCCTCATGGGTCACCACCGTCGGGTACGTCGGCTCGGCGGACCCCCCGGCAGGGACCCTCCACCCTCGCGGGTTGGACATTCCCCCTTCGCCGGCGGGTTCTTCACCGGAACGGTTCTCTCTAACCCCAACCCTCAGCCACGCCGACTGGCAGGGGATCGTGGCTGGAGCGCTCGAGGAGATCGACTGTGGAAGCTTCGAGAAGGTGGTCCTCGCCCGGCGCGTAGACATCGAAGCCGACCGGGATTTCGTCGTGACCGAGGTCCTCGAGCGGCTCCGGACGCTGTACCCGTCGTGCATGCTGTTCAAGATGGAGGGCTTCATCGGAGCGAGCCCTGAGCTGCTCGTCCGCCGGCGCGGCCGGGAGGTGGACAGCCATCCACTCGCAGGCACCGTCGCCCGAAGCGGCGACGGTGCTGACGACGAAAGACTGGTCGCCTCGATGATGGGATCAGCGAAAACCCGCCAGGAACACCGGGTGGTAGTCGACGCTATCGCCGGCGCCCTCCGCCCGCTCTGCGAGACCCTCGACGTTCCGGGGACGCCTTCTGTGATGTCGATGCGCAACGTATCGCACCTCGCTTCTCGGATCACTGGACGATTGGCAACCGACGCACCGAGCGTTCTCGGCCTCGCAGCGAGGATACATCCCACCCCGGCCGTGGGCGGCCACCCAACAGACGCAGCCGTGCGTTACCTACAGAAGGTCGAAGGTTTCGACCGTGGCCGCTACGCCGGGCCTGTCGGCTGGATCGACTCACGCGGCGACGGATGTTTCGCCCTGGGGATCCGCAGCGCACAAGTCTCAGGCCGCCGGGCGAGCATATTTGCGGGCAACGGGATAGTCGCCGGGTCCGATCCGGCCAGCGAGCTGACCGAAACCCAACTCAAGCTTCAGGCGCTTCTGTCAGCTCTCGTACGTCCCTGACCGGCGGCTGCCCCAGGGCGTCAGCCAGCGCCCGCGCTAGACGCTCCGAGCGCTGCGACCACGTCGTGAATGTGGATGCCAAGACCAGGCACGGAGCCGTCGAAAGGTGCACCCCCAAACGAGAACACCCCACCATCAGCACCAACAAGCCAATACCCATTACCCGAAGGCGTCGACACCGCAGCAACAACATCACTCACATGAACACCCAAACCAGGCACCGACCCGTAAAACTGAACACC
>DAHYHI010000036.1:0-8990 GCA_027391075.1 Acidimicrobiaceae bacterium | reverse complement strand
CCGAGTCCTGCCGGTTCAGGCGACGGCTTCGAAGCGCAGTCGCAGTCCGAGTGCATGGGAGACCTTGATGACGGTGGCAAGGCTGGGGTTGCCGTCGGCGGAGAGCGCCTTGTAGAGCCCTTCGCGGCTCATCTCGGCCTGTCGGGCGATCTGGCTGAAGTTGCGCGAACGCGCTATCGCCCCCAGCGCCCGGGCGATCGCGGCAGGGTCGTCGTCGTACTCGTCGATGACCGCTTCCAGGTAGGCGGCGACGTCTTCGACGGTGTTCAGGTAGTGCGACGGGTCGAAGGAGGCGAAAGTCTCGGTGTCGGTGTTCATTGCTGTGCTCCTTGAGTGCGGCGCCAGTGGCGGGCGATGTCGTAGGCGGCCTTGATGTCCGCGTCCTGTGTTGACTTGTCCCCGCCGTTGAGCAGGAGGATTAGCCGATCGCCGTCGCGCAGGAAGTACACCCGGTAACCCGGTCCGTAGTCGATGCGCAGCTCGAAGACTGCCTGGCCGACCGGTTTGACATCACCGGGATTGCCGGTGGCCAACCGGTCGATCAGAACCAGGATCCGCCCGACCGCACGGCGATCTTTGAGTTTGCGTAGCCATCGGTCGAACGTCTCTGACCGGACAACCTCGACCACATGTCAACTGTAGTTCACAGTTGTGATGCTGTCAACGCTGTCCCGCAAGACCAACCCTTGATTGCCACCGTCCAAGGCGCATGCTCTTGGTCCCAGCTGCCTCCCGTAGCACCCGCCCGGTGACGTTTCCCGCTCCCCGTCCCCTATACGGGGCACCCTGGTGGATATCGGCGACTCCGAGGATCGGCACCGCGGTGTCCATCCGGCCACGCCGTGGTCGTGTGCAGCTCTCAACTACAGCCGACGGCAACAGCGACCAGCATCAGCGGCGAACGGCGACGGACGCCCATCGCCGGTCAGCAGCACGATCAGCGCCCCCGAGGTGCGGGCGACTCCGAGCGCCGTTGAGTAGGGCAACTGCGTGGCGCTGCACAGGGCATGCCCTGTGCAGCGCCCAAACCCCGCCGACCTCGATGCGCGAACCCGCAGCGTGTCAGGCCGCCCATGCCCTGGCGAGCCGCCTCTTTGCCCTATGCAGGGGTTGAGTAGGTCCCCACAAACGCGCCCCACAAACGCAGAAGCCGCCGACCCATAAATGTTGGTCAGCGGCCTGTGCGTATGCAAAGAGGCGCGAAAAGCGCCGATACTTGGTGGCGGGGGCACTGTCGCATTCCGAGCCGCCCGGTCCTCCGGAGGCGCAAAGACGCTGGTAGTGGCGCCGTGCATATGCAGCCGCCTGGGCGCTGCACTGCTCAATGTCGCCCCTCCCTGGCTGGGGTCCCCAGAAACCTAACCGGAGCGACGGCGACCCAGACCTTCGGGTCGATCACCCGAAGGTCCAGCCACCCTCCGCCTAGGACCCGCCTGCAACAGCTCGAGGCAGCTCCCGTAGGAGTACTGATGCTCATCGCCTGCGAACGAGCGAAGCCTTGCGGTGAAAAACGCCGCCGATATTGAGAACCACCGCTAACACACTTGTCGGGCGGGGTGCGCGGCGGGAGTGCCTTCTCAATTCCGGTCGCCTGGCCGACAGATGCACGATCGCGTATGCACCGACCCAGAGGTCAAGACGAACACCCGGGAGGTGGCCACCTAAGCTCAGACACTGCGGGGTCGGCTCTGCACGTCAGAGCTCGCTGCTGAGCGTACGCATCTGCCTTGGGTCCCGTCGCGGTTTCAACCGGGCGATGTACGCTCCTGATGTGCCGCGTACTGCTATGCCCTCCAGCGCCACGAAGGCCCTGGTAGCGAAGCTGCGCGCCCAAGCAGTGGCCTGCTCGCTTCGCCGCTTGGAGGACTGGAGGCGGGTGGGGCTCGTGCCCCCGGGACTACCGCGCTCGCTCGGGCGCGGCCGAGGCACAGAGGTCGTCTATCCCGACGACATTGGCCGAGCGCTGCTGTCAGGGGCGACGCGCGTGCGCCGGGGAGAGCCCTGGCAGGTGGTCGCCTTCTCGCCGTTCGCCGGCGGAGTCGAGCTTCCCGAGGAGACGATCCGCGCCGCCTACGTCGATTTTCGCACCAACAGGACCTGCCAGGTCCGCGACGTGCGCGACCCCTTCGCCGGCAAGTCCAGCGAACTTCACTTCGCCGAACACAGCACCACTCTCGACTGGGACAAGCTCCATGAGACCGCAAATGTCCCAGCCTGATTCCCGACCAGACAGCGCGCCCCGGACGACCAACGACCAGACGCCCGGGCGCAAACCCGTCGAGGTGGCAATGCCGTACCGTGCTTGTCGCCCAACTCGTCGACGACCCCTCCGCCCCATCGCGGTTTCAATCGATCCTCCCTACTACGACAACGTCGGGTATGCCGCTCCCTTCCACTTCTTCTACGTCTGGCTCCGGCGCTCTCTCGCAGCCATGTATCGGGATCTGTTCTCGACGATAGTCACGCCGAAAAGTACTGAACTCGTCGCCGATCCGTTCAGAAGCGATGAGAGCGACGGCGACAAGTCGAAGTCCGAGCAGCTCTTCGAGGAAGGCCTCGAACGGGCGTCCGCAAACTTGAGTAAGGCGACTGACCCTTCATATCCGCTGACCGTACTCTACGCATTCAAGCAGTCCGAGCACGACAAAAGGGGCGTAGCCTCAACCGGGCGGAAGGCGATGCTTGCCGGTTTGCTCCACTCGGGATTCGCCGTGACTGCTACTTGGCCGACGCGGACCGAGCTCGATATCCGCATGCACAACCAGGCAAGCAACTCCCTCGTGTCGTCCATCGTACTGGCGTGCCGTCCCCGCAGCGACACCCAGGCATCACCAACCGCAGAGCTTTCCTCGCAGCGCTGCACGCCGACCTGCCGAAGGCACTCCGTGAGTTCCAGCAGGGCAACATCGCACCGGTGGACCTCGCCCAGGCTGCAATCGGACCCGGGATGGCAGTGTTATCCCGCTCCGCGAAGGTCGTCAAGCCTGGTGACCTCGTGGCCCGGGATCCTCCGTCGTGCCGGCTCGCCGGGATCGGTCCAGCCGGAACTTGGGCCATGAGCTCGGTCGCCTACGAGGAGCGCAACGGCAAGGCGTGTTACGCGGGTCGCACCCTGGCCGAGTGGGTGTCGGATGTGGTGGAGGCGATTGTGGCAGCCAGTGACCCCGAGCAGGTGCTCCTCTTCGGCTCCGTCGCCCGTGGCGATGACGGCCCCGATTCGGACATCGACTTGATGGTGGTGCTCTCCTCCATCGACTACACCAAGCGCCACGATCTCGAGGCTTCACTTCGCCACGTAACGCCGGCACTGCTGCCACTCCAGATCTTCGTGACCGACAGACGCGAGTGCCGGCGCAGACGCGATGTCATCGGCTCGATGCACTACTGGCCGCTTCGGGAAGGGCGGGTCGTCTATGCCAGAGCTGCCTGACGACAACTACCGCGAGGCCCGCCGCTGGCTCGGGAACGTCGAAGATGACCTCCATGCGATGCGTGCCGTTGCCCGGGATCCCGAGTCCCCCAGTCGCATGGCGTGCTTCCTCGCACACCTGGTCACCGAGAAGGCGCTGAAGGCCACGCTCATCGACGCCGGCGTGCCGTTCAAGAAAACCCACAACCTCGTCGCGCTGCACGCCATGTGCATTCAGGTTGGGCGGCTACCAAGAGTGGGCGTCGCAACCCTCGAGGTTCTGGATCCATGGGCAGTCGACGGACGGTACGCGGACGACCTCTTCGAGGCGGACCGCGAGCTGGCGGACCGCCTGGGGGGCTTCGCCGAGCAGGTGGTGGCCGAGGTGCGACGAGAGCTGGGAGCAGAACGTGGCGACGAGTAACCGTGAGCGGGTCGGCAGGCCCTTCGAGGTGTTGGGCATGGGGCTCGCACCCTTCGCCGACCGCCAGATGGCCTCGGTGCACGATGAGGGTTGGCTGAACGGCTTCGTCGACTCCGACCCGCGGCTTAGGCCGGCGATCTGGTAGCAGACGTTGCCCACCACCTGCAGGACCACGAATGTAACCGGCCACAGCGCAGCTTGTCAGTGCGGTGAGGCCAACTCCTGATCCGACTCTGTTCCGGCTTGTCCGCCTCGGCGTGTTTGACATGGGTTTGACATGACGGCACCCACTGACACCTCAACCGGCAGATCCTCGCCCCGCTGTAAATACGGCGACTACCGTGTCGCCGACGGCGATCGCACCTTGTTCGAGGATGTCTGCGCGCATGCCGCCGCGATGCACCAAGGGCCGGATGATCGGCCGACCCGCGTAGCGGGCGATGACCCGGCAGGGCTCGCAGAGCCGCATCCCCCGGCAGCGCACGGCGCCGATGTTGAAGTCGCGGCCAACGAGGACGTTGAGGTCGATCCCCCGGGTGACAACGTTGCGCCGGTGCTCGTTGGCTTGTAGTGGCGGGTCGAAAGACTCGCATACCTCAGCCTCGATGAGCGTGAGGGCGCTGCCAGGCAGCCCGGAAGGGAAGGTTCGCGTGCCGGTCACGTGCCGGTCACCGTCGAGGCCCAAGCCGGGCAGAGCGAGGACCCGTTGGAGCAGCCGGGCTGGCCCCCCAGCAGCCGAGGCCACCCAGATGCTCTCGACCGTTCCCGCCACAGCAGGCAGGGGAGGCTTCGCCGGACGGGCCAGAGCCACATCGCCTGGCGCAATGACGTAGCCGTCGATGATCATGAAATCGTCCCGTCGTCCCCGCAAGCCCATCCTCTCAGGGCTCAGAAAGTGGGCAGCGGGTCCCACTGCTAACTGCGCGATATCTCACTGGCTACAGCAACACGTCGGGGGCACCTCAGTCGTCGCGATTAGCAGGCGGCTGAGTTCGTCCAGGGTCCAAGGAGTGCTGATACCTGTACGCCTACGGACCGCCTAATCGGCGCATCACGACGTCGAGCGTCGGCCACGGTGGTCCCTTGCGAAGGGCGCTGAGCAATTCTCGCGCTGCTCGATGCCCGTTCGGGAATTGGTCACCTGGGTCCCAGCGCCACGCTGCGACCATCGCAAGAACGATGACCCGGCACTCGCTGAGCAGTTCTTGATCAGCGTCCGGATAGCGCTCGCTGACCTCTTCGGGCACATGGGCGAGGTCGAATTCGACTGGTCCGCGGCAACACGTTTCGAGGTCTATAAACAGCAGCCCGTCCTTCGTGCTGAGCACGTTGCCTGGGTGCGGCTCGCCGTGCAGCAGCTGCTCCGCGGCGCAACGGTCGCCGATCGCTCGTCGCAGGCTTGCGATCGTGTTGCTGAGAAGCTCCCGGTCCGTGTCGGCGAGCGCCGGAGTGTGGTCCCGGCTCGCAATGAGTCCTTGAGCCTCCGCCACCCGATCTGTAAAGTGCGGCGTCGTGACATCCAGCTTCCGGATGCCGGCATGGAACCGGCCGAGCGCATTGGCGTAGTCGGCTGGTGAGATTTCTCGAGGCGTCACAGGTTCGTAGTAGGTCCACAGCGTGACCACAAAGCCGTCATGCTCATAGACGCGCGGCTCCACACGAGGCTCAAGAGCAGCCACAGGGCTCCCGGCTTCGGCGAGCCGTTGGGCAAGCTCAACCTCGAACTCTGCGCTCGCTTGATACGCCAGGGGCGCGACCCGGGCGACAACATCGCAAGGCATTAGCCGTAGCACAAGCCGGTTCGAGTCCTGAAGAACGATCGCGTCGTCGACTGTCAGGTGAAACCCTGAGGCGGTAAACCTCGCCGCAGCGACCGCACGCGGAACCCCCGATGCCAGCATCTTCGCCTTTCCCTTTCGGCTCTGCGCCGGACGAGCTCCTAGAGTTCTCGAGCAGACGACTCGGCGCAACTCTCAGCCTGTAACCGGCCAACAAGTGTCACCAAAGGTCGGTCCCGTGATCATCACTCGGGGTCGATCACCGGAAATGCTGATCTGGGACAACATGGGTGACCTCATCTACGAGCACCGGACGGCCTCTTGAACTGCCGACGTCTTCGCCGACGAGGTCCATCCCGGCATGGTGGCTGGACCGTAGCGCCGCGTCGAAGTCGGTGCTCTCGGCGGCGTCAGCGAGGGATGCGGGCAGGCCGATCTCGTCGAGCGCGTCGAGGTAGAGCTGGCAATCGATGCCGCGGTCTTGCGGATGAAGCCGGGTGCCGAGCGTCGCGTAGAGGTCGCGCCGAACTTCCGAGCCGTGAGCCTGCTCGGCGGCGATGGCGACGCGCGCGGGTCCCAGCCGACGTCGAGCAACCGCCGGTACCGCTCGGGCAGGTCCTCGCGGCGTAGGTCACCTTCCCGCCGAAGCGTTCGCGCGCCACGCCGACAGCCGCGGCGAGAAAGTCGTCGAGGGACGCGATGACCTGGCCGAGCCCGGCCCACACTGCTCCCAAGCCGGCCATACGCTCCAAGACCGTGGCGCGCGGCACGCAACGGCGGCGAACACGCTGAGCGCGCATCCGGTCACGAATAACACCTCGGCCCCGGTCCGGCGTGCCGTTTCGGCCCGCTCGGCGCAGTCTGCGAAGTAGCCCAACATGTCCCCGGCGATCATCTCGCAGGGGAACGGGGAGAAACCGACGTCGTAGTTGATCCCTCGTAGGCGCATGAGCGGTCGGCTCGAACCAGGCGCTGCGACGCGTCGGCCACGGTAGCAGCGGGAGTGGCGAGCACAGCCAGAGTCCAGGGCCGCCGACGCTGGAGACCTCGGGCCAGGCCGGCAGGCGGAGAGTGAGGCGTGAGGGGAATGACAGGACCTCCTTCAGGTCTTTCGCGGGTGTGCCCAGCGGGCGCCGAGGATCCGGTTGAGGCCGGCGATCTGGTAGTAGACGTTGCTCATCACCTGCAGGACCACGAAGGTCACCGGCCACAGCGCGGCTGACAGCCCGGGGACCACGTGGACAGGGAGGGTGTAGGACATAACGATCCGAATGGCGGCATCGACGAGCAGCCCGGTCCCCCACATGACGCTCGCCACCCGCCAGATGCGGCGGAAGCCGGGCTCGGCGTCCCAGATGGCGTCCCAGGAGCCGGCGGTGTACATGCGCCTGCCTTCCATGAAAGGGCGGGCGAACACGAACGCCGCCGGCCGGTAGGCGGCGACGCTGGCAATCATCCAGGCGCCCCACACCCCGGTCACCAGCCCGTCCTTGGCCAGGAGAAACCGGGGATCATGGGAGATCAGGGCAACGGCGATCGAGGTCACCATGGTGGCCACGATGAGGAGCGCCACGGCGTCCACCCGGCGCTTGGCGGCCAGCGTGTAGGCGGCGCCCGTGGCGGGCAGCACCGCCCCTGCGGTTAGCGCCACGAGGTTCGAGACACCGGCCGCGCTGTGCAGCAGGTAGTAGAGGGCGGTCGGCGCCCCCAGGTCGAAGGCCAGCCCCCTGAGCTGGCGGCGCAGGCTCGCCGGCGCATGCTCGCTCGCCGCGCGCTGCTCAGCGGGTCGGGCGAGGCCAGCCCCGCCCGATGTCATCCCAGCTGCCCCCCTAGCGGGTGCCGTCGCGCTCTGGCGGGCGGTCACGACTGCGCCCGGGTCGCCAGCTCGAACACGGTGACCACCTCAGCGGCGTAGGCAGCGACGTCGCATCCGGGCTCGGCTGCGAGCAAGAACGGCAGGCCGTCGACGGCCCGCTGGACGAGCGTGGCCATCACTTTGGTATCGAAGGCTCGGAACTCGCCACTCGCCCGGCCCGCGCGAAGGATTGCCTCGATGGGCGACACGACGGCCGCCTCGGTGGTAGCGTCGTAGCCGAAGCCGCCGTTCATGAAAATGTCGACCAGGGCTTTCATCTCGGTCTGGTGGGCGCCTATGAACTCCACGTTGCCCTCGATGTAGGCCCGAAGCGCCTCGGTCGGCCCAGAGCACCCTGACATCCTCTCGGCCATGAACGCCCCGATGGCGCTCACGATCTCGCTGACGACCTCGCCGATCAGGTCCTCTCGACTGTCGAAGTGGTAGGAGATCAGCCCGGTGCTCGACAGGCCGGCCCGCTTGGCGATCCGGGCGAAGCTGGCGTCGTGGTAGCCGACCTCGGCGATCGTCGCGATCGCAGCACCCACGATCTGAGCGCGCCGCGCTGTCTCTGTAAACGTCCGGGGCCGCTCAGCCACACTGGGATCCGTGTGCACAAAGTAACTTTAGCACATATGAGCAAGAATATTCATCCAGGAGCCCTTTGAGGTGGTCACCCATCGCCTCGTCAACGAGATCGTCGCTCTGCACGACCGTAGAGTCGGTCTCGACACGCCGATCGACCCGTCGCACTGACCTCAGGCGCTAATCGCGACCCCCACCACCCGCGGTGAGGCTCCGCCTGATCACAATGTCGGGCACGCCGGCCGACGATGCCCGAGAAACGCACCGTGGCCCCCGAGAAACCCGGGCGACCTGTGACCTTCGGGTTCTCGCCCGCAGGTCAGCCTGAAACGGGGCCACCGATGGGTTAGCTTGGTCGGGCAATCATCGCGAAAGCTCTGAACGGGGCTCCGAGGGATCAGGAGGCTTGGCGATCTGAGCAACGCGCTGATGCGAAAGACCCAGCAGTTCTGCGACGTCGCGGTAGCTGACGCCGGCGTCGGTGAGCAGCCTGACAGCGTGATCGCGTCGGCTGCGGTCAACTTCTGCGTGGGCGATAGCGGCCTGGGCCTGCTTCACCTGGCGAGCCAAATCGCCGAGCCGGACATCCCAGTCGATTTGGAACTGGTGGGGCTCAAGCTCGAACCACAGCGCCACCACCTCGATGGCGTGACGCTTTGCCTCACTCAAGGATCGCCTGAAGGTGTGCGCCCCGGGATGGCCGACCACGTTCACTAGCCAATAGGAGCGATCCTCACGGTCACGGCGGATTGAGACCTTCACGCGCTTCACTCCCACCACCTCTCTCCCCGACACGGCCTCAACGCCGACCTGATGTTGGCCCACGTTCCAGGCGCGAGGTCACTGGAGTGCATGGGAATGACCGCCCGACAACTTCCACACTCGACGATGAGGTGCGATCCTCGCTGGCGCAATACAACACAGTTGAACCTCCGGCCA
>DAHYHI010000024.1:0-109973 GCA_027391075.1 Acidimicrobiaceae bacterium | reverse complement strand
CCAGCCAACGCGAAGGTGCTCGGCGGTGGGGCTTTCGCCCAGGTCCTCGTCGGGGCTGGGGTGGCCGCCTCGGCGACGCTCCTGCGGGGGCCCTACCTAGCCGGTGAAGGCATCCGCTACGCCGCGGCTTCGGCCGTGCTGACCGGCCTGGGCGCTGCGACCGGGCAGCGACTGCGGCTCCCGAGGGGTGTCGAGTGGCTCTGGCTCGTCGGGGTCGCGGCCCTCGGTCTGGTCGTGTTCAACGTGGCGCTGGTCCGAGGCTCGGCCAGCGCGGCTCCCGCCGCTTTGGGAGTAGCGGTAGCGTGCGTCCCCCCGGTGCTGTCGCTTGCCGGTCCGTTGATGGAGAGGCACGCCCCGTCTCCGAGGATCGTGATCGCAGCCGTCGCGGTCACCGCAGGATCGGTAGCCGTCGTTGGTCTCGGGCACACAAGCCTCGCAGGTGCCGGCTGGGCGGTGGTCGTCTTCGCCTGCGAGGTAGCATTCACCCTTCTGGCTGTTCCCGTCCTTGGTCGGCACCGGGCGTGGGGAGTGTCGGTCCACGCCACGTGGATGGGAGCTGTAGGTTTCGGGGTTCTCGGGCTCGTGTTCGAAGGCCCTTCAGGTTTCACGATGCAAAGTGGCGCGGACTGGGCTGCGATCGCCTACCTCGCAGCGGGTACCACGGTGACGGCCTTCCTGCTTTGGTACTCGTGCGTCTCACGGATCGGTGCTGCAAGAGCCGGCCTGCTCACCGGCATGGCACCCGTCGCCGCCGCTGTCACAGGGGTGATCCTCGGGGGACCCGCGCCCAGCGCCAGCGTCGTCGCCGGGATCGTCGTGGTCGTCGGGGGCTTGGCGTTCGGGTTCGCCAGATAGCCGTCCCGAAGGAGCTAGAGGAGTCTACGGAGGACCTCGTCGGCCGCCGCCCACCCCGACAGCACGGCGCCTTCGACTTTCGCCTCCCCGAAAGCGTCGCCGGCGGCTACGACCGGCCGGGATGTGTCGGCCAACATCAAGCAGCGTCGCTCGTAGGACAGCAGCGGGGTCGCGTAACGCCATCTCTGCAACTCGACGGTCGCCGCCTCCGAGGCGCCAGGGCCGAGAAGCTCCCTACTGGTGATCCCGCCGAGATAAGGCTCGACCGAGTCGAGCATGACGGCGAGGACCTCCGCGTCGGGTCGATCCCACATCGCAGCGGACCAGTCCCCCCGGCCGTGGACGGTGAGCGCCGGGACCGCCGAGACGCCCTTGGCTTGATTGTCGGCCACCCACGACACGGGGCCGTCGTCGATCTTCAGCCCCCCGGGCGACGGCAGGCTGGCCGGTCCGGGAAGCGCTACCAAGGCGGCCATCGCGGGCTCGTAACGCAGAGCTGTCAACTCGTCCAGGGCGTCACGGTCGACGCTCGCTCCTGACAGGAGGTCAGCGCTTTGAGGTGCTGGCGGGTTCAATATGACAGCGTCGAACGGGCCGAACGTCCCCGGTTCGGATTCCACCAGCCAGCCGTCGGGGTGCTCGACTATTTTCGACACCCGCGACGAGGTGAAAACGTCCAGTCCGGCCGCCAGGTCTTTAGCCAAGGCTGTCATGCCTTCGCGTCCGGCGTAGCGCGGGTGGCCGTCAGGGGCGCCAGCGAAACCCCGGCACCATTCGTAAGCGACTTCCCTTGACACCCACAAGCGGGTCAGAGCGTCGAAGGAAGGGCTGCGCGTAGTGAAGAACTGGGCGCCGTGGTCGATCCGGGCTTTACCCACCCGCCTGGTCGCCAAACGGCCGCCCACCCCCCTGGCCTTGTCGAACACGCTGACCGCCACCCCCGAGTCGGATATCCTCCTTGCGGCGGCGAGTCCTGCCGCTCCGGCTCCTACGACGGCGACACGCGGCACGGCGAGCGATGGTAGTACGCCGCGGGCCAGGGCCGGTAGCCTCGACACCGATATGGAGCCAAACCCCCCTCTCGCCGTCAACCGTTACCGTGACCACCGCTGCGGGGACCTGCGCAGCAGCGACGTCGGAGCGACCGTCCGCCTCGCCGGCTGGATAGCTGCGAAGAGAGACCACGGCGGGCTGCTGTTCGTGGACTTAAGAGACTCGGGTGGGATGGCCCCAGCCGGGATGGTCCAACTCGTCGCCCACCCGGGGGAGGAAGCGTTCGCGCTGCTCGAGTCCCTCCGAGTCGAAAGCGTCGTCACCGTCACCGGGACTGTTATCGCCAGAACCGCGGAGACCGTCAACCCAAAGCTGGCGACAGGCGAGGTGGAGGTGGGAGTGACCAGCGCCGAGGTGCTCTCGTCGGCTGAGGTGCTGCCCTTCCCCGTAGAGCGCGATACCGAAGTCGGCGAGGAGAACCGCCTGCGCTACCGCTACCTGGACCTGCGTCGCGGGCCGCTCGCGGAGCGGATAGCCAAGAGGGCCCGCCTGGCTAACTTGGTGCGCTCCCACATGTCGGGCCGGGGGTTCCTAGAAGTCCAGACGCCGATCCTGACTGCGTCCTCGCCGGAAGGAGCAAGGGACTTCCTCGTCCCGTCGAGCCTGTACCCGGGGGAGTTCTACGCCCTGCCGCAAGCCCCCCAGCAGTTCAAGCAGCTGCTGATGGTCGGCGGAATAGACCGGTACTTTCAGATCGCGCCGTGCTTTAGAGACGAGGCGTCCCGGGCGGACCGCAGCCCCGGCGAGTTCTACCAGATCGACCTGGAAATGGCCTTCGCAACCCAAGAAGACGTGTTCGTCGAGGTCGAGTACCTCATGGAGGCCATCGTCGTCGGCCTGTCAGACAAGACGACGTCGACTCCGTTCCCCCGGCTGACTTTCGCCGAGGCCGTCGACCGGTACGGGACGGACAAGCCCGACTTGCGTTTCGGCCTGGAGCTAGCGGAGCTGTCAGGCCAGCTGGGCGGAAGAACCCAACTGCCCATGTTCGCCGACGCCCCCGGCGCGGGCCACGTCATCCGGGCGCTGCGCGTTCCAGGAGGCTGGGACCGGACCCGGAAGTGGTTCGACGGGTACGGCGAGGACGCCAAGAAGGCGGGAGTGACCGGCACCTGGTTGCAGCTCGACCCTGCCGGGACCAAAGGGCCTCTCGCCCGTCGCCTCGACGAGGCGGAGGTCGCGTCGGTGGTCGAGGCGGCGGCGGCCGAGACGGCTGACGCTGTCCTCGTGGCGGTCGGACCCCGCTCAAAGGTGTCAGCCCTGCTCGGCGACTACCGAGTCAGGGTCGGCCGGGAACTGGGCCTGGCCGACCCTTCCCGGCTCGAGTTCGTCTGGGTGGTGGACTTCCCGATGTTCGAACAAGACGAGGCTACCGGCTCCTGGGATTTCGCCCACAACCCTTTCTCAATGCCCCAGGGTGGCCTTGAAGCCCTTCGCGATAGCGACCCAGGCGACATTCTCGCCTACCAATACGACCTGGTCTGCAACGGCATAGAGTTGTCGTCGGGTGCCGTTAGGAACCACCGCCCCGACATCATGGAGGCGGCGTTCGCCATCGCCGGTTACGGGCCGGAGCGTATCCGAAAGTCGTTCCCGGCTCTTTGGAACGCGTTCCACTTCGGACCGCCGCCGCACGCCGGTATCGCCCCCGGTTTCGACCGGATCATCATGGTCCTCGAAGAGCAGGCGAACATACGAGAGGTGATCGCCTTTCCCCTGAACCAGTCTGCCCGGGACTTGCTCATGGGAGCCCCAAGCCCGGTCAGCGAGACTCAGCTGCGCGACGTTCACCTAAAAGTCGTGCCGCCCGCCACCTAGGCGTCAGCTGCCGGCGGCGTTGGTCCCCTGAAGGCTGCTGGCGAACTCGTCTATAAGCCGTGACACCTCGCGGGGTCGCTCCTGCATGAGTTGGTGCCCGGCGCCGGCCAGCACTTCGAGGCGCGAGTTCGCCAGCAGCCGCGCGATCCTGCGAGCCTGGCGAACCGGGGTGAGAAGGTCTCGCGAGCCGACGAGCACCAGCGACGGGGTGGTCGTCGCTGCCAGCGCCCAACGCCCGTCGTGGTCGATCAGGTCAACGCCCGACCCGACCACGGCGGAGGGAGCCGCCGCCGCCTGGAACTCGCGAAGTTGGGCGACCGCCCGCCCCGAAGGCGCAGAGCCGAAGCCGAGGCGGGCGACGAGCCAGGCGAGGTCGCTGTCGCCGTTGAGGAAGCGCAGCGGGGGATAACCCGCCTGGACCCGGTTTGCGAGCGCTTTCCCCGCGACGCGCGCCACGGGTGCGAACGGTGCCGGCACGACACCGCTTGCAGCGGTATCCATGAACACCAGACCCGCCACACGCTCCGAGAGAAGCTTCGAGTACCTCCCGGCGAACTCCATCAAGATCATTCCGCCCATCGAGTGCCCTACTATCACCAGCCCTTTGAGGTTCAAAGACTTGATGACATTGGCAATGTCACTGGCAGCTACCCGCCTGCCTACGCCTTCCTCGCCAACGGTGGAGCGGCCGTGGCCTCTCAAGTCCATCGCCACGATCCTGTAGCGGTCCGATAGCAGGTGCATTTGCGGTGCCCACACCTCTGATCTGATGGTGATGCCGTGCACCATCAGGATCGGTCGCCCGGAACCTCGCTGTAGCAGGTGGATCCGGGCCCCGTCGGGAGTTGTGACTTCCGAGCGTTCCACGTCGTCGGGAAGCTCCAACAGGGGATCGACGAGGGGTTTGGCACGGCTTTTGAGGGTGCCGACCGACTTGCTCAACCCGGCCGCCCCGGTGGCCGCAGCTGACAGTACCAGTCCGGCGGCAAAAGCGGTTCGGCGCGCTTTCATGCCCGGCTGCTGTCGTCGGCCACTGTGGCGGTTCGGGCCTGGTCGGGATGTTGGGTCTGGTCGAGCACCCACGAGCGGTACGAGTCGCTGACAGCGGCGAGCGGCACGGCGAAAAGTGCCGGCACGTCGTAGGGGTGACTTTCCGTGACGATGGAGGAGACCTCGTCGAAAAGCGACAGCCGGGTGTGGAAAGCCGCCCGTGATTCTCGATGATCCTGTGTCGCCGAGTCCCAGCGGTAGACGGAACGCACGGAGAAGATGTTTGCGCACGCTACAAGGCGCTTTTCGACCAACGTCCGGGCCAGGGCAGCGAGCCACTCAGCGTCGTCCGCGGTGACGCTCAACTCGCATATCGCCTCCGGAATGTCGCGGCCGTGCGCCGAGGGGTGGGCTCCCTCCGCCGGGCCGTGACCGGGGCTGTCTGTATCCGAGGAGCCCATAAGACGATGGTAGCCACACTGAGACGGGCGCACAGGAGGGGCTGTCGCGCCGAACCGGTAGTCTGTGACACGCAAGTACATCCACAGCTAACCAGGGGAAAGTGCGAGGGCGAGCTCATGGCGAGTCAGCAGATGCAAGAGGTCAAGGCTTTGTTGCGTCAACGCCGCGACGAAGCAGCGGGGAAGCCGGAGCCGACGATCGAGGAGGCCCGCGCGTCGATGGAGGAGATGCTGGGCGCCTTCCCAGCTGTCGAAGGAGCGACCTTACAGGCCGTCGACGCTGGAGGGGTTCCCGCCGAGTGGACGCTCAGAGATCCCGCTGCCGATCCGGGGTCGTCGCCGACGTTGCTTTACTTCCACGGTGGTGGCTACACGGTCGGGTCGCCCGCCACTCACCGCCGACTTGTGACCTCCCTGTGCCTGGCGGCCGGTGTCGACGGGTTGAGCGTCGATTACCGACTCGCCCCCGAGCACCCCTTCCCGGCAGCGCTCGACGACGCCCTCTGTGCGTACCGCTGGCTGACAGGACCCGCCGGGGTCCACCCTTCCAAGGTCGTCGTCTCCGGGGACTCCGCAGGTGGGGGTTTGGCGGTGGCGCTGCTCGTAGCGTTGAGAGACGCCGGCGACCCGCAACCCGCCGGCGCCTACCTGCTTTCACCTTGGACCGACCTGGCCGCAACTGGAGAGTCGCGACGCAGCCGGGCCGACGTAGAGCCGATGCTTGAAGTCCAAGGAGAAGGCCGGTCCGCCCAGGTGTACGCAGCAGGCCAACCGCTGGACAACCCGCTCGTCAGTCCCCTCTACGCGGAGCTGGGCGGACTGGCGCCGTTGCTGGTGCAAGTAGGCGACCACGAGATACTCCTCGACGACTCCACCCGCCTTGCGGATTCGGCGAGGAGCGCGGGCGTCGACGTGGAACTGTCGGTGTGGCCCGAAGCCTTCCACGTGTTCCAGATCCTCGTCGGGGTGATACCCGAAGCCGACCAGGCGGTGGCGGCCGCAGGGCGGTGGATCGCCGCCCGGGTGTCAGCCGGGGTCGCCTCGTGAGCTCTCAGGTGCCGGCTGCAAGCGTGGAGTCTGCACCCGCCGGGGCACCGCTCGACGTGGACAAAGTGAGGCGGTTCGCCCTGGAAGTGTGGCGTTACAAGCAGGGTGAAATGGTCTCGCTGATGGTTCACCTCGGGGACCGCCTGGGCCTCTACCGGGCGATGGCAGGAGCCGGCACCCTCGACGCGTCGCAGCTCGCGCAGGCCACCGCCACGTCGCAAAGGTGGGTGCACGAGTGGCTCTTGTCCCAGGCTGCGGCTGGCCTGGTGCGCAGCGTTGACGGGGTCAACTTCGAGCTGCCACCCGAAGCCGTGCCGGTGCTCGCCGATGACCGGGCGAGCCTGTGGTTCGCAGCAGGAGCTTTCCACGGTTACTCCGCCGCTCCCGAGGTCGTCGACCGTCTCGCCGAGGCGTTCCGGAGCGGCATCGGGCTGACCTACGACGAGCTCGGACCGGCCGCCGCTCACCAGGTGGAACGCATGCTCGGCCCGTGGACACGCCTCGCGCTCGTAGCGGAGATACTGCCCTCCATCCCCGGGTTGCACGACCGTCTTGAGGCGGGCGCCAGGGTCGTCGACGTCGGCTGCGGCACCGGCCTCGCCGTCTTCGCTATCGCCGAGGCGTACCCGAACAGCTTCGTGGAAGGCTACGACCCCTCGTCGCACGCGATCGACGTAGCCGAGCGGCGTCTCGGGGAGTCCGGCCTGGCCAACGTGTCGTTCCATCGCGAGCCGGCCGAGGGACTTCCCGACGAGCAAACCTTCGACCTGGTTTTGACCTTGGACTGCCTGCATGACATGCCGAGGCCTGCCGAGGCAGCCCGAGCCATCAAGAGGAGCCTGCGACCGGACGGGGTGTGGCTCATCAAAGAGATAAAGGCAGGAGAGACCTGGGCGGACAACGCAAGGAACCCGGTCCTCGCCTTGATGTACTCCACCTCGGTCGCCACGTGCATGTCCTCGGCGCTGTCTGAGCCAGACGGGGCCGGTCTCGGCACGCTCGGAATGACCCGGGCTAAAGCCGAGGAAATGTGCCGGTCAGCCGGATTCTCGACTTTCGAGGTGCACGACTTCTCCGACCCGGTCAACGCATACTTCGAGGTAAGGCCGTGAGCGGCGACGAACGCCCAGCTCTCGACCAGACGGACCTGGAGGTACGCGCGGGAGTGCGCATCGGGCGGATCTCGCCGTCGGGCTCCGAGCTCGACGAGGCGGCGATGGTCGCAGCGCGGGCGTTCTTCCACGACCCGTTCTTCGAATACCTCGACTCACGGGGGATCACCCGGGCCCGGGGGCTGGCGATCTTCTTCCGGGCGAGCATCGCCGCGGCGGGACCTCACGCTCACCTCCTCGGCGCCCGCGACAGTGACGGCCGTCTCATGGGCGTGTCGGTAGCGCTCGACCCTGACAGCTATCCACTTCCAGCTACCTCGCAGGCCCGTCAGATGGCCGGCGCCCTTCGAGCCCTGGCTCTCAGGCCGCAAGCTATCCCCGCAGGCGTGCGTTACCTACTCGCGATCGACCAGGCACACCCCAAGGAACGGCTGTGGTACTTGCAGCTCCTCGTCGTGGACCCCCTGGCGCAGCGGCGAGGCATCGGCGGCCTGCTCCAAGCTGACATGCTGCGAGCCGCCGGCGAGGAAGGTGTTGGCTGCTACCTGGAAACGCAGAAGCCGCAGAACATCGCCTACTACCGACGTTTCGGCTACGACCTGGTCGACCATCTGATTCCGGTCCCGGGCGGTCCGCCGCTCTACACCATGCGCAGGGACCCGGCCTGAGCCCCGGGCAACCTGGGGCGGCTACGGGTGGGCGGCGGCTACAGGT
This sequence comes from Acidimicrobiaceae bacterium, assembly GCA_027391075.1. Taxonomy (GTDB): domain Bacteria; phylum Actinomycetota; class Acidimicrobiia; order Acidimicrobiales; family Palsa-688; genus JAJZAM01. The sequence continues at coordinate 101,923 of DAHYHI010000024.1, read as the reverse complement.
GGGCGGGAGGCGCCGCCCGTTTCAGGTAGCGGCCGCCGCCGAGCGCCCCGACGAACGCTCCGCGCTCGACTAGGACCCTGCCGCGTGATAAGACCGTCTCAACCCGGCCGGTCAGGTCCAGGCCCTCGTAGCAGGAGTAGTCGACAGCCATGTGATGGCTCGCGGCGCTCACGGTGTGGACCGTCGTAGGGTCGAACACGACCAGGTCGGCGTCCGCTCCGGGCTGGATGACGCCTTTCGCCGGGTACATCCCGAACAGCCGCGCCGGGGCTGTAGAGGTCAGCTCCACCCAGCGCTCCTGGCTGATCCGACCTTCGACTACCCCCTGGTAGATGAGCTCCATCCGGTGCTCGACACCGGGAAGTCCGTTCGGGATGCGAGAAAAGTCGCCACGGCCGAGCTCCTTTTGGCCCTTGAAGCAGAACGGGCAGTGGTCGGTGGCCACGACGCTCAGGTCGCCGCCGGCCAGGCCCCGCCACAGGTCTTCGTGATGAGAGGATCCCCGAAGGGGCGGCGAGCACACGAACTTCGCACCTTCGAAGCCGGGCTGGTCCAAAGACCCCTCGGAGAGGAACAGGTACTGAGGGCAGGTCTCGGCGTGAACGAGCGCACCGGTGTCGCGTGCTGCGACAACCTCCGACAGCGCCTCGGCCGCCGAGAGGTGCACTATGTAAAGCGGGGCGCCGGCGACCTGGGCTAGCACTATCGCCCTGTGGGTCGCCTCGCCTTCTAAGATCGACGGCCGGCTGGACGCGTGGTACTTGGGATCGCGTTCGTTGCGCTGCAAAGCCTGCGAGACCAGCACGTCGATGGCTATGCCGTTCTCTGCGTGCATCATGATCGTCGCCGCGCACTGCGCTGCTTTTTGCATCGCCCGGAGGATCTGACCGTCGTCGGAGTACAGCACGCCCGGGTAGGCCATGAAGAGCTTGAAGCTCGTCACGCCCTCCTGGACCATGCCGTCCATCTCGGCGAGCGACGAATCGTTGACGTCGCTGACGATCATGTGGAGGCCGAAGTCGATGACGCAGCGGCCTTCCGCTTTGGCCATCTCCGCCTCCCACGCCTCTCGCAGTCCCGAGCCGCGCGCCTGCCCGGCGAAGTCGACGATCGTCGTCGTGCCGCCCCAGGCGGCAGCGAGAGTTCCGGTCTCGAAAGTGTCGGCGGACACCGTGCCAGCGGAGGGCATCTCCATGTGAGTGTGAACGTCCACGCCGCCCGGCACGACGAGCTTCCCCGTGGCGTCGATCACCCGGTCAGCGTTGAAGTGGCCGAGGAGGGTCGAGCCAGGCTCAAACAGGCTCACGATCCGCTCCCCGTCGATCGCAACGTCCGCGGGGAAGGAGCCCGTAGCGGCGACGACGGTTCCCCCGCTGATCAGAATGCGGCTCATGGATGCTGTATCCCTTCGTTGTACACCTCACGCCGACCTGGCGTATTCAGCCAGGGCTAAAGCATAAGCCCTTCGCCCCGTCGGGCAACCCGGGGACCGCCCCGCCCCGGCCGCTGAGCGCGACGGTGTCAGTCTACGAGCGCAGCGAGGTCGACGTCGCCGGGCGGACCGTCGTAGACCCTGACCCCGTCCCGAAGAGCGATGCAGCGGTCCGCTCTCATCGCATAGTCCAACTGGTGGGTCGCGACCACGACTGCAGCTCCGCCTTGCGCGGCCTCCTCGGTGAGCTCGACGAACGTGTCCCGGCCGGACGGGTCCAGGCCTACGAAAGGCTCGTCGACGAGCAGCAGCGAGTACGGCCTGACCAGGGCTAGCAGCGTCCCCGTCTTTTGACGCAACCCACGGGAGAAGGTCGATGGGAGCGATTCCGCCCTTTCGAGGAGCCCCAGCTTTTCGAGCAGTCGAACAGCCCGCTCCTCCCAGCCGACGCTGGCGTGGAGCCTGCACGTGTACTCCACGTGCTCGATGACAGAAAGGTCGTCGTAGAGCACCGGCTCGTCGGGCAGGTACGACAGCGCCGTGCGGGCCTCGATCGACCCGGACGGGTACCCGCCCACCGTGACCGAGCCGCTCGACGGTTCGAGCAGGCCGGCCGCCATCTTGAGCAGGGTGGACTTTCCCGACCCGTTTCTGCCTATCAGGGCTACCCTCTGTCCCGCCGTCACCGCCAAGTCGACGGGCTGCAGGGCGACCAAATCGCCGTAGGCTTTGCTCAGCTGTGAAGTAGCCATGAGCGTAGCGTCACGTTGGCGACTCATCAGCGCCTCCCCGGGCCGTTTGGGGCCTCAAGGCTCGCTGTGACCGCCTGGTGCAGCGTGTCGTGGTGGCGCACCCAAAGTGCCACCACGGCGAGGAGGACGACAACCCCAAGGGAAGCTGACGCGGCAGCCCCCGCAGGGTCGGACCTCGCCGAACGGGCGGCGAGCAGAGGCACCAGGCCGGCGGTGGAGACCAGAGGAGGCCAAAGGAGCCTCAAGGCGATCCGAGCCCCGAGAAACTCCGGGGGGAGCATGAAATCACTCGCCTTGAACGTCGGCTGCGCCCCTTGGATAGTGCTTATCGCCGCACCGGCGACCCCGGCTAGGGAGGCGGGAACCCAGACGACCGCGGCGACCTCCAACGCTGACGCCCCCGCCCCGCTCAACGCCCAGGCGGCTATCGCCCCGAGAAACCCCACCGCCACCATCGCCACTGCGCAGGCCGGTAACAGCGCGAGCATCAAGGCGCCCCTCGGGTGCGGATAGCTGTCAGTCGCCCATGGATGGTCGACCGCCTGCGCTAGAGGTTCTGTCACGTCCAGGCCGGCTACGAACAGCGCAAGGCCCGCGACGAAGATCAGGGGGGTCGTGCCGTCCCAGACACCGTACGCGGCGGCCCCGGCGATGACGCTCAGCGCAGCGACTCTCGCCAGCCTGCCCGCAGGGAAACGCAGGATCCCCCTCCACGCCCGCGTCCAGCCGGCCGCCAGGACGAGCCGCCCGCCGGCACCCACAGCGGCACCCGCACCCAGAGCGGCACCCGCACTTGGGGGTGGGGTGCCGAGACTCCCCGGATACACCCACCTGAAAGTCCGGTTTCCAAGCCACGGGCGTCTCCTGGGAGTCTCCTGGGCTAGTTGGCGACGTAGGAGGACGACCGTGCGCAGATCACGGACGGTGACAGCGAAACGTATCAACCCGACGAGACTCGCCCGCCGAGCCGAGGCCTCCAACGACGTGCCACCCACCGACGCGACTCCAGCCAAGACCACGCCAACCGCCACGGCCGCTCCGACCAGGCCCACCGGCTTGAGACGCAGCGGCCAGAACGCGATCTCGCCGAGGAGGGTAGCCGGCGACGTGGACGACCCGCCGAGCACGTCCGCCAGCGACCAGGCGACCACCACGGTCGCTACAACCCCGCAGGATCGCCGGCTGGTTCCGCGACCTGACACCAACATCGCCGTGCCGAGACCGGCGCCTACGGCGAGTGAGGCTACGGCGGCACCGCACGCCACCCACGCCGCCCAGTTACCGCCCAGCCTCCGGTAGGCGAGGAGGCCGGCCACGGCCCCGACGCCCGACGCCGCGGCGGAACCGAAGCGCACCAGACGCCACGCCGGAACTCTCAAAGCGGCGTTGCGGTCGACAGGAGCGAGCAGGACGTGACGAACGAAAGCCGACTCGAGTGCCAGCGGGCCACCGCGAAGCCCGGAACGCAGACCGACCAGCACCACCGCTGCGACGCAAGCTCCCACGAGGCGGGGCCCGTCGAGAAGCGCCTGGGCCACCACATGCGGGGCAACCCGCCTTCCGCCGACCGCTTGAGCCGCGAACCACACCGAGATCCCTCCGACTATGGCCGTCACGTACACCTTGTAGACGGCTTCGCCGACGTCGAAATCCTCGATGCGCCGCCTTCTCTGGGACCTGCGCAGATCGTCGAGCACCACCCGGGTCCCCTTCGCCGTGGAAGGGTGGGCAGGGTCGCCAGCTTGCACCCCCGGAACCTACCAGCCGGCCGCTCGAAGCGAAACGCCACCCGCCGGTGAGCTAGGCCAAATGCGGTCTGATCAGGTACTTCGAGCCGGTCCCCTGACGGGCGTAATCCTTGACAGCATCGAGGCTGAGGGCCTCGGCGAGAGAAACTTCACGGGTGTATGAACTAGCGAAGAGTGTCTTGAGGTTCGAAGTGACCTTTCGTCTCATAGCGTCGACCGCTGCGGGTCCGATCTTGGCGAGCAGCGGTGTCAGCAGCCACCCTCCGAGTCCCCACGACATGCCGAAGCTCCTGTGCAACTCGGTAGGCCCGCGATCCAGCGAGCCGTAGATGTACACCTGCTTGTGAGTGTCCGACCCGTAACGGCTGAAGGCGGGCATCTTCGCTACGGCCGCCGCTTCCATGGCGGCCAGGATCTGACCGGCGAGCCTGCCGCCGCCTACGGCGTCGAAGCCCAGCGTCGCGGATGCCGCAGCAATCGCTTCTGTCAGGTCGGCCATGAAAGTGTCCGATTCGGTGTTGCAAACGTACTTGGCTCCGGCCTCGCGCAGGAGGTCCTGCTGGCCGGCGCGGCGCACGACGCTCACCAGCGGGACGCCTTCGTCGATGCAGACACGGTTGAGCATCTGACCGAGGTTCGACGCGGCGGCAGTATGGACGATGGCCGTGTGGCCTTCCATTCTCATCGTTTCGAGCATTCCGAGCACCGTCATAGGGTTCACGAACGACGACGCCCCTTCGACCGCCGAGGTGCCCTCGGGCAGCTCGGCGCAGATCGAAGCTTTCACCCGACGGTACTGGGAGTACATGCCCCCGCCGGCCACGGCAACGGTCTTGTGCAGCAAAGCCTGTGCCGCTTCGGAGGACCCGGCGGCCACTACCGTGCCCGCTCCTTCATTTCCGACCGGCAGGGCCATCCCGACCCGCCCGACAGCTGACCGCATGACCGAAGCTGCGATCGGGGCGCTGATCACCGGCCTAACTGGCGTTCCCTCCGACACTGCAGCAGAAATGTCGGCCCCGCCGAAGGCTAAACCTAGATCGGACGGGTTGATCGGGGCCGCCTCGACCCGGACGATCACCTCGTCGTCACCGGGAGGGGCGACCTCCACCTCGTCGAGGAACATCACCACCCGACCTCCTTGGCCCTCGGCTGGGAGCCCCGGGCTGTCGAGGTGCTCGACGAGCGAAGACAGCTGCAGCGATTTCGTCGGGAAAGTCTCGGTCATGGGGGAGTCCTCGCAGCGTCGGCTAGAAAAACCCGACTGTAGTACCCGCCGACTGTCTGGGAATACCCGACGCATGCTCGGAGCACGGTTAGCTAGATTCGATCCCGTACAAGTCCAACGGCCAGGTCGGGGTGACGCCATGGTGGAAAAGCAGGGACTGAAGGCAGCGATCGAACCTTTCGACATGTCCGGGATCGACAGGCGCGCCGACGGAGTACTGGCGTACGGCGGCCTGGCGACCTCGGTGGTCGAGATGCTTTCGGCGAGCGTCGATCGTTTCGCCGACCATGAGGCGGTCGTGGAGGACGGGGGGGAGCGGCTCACATACAGACAGCTGTGGGACCGGTCCCGCCGGGTGGCCGGGGGACTGGTCCAAGAGGGAGTCAAACCTAAAGACCGAGTTGCGATCCGCCTGGGGAACGGAGTCGACTGGTGCGTAGCCTTGTTCGCGTCGATGATGGCCGGCGCTATAGCGGTCCCGGTCAACACTCGCCTGTCCGAGCCCGAAGTCGCCTACGTCCTAGACGACTCCCAGGCGCGATACGTCTTCGAGCCGGGCCGGGCGATGCCAGAAGGACCGCCCACAGTCCGGGAGAACCTGCAACCCGCAGACCCGGCGGCGATCTTCTACACGAGCGGAACGACGGGCTTCCCCAAAGGGGCAGTCACCACCCACGAGAACTTCCTGTCGAACGTCGAGACCTGCCGGCGCCTCATGGACCTTCCCGAGGGAGAGCTACGCAACCTGGTGTCAGTTCCGCTGTTCCACGTGACGGGCTGCAACAGCCAGCTGCTGCCGACGCTGCGCCTGGGAGGAACGACCGTCGTCATGGCGTCTTTCGACGTCCAACGCTTCTTGGCGGTGTCAGTCCAAGAGGGCATCAACTTGGTCACCTCTGTTCCGGCGATCCTGTGGCTTGCGATGACCCAACCCAACTTCGCCGACTTCGACCTGTCCGGGATCCGCTGGGTGACCTACGGCGGGGCTCCGACACCCCCCGAGCAGGTCGCCCGAATGCTCGAAGCTTTCCCGAATGCCAAGCTGGGCAACGGGTTCGGCCTTACCGAGACCTCGTCGGTGGCTACCTTCTTGCCCCACGACTGGGCACACTCGCGCGCTGAGACAGTCGGTTTCGCCGCACCGCCCGTCGAACTGGACCTCGCGGACGTGGACCCCGCGACCGGAGCGGGGGAGCTGCTGGTAAGAGGACCGAACGTGGTAGCCGGATATTGGGGCAAACCCGGAGCGACAGCGGAGGCGTTCGTCGGCGGCTGGTTGCACACCGGTGACATCGCCCGGCTCGACAGCGACGGCTTCTGCCAGATCGTCGACCGCAAAAAGGACATGGTGAACCGGGGAGGCGAGAACGTGTACTGCGTCGAAGTCGAGAACGCCCTGGTCTGTCACCCCGACGTCTTCGAAGCGGCGGTCGTCGGAGTGCCGGACACGATGATGGGCGAGAAAGTAGGCGCCGTAGTGGTACCCCGGCCCGGTCGCAGCGTCGACCCGGCGGAACTGGTCCGCTTCGCCAGGACCCGCCTTGCCGACTTCAAAGTACCCCAGTACGTCGTAGTCCGAACCGACCCGCTGCCGCGCAACCCGGGCGGGAAGGTCCTCAAGGCCACCGTTCGCGACCAGGCCGACTGGGGCAGCCCGTTGCGCTGAGGGGCCGTCGACTGGGGCAGCCAGTTGCGCTGAGCGGCCGTCGAGCGGGACCGGTCCGGGGCCCAAATCGGTGGGGGGCTAAAGTCGGGCGATGGTCGATCCGGTCGTCACAATGCAATGGCTGAGTGATCGCAAGGCGACGTCGAACGCCGAGGGTGCAGACCACGTGGTTTTAGCCGACGTTCGCTGGTACCTCGACGGGCGCAGCGGACACGAAGCCTATCTTCGCGGGCACATCCCCGGTGCTGTGTTCGTCGACCTCGAAAGCTGCCTGGCGGGACCGGGCGGCCCACCGGTAGGGCGGCACCCCCTGCCCGCCCCGGACGTTTTCGCGGCGGGCATGCGCCGGTCGGGGATCTCCGACGCGACGACCGTCGTCGCCTACGACGACGCCGGGGGTGTGATCGCAGCGCGCCTGGTGTGGATGCTTCGAGTTACCGGTCACGACGCTGCCCTGCTCGACGGCGGGATAGAAGCCTACGCGGGACCCCTCGACGTCGGTGAGGTCACCCGAAAACCTGGTGTGTTCAGCTCTGTTGAATGGCCAAGCGACCGACTGGTGGACATCGACGACCTGGAAGGACCGGGCCTGCTCCTCCTCGACGCCCGCGACCGCAGCCGCTTCGACGGCGACGTCGAGCCGATCGACCCGCGCCGGGGGCACATCCCCGGAGCCCGGAGCCTTCCCTGCCGGCAGAACCTCGACGCTGACGGCAGGGTCCTGGAGGCCGCAAAGCTGCGGGAGCGCTTCGAGGCCGTCGGCGTGGACGACACGACCATTGTCGTGTCCTACTGCGGTTCGGGAGTGACGGCGTGTTTCAACCTGATCGCGCTCGAGCTCGCCGGCTTTCCCCCAGGAAGGCTCTACCCGGGCTCATGGTCCCAGTACAGCCACGCCGCCGAGAGGCCGGTCGAATAGCGGCGATGTTCCGCGATGATGGCGGGGTGACAGACAGCCCCCTGATCCGCCCCGCCCGCGAGGGAGACGAGGCCGAGATCGTGCGGCTCGTCAAGGCGCTCGCGACCTACGAGCGGGAACCCGACGCAGTGAAACTCGACGTGAACCTGCTGCACTCTGCGCTGTTCGGACCGCAGCCGGCGGCGTCGGCCTTGGTAGCCGAAGGTCCCCACGAGCTCGTCGGACTCGCCCTGTGGTACCGGACGTTCTCAACTTGGACGGGCCGTCCGGGTATGCACCTGGAGGACCTATACGTCCAAGCCGATGCCAGACGAGCTGGCTTGGGCCGCCGCCTCATGGCGGGGCTCGCTTCTATCTGCGTCGAGCAGGGGTTAGCGCGCATGGAATGGGACGTACTCGAGTGGAACGAACCGGCGGCGGTCTTCTACAAGTCGCTTGGCGCTACGCCTCTCGACGAGTGGCGGACCTGGAGGGTCGCCGGCGAAGCACTCGACGGGCTCCGCCGTCAGCGTGACTGACAGTTGCGGATGTGGGCCGTGGCGGATGTGGATAACCTGGGCGAAGCTGACAGGAGGCGCAAGTGGAAGCTGATTTGGCCGGGGAAATGATTCCGACAGCAGAACATGACCCTGGGAGCGTCGACGCGGAAGCCTTCGACGTAGTGATCGTGGGAGCAGGAATCTCGGGGATCGGCGCTGCTCACCACCTACAAAGCAGCCTTCCGGGCAAGACGTTCTTGGTGCTGGAGAGCCTCGAAAGCTTCGGGGGAACCTGGCTGGTGCACCGCTACCCGGGTGTCCGCTCCGACAGCGACCTCTACACTTTCGGCTACCGCTTCAAGCCTTGGGTCGGCCCGCCGATAGCGACGGCAGCCGAGATCCGCTCCTACCTGGGCGAGGTGATCGAAGAGAACCATCTAGATGCTCACATCCGCTACCAGCACCGGGTGCTTAGCGCTTCATGGTCAAGCGTCGACAAGGCCTGGACGCTGAGAGTGCAGCGCGCCGATACAGGCAGCACCTTCGAGGTCAGGGCGGGTTTCTTGTGGATGTGCCAGGGTTACTACCGCCACGCCGAGGGCTACACCCCTGACTGGCCGGGAATGGACGAATTCGAAGGCACGATCGTGCACCCCCAGACCTGGCCAGAAGGGTTCGAACTGACGGGTAAGCAGGTCGTGGTCATCGGCTCGGGCGCAACCGCAGCCACCCTCGTCCCTGCGATCGCGGACGAATGCGCCCACGTGACGATCCTGCAGCGCTCCCCCACATACTTTTTTTCGGGACCCAACCGCAACGAGACGGCCGACATGCTGCGCGAGTTGGACATCCCCGAAGAATGGGTTCACGAGATCGCCCGGAGGAAGATCCTCCACGACCAGCAGGCCATAACCCAGCTGTCTTTCGACAACCCCGACTTCCTAGCGGCGGAACTGATCAACTCGGTGCGCGCTCAACTCCCCGAAGGCTTCGACGTCGAACGCCACTTCACCCCCCGATACCGTCCGTGGCGCCAGAGGCTCGCCTACCTGCCCGACGGGGACCTCTTCAAGGCGGTGTCAGCGGGCAAGGCGTCGGTCGTCACAGACGAGATCGACACTTTCACCCCCAAGGGGATCCGCCTTGCTTCAGGCGAAGAACTGTTCGCTGATGTGATCGTCACAGCCACCGGCTTCAACCTGAGCGTGCTGGGCGACATCGACTTCACCGTCGACGGTCAGCCGGTCGACTTCGCCCGGACGGTTACTTACAGGGGGATGATGTTCACCGGTGTGGCGAACATGGTCTGGGTGTTCGGGTACTTCAGGGCGAGCTGGACGCTGCGGGCTGACCTGGTAGCGGACTTCGTGTGCCGCCTGCTCTCCCACATGGATCAGATCGGAGCTCGAAGCGTAGTACCCCAGATCCGCTCGGACGGAGCCGACAAGGACATGCAGATCCTCGACTGGATCGACCCAGAGAACTTCAACCCGGGCTACATGATGCGCTCCGTGCACCTCATGCCACGCCGCGGCGACAAGCCGGAATGGCAGCACAGCCAGGACTACTGGTCCGAGAAAGACCTTCTGGCGAAAGTCGACCTAGACGACGGATGCCTCATCTACGAGTGACCACCGGCTTGTAAAACCCGGCGGTACACGCCCATGGTCCGCTCGGCGATAGCCTCCCAGGAGAAAAGCTCTATAGCCCTCGCTCTCCCCGCCTGGCCGAGCGAGGCCGCCCGGGTTGGATCGCCGAGGAGACTGTTTAGAGCGCCGGCCATCTGAACAGCGAAAGCGTCCGGGTCTCTCGGAGGTCCACCCGGCTCGTCCTGTTCGATCGGCACGAGCAGGCCCGTCTCGCCGTCGGCGACAACCTCGGGGATACCCCCGGTAGCGGTCGCTACGACGGCGGTCTCGCAGGCCATCGCCTCCAAGTTCACGATACCCATCGGCTCGTAAACCGACGGACAGCAGAACACCGTCGCGTGGGTCAGAACCTGGATCACCTGCTCTTTGGGGAGCATCTCTCTGACCCAAACGACACCGTCGCGGATTCGGGCGAGCGAATCGACTGCGGCTTCGGTCTGTGCCGCTATCTCGGCGGTGTCGGGGGCTCCCGCCAGAAGGATCAGCTGCGCCCGCGGGTCGAGATGTCGGGCGGCTGCGAGGAGGTGCTCCAAGCCTTTCTGGCGGGTGATTCGCCCTACGAAGACGACGCTCGGGCGTGTCGGGTCCATGCCGAGACGATCGACTACGTCGGTGGCGGGATCAGGCTCGTAGAAGTCGGTGTCAATCCCGTTGTGGACGACGGTCACGCGGTCGGCGGCTAGCGCCGGGTAGCAGTCGAGGATGTCGGCGCGCATCGCCGCTGACACAGCGATCACGGCGTCAGCGGCCTCGATTGCGGTCCGTTCCGCCCAGCTCGACAGGGCGTACCCGCCGCCCAGCTGCTCGGCCTTCCACGGACGTCGAGGTTCGAGGCTGTGGCTCGTCACGACGTGCGGCGCCCCGTAGAGAAGCTTGGCCAGGTGCCCGGCGAGATTCGCATACCACGTGTGGGAGTGGGCCAGTTCGCAGCCGGCGGCGGCGGCGCACAGACGCAGGTCCGTCGACAGCGCCTTCAGGGCCGCATTCGCCCCGGCGAGCATCGGGTCGGCCTCGGCGGCGGTGACACCCGGGCGGGCCTGTCCGAAGCACAGCACGGACAGGTCGCAGCGTCGGGAAAGGTGGTCAGCCAGGTACTCGACGTGCACCCCGGCGCCGCCGTATACGTCGGGTGGGAACTCCCTAGTGAAGAGTGCTACGCGCATGGCCCAACGCTAACCGGCCGGGGGTGTGCCGCGCCCCGTCCGAGACGATGTACGGTAGAGACGATGATACGAGGCCAGCGTGTGCTCTCTATCGTGTTGGCCGGGGGTAAAGGCACGCGGCTGTCCCCTCTCACCGACCAACGCGCTAAGCCGGCGGTACCTTTCGGGGGTAGCTACCGGATCATCGACTTTGTCCTGTCCAATCTGGTCAACGCCGACTTCCGCCACATTGTCGTGCTGACCCAGTACAAAAGTCACAGTCTCGACCGTCACATCACCACTACCTGGCGGATGTCGTCGCTGCTCGGCAACTACGTGACGCCAGTGCCCGCCCAGCAGCAGCTCGGCCCTTACTGGTATCAAGGCTCGGCGGACGCCATCCACCAGAACCTGAACCTGATATTCGACGAGCGACCTGACTACGTTCTGGTCTTCGGAGCGGACCACATCTACCGGATGGACCCCAGCCAGATGCTCGACCAGCACATCGGTTCCGGAACTGCGGCGACGATAGCCGGGATCAGGGCTCCGCTGCGTGACGCCTCCCAGTTCGGAGTTATCGAGACGGACGGGTCAGCTACGGTCACGGCGTTCCGGGAGAAGCCCTCCGACGCCCGTCCGCTGGCTGACTCGCCAGAAGAGATCCTCGCGTCGATGGGCAACTACTGCTTTAGCGCGGAGGCGCTGATCGACGCTGTCAGAGCTGACGCTGCCGACGAAAGCTCGGTGCACGACATGGGCGGGTCGATCATCCCCAGGCTCGTCGCCAGCGGGGACTGCGAGGTCTACGACTTCAAGGACAATGTCGTGCCCGGGGCGACAGAACGTGACAGGGGCTACTGGCGGGACGTGGGGACCATCCGCGCCTACTACGACGCGACGATGGACCTGGTGTCGGTGCACCCCGTGTTCAACCTCTACAACCTGGACTGGCCGATACACACGCTTCCTTCACCGCTGCCACCGGCGAAGGTCGTGCACCACCGCAGCCGCATGGTCGATTCTCTGGCTTCTCAGGGGGCGATCGTGTCCGACGCTACCGTCGAACGGTCGGTCCTGTTCCCCGGGGTGAGAGTAGAGAACCGGGCCCACGTAACCGACTCGGTGCTAATGAACCGCTGCTTTGTGAGCGAGTCCGCTACTGTCCGCAACGCCATTCTCGACAAGAACGTGCTCGTCGGCCCCGGAGCGCGGGTAGGCGTGGACGAGGAGGAGGACAGAGCCCGCGGGTTCACCCTTACAGGCGACGGGATCGTGGTGGTACCCAAAGGGCTCAAGGTCGGTCTCTGAACCAGAGCGATGCCCTCATTCGATTTCGACGACGTTACAGTCGAAGGCCAGCTACGACGGGGAACTCTCAAATGGTCTCTCTACGGGCCTGACGTGTTAGCCCTCTGGGTGGCGGAGATGGATTTCCGTACCGCCCCGGTCGTGCTCGACGCTCTAAGATCGGCGGTCGAACGCGAGGAGGTCGGCTACCCCTTCGAAGGGTCCGACAGCGGGCTACCCGAAGCGGTGGCCGGCTGGCAGAGGAAACGCTACGGCTGGGAGATCGACCCGGCCGGGGTGCGCACACTACCCGACGTTCTCAGAGGCGTCGATCTCGCGTTGGACGCTTTCACCCCAGCGGCATCCCCGGTGGTTGTCCCGACACCTGCCTACATGCCTTTCTTCGACGTTCTCGCCGCCCTTCGCCGCCCCGTCGTCGAGGTCCCGAACTCAAAAGAGGGGGATCTGCGTAGACTTGACCTCGACGGGATAGCCGCAGCATTCGAGGCGGGCGCGGGGAGCGTCATCTTGTGCAACCCCCACAACCCCCTCGGGCGTTCCTACAGCGCCGAGGAGCTCGCCGGTCTCTGCGACGTCGTCGAGCGCTACCAGGCGCGGGTCGTCTCAGACGAGATCCACGGCCCGCTCACCTACCCCGGCGAACGCCACGTCCCTTACGCGTCTATCTCCCCGGTGGCGGCGGGGCATTCCGTGACCCTGGTGTCAGCCTCCAAAGGGTGGAACCTGCCCGGGTTGAAATGCGCGCAGATGATCCTCACCAACGAGGCGGACATGCGCCGCTGGAAGGCTGTCCCGCCGATCAGGAGCCACGGAGCGTCGACTTTCGGTATCCGCGCGTCGCTCGCCGCCTACAGGGACGGCGAGGAGTGGCTCGACGAGCTGCTCGTGTACCTCGACTCCAACCGGCGTCTGCTTGGCGACCTGCTGGACGACTCCCTGCCCGAGGTCGGCTACACCGTCCCACAGGCCACCTACCTCGCCTGGTTGGACTTCAGCGCCTTTAGCCTAGAAGGCGAAGCCGCCGACGTCATCCGGCGCGAGGCCCGTGTGGCGACAAACCCCGGGTCGCCGTTCCGGGGGGACGGGCCGGGGCACGTGCGGCTCAACTTCGCCACGTCCAAGTCGATCCTCACGTCAGCAGTGCGGGCCATCGCCGACGCGTTCCACTGAACGCTGGATAGCTGGCATGCCCGAGGGGCACATAGCGCACTTCAAGGTGCTTGAGCAGACCCCCCACCTGGTTGGGGTTCCTGTCGGGGTGTCATCCCCGAACCGCCGATTCGAAACCGGAGCGGCGGCCTTGGACAGTGCGACTGTCAGGTCGCTTCAGGCGCACGGTAAGCACCTCTTCTACAACTTCGACGCCCGGCGGGTGCTTCACGTACACCTCGGGATGAACGGAAGCTTCGATTACCACCGCGGCGGGAGCAGCGGCGCTGCGAAGCGCAGCGGGCGGAGCCGCAGCGGAGCTTGGCTCCAGGTCTCCTCCCCTTCGCTAACCTTCGACCTTCGCAGTCCGAAAGTGTGCGAGCTCGTCGACGCGGCAGCCCGCGATCGCATAACCGCAGCCCTGGGACCCGACCCGATCCTCGTCGACGAGGCGCCGAGAGGGCTGGGGGCGATCCTTGAAATGGCGCTACCCGTCGGAGCGGTCATCGTCGACCAGTCTGTGATAGCAGGGATAGGAAACGTCTACCGAGCCGAGATCCTCTACGCCTGCGCCATCCACCCCGACCGTCAAGCCTCGACTTTGAGCGACGACGACCTGGGCAACATGTGGGCTTGCGCTGTCAGGATGCTCCGGGCGGGAGTCGCCGACGGCGGACGGATCCGAACCGTCGACCGGCGCCGGGACCTCAAGGTTCGCGACAGCCGGACCTGCTACGTGTACGGCCAGCGTTTCTGCGCCCGCTGTGGAGGCCTTATCCGCCGCTGGATGCTCGCAGGGCAGTTTGCCTACGCGTGCGAGGCGTGCCAGCCACTTGCCGTTTGATCCGGCGTAGCCTTAGTCTCACGACCACACCAGAAAGGTACTTCTATGGCGGTAGTAGCAACCGAGATGGACCTGCCCGAGGTGGACGTGTTCGGCCTTGACCGCCAGGCGATGGTGGCGGCGTTCGCCGAGGCTGCCGGAAAGCACTGGCTGGTGAGGACGCCTCTAGGCTACGCGGTGACCCGCTACCAGGATGTGAACGCCGTCCTGCGCGACAGGCGTTTCCACTCTGCTATCTCCCTGATCCCCGAGATGGCCGGGGTGCAGCGCCCCATCGGCGGCCGTCGCCAGGCGTCGATACTGGCGATGGAAGGCGAGGAGCACAGCCGGCTTCGGCGTCTGGCTTCCCCAGCGTTCACACCCCGGGCCACGGAGAAGCTAAGGCCGTTCATGCGCCAAGTCATCGGCGACCTAGTCGACGGCGTCGCAGCGAGCGGGTCGTGCGAGCTGGTCGCAGACGTCTGCGAACCGTACCCCATCCCGGTGATATGCGAACTTCTCGGCGCCCCCAAGTCAGACTGGAAGCTGTTCTCCGCGTGGGCGGTTGACATCTTCAGGATCTTCAACAACGACGTCGCAAACGACCTGCCAGCTATCGAAGCGGCGATGGCCGACCTCGACGCCTACGTCGAGGCGATGATCGAAGAGAGACGGCAATCCCCTGCCGATGACCTGCTCAGCAGGCTGATAGCCGTCGAAGAGGAGGGCGACAGGATGAGCACCTCCGAGCTGGTGATGATGACCGAAGCCGTCCTGATGGCCGGCACCGACACGACGCGCAACCAGCTCGCCTGCTCGGTGGCGCTGCTAGCCGGCGCCCCCCGACAGTGGGAAGCTCTAGCAGACGACCGGGCTCTCGCCGCCCCGGCCGCCGAGGAGTGCCTCCGTCACCTCGGGGCTGTGCGCGCTACAGCCCGGTTCGCTTCGGTGGACGTCGAGTACCGAGATGTGGTCTTCCCGCAAGGTTCTCTCGTAATGGTGAGCCTTGCGGCCGCAAACCACGACCCTGACGTCTGGCTCGACCCTGGCCGGTTCGACATCACCCGCAGCCCGGAAGGGCAGCCGCAGATGACCTTCGGAAGCGGAATCCACTTCTGCCTCGGGGCTTCGCTAGCCCGGGCGGAGCTTCAAGAGGCTCTGCCTATCCTCGCCAGGCGCATGCGGGGCTTACGCGTCGACGGGGAGATCGAATGGAAGCCGCCGACCGTAGGAATCTGGGGTCCCAGCCGCCTGCCTTTGACCTTCGAGCCGGCGGAATGAGCCGTGGTCGGCGGGGTCAGTAGCCGGGCCACAGGTGACGGGCTAGCAGTGGGGCTATGCAGCCGTTGGAAGTGAGATGGGCGGTGATCGCAGCGTGCGACGACCACGGCCCTAGCGCCGCAGCGCAGACGGCGGCCAGCGCTGGCCCCCCAGCTAAGGCGAAGGCGCCGACGGTCGCGCGGCTCGGCATCCACGCTAGAGGGGGTCTTCGGGGTGGCGACGCGTTGAACGACCTTCTCGTGGCTAGGGGCGCCCGGTTGGTCGCTTTTGGGTGACGCTCAATTGCGTCCTGGGCGGCGGCGACGGCCAGCTCGCCCAGCAGTTGCGGCGGAGGCCTCCTGGAAAGGAAGACCTGCTCTGCCAAGCGCAGGTACGGCGCGCGGCACGCGAACTCGCTGCAAGAAACGCAGGATTGGAGGTGGTGGTCCAGGGCCTTGGCTGTAACCGGATGGTGCTCCCCGTCGATCTCGCAGGACAGCGCCTCGCGAGCTTCTTCACAGGTGGGCCCCTCAGCGCTGCGTCTTGCGAGAGTCCAGTGTCTCGCTAGAGTACGGCGTTCCCGTTGGGTTCGGGTGGCGCTTCGCAGCGAGGCGGCCAGGTTCACGGGTTGGACGACCCGAACTCGATGTTCACGTGCATCGTCTGTGACCTGACCCACTCGTTTCCAGCGGGCTCGAAGGTCCAAAAGCTCAACACCGTGTTGTTGACGGACAGGGCTTCGAGCGTCCCCCCGTGACCTTTGGCGAGGGTCGCCGTGCCCGGTGGGGCGTCGGGGAGCTGCCGCCACTGGGCGCCCGACCCGTCAGTCACATAGGGGTTGATCGCCCCGCCGGGTCCTCTGGCCAGCACGAACAGGCCCCCGCCCGGGGCCGGCCCGAACGAGACGACCGCCGTGGTCGAAGCGACCGTGATAGCGGGTGACGCCTGCCAGTCTGTGCCGTCGGAGCTGGAAGCGACTAACAGGCGGGGGGGTTCACCAGCCGGGCCTGTAAGGCCGAGCAGGAACGCCTCCGGAGTGGCTGCCGGTAGGCTGGCGCCTTGCGACGCAGCGGCTAGAACGGTGACCGCCGATCCGGTCGAAGCGCCCAACGTCGGTCCGGTGGTCTGCCAGCCGTCCGTGCCGAGGGTGAACAACCCGTTCGACCCGGCGTTTGCACAGGCTGCGCCGACGACGAGGTTGGTGCCTGAGTATCCCACGGCTGTGAGAGAAGTCGCGTCGCAACTCCTGCCGGCGGCGCTCAAGTTCAGCGAGCGAAGATCGCCGACGGCCCTCCACGACGACAGGTTCCCCTCGTCGGATTCGACTTTACTGTCACCGCCACTGGCGGTTATAGCGCTGGCGGCTGGGGGGCTGGCGGTTGCGCTCGACTCGACGGCCAGGGAACCGGCGGCGGGTATCAGCGCAGTGTCTAACAGTCCGCTGGACCATTTGAGGCCTCCGGTCTCAGTGGATATCAGGGGGGAGAAGGTGAGATCTAGCGACGGTCGGATGCCGACTAGAAGCGTCCCGCCTGCCGAGGCGAGGATCAGTCCGCCGTTGGTGGCGGTGGCGGTCGCTGCGACCTGGTTCGTCCATGTGGTCCTGCCGGCCTGGCGGAAAGGCAGCTGCCAGAAGGTGTTGAGGGGGTCCTGAAGATGTCCCATTGCGACGGTCGCCCACACCCCTTCGGGTGTTATCGTCGACGAGGCGACGGGCAGAGTCCACCGCGCATTGACGCTACCTGTAGAGGCGGAAGTCTTGCTAGCCCCGCAAGCGGACAGGACGGACGCCAACGCCACCGCGCCGAGCACGGTGGGCAGGCGGCGAGATACTCGGCGTGAGCTTCTCACGACCCTGCGGCAACCTTCTTCAAGGTGTCAGCTAGGACTACGGCGAAAGAGGACTGCGTCGCCTCTGTGCCGGGGCCCGGGTCGGAGTTGAGCACGTAGCGCACTGTCCAGCCGGGGCCGATGACCGCTGTGAACTCGCTGTGGCCGACCATCGCCCCTCCGGGTGACAGCTCGGTAGCGTTCCCGAAGGCCCGCCAGGCCGCTTCAAGCCCGGGTAGGGAAGAGCCGGTTAGGAACTTCCAGTTCGCTAGCGAGGCCATGTTCTCCTGGCGGTCGAAGGCCTGCAGGTAGTCGGGTGCCACGAACACCGGGTTGGCGTTGATAGCCACCAGTTCGACTTTGGTAGCGGTCGGGCCGAGAAGCTTGTCGGCCTGGCGGAAGTATTGGGCTATGAGCGGGCAGGTCGAGGTGCACACGTCGTCGAGGAACGTGACGGCGACCGTCTTATCGGAAAGGTCAGCTGGGGTCACAGGGTTGCCGTTCTGGTCGATCAGGGTGAAGTTCGGGGCGTGCGCGTCGACCGTCTGGGGGGTGCCGTTGATCGCCTGGGCTAGGATCGGGTCGGCGTTGGGATCAGTGGCGGCTAACGCCGCCGGCACGGAGCCGACGAGGACCACGGCGACCGCCGCCACCGAAGCGGCTACTCGCAGAGCGAATGTCGGGTCCAACGCCAGCATGGACAGAGCGGATCGGGTGGCCTCGGGCGTGGTGATCGCGACCACGTTCGCCGCCGGCTGGGCGGCTGGGCGAGTCACGGCCACGTAGCCGGCGAAGACGACTATCAGAATCGGGATCATCGAGTTCGGGTCGGTCCCAACACCCCCGAGGAAGCCGAAGTCCTGCACGAGAACCCAGTCGGCGAGGAATAGGAGCGCCGCGGCGCCGAGGCATGCCCGCAGGAGTCTCGGCCGGACTGAGAAGAAGCCGGCGTAGACCATCACCGCTCCGAGCGCTGCCATGGCCGCCACGGCGAAGAGGTTCACGCCCCAACCGTGGGCTGCGTCGAAGCCGGCGAACGCAGACACCGCACTGTCGGTGAGGTGAGGCTGTGGGGTCTGTGCCATGCCCGACACCATCGACGCGAGTTGCCCGGTGGTCCCGCCGTGCCAGAAGCCCCGGCCCGGCCAGGCTTGCAGCACCGCCATGCCCACCAGGAAGACGCCCATAGCCCCGAGGATCCTCCTCCCGGTCCGCGCCGAACGCCAGACTTCCTCGGGCAAAGCGACGAGCGCTCCCGCCACGCAGTAGAACAGCACGGCACCTGGCAGGCCGAAGAGGAAAGACTGGCCGGGTGCAAACACCTGCCCGAACGCCTCGCCGAACACCCACACGACCAAGCCCCACCCGACGCTCGCCACTCCGGCCAGGCGCGACCAGTTACCCCTCGGCGCTACGAGCAGCCACAATCCGATACCGACCTGAACCCATACGGCCGCGGCCGGCGCCGAGATCGGGTGGTAGCTCCATATGGTGGCCATAGCGTTGTCGAGGTGCTGCACCCAGCCTGGCGACGAGGACGCAGCAGGTCCGATCACGTTCGGGGCCATTCCCAGGGGCATTGACGCCTGGCCCTGGAGGATCCCGTCGAAGATCCAGATGAGACCGAACGACACCCGCAGCGCCCGTCGCGCTGCCGGCTCGCTGCCGGCTAGGTTCGCGCCGGCCGCGCCTGTCCGCCGGACCGCACCGGAGGTTTCCCCAGCCGCCGAGGAGGCGCGCAGGCGGCGTGAGCGCAGGAAGTTCCACACTACCCACAAGGCGGCCAGCACCAGCAAGATGACGAGACCCTGGCGGAGCAGGAGTCTGTGAAAGGCGGCTACTACCACCGGGTTGGTGGCGCTCAGCCCGGTGTTCATCCCAGGCATGCGCGACATCTCCCGCCGTGGGTCAGGTCCAGTCGTCTGTGTAGCACGTTCATTTGTCGTCCTGGGGTGTCGTGGAGTTCCCCGAGGTAGTCGGATTTCCCGGGCGGGTCGGAGAGAGCGTTGGTGGTCGACGGGCGATCAGTGGCGTCGTCGGGGTAGGTTGGCGGGCGTGGACGGACTGACCCGGCTGGCTATAGGGGCGCGCGCCGGCGACCTGGCCGCCATCGAGGCGTTCGTGGAGGCCAGCTACGACCAGGTGTGGAGGTTCTGCTGCGGGCTGACGGATCCGTCGAGCGCCGACGACCTGGCGCAGGAGACTTTCGTGCGAGCTGTGCGGTCACTAGCGGGTTACAGGGGCGACTCGACAGCCAAGACTTGGCTTCTCGGCATCGCCCGTCACGTGTGCCTCGACCACCATCGTTCCACGGTGAGGCGGCGCCGGCGTGACACCGATCTGTGCGCTCCGGCCCTCGCCCGCAGGGCTGCCGAGCCCGACGCTTCGAGCGCGGCCGTAGTGGGCGACCTCCTGGACCGCTTAGACCCCGACAGGCGCTCCGCGTTCGTGCTGACGGCGCTAGTTGGTCTCAGCTATTCGGAGGCGGCGACGGTCTGTGAATGCCCTGTGGGTACCATACGCTCAAGGGTCGCGCGCGCGCGCTGCGACTTGATCGAATGGCTAGCCGAGACCGAGGACCCCGGGATCGCTTCGACGGGAGGCTGAGCACCAGCACGTGTCACCATTGCGGCCATTCTGGCGGTAGGTTTCCGGTGGCCGGGTCGTTTTGGAGGACTCCGGGGGGGGCGGCGAGCGAGCTCAGCAGCTGTGAGAAGTTGTAGCCGAACGCCGTCGAGTTAGAGCCGCCGAACTGCCCGGCACCCCACGCCATCGTCGCTCCCGTGCCGGCGTAGCTGGCCCAGCCGGTTTCGATCCCATTCGGGCCCTCGAACATAGTTCCAAGGACAGTCGAGGACGTCACCTGCTCGCCAATGGTTACAGACGGAAGGATGTCTTCGGCGGCGTAGACGGTTAACCCTGCTGCCGGCCCGTCGGTCAGGCGATAGGCGATGAAGGTTCCGTCGGGCCAGCCGGAGTTGGTGACCGACAGCACCACCCCGTCGCCGATGGCGTAGATAGGCCCGTAGCCGCTGTAGTCGACGCCCTGGTCGACGCGTTCGGGGTAGAGGGCCTGGACGGAACGCAGCGGGTTGGAGTAAGAGCCGGGGGATGGCGCAACCGGGGCGGGAGCCTGGTCGAGGTTGAGCGTCGGTGTCGTTACGGGAGTGGTCGTCACGGGTACGGTGGTAGTCGCGGTGGTAGGGGCTGCGGTCGGTGTCGGCGCCGGGGGTGGCGTCGCCACGGGAACCTTCGGCGGGGCAGGAGCGCTCGGAGGGGTGGTCAGGCCCGGAGGGGCGGGCTGCGGGCCGACCGCAGCGTCGACGGCAGGGCTCGCGCCCTGTGGTGGGGCCGGCTGTGATGCCCCGGCCTGCGCAACTTGGGCGGCCCGGGCCTGGCTGGCAAGGGTCGATTCGTCGGCTTGTTGGGCCGAGGACTGTTGGTTCTGCGACTGCGCTAAGAGTAATGCGAGGTTGCCTTTCGCCTGTGCGAGCGTCGACTGCTCGGCGTCGAGCGCCTGCTGGGCGGCCTGGCGGTCGGCATCTAGGGTGCTCACGGCCTGTGTCGCGGCACCTGCCAGGGCCTTGGTGCGGGCCTGAGTCTCGGAGACCTGCTTCTCGTCGGCGCTCAGAGCGTGAATGGCGTCATTCACATTGACGCCTGCGGCGGTCACGTACTCGGTTTCGACCATGGCGGCGTCAGCCTTCGCTTCGAGCGACCCGCTGCCGGTAAGGGTGTCCTCCAGTGACTTGGAGCCGTTGACGTACTCGTAGAGTGCTACCGCCCGCAGCTTCGCTGCGGCGGCCGCCTCGCCCGCACGGTCGGAGCGAAGTTGTGCCTGCCCCTCTACGAGACTTCGCTGCAAGGCTGCGAGGTGGGCCTGAGCCTGGTTCGAGCGGGCAACCAGCTGCTGCAGAGCGGTCCCTTCGGTGGCGATCTCGGCTTCGAGTTGGGAGACCTGAGCCTGTTCTGTCGCCGCTGCCGGGCTGCCCTGGGTGGAGACCGAGGTAGCTGAGGCCGGGGATGCGGGCGCTACCAGCAGGGCCAGCAAACCCGACAGCGCTGTCAGCGCAACGGCCAATCTGCGACCTTCGTATTTACGAGCGTTCGGAGTCTTGGGCTTGCGACCTAGGTCCGCTCCCCGGGTCCTCTTGGAAGACCCCTGGTGCAGATCGGCCGGCTGCCGGTAGCTCCACGATGCCATCGGGCTGGTCGCTCTCCTAATCAATTCGTCGGTTCGGATCATCTCGGTGCGTCGGACATGTTCGCTTCCGACCCAGATCTCGACCCGATGATCGGTCAACTTGGGCATTTTCCGCTTTTGCCCCGTAAGGGTGGGCTGCATTACGGGCCCGCCCGGGCCGTTCGGCCATACTCTAAGTGTGAGGGCCAGAAGGCTGAGCTGGGCTGAGGTAGAAGCTTCAAGATCGACTGTCGAGGCGATGCTTCGCGCACGCCCGCGCTTTCACGCGCTCATGCGGCTTGCGGCGCGGGCCTCTACATTGGAGGCTCTGGGTTCGCGGCGTCGCCGGCACCACAGTGTTGCGATGGCTGCCTGCGTGGCCGCCGACCTCGCCACCTACATTGCGCTGAACCGCCGAAGCGACCCCCACCTGAAGAAGCGTTTGGCTGCTGACCTTGTCGACGTGGCTTTTTGGTCTGAGGCGCTCGACGCGCCCTTCGACACTGCGACCCTGGGCGTCACACCCCTCGGGATCGAAGCGGGCCTCAGGTTCGGCTTCGCAGCGGTGGGTATACCGGCCCTCGAGGCCGCAGTCGTGGCAGGGTTTCGCAAACTTCGAGGTAAGCGGACCGGCTGGCAGGCCTTTGTGTGGCAGGTAGTCGCAGTAGCGACAGGATGGGGACTGCGCTCGTATCAGATCCGGTCCCGCCGTTCTGCCGAGGCGCGCTTCGACCGGGAGCTGTCAGCGCAGGAGTCCTATGCTTTCCTGGCCGGCCAGGCGTCCGTGGCGTTCGGAGCGGACACTGTCGTAGACCGGCTGTGGTCGATCGCGCCGCTCCTCGCCGGGCACGCGTCGATGCCCGCAGAGATCGACCCAGGCGCTCTGAGAGGGTGGCGTGCATCGCTTAGCGAACAGCTTGGCGGGGCCGAAGTGTTCCTCGGTCATGCCCTGCTGCGCTGGGAGAAGCGCAACAACGACACGCCCCGCCTGGACCGTGACATAGTCGTTCACGTGGCGCCCGGCCACGGAACGGTAGTCGTGTCGGCGGGCCAGGCGGCCGAGCTCGAATCTCGCCTTGACAGCCTCGGTTTGTACGGCCGAGTTGAGGTGTCGGTGAGCGACACCGACGAGGCTGCGGTGCCCGGAGCGCCACGGCACCTGGTCGTCAACGGAATCCCGATCGTGTTGAGCGCAGATCCGACTTGGAAGGCGGGGCCGGTAGACCCCGCTGCCGTGATCTTGGGTTTGGGTGCTCTGTGGCAGCTGCTTCTCACCTCCGACGCCTATGGCGGGGCGCCCCTCTCCGCTGTCGTGCCGTGGGCTGGCGCCATGGCAGCGCTCGCTTGGAAGGTGCACTCCGACCCGCCTGGCGACCGCGACCGCCGGCACGCCAGGATCCTCTCGGCGGTGCTAGCTGTGAGCGCCGGGTGCACGTTGTCGACCACTCCGCGACTTCGTTATCCGGCGGACGCCCGTGGCAAGCAGCACTACCCCTTCTTCGACGTGGGAAGCACGGCTGTTATCGTGGCGGGCCTCTACTGGCCGTTCCTTAAACCCCCGCAGCGGGCCGGGTTTGTGGCAGCATCAGCGGCTCTGGCTGCAGCAGGTGTGGCGAGCCTGCAGCAACCAGCCCGCTGGAGGCAGCTGGCCCTCGAGCCGCTGTGGCTGATAGCAGAGGCGATCCCGGCGAGACTAATGTCGGTCTCCTACGAGACCTTCGCGCGGGAGTTCGACGAACGTCTCGCAACCACTATCGCAGAGCGAATGCGTTCAGCTGTGCTAGACGGCCGTAACAGTGTCGTAGAGCTTGTACGAGCGGCACGCATCTCGCTTGACGAGGTGGCAGCAGGCCTTGACGAACCAATTCAACTTGTAGTGAAGCAGCGTCTCGCGAGAGCCGACGAACTACTCGAAGCGCTCTCGACCGACGCCTAGTCCACCCCGCCTCCCCTGGCTGGCACCTCGCCTCTGCTTTCGGAGAGCCTCAAATAGCGGTTTCTCCACCGTCGGCCACCAAGACGGTGCCGGTCACGAAACTGGCGTCGTCAGAGAGCAAAAAGCAGACCGGGCCTGCGATCTCGTCGGCGTTCGCCACCCGCTTTTGGGGGTTCGCGGCTCCAAACGCCCTGGCCCCCTCCTCAACGCTGCCCTCGCCGCGCGAAAGCATGATCGGCTCGGTCATCCCGGTGCGTACCCTACCGGGGGCCACCGTGTTCACCCGGATGTCAGGAGCAAGGTCTAATGCCAGTTGGCGGCTGAAGGACATTATCGCCCCTTTGGCCGCGCCGTAGACGGAGTTACGTTGTTGGGCAACGAGGGCGGCGACGGACGCGACGTTCACTATCGCCCCGCCGCCCTTCTCTCTCATCTGACCGACCACGTGCTTGCACACCAGGAACGTCCCGCCGGCGTGCACTGCCATCATCTTCGTCCAGCGTTCGAAGGACCAGTCCTCGATGACGCCGAACTCAGCGTGACCTGCCGCGTTAAGGACAGCGTCCACGAGCCCCAACTTCTGCCGGCACTCCGACAGAGCATCGCGCACCGAAGCCTCGTCTGATACGTCTACGCCGAATCCGACGGCGTTGCCGAGGGACTCGGCGACGTCCTTGGCCTTGCCGGCGTCAAGGTCGGCTACGGCAACGGCGCCCCCACCAGCGGCGAAGCGCCGCGCCGTGGCAGCGCCTATACCCGAACCACCGCCCGTTACGAACAGCACCCGCCCTTCGAAGTCCATGCTTTGTTCCCCAAGCTCTTTTATGGTTAAGGCCAGCTTATGGTTAAGACCAGCCTCGTCAGCTCAATATTAACCACAAGGTCAATTAACCCCGCCAGTCGGAGTCGGTCCGCTTAGCTCAGCTAACCTTAGTTGGCATGCTGGACGACCTCGTGCGCCGCAGGCGCCGGGCACCTACGCTGTAGCTGGTATAGGTTTTTGCATCTAAAGGAGGCGCAATGGTGGGGCTGATCTCATACGGGACTTACATTCCACGTCACCGTCTGATCCGAGCCGACATCGGCGCTGCTCTAGGCGGCGGAGGGGGAAAAGGTTCCAGGGCCGTGGCCGGCTACGACGAGGACCCCACCTCCATGGGCGTGGAAGCTGCCCGCCAGGCCCTGAGACGGGCGGTAGACGCCGGCGCCCCGCAACGACTTCTCTACGCCACGGCTAACCCGCCGTACTTGGACAAGACGAACGCCAACGTGCTCCACGCCGCGCTTCGACTGCCGACTGGGTGCCTCGCTGTCGACGTGTGCGGCTCGGTGCGCTCCGCGGCCGGAGCGCTTCTCATGGGGGCTGAGGCCCCTGGGCCCACCTTGGTGGTCGTCTCGGACGTGAGGACCGGCCTGCCGGGCGGGGCCGACGAGCGCGACGGAGGTGACGCAGCAGCCGCTTTCCTTTTCGGAGATGATCCCGAAGCGATAGCGGAGGTCGTGGCCGAGGCGAGCGCCACCGACGAATTCCTTGACCGCTGGCGTCTACCTGGCGCCGTTTCGTCGAGGGTGTGGGAGGAGCGTTTCGGCGAGCACGTATACGTTCCGCTCGCCGAGTCGGCTTTCAACGAGATGCTGAAGAAGTCAGGGCTGTCCCCGTCGGAGATCGACGTTGTCGTCGTAGCCGGGCTTCACGGGCGCGCCGTACGGTCCTTCGCCGCGTCTTGCGGCGCCGGGCGGGTCGCCGACGACATGACCACCTCGATCGGGAACCCAGGCGCCGCCCAGGCTGGGCTGATCCTCGCCAACGTTCTCGACATGGCAAAACCCGGCGAGACGATAGCGGTGGTGACACTCGCCGACGGTGCTACGGCGATGGCGCTGCGGACGACCGAAGCGATAGCACGGCACCGCCCGGACTTGGCAGTCGCCGCTCAGGCCGAGCGTGGTGGCAAGCCGGTGCGTTACACCGACTTCCTCTCGTGGCGGGGGTTGCTCTCCAAGGAGCCTCCGAGGCGGCCGGACCCGCAAGGCCCGGCTGCACCCCCGACGCACCGATCCTCGCGCTACAAGTACGGTTTCGTCGCTCACCGCTGCGAAGAGTGCTCGACGGTGCACCTTCCCGCGGTCAGGGTGTGCGTCAGCTGCAAGGCCGTAGACCGGATGGTCGAGGAGCCGATGGCCGACAAGACGGCGACGATAGCGACCTACACCGTCGACCACCTGGCGTTCTCGCCGTGCCCCCCGGTAATCGCAGCCGTCATCGACTTCGACGGCGGCGGCCGGCTCAGCTGTGAGCTGACCGACGCTGACCCTGACAAGGTAGCTATCGGAGACCGGGTCGAGATGTCCTTCCGGCGCCTGACAACGGCCTCGGGAATCCACAACTACTTCTGGAAGGCGAGGCCAGTCCTCATCTGAACTGGCCGTTCCACACGAAGGCATAGCACCACACGCAACATCCAACGGGAGGTAGCAAATGGCATCGAAGGGAATCAGAGACAGAGTCGCCATAGTCGGCATGGGCTGCACCAACTTCGGGGAGCACTGGGATCGCTCCACCGACGACATGCTGATCGAATCCACCCAGGCGGCGATGCTGTCCGCCGGCGTGGACAGGGACGACATCGACGCATACTGGCTCGGGACGATGGGCTCAGGTGTGTCGGGTCTCACCCTGTCCCGGGTGCTCCGCCTGGAGAACAAGCCTGTCACCCGTCTCGAAAACATGTGCGCCACTGGTTCCGAAGCGCTGCGAAACGCTTGCTACGCGGTGGCTTCGGGCGCCTTCGACGTGGCTATGGCCGTAGGGGTGGAAAAGCTGAAAGACTCTGGGTTCTCCGGCTTGGTAAGCGCACCCCTGCCCGGGGACGGCACCATAGCGGAGATCACAGCTCCGGCCCGCTTCAGCCTGCTGGCACCTGCCTACGCCAAAAAGTACGGGGTCGACGAGGCAGAGCTAAAAGAGGTTCTCACCCGCATAGCCTGGAAAAACCATTACAACGGCGCCCGCAACCCCAGGGCGCAGTTCCGCAAGGAAGTGTCCAAAGAGGTAATAGCGCGTTCCGCTCCGATAGCGGGGATGCTCGGCGTGTTCGACTGCTCGGGCGTTTCGGACGGTTCGGCTGCGGCCATTGTGGTCAGAGCCGAGGACGCGCACCGCTACACGGACCGTCCCCTATATGTGAAAGGCCTCTCTTTCGTTGCCGGCCCCGCCAGGGGAAACATAGACCCCGCCTACGACTTCACGACGTTCCCGGAGGTGGTCGCGGCTGCCACCGACGCGTACGCCCAGGCGGGCGTTACCGACCCTCGGGCTGAGATCGCGATGGCGGAGGTGCACGACTGCTTCACCCCCACCGAGCTGGTGCTCATGGAAGACCTCGGCTTCGCGGAACGCGGCTTCGCATGGAAGGAAGCTCTGGCGGGAACCTACGACCTCGACGGGGAGCTGCCTGTCAACCCCGACGGTGGCCTGAAGGCGTTCGGCCATCCCATCGGCGCATCGGGGTTGCGGATGATGTTCGAATGCTGGCTGCAGCTGCGCGGAGAGGCGCCTGACGAGCGCCGAATAGCCAGCCTCAGCCCCACCCGCAAGCTTGCCCTCACCCACAACCTCGGCGGCCAGCCCGGGGAGTGCGTCAGCTTCGTGTCGGTCGTCGGGTCCGAACCTTCCGCCTGATCGCCGCCTTGGAAAGACACCGCAGGACAATGAGGGGAACGGTCGTGCTGCCGTTTGAGGTTTCGAAGTTCGCGTCCGGTTCAGGTAGGGTCCGGTCGTGAGGTTGCACTTCGCCAGCGCATGGGAGGCGGTGACGGACTTCAACCCGGCGGCCGAGGCCATAGTGTCCGGTGCTCGACGGGTTACCTACCGTGAATACGACGACCAGGCGGCGCGCTTCGCTGCCGCCTTGGGAGCCCACGGCCTGGAACCGGGCGCCAAGGTCGCCCTGTGCTTGTACAACAGCCCCGAATACCTGATCGCCCAGTACGGCTCCTACAAAGCCCGCTGCGTCGCCATAAACGTCAACTACCGCTACGTCGACGACGAGCTCGCCTACCTCCTCGCTGACGCTGACACCGAAGCCCTCGTCTACCACTCTTCGATGGCCGACCGGGTCTTGAGAGTGCTCGACCGGCTGCCGGGCTTGAAGCTTCTTGTGGAGGTGCCCGACCCTCAAAGCGACGCCCAGATCGAAGTGCCCAAGGCGCTGCCATGGGATAGCCTCTTAGGGGATCACGAGCCGGCGCAGCGCACCGAGCGTGACGGCGACGACCTTTACATGCTCTACACCGGCGGCACCACGGGAATGCCCAAGGGTGTCATGTCCCGCCAGCACGACTTCGTGCGGTCCCAGTACCAGAACTTCGCCCTGCTCGGCCTTCCGGTCGCGACCCCGACGAGCGTCGAGGAGATCCCGGCTTTCCTGGAGGCGATGGCTGCCGTGCCTCGCCTGGTCACGGTGACCTGCCCTCCGCTGATGCACGGCACCGGCATGTGGGTCGGGGCGATGCCCGCCTTGCTCGCCGGCGGCACAGCCGTGCTGCTGGAGAGTCGCACCTTCGACCCCTACGAGCTTTGGGAAGTCGCCGAGCGGGAGAGGGCCACCCGCGTCGTCGTGGTCGGGGACGCCTTCGCCAGGCCCATGCTGAGAGCCTTGGAGCAACTAGAAGCGCAGGGTAGGACGCTCGACCTTGCCGGTTTGGACACGATCGCCTCTTCGGGGGCGATGTGGAGCGCAGAGGTCAAAGAAGGCCTCGCGGAGAGACTCGGCGCTGTCATGATCGACGCGCTCGGGTCCACGGAAGGCGGCGGGTACGGTGTGACGTCGGTGTCGCGGGAGACGAAGGTGCCGACGGCGAGGTTCGACCTGATCCCCGGCACGATCGTCATCACCGAGGACGGAAGGCGGGTGCAGCCGGGGTCCGAAGAGCAGGGCATGCTCGCTACGCAGACTCCCGCTTTCGGCTACTACAAAGACCCTGACAAGACGGCCCGGACGTTCCGCACCTTTGAAGGGGAGTCTTATGTGATCACCGGCGACTGGGCGACCGTCGACGCTGATGGCAGCATCCGCCTGCTTGGCAGGGGCTCGAACTGCATCAACACCGGGGGAGAGAAGGTCTATCCCGAAGAGGTAGAAGAGGCCCTCAAACGCCACGAGGCGGTCGACGACTGCCTGGTTGTCGGCCTCCCCGACGAGCGCTTCGGCCAGCAGGTCGTGGCTGTCGTCGGCTGTGACCGCCCCGAGCGCCCCGACGGGGACGAGTTGCGAGAATGGCTGCGGAGCTCGTTGTCGGGCTACAAGATACCCAAGCGGATCGTCGTCGTCGACGTCGTACGCCGAGCGCCCAACGGCAAGGCGGATTACCGATGGGCGAGACAAACCGCCATGACGACAGAGGCGGTCTGAGCCGCCCGGACTCCGGGGAAGCTCGGGCCTAGCGGCTGAGCGGCTGAGCGGCTGAGCGCCGGGGGCGGACCTTGAGGGCGGTCAGTCCCACGAGCAGGGCGAAAGTGACTACGTTCGGGATGAGCACGGCGGGTTGACCGCTCGCGGAGCCGTAGACGATCCAGCCGACGATCCCGGTGCCTAGAACGCCCAGGTAGGCGAAGGAGATGTCATCGGCTTTGCCGCGATGCCACGTACGCCACAGCTGCGGCAGCCAAGCCGAAGTCGTCAAGATACCGGATAGAAACCCGATCGCTACGATCATCGACCGACCTTCGTAGCGGTGAGGCCTTCGCTGTCTAGCGGTCCACGTTGCGGCACGTTCCGGCGCCTTGTCACCTGCTCCACTCTACACTGCGTCGAGAGGGAAGCTCTCCGCAGCGGCTCTCTGTGGGGTGGTGCGCAGTAGCATAGGGTTCGCCGGTTGGCGCCTACGTTTGGCCTCTGGGGTCAGAGGTGTGATTACGACGCCTGAGCAGCCTTTAGCCGGTTGCGGTCAATGGCCCTGAGCGCGAGGTCACCGTCGTCGACCAGGCGTGCCGAAGCCGAAGTGCACGGCTTGGTTCGTACTCCACGACCCGGTTCTCCGCCACGTAGTCGCCGAGGCGGTCGTTGTGCATCTCCAACTCGAAGGTCTCCCCGACCCCGGACAGGACCCGATCATCGGCCGTGCCCCTCAACATCCCACTCCCGTCGATGGTGGCGTGGTTGGCCGGCCGGGCCGCCCATCGATGGGATCAGGTCCGGCCGGCACGTTTCCGGTACGACTAGAACCGGAGCTACGTAAGGCAGTCGACGACCGAGCAGCAAAGGATCACACGACCGCTTCAGACGTTGTGCGCGAAGCCCTTCGGGAATATCTCAAGGTCAGCTGAACTGAAGCGCCCCCAAACGTCACCGAGGACCCGATCCTCGAACGATGCGAGCTGAGCGGCCTAGCAAGACATGACTAGCTCTCAGATAGCATGAGTATTAATGATATCATCCAAGCTGTCCAGCTGATATCAAGGAGGTGTGGTCGCATTGCGCACGGTCGTGGGCTAAGTAGACCCGACGCGGGTCCGGCTGCTGTGGCTGCCTGTTGAGCATCCCGCTTCGTGCCGTGCGCCCGCTTGGTGGCACACTCCTAATTGACCTAGCAGGGTCGCGGCCGAGTGGAACCGGCACTTGCCAGTAGTCGTCGCCTCGGGACCGGACGCTCCTTCACATGGCAAGAACGCCAGCAGATGCATGACCGTATTATGACTGTCCGACTGGTGAAGCGACGTGGTCAATGCGCAACAACAGCCTCTGAGCAGCGGAGGGAGAGGGATTCGAACCCCCGGGGACTTGCATCCCAAAGCTTTTCAAGAGCTTCGCATTCGTCCACTCTGCCATCCCTCCACGGAACGACCTAAAGACTACCTCTATTTTCCCGGCTCCTAAGCTGCCTCGGGCGGACCAGGCCGGACTTTCGTTCGGTTCTGGTTTCATAAGCCCGCCTGCACGCAAGAGGTGCCGCATCAGAGATTCGATCTGCTCTCGAAGCAGGCCTCGTAGACGCAGCTCTGGCGCAGCCGAGCGGATCCAAGCGCCGCAAGGCCCCCAGCGGGAGAAGGATATGGATCGAGGACCCGTACGCCCCTGCGAAAGGACGGCTTCTAGCGGCGGTCGGGGCAACGAACCGGGTGAGGGTCGCCTGGGATGGCGACTGCGGGTACATGAACGTCGTCGGGTTCGTATCAGAACTCGACGCGGTTGAAGGGTTTTTCACGTCACTGCTTGTTCAAGCGTCACACTCCATGCTGACGAAAGGCAGGGTCGTGGACGAACGGGGCCGGTCGCGAACCCGTTCCTTCCGCCAGTCGTTCTACCTGGCTTTCGCTAGTCGTATCTTCGAGAGGCTGCGGAGTTGGCGACTCTGGGCCGAAGACGTGAGGCCCTTTACTAGTCCGGTGCCTCCGCATGGGAGCACCCCTCGCGGTGGTAACCGCCGTCGGACATGGCGTAGCACTCCGGGCAGAGCAGACCGGCCCAGCAGGCTGGGTCCCCACCGGTTTCTGGGTCTTCGTATCCGAACTCACCGGGGGATGTGGTGTCTTCGTGCGTGGCTACCAGGCTACCCGCACGGAACTGGACCGCAACTGGTACGCCGGGGTGACGCTCAAAGCTCGGGGTGGGCTCCCCACGTGTCCCAGTAGGTGACGGTCTCCACTGGAGGACGCGACGCCGCCTTGAAGTCAGTTCCGACCGTGTAGGCCACCGGCAGCAGAGCCACCTGGGTTACCGACTCGAACGGTATGCCGAGAACCTCGGCGGCTTCGCGCTCCTTTACCAGGTGCAGCGTCGTCCACGCGGACCCTAGCCCCCGGGAGCGCAGCGCCAACATGAAGCTCCAAACGGCTGGGAGGATCGAACCGTAGATCGACGCCGACATTGCGTTAACGGTGCTCTCGGCTCTGCCCTCGATGCAAGGAACGACGTGCACCGGGACCTGCTCAAGGGTCTCGGTGAGGTGGATAGCGCTCTCGTACACGCGTTGGGTCTGGGGGTCCATCGCCTGGTTGGCCGAGGCGCGTAGGTAGCCCTCGCCTCCCTCCCGGTAAAGACGGGCCAGCTCCCGACGCTTGTCGGGGTCCGTCACGACCATCCAGCGCCAGCCCTGAGTGTTGCTTCCGGTGGGAGCTTGCACGGCTAGGCGCAAGCACTCCAAGACCACTTCCTTGGGCACCGGGCGGCCCAAGTCGAGGCGCTTGCGGACCGACCGCGTGGTGGACAGGAGCCTGTCGGTGACCGACAGGTCGAAAGGTGGCTGGGCTTGGGGCGTCTCTGAGGTGGCTGTCACGGGTTTCCCTCTCGTGGGTCGGCGGGTGTCCCGGCTGGGACAATAGGTGCCCCGGCGGGGACTATAAGGGATCGTATCCCGTCTATCCAGATGTCCGCTTCGACCCAGGCCTGGTTGGCGGCCCGTCGGATCCCGTCCCCGTGGAAGCCGGCTGCGGGATACGAGCCTAAGAATTTGAGCGAGCGGAGACTGGCGTGCAGGTCGCGCAAGCAGTCCGCGACGATCTCGTCTCCCACGTGACCTTCGAAGTCGATCAAGAAGCAGTACTCGCCGAGACCCTTCTTGGTCGGTCTCGACTCCAGCTTCACCAAGTTGAGGTCGCGGGCGGAGAACTGGCCGAGGATGCCGTGCAGTGAGCCTGGATGGTCCGAGGACTGAAAGCACACGACGCTCGTCTTGTCATGCCCGCTCGGGGCTGGGACGCCGTTTCCGGGACGGGTTACCAGGACGAACCTGGTGGTGTTGTCCGGGTTGTCCTCGATGCTCGCCGCTAGTACATCCAGGCCGTAAAGCGACCCGGCCAGGGCAGTGCCGATCGCGGCTGACAGCCCGTCGGGGCTCGAAGCGTCGTCGCCTTCAGCTGCGACCTGGCGGACCGCTGCTGCCGTGGATGTCGCTGCCACCTCCTCGACGCCGGGAAGGTTCTGCGAAAGCCAAGCCCTGCACTGAGCTGTCGCGACCGGGAACGAGACCACCCTGGTGACCTGTTCTACAGTGACGCCAGGCGCAGCGAGCAGGTTCTGCGTCACCGGGAGAACCGTCTCGCCGACGATGATCAGGTCGCGCTCGAAGACCAGTTGGTCGGTGGTGATCGACACGGAACCTTCTATCGAGTTCTCGATCGCAACGAACCCGTAGTCCACCCGGCCGGCGGCGACTTCCTCGAAGACCGCGACGAAAGATGGCAGGGCCACCAGTCGGGCCCGGGCGAGGCCTGGCTCGCTTCGCAGGGCTTCCTCTGTGAAGGTGCCGCTCGGTCCGAGGAACCCTATAGAAGCGCTCGAGGAGACAATCCCGGTCATGGCCGGGCAGGATAGGTGATATGGACGCCGCCGAAGTACGCAAACTCCTCGACCGCCTTAGCGCCGGTGAGATAGACGCAGACGAGGTGGTCAGCCGTCTGCGGTCGCTGCCCTACACCGAAATGGGCTTCGCCACTCTCGACACCCACAGGGAGCTGCGCCAAGGGGTTCCCGAGGCGGTCTACGGCCCGGGAAAGAGCACCGAGCATTGCGTCGGGATCGTAGACGAGCTGCTTCGCTCAAGCAGCGGCCCGGTGCTTTTGAGCAGGGCAACCCCGGCTCAGATAGAAGCCGTCACGTCGAGGTTCCCTGGAGCTGAGCGCCACGAGTCGACCGTGGTGTGGCGGCCCGCCGAGCCGAGAGAGGACCTCGACGCGGTCCTCGTCGTCACCGCCGGCACGGCTGACCTTGCCGTGGCGGCGGAGTGCCAGGCGACGTTGCACGCCATGGGGATCCGGTCTCAGCTGATAGCCGACGTTGGTGTCGCAGGCCTGCACCGCCTTTTGGTCCGCGTGCCCGAACTTCAGCGGGCCCCCGCCGTGGTGGTGGTGGCCGGCATGGAAGGGGCGCTCGCCTCCGTGGTCGGCGGCCTGGTCGCGTGCCCCGTGGTGGCGGTGCCGACGAGCGTGGGGTACGGCGCTTCGCTCGAAGGAGTCACCGCCCTGTTGTCGATGCTGTCTTCGTGCGCCTCGGGCATCACCGTGGTCGGCATCGACAACGGTTTTGGGGCGGCGTTCGCTATCAGTCGGATCTTCCGTTGAGTACCGTCGCCTGGTGGAACTGCTTCGCTGGGATCGCCGGGAACATGGCTTTAGGGGCTCTGGTAGACGCGGGCGCTGACCTGGCGTCGATTGAAGATGGGCTCGCAAAACTCGAGCTGAGCGGCTGGGAGATCCGATCCGAGCAGGTCCTGCGCGCCGGGGTCGCCGCAACCTACCTTGACGTCGTCGTCGAAGCCGGGCCGCAGACCAGAACCTACACGAGCATCGTCGCGATGCTGGAGCGAGCCGACCTGCCCGAACGTGCCCGGCGCCGGGCTCTCGAGGTGTTCGACCGCCTGGGACGCGCCGAATCGCGGCTGCACGGTGTGCCCCTCGGGGAGGTCCACTTCCACGAGGTCGGCTCGACCGATGCGATCGTAGACGTCGTCGGAACGTGCATCGCGTTGGAACTGCTGGGAGTCGACGAGGTCTTCTCCGGTCCCGTCGCCCAAGGGTCCGGCATGGCCTCGTCGGCGCACGGTTCGCTTCCAGTCCCGGCGCCGGCTGTAAGCGTCGTCTTAGCCGAAGTCGGGGCGCCGATCTACGGCACGGGCGTGGGGATGGAGCTAACCACCCCTACAGGGGCGGCGCTGCTCGCCGGGCTGTGCGACGGTTGGGGTCCCGTCCCGGCGATGAACGTGGTCGCCTGCGGTTTCGGGGCGGGGACGCGTGACCTCAACGGCCTTCCCAACGCCGCCCAGGTGCTGATCGGGGAGGTCCACGCCGGCGACGGCCCCGACCTCGAAGGCGCCCAACCTCTTGTCGTCATGGAAGCGACCGTCGACGACGTGACAGGCGAGATCCTCGCGTCGACGATATCGGCACTCCTGAGGCGGGGGGCTCTCGACGCGTGGGTGTCACCGGTGACCGGCAAGAAAGGACGCCCCGCCCATGTGCTCACGGTCCTGTCCGACCCGTCGAATGTCAGCAAGCTCAGAGCGGTGATCACCTCCGAGACCGGGACGCTCGGGGTGAGAGCCTCCACCTGGCGGCGCTGGCCGTCCGCCAGGAGCTTCGTCACGGTGGAAGTGAGCGGGCTGCCCGTACGGGTGAAAGTGTCGGCTCAACGCTACAAGGCCGAGCACGACGACGCCCTCGGCGTCGCCGCGCAGCTCGGCCGGCCGGTTCGCGACGTGGCATGCGAAGCCGAGGAAGCCGCCCGCACCAGGCCGCTTTGAACACGGATGCAGTGGTGGTACCGCAGCGGTCCTGACTTGGGCCATCATGGTCTAGGTGTTGGAGGTCAAGGACCTGACGGTCGAAGTCGGCGGCAGGGTCACCCTAGGCGGGGCGTCGTTCCAGGTTCGTCCCGGCGACAAGGTCGGTCTCGTCGGCAGGAACGGGGCCGGCAAGACCAGCCTGCTCAAAGTGCTCGCCGGGGACGCCCCCCCGTCGGGAGGCCGGTCGACCATAAGGGGCCGCCTCGGTTTCCTCACCCAGGACCCAAGAGCCCTGTCCCGGAAAACCGACGTCACCGCCATGGAGCACGTCCTGTCAGGGCGGGGTCTAGACGAGGCCGCTCGACGTATGGAAGACGCCCGGCGCGCCATGGAATCCGAACCTTCCGAAGCCAACATCCGTCGTTACTCGCGGTCCGAGGAGACCTTCTCGAACCTCGACGGCTACGCCGCGGAGTCCGAGGTCCGCCAGCTCGTAGCCGGCCTGGGACTCGACTCCGACCGTCTCGACGGGCCGCTCGGCGTGCTCTCAGGCGGCGAGCGGCGCAGGGTAGAGCTCGCCAGGATCCTCTTCGGGGGTACCGACGTGCTGATGCTCGACGAACCGACGAACCATCTCGACGGGGACGCGAAGAGCTGGCTGATGGGCTTCCTGCGCGACTTTCGCGGGGCGCTGCTCGTCGTGAGCCACGACCTGGACCTCCTCGACGAGGCGATCACCCGCGTCTTGCACCTCGACAACGCGGAGATGGTCGAGTACAAAGGCACCTACTCGCAGTACAGGAAGGCCCGCGCCGCCGACGAGGAACGCCGCCGGCGTCTCGCGGAGCGCCAGCAGACCGAGATAAAGAGGCTCTCCGACCTTGCCGACTCGATGCGCCACCAGACGGCGAAACGTGCGAGGGTCGCCCGTTCACTTGACCGGCGCGCCGAGCGCCTCGCTTCGGGGGCGGTCACGACGGCAGGCAGAGGGGAACGCAAATACAAGGTTCGCTTCCCGGACCCGCCGCGAGCCGGCAGGGTCGTCCTCGAAGCGGAGGAGCTCGCCCAGTCCTACGGGGGGCCGATGATCTTCGAGGACGTGTCGTTCGCTTTGGAGCGAGGCGAACGGGTCCTGGTGATGGGCCTCAACGGCGCGGGCAAGACGAGCCTGCTTCGCATCCTCGCCGGGCGCAGCGACCCCAAGAACGGCTCCTGGCGTCTCGGCGCGGGGGTCGTAGCCGGTTACTACGCCCAGGAGCACGAGGGCATCCGCTCGGGGGTTACGGTGCTGGCCCACATGCGAGAAGCTTCGAACGCCCCCGAACCGGAGCTGCGGGCGCTGCTTGGCATGTTCGGCCTGGTCGGCGAAATAGCCTTCCAGGACGCGGGGACCCTCTCAGGAGGGGAGAAGACGAAACTCGCTCTCGCTCAGCTCGTCGCCGGCCGCCACAACCTGCTGCTGCTCGACGAGCCGACCAACAACCTGGACCCGCCGTCGCGTGACGCTATCGGAGCGGCCCTCTCCGACTGGCCCGGTGCGATGATCGTAGTCAGCCACGACGTGTCTTTCGTCGCGCAGCTCTCCCCGAGCCGGGTGATAACCATGCCCGAAGGAGTCGAGGATCGCTGGAGCGACGACCTCATCGAGCTGGTGGCCCTGGCGTGAACGAACCTTCCACGACCGAATCCCCGCCGGTGTCAACGTCGGACCTGGACCTGGCGCTGCGCCTGGCGGACGCCGCCGACGCCATAACCCGCGAAGCGTTCCGCAAGTCCGGGCTGGTGGTGGAGACCAAAGCTGACCGTACGCCGGTGAGCGAAGCGGACCGGGCGGTCGAAGAGCGCCTCCGGGCGATCCTCGCCGTCGAACGACCAGACGACCGGATAGTCGGAGAGGAGTACGGCGACACAGGCAGCGGGCCCCGGCGCTGGATCGTCGACCCGATAGACGGCACCAAGAACTTCGTCAGGAGCATCCCGGCGTGGGCGACGCTCATAGCCCTAGAAGCCCAAGGCGCCGTCGACGTCGGAGTCGTGTCAGCCCCAGCCCTCGGGCGGCGCTGGTGGGCGGCACGGGGCGCCGGGGCGTTCGTGGCCGACCTGCCCGCAGGGCCAGCCCGGCGGATGGGTGTTTCCGGCGTCGCGTCTCTCGCCGACGCTCACCTGTCGGGTTCCGCACTGTCATCCTGGGAAGATTGGGGAGGCCCGGCAAGCTACGTAACCTTGGCGCAGGGCTGCTACGCGGATCGCAGCTTCGGTGACTTCTGGTCGCACATGCTCGTAGCGGAGGGTGCCATCGATATCGGCATCGACCCGGTGGCATCACTCTGGGATCTCGCCGCATTAGAAGTGATCGTGGAGGAAGCCGGCGGGACTTTCACCGACCTGCTCGGCCGGAAAGGCGCCGGTGGCGGCAGCGCCATCTCCACCAACGGCCTGCTGCATCGACAAGCGCTCGACGCGCTAGGCCTCGGTTAGTCTAATGGATAACCTCGTGGCCGGAAACGACGACGAGGGTACGGGCTCTAGTAGGACCGACGACGACGCACCGGTGGGGAACACGGCCCGGGTACACGGCGCTGCGGCCCGTCCCCAGCGGCACCGCCTTCTCGCCTAGGAGCTGAAGCTCTACTATGCCCTCCAAGACGTAGACGAAGTCTTCCCCCTCGTGCTCGAACCAGTCCCTCGGGGACTCACCTGGATTGAACACGTGCTCGTAGGCCTCCAAGCGGGAGACGTCCGACCCGGGGGTGTGGATAAGCACCGTATCCGACGCCCGTTCGTGGGCTTGCATCACCTTGGGGGTTGACTCGTGTTCGACGCTTCCATCCCGTGCCGGCGGTCCAAGCAGCTGGCCGGGCTGCACCCCTAGAGCCTCGGCCAAGGAGAGGATAGTAGTCAGGCTCGGTGCTGCAAGCCCACGCTCGATCTGGCTGAGGAACGGCTGGGACACGCCAGCCTTTGCTGCTAGCCCCACCATTGTGAGCGACGCCGTGCGTCGCAGTGACCGTATCTGGCGTCCAACGCGTTGCGCTTCGGGATCGGGACTCCTGCTCGACACGTTGCCAGTATTGCGCATTCCAGTTAACAGATCTGTAACAGCAGAATATAGACAGGGTCGATATCGGCTCGTACAATGAAAAGCGTGTCCTGCGAATCCGACCTGCGAGGCTTGACGGGCCGTCACAGTGGGGAAAGCTGCCGATGGGCACTTTAGTAATTCGCCGTTCGTCTCAAAAAGAGAGCGCACGAGGCGCCGCCTCGTCCCAAGCGGCTCACCTGGAGGTCGGGGCGATTGAACCTCGTGGGAATGGCTTCACCTTAAGAAGGCGCTTGGTGCGGCTAGCGCGACGTGTAGGGCAGCGTCTCGCGTTAGTCGTCGTGTGCCTGTTGTTGTGGGAGATCGTAGCTCGCAGCGGACTGATAACCAAGGCGCTTTTCCCCACCCCACTCCAGACGTGGGAGGCCGCCAAGTCGCTGTGGAGAAGTGGAGTAGTCGGTGGTGACCTGCGCGCCAGTCTGGGACGAGTGGCTGTCGGCTTTCTCATCGGATCGGCCCTTGGAATCGCCATTGGCTTCGCAACCGGGATCTCACGTGCTTGTAACGCACTGCTAGGGCCGATCATCACGTTCCTGCGTCCTATACCGGCCATCGCTGTCGTGCCCCTGTCGACAGCATGGTTCGGAATAGGCCAGAAAGGAAAGTACTTCATCATCGGCTACGCCGTCGTACTGGCCGTGTGGCTCTACGTCCACGACGGGGTCGCGCGGATCCCGTCAGTGTACGTGAGGGTAGCGAAGGGGTACGGACTCGGACGGGTAAGAGTCCTGACGAGGGTTCTGATACCGGCAGCTGGGCCGGCGATCATATCGGCGCTTCGTTACGGTAGCAGCGTAGCCTTCCTTGCCTTGGTGGCTGCAGAGCTCGGCGGGGCTCAAAACGGCATCGCCTATAGGTTGCAGGTCGACTCTCAGTTCCTCCAGACCGGCCGAATCTTCGTCGGGCTGATCGAGTTGGGCGTCCTCGGAGTCAGCGCTGATTACCTCATCGCAAAGGCAGGCAAGCGGTTAGTGCATTGGAGCACCTCGTGAGAAGGCGCCAAGTCGGATTGAGCGCTATCGGCTTGGCGGACAGGGGTGCCAGGTGAGCGAGTTGCCTGCACCTGAAGCTGCGGTTCAGGGATCAAGTCCTCCCGGGACGCCAGGACACGATCTGACGGGCACCACTAGTGAGGCCATCTGTCTGGAAAAGGCCGCTGTCACATACCATTCCAGTCGCACCGGAAACGTCACGACGGCGCTCGCGGAAACCGACGTTACGTTTGGGGCTGGCTCGTTCACTGCTCTGCTAGGGCCGACCGGGTGTGGCAAGACGACATTACTGAACGCAGTGGCAGGGTTCGTCGAACTGTCCGGTGGTCAGATCCGAATAGGGCGGAGACAGGTGGTAGGCCCGGGTCCTGACAGGGCGGTCGTCCTCCAGCAGTACGCGTTGATGCCCTGGATGACAGCCAGCGAAAACGTCGAAATGGCCTTGGAACGGTTCCACCTTCGCCGGGCCGAGCGCGCCGAGCGCGCTCGGCGCGCCTTGGAGTCAGTCGGGTTGAAGGACGCAGCTAGAAAATACCCGGCGGAGATGTCCGGCGGCATGCAGCAGAGAGTAGCGCTGGCACGTGCAATGGCAGCCGAGCCCAGCGCGCTGCTCATGGACGAACCTTTCGGTGCCCTCGACGCCATCACGAGAATAGCGATGCAACGGCTCCTAATGACCTTGTGGGAGCAAACGTCTACGACCGTCGTGTTCGTAACCCATGACGTCAACGAGGCGTTGGACCTGGCCGAGAGGATCCTGCTCATGGCCCCAGGTCCTGGCAGGATCGTCGCCGATCTCGACCTCACGTCCAGCAGCATACGTTCCGACGCTGTCGAACGGGACAAACTTTACCAGCAGATTCTCGGATACCTGCTTCCTGGCTGAGGGGCCAACGACTCAGCGTTCTTAGCAGGCCGGAAAGTGTCACAACGACAACAATAAGGAGAACAATGCCCAAAATCAGGTACTTACGCGCGACGGCGTCGCTGACAGCGGCGACAGCGTTACTTGCAGCTTGCAGCAGCGGAGCTGGCACTAAGAGTTCGTCGTCGGCCACATCGACAGCGACCAGTAGCTTAAGCTCACCTGCGACCACTAACCCCGCGTCGCAAAGCCCTGCCATCAAGATCACCATCGCCGGCGGTGATTACCTAGGAGGTGCCCCTGTATACGTTGCGTCAGCTGAAGGCATATGGAAAGCCGATGGAATCCAAGCGAACGTGGCGAACTTCGCGACCGGCGTGTTGGCGCTGAACGCTCTTCTCGGCGGGCAGGCGAACTTCGCCTTCGTCGCCGACCTGCCTATCGCAACGGCGTTGCTGAGCAAGAGGAGCATCCTGGTAGACGCCAACCTCTCGAAGTTCTCCCAGTGGAAGCTCATATACTCCAAGTCGTCGGGGATCTCGTCGTTTGCGTCGTTAAAAGGAAAGAAGATCGGCGTACCAGTCGGGAGCAACGCCGAGTACGTCCTAAACGAAATGCTGGTATCGGCAGGATTGACGCTCCAAGACGTGTCAGTGATCAATCTGGCTCCATCCGAGATCGTCCCAGCGGTCGACAAAGGTGACATCGCTGCCGGCGTCACATTTCCAACCTACTATACGGCGGCTCAATCGATCCTAGGTGGCAACTACGAGGACATGGTCTACAGCGGCTATGCCGAACATACTGTGCTTCTTGCCGCCCCGGGCACCCCGCTGTCCACTCAGGAGCGCGTCCTGCGCGCTCTGATCTCAGCGGACAACTACATTCAAGCCAACCCTACAGCCGCAGCGACGGCGATTGCCGGTCAATCGGGTGGTGCCGACTCGGTCAGCTTCGTGTCGAGCTTTCTGCCACAGTACGCACAGAAGGTAGCTCTCGCGCCGGGCCTCGTCGACCTGCTCGTCGCCGAAGGGAATTGGCTTAACGCCACCCAAGGCGTGGCTGGCGTTCTCAGCCAGTCGACGGTGCTCGCAGCTACCTCGAAGTCGGCGCTTCAGAGCGTGGACCCTGCCGGGGTGACGTTGCCGTGACCGACGATCTGAGATTTCTTGACCAGCCCCGGCGGGTCCCGACTATCGACGTCTTGTCGGAGCCGGCTCTCGACCAGAACACCCTTAGGCGTCGCGGTACTGGATTGCGCGGTGTGGACATGAACAGGACTGCCGGTGGGCTGACACTTTTCTGTCCTATCGCCGGACCCGGTGAGATCTACCTTGTCGATATCGACGGTAGTGTGGTCCACACTTGGAATGCCCCAGTTCCCCCCGGGAGACACGCCAAAGTTCTGCCCAATGGGAACCTCTTTTACCAGGGCAAGAAGCAAGGTGGGGTCTCGATTTTCCCTCTGTGGGACGTCTACCACGGTGGTTGGCTGATGGAGCTGGATCCGACGGGGAGGATCGTGAGACAGGCACAGCACCCCTTCCATCACCACGATGCTTCGATCTTGGCCAACGGTAACCTTCTTGTCGGCGCCGTGGAGAGATTGCCCGACGCCGCGGCGGCGCAGGTCCGCGGAGGCATACCCGGCAGCGAAGCGCCTGACGGTTCGATATGGGGTGATGTCGTCTACGAGATGACTTGGGATGGCGAGATCGTGTGGCGTTGGTCGCCGGCCGACGAACTGGGGACAGCGGATCTTCCTCTCGACGAGCACTTCGAACGGGAGCACTGGCCTATGTGCAACAGCGTCGAGGAGACCGTCGACGGCGACGTGCTTGTCGGCTATCGGAGTGCTTCTACGTGTCTTATAGTTGATCGCCGGTCGGGGAAGGTCAAGTGGCGGCTAGGCCCCGAGGAGATCGCGCAACAGCATCATCCCCACATGCTGGGCAATGGTCACGTGATCATCTTCGACAACGGGTCCTTCCGGCCGTCTAGCAGCGTGCCTTATTCGAGGGTGATAGAAGTCGACCCGAAGGACTCCAACAAGATTGTGTGGGAGTACAAGGACACGCCTTTGCAGAACTTCTACAGCCCTTACATGTCCAACGCGCAGCGTCTGTGGAACGGGAACACTCTGATCAGCGAAGGTAGCTTTGGGCGCATTTTCGAGGTGACCCCTGCCGGCGAGACCGTCTGGGATTACGTGGTCCCGTATTTCTACTGCTTTCCCGACGGAACAGGACCTGAGTCGTCGGCGGGTGCCCAGAACGCCATATTCCGAGCGTATCGCTACAAGGAGGAGAGCTTCCCGTGGCTTGGGTAGTCTTCGCTATTCTTGGCGGCCAGAGACGATGACGTGCGCGAACGGAGCGTGACGAGTGGGCCTGCTTAGTGTTCCCGTAGTTGACCTGTCGCCGTGGGTGGCGGGCGGATCGGACAGGGAGCGGTCGCGTGTGGTGGCTGACACCGACAAGGCTCTGCGGGAGGTCGGCTTCCTGGCGATAGTCGGGCACGGCATCACAGACGATGTCGTAGCGGCGATGGTAGAGGCCGCCGACAGTTTCTTCTCCTTGTCGCCCGAGGCGAAGAGCAGCTACCGGGTCCAGGGAGCCAACCGCGGTTACACCCCGCCACGAGCGGAGAGTCTCATCCTCAGCGCTGGGATCGAAGCCGATCCAAGCTCAAGGGACTTCTTCGAAGCCTTCAACGTCGGAGTGGACGGGACGTCCTACGGCGGTAGCGAACTTCCCGAGCCGGAGTACGCTCCGAACGTTTGGCCAGAAGAGCTGCCGCAGTTTCGCGGAGGCCTCCAAGCCTATTTCGACGAAGCCGGGCGGGTGGCAAGTGTGCTCACGTCTGTCTTCGACGTTGCTTTGGGCCAGCCGGAAGGGTTCTTCGCAGGCCTGACCGACCACTCGATCGACGTTCTGCGGCTGAACAACTACGCCCTGGCCGAAGGCACCAGCCTAGGGGCGGCGTCTGCCATGGGCGCTCACACCGACTTCGGGATCGCCACGGTGCTGTGGGCCGACCCCGTGCCAGGTCTGCAAATCCTCGATGCCGGCGGGGTCTGGCACGACGTGCTGCCTGCCCCCGGCGCACTTCTCGTTAACCTCGGGGATCTCACAGCGCGCATGACCAACGACGTGTGGATGGCGACCATGCACCGGGTGGTCCCTCCGCAAGTCGACGGTCGAACGGTCAGACGTCGCTCGGCCGCCTACTTCCACGATGGCAACTTCGACGCTGTCGTGGCGCCGTTACCCCAGTTCGTGGATGCTGCCAGGCCGGCTGGGTACGAGCCGGTCAGGGTCGCCGACCACCTCAAGGCCAAGCTGGCCGGCTCGCGCGAGGGCTTTGTTAACACCTCGGCGGTGCGCGAGTCGGCGCGGCTGCAAGCGAGTTTGGGCTAGCCGGGCTCAGACGAAGGGTAGCCGGGCTCAGGAGAGCAGCTTGCCGGCGGCGGCGAGTCCTACGGCGATGACAACCACCCGAAGTACTCCTGTGGGGATCCACTTGGCGAACAGCGACCCCAGGTAGCCACCCACAAGGCTGCCCACGGCCATCACACCGACCGCAGCCCACGATATCGGAGCGAACGCGATGAAAGCCACGGCGGCGACGGTGTTGATCACCAGGGACATCGCCGTGCGCAAACCGCTTATCCGCTTCAGGTCGTCGGGCAGGACGGAGGCGAGGATCCCGAGAAGGAGGACGCCGAGGCCCGCCCCGAAGTAGCTGCCGTAGGTGGAGGCGAGGAACACGGGGAAGTCGACGAGCAGCACCGGCCGCCGGGTCGAGGACCTCTCCGCCAGTTGGAAGTGCTTGGAAACCAAAGGCTGCACGGCGAACAGGGCGCA
Organism: Acidimicrobiaceae bacterium; assembly: GCA_027391075.1. Classification (GTDB taxonomy): domain Bacteria; phylum Actinomycetota; class Acidimicrobiia; order Acidimicrobiales; family Palsa-688; genus JAJZAM01. The sequence continues at coordinate 58,373 of DAHYHI010000024.1, read as the reverse complement.
GGCCACCAGGATCAGGTAGGGCGCGAGAAGGCTGAAAGCGCTCGCCGGGGTGGCCAGCAGGAGTACCACGCCCGCTACGCTGCCGGCCAGGGTGGGCACGGCGAGCTTGCGTAGGTTGGGCTTTTGGGTGGAGATCTCCTCTGCGAAGCCGGCGGAACCCCCCACGTAGCCGCTCCAGATTCCCACTGTCGACGTGACGTTCGCGTTCAGGGGCGGAAGACCCACGGCGAGAAGAGCAGGGAACGAGACTAGGGAACCGCCCCCGGCGACCCCGTTGATGAAACCGGCGCCCAGGCCGGCAGCTCCCAGCGCCACGAGCCGGGCAGCATCCACCCGGGGAATGTTACACAGCGCCGGCCGGCACCGGGGACCGATTGCAAGGTGGCGGCGGGTCAGTTGCCGATCGAAACGGTGTGCACCCAGCTGCCGCGCTCTACGCTGTAGCCATGTCGAGCTACATAGGACCAGGGGTGCTCGAAGTCGACACCCTACTCGGGGGTTGGGACAAGGTAACCGCCGGATACCTCGTCGAAGGTGCCGCCCCTGTGCTTATAGAGACCGGGAGCCAGTCGTCGGTTCCAACCCTCCTGGCAGCTCTCGCCCGTCACGGGGTCGGCCCCTCCGACCTGGCCGGTGTGGCGGTCACCCACATCCACCTCGACCACGCGGGCGGGGTCGGCGACGTGGCGAGGGCGTTCCCGAACGCCACCGTGTACGTGCACGAGAAAGGAGCCCGCCACCTAGTCGACCCAGAAAGGCTTGTCCGCTCTGCGGCGATGGTCTACGGGGACCTTCTCGACAGCCTCTACGGCCGCCTGGACCCGACGCCGGTGGAGAGAGTCCACGTCCTCGCCGATGGCGAGCAGATACAAGTCGGCCCAAGCAGAACCCTGACGACCATCGACTCACCCGGTCACGCTAAGCACCACCTTGCTCTGCACGACAGCGAAAGCGGGATCATCTTCGCCGGTGACGCAGTAGGCGTCCGCCTGCCCGACGCCGGCGTCCTTCGGCCCGCCACTCCGCCCGCCGACTTCGACTTGGACCAGGCGGTCACCTCGCTCCACAAGTTCGCCGCGAGAAGCCCCAGCGGCATAGCCCTGGCTCACTACGGTCTCCTCGGCGACCCCCCTGGGCTGCTGGAGGAGGCCGAGAGCACGCTGCGCCAGTGGGCTGAGACCGCCGAGTCGGCTTGGCGGACGGGAGCGGACATCGAAGAGGCGCTCACGGCGCGCTTCGGGGGGCCGATCGAAGGGGTGTCGGAGGAGAACCGCGCGAAGCTGGAAACCCTAAACGGGATCCACTCCAACGCTGCGGGCCTAAGACGCTGGCTGGAAACGACCAGGGGCGATCAGGGACACCCCCACCCCCACGTCTAGAGCAGCGGCCGTCGGGCACGGCCGGCCAGCTGGTGCCAGCTAGGTGGTGCCGGCCAGTTCGTCCCGGCGGTACTGGGTCTGGTAGAGATCCGCGTACAGGCCGCCCTGGGCTATCAGCTTTTCGTGTGTGCCGCGGGCGACTAACCGGCCCTGGTCCAACACGAGGATCTGATCGGCGGATTGGATCGTCGAGAGGCGGTGCGCTATGACGAACGACGTGCGACCCTCCAAGGTGGCCGCCAGGGCCTGCTGGACCGCCAGTTCGGTCTCCGAGTCGAGGTGGGCTGTCGCCTCGTCGAGTATGACGATCGAAGGGTCCTTGAGAAGGACCCGGGCGATGGCGAGCCGCTGTTTCTCCCCGCCGGAGAGCCTGTAGCCTCTTTCCCCGACGACGGTGTCGAAGCCGTCGGGCAGCGCTGCTATCACCTCGGATATCCGGGCGGCGTCACAGGCTTCGAGCAGTTCGGCTTGAGTGGCGTCGGGCCTCGCGTAGAGCAGGTTCGCCCGGATCGTGTCATGGAAGAGGTGGGCGTCCTGGCTGACCACGCCTATGGCCTTACGCAGCGACTCGATGGTCACGTCGCGGACGTCGATCCCGTCGAGGGATATCGAACCCTCCGTTACGTCGTAGAGCCTGGGCAGAAGGCTCGAAAGTGTGGTCTTCCCCGCGCCGGACGGTCCTACCAGTGCGGTCATCGTGCCAGGCTCGGCGACGAAGGAAACGTCGCGTAGCACCCACGATCCTTGCTCGGCGGACAGCGCGACGTCCGTCGTGCCGTCCCCGCGGGTCTCAAGCGAGGCCACGGACACCTCAGAGGGTGCCGGATAGCGGAACCACACACCCGACGCAGCGACCCGCCCGGCAACCCGGCCGAGCTCGGCGGCGCCTGGCTTATCAGCGACGGTTGGCTCGGCGTCGAGGACCTCGAATACCCTGTCGAAGCTGACCACAGCTCCCAGCAGGCTGACTCTGGTGCTAGCCAGGTCGGTCAGGGGCGAGTACAGTCTGGTGACGTAGGCGGCGAGAGCGACGACGGTGCCGACCGCCAGGTGCCCTGTCGCCGCCTCCCTTCCACCCAGCCAGTAGACCGCCGCGGTGCCGACAGCCCCGACAAGCGCCAGAGCGGTGAAAAGGTAGCGGCTGATCAGGGCGAGTTGGATGCCGGCGTCGCGGACGTCGCCCGCACGTCCGGCAAACTGCTTGGACTCGTCGGCTGGGCGGCCGAACAGCTTGGAGAGCATCGCCCCGCCGACGTTGAAGCGTTCGGTCATCGTCACGCTCATGGCGGCGTTGTACTGCATCTGGCGTCGCGACAGACGGCTTATCCGTCCGGCCAGCAGACGGTCCACGACAATGAAAGGCGGGACGACCAAAAGCGCGAGGGCGGTGATCGACGGGCTCAACGCGAACATTGGTACGAGCGTCGCGACCAAGGTGAGCACGTCCGACACGACCGAAGCGGCCGTACCGACGGCGTTCTGCGCGTCGAGTACGTCATTGGTCAGCCTCGACATCAGCGACCCGGTCTGCGTGCGGGTGAAGAAGGCGATCGGCATGCGCTGCACGTGCTCGAAAAGCGACACCCTCAGGTCGTAGATGATCCTCTCGCCGATCACCGAGGCCAGCCAACGGTTCAGCAGCGAAAGGGCCGTTGTGGCGAGAGCCAGGCCGACCATGGCGACTGCGAGCACGTCGACGAGGCCGACGTCGCGCCGGCCGATGCCATTGTCGATCAGATCTCGGACAAGCAGCGGCGGTACCGAACCGATACCGGCTGCAGCCACTATGCACGCCAGGTACAGCGCCAGCCGGCTCCGGTAGGGACGTAGGAAACGCCAGATCCGGGCCCTCGTGCCCGGCGCGACTTCCGCCGCCTTGAGAGCTGCGAGGTCGAGGCGGCGGTAGGCCTTGCTCAACGCGAACCTCGAAGCATAAGACCCTCACCGTATCGGACCCACGCCCGCTTGGCTTGGAGCATCATGTAAGGGTGAACCCGCTCGAGCTTGAGCTCGTCACCAGAGAAGTAGCCAAGAGGGTGACCGCCGCGCGCCGCAACCCCGGCGACCGGCCCTGGGCGGACGGGTATCCGATGGAAGGCGACCGTCGTGCCTGCCTGGCTTACCTGCGTCAACTTCCGTTCTTCGGTGGCCGCTCCCGCTCAGACCCTTTCGGTTACTACCAGATCCTCGAATCCGGCGTCGTGGTCGGTGGGATCGGGTTTCACGGTCCCCCCAGGGATGGGATGGTCGAGGTCGGCTACGGGGTCGTGCCGTCGGTAAGGGGCAGGGGGGTCGCTACGGACGCTTTGCGCCAGATGCTCCGGTTCGCTGCGAGCCGGCCGGACGTGACGCGAGTGAGAGGCCGGACCACGCCGGACAACGTCGCATCTCAGAAGGTAATGCTCGCAGCCGGTCTGACGCACGTGGGACGCGACCCGGAGTTCCTACATTTCGAGATCAGAACCGTCGACGTGAACTGACACCCCCTTGAGTCGGTGCTTAGACTGCCAGCCGAGTGGGTACTCAGAGAGGGTGAAGACAGCTACGACTTCAGGGAGAGGCCTCAGCGCAAAGGTCGCAAGGAAAGCAGCGGCTGCGCTCCTAGCGGGTAGCGTCCTTGCAGCTTGCGGGGCGTCGGCTCACAAGGCCGCAAACGCCACGCCATCAACAACCTCCACGGGACCTCCGACCACAGCGTCCCCTTCCAACTCCTCGACTTCGACTTCGACTTCGACGGCCACAAGCCCGCCGGAGAGCTCTTCGGCTACCACGATCGCACCCACAACGACGGTCGCCGGACCGCAGCCGTGCCCGACCAGTGCCCTCAGCGCTACGCTCGGCGCCCCTAATGGAGCCGCCGGGAGCACCTACTACGTGCTGACCTTCACCAACACCTCCAAGGTGTCGTGCACTCTCGCCGGGTACCCCGGTGTTTCGTACGTCGCTGGCTCCCAGGGAACGCAGATCGGGGCACCCGCCGCCCGCCTGCCGGGCGCCGTGACGACGGTCAGCGTGCCGTCGGGCGCTTCCGCCTTCGCGACCCTCAGAGAGGTAGTCGCAGGAAACTACCCGTCGAGTTGCGGCTTGACCAACGTCGCTGGTTTGCGAATCTATCCACCAAATCAGACCGCAGCGCTCTTTGTGGCCCAGAACACCCAAGGCTGCTCCAACACGTCCGACCTGCTGTTGCAGGTGGGACCAGTAGCTTCGAACGCGGCGGCTGCTTCTTCGTAGCTCGACAGCACCCCGATCGCGCGATTGGCAGTTCCAGCGAAGGGTCTGTGCTTTAGTCCTCCCGCTGATTGCCGATACGACCTAGATATGTGGGATCTCGCACAGGTGTTGACGCACCTGGTTAAGCTCGGAGGTTCCGACCTTCACGTCGGCGCTGGCGGTCTGCCTCGGGTCAGGGTAAACACCGATCTGCGCCCGGCGCCGTTCCCGCCGGTGAGCGACGAGGATCTAACGGCCGTTCTGTCCAAGGTCATTCCGGCGAAACGCTGGGCCGAGTTCCAACGAACTGGAGAAGCAGACTTCTCCCTCTCTTTCGCCGGTATAGGACGTTTCAGGGGCAACGTGTGCATGCAGCGCGGCACAGTCGCCTTGGTGCTCCGGCGGGTGCTCCCAGTGGCCGTGACAGCCGCAGAACTGGGCCTGCCGCCCGTAGTCACCAAGCTTGCCGAAGAGCCGCGTGGGCTGGTCCTTGTCACCGGTCCGACAGGCAGCGGTAAGACGACCACGCTTGCGGCGATGATCGACCACATAAACTCCAACCGAGCGTGCAAGGTGATCACCATCGAGGATCCGATAGAGGTGATCCACACGGACAAGCGCTCAGTCATCTGGCAACGTGAGATCGGTACTGACACCGAAGACTATGCGCAGGCCATGCGAAGGGTGCTACGCCAAGATCCCGACGTGATACTCGTCGGCGAGATGCGAGACGCGGAGACCGTATCGGCGGCCCTGGCAGCGGCCGAGACGGGCCATCTCGTGCTTTCGACCCTGCACACGACGAACGCCACCGAAACCATCAACAGGGTGGTCGACTTCTTCCCTGCTGCTCAGAGCCACCAGGTTCGCATGACCCTCGCCGGAGCGCTGCGCGGGGTGATAAGCCAGCGCCTCGTTGCCACCAGGGACGGCCAGGGGCGGGTGGCGGCTATCGAGGTGATGGTGGTCACCGGCCGGATCGCAGACAGGATCGCCGACCCCAACAACGACGGAGCCACGATCCAAGAGCAGATCGCCGAAGGCGACTACCACGGGATGCAAAGCTTCGACCAGGCCCTCCGCAAGCTCGTACTAGACAAGCGGATCAGCGTCCAGTCGGCGCTGTCAGCCTCGAGCAGCCCGCACGACCTGCTGGTGTCACTAGAGGCAGATGGGGTGCCGGTAAGGCGGGAAGCTGCCGGCGTCGCCTGACCAAGCGGGCTGGCCAGGTGAGCGGGCCGCGGCGCTGTGCCCGTCCGGCATGATCAGCGTTAGAGAAGCCCAAAGCTGTGCGGCAACGGGTTCAGCCGCAGCCAGCGGCTATAGACAAAGCTCGGCATACGTCGTGGAGGCGCTCAGGGCCGAGACGGCAGATGCGCTCCACCATCCACGCCTTCGGTATCGCCGCCACGTTGTCAAAACTTAGAGCGCAGGGTTCAGGCATGCCGTCAGCCTCGTCGAGCGCGACCTCGGTAGGGATTCCCCGTATCCGACGCGTGGCGGGGACGGCGATCAGCGTCTTTAGAACTGGGATCGCTCCTTGCCGGGTGAGGACAAGGTAGGGTCGCCGCTTGTCGTTCGGCGACTCTGCCCACCACATCTCACCTCGGTTCACCACGGTTCAGCCTCGATGCTCGCCGTCGCCAGCGCTATCACGTCGGCGGACGGGTCCTCGGCGGGGATGCGCTCGTATCCTGTCACTATTGCTTCGTCGACCGCAGCGTCGACATCCCCGGCGAGGTATGCCTCTATGGCCTGGCGGATCAAGGCCGACCGGGATGCACCCGACTTCGACGCCCGTTGGTCGAGCAGGGCCACGAGCTGTTCGTCTAGCTGTACCAACGTCTGCATCCGTGCCATGACCATATGCTACCATATGGTCGGCTAGTAAGACGGGCCTTGCCCGGCAGCCCACGACGCGCTCCTCGCCGGTGTGCGACAGCGGATACCCCTCTGTCCTGGCTGCGCACCGTCTGCTCTGGGTGCTAAAGGCCTTCGAGAGCAGCGGAGACCTTCGTCCGCAGCTGCGGTGCGGGGAGTGCACCGACTATCCTTTCTACGGTCTTACCACCTTTGAGCACGAGCAGCGTGGGTATGCTCATCGCCTCGTAGCGGCGCGCCGTGGCCGGAGCCTCGTCGACGTTGACCTTGACGACTTTCAGCCGGCCAGCGAACTGAGTCGCCATCTGCTCCACCGTCGGGCTGACCATCCGGCACGGTCCGCACCAAGGCGCCCAGAGGTCCACCAACACCGGGATGGGTGATTTGACTGCAACAAGGTCGAAGTTTGCGTCGTCCGCCTCAACGATCCACGCTAACGCCGCGTGGCAGTGCCCGCAGCGCGGTATGCCCGAGGCTGCTGCCGGTACGCGGTTCTTCTTGTCGCACACTGGACATCGGGTTTCCACGCTGGCTCCGGACGCGCTCATCACCACCACCACCTTGGCGTTATCACAATCCGGATCAAAGATAGCCTAGGCGCGAAAGTCCCCCGTGGACACTTTCACATGGTCGTCTAGACGTTCCCCGGATCTTACAGACCCAGCTCATGTAGCCGGCGTTGGTCGGGTTACGCTTCCAGGGCTGCTCGGGAGGAGGCTTTTTCAGCTCCAAAGCGTCACGTACACTGGCGGGCGGAACCTGCTAGGTGGGACCGCCCCATCGCTTCTGTGCATCGCCTGCACGGCCTCGCTGGTCGCCAGGAAGCGCACCAACGCGGCCACCCCCGGAGGGCGACGCTCCGATCTGAGCGTGCTCACGTACCACATCAAATTCACAGGGGTCGACTCGACAGCGAGACGGCACAGTACCTTGCGGTCTATCTCCGGCTTGACGAGGTGCGATATCGCCGGGGCTACGCCAGCGCCGGCCGCAGCGGCCGACCACGCCGCCGCCTGGTTGGGGAAAACCCTAACCCTGCGGTCAGGGACCCTGAGACGCTGCATCAGCATGCCGACCTCGCTGGAAGGGTCGATGCCTGACGGGGCGACGAGCCAGTCCTCGCCGACGAGAGCCTCCCAACGCAGAGGACCCCGGCCCGTCAGGTGGAAGTCCGGCGAGGCGACCACGACCAGCCCGTAGCGCATCATAGCCTCGCTGACGATCCCCCCGGCGGAATCGCCGGTGAGGCGTGGGCCGAAACAGACGTCAGCGAGTCGCTCGTGCAAAAGAGCCGGCATAGCGGCTGATTCGGTGACGCCCAATGTCGTCTCCACGTTCGGCGCTCGTGTGCTGAAAGTGGCGAGCAGCGGCGGCGCGACGAACTCCGCTACCGTCGACGTCGCGGCGGTGCGCACACGCTCGGGGGACCCGTTGGCGCTGCGCACCGCCGCCTCACCTTCGGCGGCCAAGCCGACTATCTGCGAAGCGATCGGAACGAAACGCTGCCCGGCGGGGCTGAGAGCCATACCGGTGGGGGTTCTTGTGACCAGAGGGTCGTCGAGCTGGCGCCTCAGGGCGGCGAGCGCCCCGGACACCGCCGGTTCGCTCACCCCGAGGGCGTCCGCAGCCGCCTTCACCGATCCGAGGCGTGCCACCAAGACGAACACCTCGAGTTGTGTGAGAGTCATGAGGGTAACGTCGAGCGGAGCACTCCCATACATGTACCACGAACGGGCTGGTGCAGATAACCGTTCGCTTAGCCGGCCGTTGACAGTCCCGGTTGGCCGGATGAAGATACGGTTCGGATAAACCCGGGTCCGGCGAGGCCGGAGCTAAAAAAGGGGGTTGAACATTGCAGGTTCCAGCACCTTTCACCTACGAGCGGGCCAGCAGCGTCGATGAGGCGCTCGCGCTGCTCGGACGTTATGGGCCCGAGGCCAGGCTGGTCGCGGGGGGTCACAGCCTCCTGCCGATGATGAAGCTCCGACTGGCCCGGCCCGAGGCGCTCGTAGACATCAACGGTCTTGCAGAGCTCGACTACGTCAGGGTCGACGGGGACCACCTGGCCATCGGCGCTATGACGAGGCACGCCGCCGTGCTCGAGTCGCCCCTGCTCGGCGAGCACTACCGGATATTCGCCGAGGCAGAGAGGGTGATCGCCGATCCGCTGGTGCGAAACCGGGGTACCGTCGGCGGATCCCTCTGCCAGGCGGATCCCTCCGAGGACCTTTCAGCGGTCTTTGCTGCGCTTCGAGGCGAAGTGGTCATCCGCTCGACGGGCGGTGTCCGCCGGGTGCCCCTGAGAGAGTTCCACGTAGGCCCCTACGAGACGGCGGTCGGCGACGGGGAGATCCTCGTAGAAGTGCGCGTGCCGATCCGCACGTCGGTCGGCAGCGCGTACGAGAAGGTGGAGCGGCGGGCGGGGGACTGGTCGATAGCGGCAGCCGGGGCCTTCGTAGTGCTCGACGGGGATCGCATATCTGACGTGGGGCTGGGGATCACCGCGGTTGGTGCGGAGCATTTCACCTGCGCGGAGGCCGAAGCGGCCCTCTTGGGAGCCCAACCTGACGACGAGGCAGTAGAAGCCGCGGCGGCTATCTGCGCTTCGAGCTGCAACCCAACCGTGGACCAGCGAGGACCCGAGGACTACAAACGTCACCTGGTTTCGGTGCTAGTGGCCAGAGCGCTGCGCAGGTCGATAGCCGCGGCACGAGTAGGCAGAGGCCGAGGAGAAACCCGAGGAGTGGAGGACTAAAGATGAGAGTGACGATAGAAGTCAACGGCAGGGAAACCTCGGCGGACATCGAGGACCGTCTGCTTCTCGTGCACTACCTGCGCAACACGCTGGGCATGACCGGCACGCACTGGGGGTGCGACACTTCCAACTGCGGGGCCTGCACCGTCTGGCTGGACGGGCTTCCGGTTAAAAGCTGCACGACCCTCGCGGCGATGGCCGACGGACGCTCGGTGCGAAGTGTCGAAGGGTTGGAAGGCGACACGCTCGACCCAGTCCAGCAGGGTTTCATCGAGGAGCACGGCCTGCAGTGCGGCTTTTGCACCCCGGGGATGATGATGGTCGCCAGAGCGCTTTTGGACCGTGACCCCGACCCCGACGAAGCGACCATCCGCGAGGCGATCTCAGGGAACCTGTGCCGCTGCACCGGCTACGAGAACATAGTCAGGGCGATCCGCTGGGCCGCCCGCAAACAAGCCGAAACCGGTCGCTCAGACCGTGAAGCCGAGGAGGCCGTGCTATGACAGCTACAGAAACCCCGAGCCCCGACGCGCCGACCAGCCCCGCCGGGAACCCGCTCGGCTTCGGGAGGATGCTGCGCAAAGAGGACGCCCGCTTCGTGCGCGGTCAAGGCCACTACGTGGATGACCTCGTGCTGCCGGGCATGCTTCACGGGGCGATCCTGCGCAGCTCCTACGCCCACGCGAAGATCGTTTCGATCGACACTTCCGCTGCTGAGGCTCACCCGAAGGTCAAAGCGGTGATCACCGGAAAGACCCTCGAAGGGCTGAACCTGGCTTGGATGCCCACCCTCTCGGGGGACGTCGTCGCCGTGCTGGCGACCGACAAGGTCCGCTTCCAAGGTCAAGAGGTCGCTTTCGTCATCGCCGAAGACGAGTACTCGGCTCGTGACGCTCTGGAGCTGATAGAGGTCGAATACGAGCCACTTCCGGCCGTCGTCGACGCCCGCCACGCGCTGGACCCAGACGCTCCCTTGATCCGAGACGACCTCGAAGGCCGAACAGACAACCACATCTACGACTGGGAAGCCGGCGACGCCGCAGCCTGCGACGAAGTGTTCGCCAACGCAGAGGTTGTCGTCGCCGAGGACATGATCTACCCTAGGGTCCACCCCGCGCCTATGGAGACCTGCGGTGCTGTGGCGCACATGGACAAGGTCACCGGCAAGCTGACGATTTGGACCACGACGCAGGCCCCGCACGCGCACCGAACCGTCTACGCTCTGGTGGCCGGCCTGCCGGAGCAGAAGATCCAGGTGATCTCCCCCGACATCGGCGGTGGGTTCGGTAACAAGGTGGGGATATATCCCGGCTACGTCCTGGCGATAGTCGGGTCGATCGTCACCGGCGTCCCGGTCAAGTGGGTGGAGGACCGCTCTGAGAACTTGATGTCCACGTCGTTCGCCAGGGACTACCACATGCACGGCGAGATCGCTGCTACCAGGGACGGCAAGATCCTCGGCCTGCGGGTTAACGTGCTAGCCGATCACGGCGCTTTCAACGGCGTTGCCCAGCCGACGAAGTTCCCGGCGGGGTTCTTCCACGTGTTCACAGGCTCCTACGACTACCCGGCTGCGCACTGCAAAGTGACCGCCGTGTACACCAACAAAGCGCTGGGCGGCGTCGCCTACGCGTGTTCTTTCCGTATCACCGAGGCGGTCTACCTCGTCGAGCGGATGGTCAACTGCCTCGCCTTCGAGCTTGGCATGGACCCCGCCGAGCTGCGCATGAAGAACCTTCTACGACCCGAGCAGTTCCCCTACACGTCGCCGACCGGCTGGGTTTACGACTCCGGTAACTACCCAAGGGCGCTGGAGGAGGCGATGCGAATAGCCGGCTACGACGAGCTTCGCGCAGAGCAGGCCAAGCGCCGGGAGGAGGCGGCCAAACCGGGTGCAGACCCGTCGGCACCGCTGATGGGCATAGGAATATCGTTCTTCACCGAGGCGGTAGGGGCAGGCCCCCGCAAGCACATGGACATTCTCGGCCTGGGCATGGCCGACGGTTGCGAGTTGCGGCTGCACCCCACCGGCAAGGCCCAACTACGCCTCAGCGTCCAAACCCAGGGCCAAGGCCACGAGACGACCTTCGCTCAGATAGTCTCGCACGTCATCGGGATCCCTCCTGAAGACATTGAAGTGATCCACGGGGACACCGACAACACGCCGTTCGGACTCGGCACTTACGGGTCGCGCTCCACGCCGGTCTCCGGGGCCGCTGCGGCTGTGGCCGCTCAGCGGGTGAAGGAGAAGGCCAAGGTGATAGCGGCTGCAGCGCTCGAATGCTCCGTCGAGGACCTCGAATGGGAGCACGGCCGTTGGTACGTGAAAGGCGACCACGCGGCCGGCAAGACGATGGCGGAGATAGCCATGGCAGCCCACAGCAGCCTGGAACTACCCGAAGGCGTCGAAGGGCACCTGGACGCCTCTGTGGTCTACAACCCACCCAACCTCACCTACCCGTTCGGGGCTTACATCTGCGTGGTCGACGTCGACCCCCAGACGGGAGCGGTCAAAGTCCGGCGTTTCATCGCAGTCGACGACTGCGGGCCGCGGATCAACCCGATGATCGTCGAGGGTCAAGTCCACGGCGGTCTCGCCGACGGTGTCGGCATGGCGCTGATGGAAGTGATCGCGTTCGACTCGGACGGGAACAACCTGGGCGGGTCCTTCATGGACTACCTGCTTCCCACGTCGATGGAATGCCCGAGCTGGGAGCTCGGCGAGACGGTAACCCCGTCTCCTCACCACCCGATCGGCGTGAAAGGCGTGGGAGAGTCGGCGACTGTCGGGTCGCCCCCGGCGGTAGTCAACGCCGTCCTCGACGCTTTGCAGATACGCGCCGCGGACATGCCGTTCACGCCCGCAGTCACTTGGCGGGCTTTGCAGGGCAGGCCGATACGGCCGGACCTGGCGATCGAGTGAAGGCTACTGGTAAGCGATGATCCGCCAGGACCTGTCCCAGCGCGCGGCGGAGCTTCGCTCCGCTCGGGTGCCTTTCGTGCACGCCCGGGTCGTCTGCGCCCAGCCGCCGACGTCGGCGAAGCCCGGCGACGAGGCGATCATCCACGCCGACGGCTCTATCGAAGGTTTCGTGGGGGGCGACTGCGCCCAGGCGAGCGTGCGGGCTGCCGCCGTCGAAGCCCTACCCTTGGGCCGTCCGACGCTGCTGCGGATCACCCCGGACCCCGAGGCGGACCAGCCGGGCAAGCGTGTGGTGCACAACCCCTGTCTATCGGGTGGCACTCTAGAGGTGTTCCTCGAACCGTCCATCCCTGCGCCCTTGGTGCAGGTAGCAGGAGACAGTCCGACTGCTCGGGCGCTAGTCGACATCGGCCGGTCCCTCGGCTACGCGATGTCTGGCTGGGATGGCAAAGTCGAAAGTGACGCGGCGGCTCTCGTCGTCGCCACCCACGGGGGGGACGAGGCAGGACCGATCGCCGCTGCCCTCGCCGCCGGAGTGCCCTACGTAGGCCTGGTCGCAAGCGCCAAGCGGGGCGCTACGGTCATCGCATCTTTGGAGGTCGACAGCGACGCAAAAGCGAGAGTTCGCAGCCCGGCCGGTCTCGACATAGGAGCGGGCACCGCCGAGGAGATCGCCCTGTCGATACTCGCCGAGATAGTGTCCGGCCAGCCCCGGACGCCGAGACCGGGAAGGCCGGTGGTCGAGTCGGTTTGCATGGCGACCGACCCGGTTTGCGGGATGGCGGTGATAATGTCCCCCGACGCCCTGTCCTGCGAGCACCCCGACCCGTCTCACGCTGGTACGAGCGTTTGGTTCTGCGGGCCGGGATGTCGCAAGGCCTTCCTCGCGGATCCGGCTTCTTACCCGCTTCGCGCTTCGAGTTGAGCGCCGTCGAGGACGCCCTGGCGTCCACGGGGACGTTGAAGGCGGCCCTGGACCGGGCCGGTTACCTGGCCGACTCCGGCCTGGTGACGGCGCTGTTCTGCGCAGTACGCCTGCCCCAACCCCTGCTTTTGGAAGGCGAGGCCGGGGTTGGTAAGACCGAGGCGGCGAAGGCCCTTGCCGCGGTTTGCGATACGCCGCTCATACGCCTGCAATGCTACGAGGGGATCGACGCCTCAGAGGCTCTCTACGAATGGAACTTTCCCCGCCAGCTTCTCGCGATCAAGCTTGCAGAGTCGACGGGGACGGCCATGCGAAGCGACGACCTTTTCTCCCGGGAGTACCTGACGAACCGGCCGCTGCTCAAAGCCGTCGAACATCCCGGGCCCCGGCCGGCGGTGCTACTGGTAGACGAGATAGACCGCGCCGACGACGAGTTCGAGGCCTTCTTGTTGGAGCTCCTCGCCGAGGGCACCGTAACCGTCCCCGAGATCGGCACACTACGCGCAAAGTATCCCCCGGTGGTGATCCTCACCTCCAATCGAACTCGCGACCTCCACGACGCCCTCAAACGGCGCTGCCTTTACCACTGGATCGACTACCCGGACCTGGAGCGAGCGACCGACATAATCCGGCGCAGAGTTCCGGAGGCCTCTACCGGAATAGCCGAGCAGGTGGCCGACGCCGTCGCTCGAATCCGGACCCTCGACGTGCAGAAGCAGCCTGGGATAGCCGAGGCGATCAACTGGGTCGGTGCTCTCGACCTGCTCGGCGTGACAGACGTGGCCGGGTTGGACCACGAGGCTCTCGCCCGGACCCTCGGGAGCGTAGCCAAGTACAGGGAGGACGTCGAGTTGATCGCTTCCAGGGGTGCCGGGTGGCTGGCCGGGGGGACCTGACATCGCCGGGCGCTAGCACCCCACCGCAACCGCCGGGGAGGAGGCCACCGGCATCGCCGGGCGACCTTGCGGAGGTCACGGCTCGCTTTTGTGCTCTGCTTCACGCTGCGGGCGCACCGGTCAGCCCGGAGCGGGCCGGGCGCCTGGCCAGGGCGGTGCAGCTCGCTTCGCCTTATACTGTCGACGAGCTTTACTGGCTTGCGAGGGTCACTCTTGTCGCGGGCCTCTCGGACGTCGCCGTCTTCGATCGGGTGTTCGCCCAGGTGTTCGGCGGGCTGGTGGACCCCGCCGACTGGCGGGGAAATGCGCCGCCTCCCGCTCCCGTCAACGCGGGAGCTCCCGGGCCGCAACCGCCACCCGAGACGGTACCTCCGGGCCCTCCCGGACCGGTTCGCCGCGACGGTCCACCCCGGTCGCGCATGTCCGAGCGGGCTAACGAGGAGAGGCCCGACTCGGATGGCGACGAGTCTCGCGACTCTGAGACGCTCGTCGTATTGGCAGCTGAAAGCGCCGAGGAACGTCTGCGTAGCAGGGAGTTCTCCACGCTGACCGACAGCGAGCTTGCAGCCCTGCGGGCGCTTTCAGAGAGGCTTGTGCTGGTCACGCCTTCGCGTCGTAGCCGCCGGTCTTCCCGGCATCGCAGCGGGGACCGTCTCGATCTGAGGGCGACTCTGCGCCGGTCGCGCCGCACCGGAGGCGAGCCCGTGTACGCCATCCGCCGCCGTTCGCGCCCCAAACCGCGCCGTCTCGTGGCGATCTGCGACGTGTCAGGTTCGATGGAGCAGTTCTCCCGGGCCTACCTGACCCTCCTGCTGGCAACCGTTCGGTCGGCCGGGTCTCGGGCTGAGGCTTTCGTGTTCGCCACGCGCCTCACGCGCCTGACGAGGCAGCTTCGCCTGTCGAGCCCCGACGTCGCCTTGGAGCGAGCCGGGCGCAAAGCTCCAGACTGGTCCGGCGGGACGCGGATCGGCCAAGCTCTCAAAGAGTTCAACGACAGTTTCGGCCGCAGGGGAGTAGCCCGCGGCGCTGTCGTGGTGGTGGTATCCGACGGCTGGGAGCGTTCCGGCACCGATGTGATAACCCGGGAGATGGCCCGGCTGTCACGCCTCGCGCACAAGATCGTCTGGGTCAACCCGCGCAAAGCCGCCCTCGGCTACGCTCCGCTGGCCGGGGGTATGGCCGCCGCCCTTCCCTACGTCGACCGTTTCGTGTCAGGGCACAACCTGGCCGCCTTCGACGAAGTCCTCGAAGCGGTCCGCTCCGCCCGCTAGCCGAGCTCCAGGTAGGTCCAGTCGTGCCTATCCTCGCTTGGGCTGCCAGGACGCGGACACGGGCACCCACCGGGCCGTGCCGTTCAGATCGGCGTTCCCGTCGACCAGAGGGTAGAGGTCATACTGAAAGTATGACTGAAATAACTACTATCAAGGTGTCTGTGAAGACACGCGACCGGCTTAAGAGGCTCGCGGACGAGGATCACCTCACGTTGGACGCGGATCTGGCCCGGACCCTCGACAAGGTCGAGGAGTTCCGGTTCTGGGCCGGCGTCCGGGCGGACTACGAACGGCTGGGGGCCGATCCCCAGGAGTGGAGCGACTATGCGGACGAACTGGCCGCGTGGGATCTCACCACGGGCGACGGATTGGGTGATCGGTGAGCAATCCATTGCGCCCCGGCGATGTCTGGCTCGCCGACCTGAATCCTGTCATCGGATCGGAGCAGGCTGGCCGCCGCCCTGTCTTAATCGTTTCCGGCCCGCTGCACCTGTCACTGCCTCACGCAGTCGTTTTCGTGGTACCGATAACAAGCCGGGACCGCGGTTTGCGCCACCAGATTTCGATCACCTCGCAGTCCTCCGGATTGAGCAAGCTCCCCTCCTTCACACGGCCAGAAGATATGCGTCCTGTCGCATACGTACGCCTCGGTGACTGTCTCGGGGCCGTCACCCCCGGTGAGTTGTCTGCCGTTCGGCGGATCGTGCGCGCGTTCTTGGACCTGTGAGACGCCGAGGGCTCAGCTCGGGCTTTGGGCGCTGACCGACTGTTCGAGCAGCTGCGCCACGTCCATTACCCTGACGGACTCGGGGACGGTTCCTTCGGCTTGGCGCGCTTTGGTGGCGTCATCGAGCATTATCAGACAGTACGGACAGGCGGTGGAGATCACGTCAGCACCGGTGGCGAGCGCCTCGTCGGTGCGGTTCACGTTGATACGCGTCCCGATGTTCTCCTCAAGCCACATTCTCGAACCGCCAGCCCCGCAGCAGAAACCCTTGTTGCGGCAGCGGTGCATCTCCTCGACCTTCACCCCTGGGACGTGCCCGAGCACGCCTCGCGGCTCGTCGTAGACCTCGTTGTGACGCCCCAGATAGCACGGGTCGTGGTAGGTGACCTTCTGTTCCACCCGGTTGATCGGCTTGAGTGTCCCGGCTGACAGCAGCTTCTCGAGCAGCTGGGTGTGGTGGTACACCTCGAAGTTGCCGCCGAGTGCCGGGTACTCACGGGCGATGGAGTTAAAGCAGTGGGGACAGCTGGCGACGATCTTGCGGACGCCGGCCGCTTTGAGAGTTTCGATGTTGGTCTGGGCCTGGGTTTGGAACAGGTACTCGTTGCCAAGCCGGCGGGCCGGGTCTCCTGTGCAGGACTCTTTCGGGCCGAGCACGGCGAAGCTGATGCCCGCCTGGTGTAGGAGTCTGGCTACCGCCTGGGTGGTCCGACGTGCCCGCTCGTCGAGGGCCCCTGCGCAGCCCACCCAGAACAGGTACTCGACGTCGTCGGGTATCGTCCCCGACACGACCGGCACGTCGAAGCCGAGGTCTTCGGTCCACGCGAGACGCTGGGACGATCCGAGACCCCAGGGGTCGCCGCGGTTCTCAACGTTGCGGAGCATCAGGTTCGCCTCGGTAGGGAAGTCGGCTTCGATGAGCACCTGGTAGCGGCGCATGTCGACGATGGTGTCCACGTGCTCGATGTCCACCGGGCACTGCTCGACGCAAGCCCCACACGTGGTGCACGACCACAGCACGTCGGGGGCGATCACGTCGGGCACCAGGGGCTTGGTCGCCACAGCCACGCCGCCGCCGGCCGCATCCCCGGCCGGCCCGCCCGAGGCGGCAGCTTTCTTGGCCAGCAACTCCCCGGCCGAAGCGAACAGGTGCTCTCTCAGGTCCATGATCACCAGCTTCGGCGACAGAGGCTTGCCGGTAGCCCACGCAGGGCACTGGTCCTGGCAGCGGCCGCATTCGGTGCAGCTGATCAGGTCGAGGCGCTGCTTCCATGTGAGATGGCTGACCTGGCCGGTGCCGAAGACGGTCTCTTCGGTCATGTTCTCCGGGTCCATGTCGGGAGTCGTGCCGAGAGGGCCGAGAGCTTTCGGTCTCCGGGAGAAAAGCACGTTCGGCTCCGACACGAAGATGTGCAGGTGCTTGGAGTTGAGCACGAACACGAAGAAGCCCCACAAGATCACGATCTGCGCCAGGATGAAAGCCGTCTCCAAGTCCAGGTTCGCGCCTTTCGACAGCCCAGAGAAAGCCCCGCCGATCAGCCGTGACGCGAAAGGCCACCAGCTCTTGCCGTAGGGGAAGTCGCCGGTGTCGACCTGGGCGCCCCGGTACAACAACAGCGTGGCTATGACGCCGAAGATCATCGCCAGTGTGTACCACGCCGCCCTGGTGTGCGAACCGTAAAAGCGGCTCTTACGATCGTTGCGCGCCGGGCTGTTCTTGATCCGGATAATGCTGAAGGTGGCCAGAGCGACCATCACCGCTACAGCGAAGAAGTCCTCGATGAAGCCAAGGCCACTCCACGACGTGATCGCAAACGTCTTGGAGAACAGGTCCCCGTACGCTTCGATGATCGTGAGCGTGAGGACGATGAAACCCCAGAAGGTGAAGAAGTGAGCCAAGCCAGGCCCGGGCCGCTTGAGCAGCTTGCGTTGGCCGAACACGTCGGCTAGCTCTGCTTTAAGAGCTTCTTTAACATCCGACGCTCGTCCTGGGGCGGGAGCGCCGTCGGTGACGAGGCGGTAGAGGAAAAGGGCCCGTCGGGCCACTAACGCCATGCCGAGGACTGTCACGGCGAGGCCCAAGGCCAGGCGGATATCTTGGTTCACAGGTGGCTTCCTCCGGTGCGGGTCTGCGCTGGATCGGGTGCCCAGACCCTATATGCCAGCGGGTCGAATTGCCCAGACGGACCAGACAGAGGAGGCGGACTGTCCAGCTGGGATCAGTGTGACACGGCCTTGCGGTCGGCTTCGCGCAGGCGGGCAGCCATCGAAGCGAGCAGCTTCCTGGCGACGGCGGGCACCTGGTCGAGCACGCCGACGAACTCCCTCTGGCCTATAACCAGTATCTCGCACTCTGCGTCAGCGACGACGGTAGCCGAACGGGGACCCCGGTCCAGCAGGGCGAGCTCGCCGAAGTAGTCCCCTTCGCCGAGCTGCGCCACTTTGCGACCAGCGCGCCGTACCGTAGCCGTTCCCTGCAGGAGCAGGTAGAACTCGTGGCCGAAATCGCCCTCGCGCACTATCTCGGTGCCTGGCGCGACGCTGACCACGTCTGAAGCGCGAGCGACCATGGCCAGTTCCTTCTTGTTGAGCGACGAGAACATCCCCACCTGAGCGAGATGCTCCAACTTACGGTCGGCTGCCATGAAAACAACTCTAGCGGCTTCACTGGCATCGTGCCCCAAGTTCAAGGGCCGTCTTGACTGCAGTTTGTTAACACTGCTGCAACACTCCCGTGAACTCGGCGAAACACTGCCTTTCTAGCCTCGTGGTCGTCCAACCGGACTTCCGACCGGCGCCTAATAGGTGCCCCGACCCACCTAGGAGGGGTCTTTGTCATTGATGATGACCGCCCTCGTTCAAGCCAGCAACGCTGCAACAGTGTGTGGCAAGAACGCGGCATACGTCGGCAACACCCTTGCCAAACCGATCAGCTGTTCCGACCCCAGCTACATCAACACAGGCGACACGGCTTGGCAGCTCACAGCGGCAACGTTCGTGGGGCTGATGAGCTTGCCTGGTCTGGCCGTCCTCTACGCCGGCCTGGTACCCAAGAGATGGGCTGTGAACACAATGTTCATGGCTTTCACCGGGTTCTCTACGGTGATGGTCGTCTGGGTCTTGTGGGGATACAAGATGGGTTTCGGTTCCCCGATCGGCGGCGGCACCGCCAACACCTACACGTACCACTACACGGGGAATTTCTTCGCGAACTTCTTCAATAATTTCATAGGTCACCCCGAGACGATCAACGCTGGCCACGCCCAGATCGGCCAAGCGGCCCTGCCGATAGGCACAGCAGTGCCGTTGCAGATGCCAACGACCGCGCTGGCGTACTTCCAGTTCGTCTTCGCCGGTATTACACCGCTGCTGTTCCTGGGTAGCGTGCTCGGGCGGATCAAGCCGGTCGTCTGGCTGATCTTCGTGCCGGCGTGGTGCACGTTCGTGTACTGCGTCAACGCCATGCTCATCTGGGGTGGCGGTTACTGGGCCCACGAAGGGGCACTCGACTACTCCGGAGGCTACGTCATTCACCTAGCCGCGGGAGTGTCGGGCTTTGTCGCTGCTTGGGTGATCGGTCCGCGACTAGCGAGGGACCGGGCCAAGTGGGTGCCTCACAGCCTGACGATGGTGTCCGTAGGAGCGGGCATCGTGTGGCTGGGCTGGAACGGCTTCAACGGTGGCGACCCGTACTTCGCTAGCACCGACGCCGCCGCAGCGGTGATCAACACCAACGTCGCGACAGCTGCAGCCCTGCTCACCTGGGTCGTGTGGGACATGGTCCTCTCTAAGCAGCGCAAACCGACATTCCTCGGTGCGGTCAACGGTATGATCTGTGGTCTGGTCGGCATCACCCCCGCTGCCGGATACGTAAGCGGTTCAGGTGCGCTGTGGATCGGCATTATCGAGTCGACCGTCGTCTGGTTCGCCTGGACCTACCTGCAGCCGATCACCCTCCGCAAGGTAGACGACGCCTCTGGGGTCGCCTACACCCACGGGATAGCCGGGCTGATGGGAGGTCTCCTAGTCGGGGTGTTCGCGGACCCGTCGATGATCGTCTATGCCAGCAGCGGCGGCAGCCCGGTGACCACGGCCGGGTTGCTGTACGGTAACCCCAAGCAGCTTTGGATACAGTTCCTCGCAGCTCTGACTATAATAGTGTGGGACGGCTTGGTCACCTTCTTGTTGCTCAAGATCATAGGCTTCTTCACCCGTGGCCTGAGAATGAGTGACGAGCAACTAGAAGCGGGCGACGTCGGCATACACGACGAGGAGGCCTATCCGGTCGACGACGGCTTTACCAGGATCGGCGAGATGGCTTCCATAGGCGCCTCCCCGAGCTTGAAAGGTGCCTTCGCCCAAGCGGGATTGGGGCCGAGCGGGGGCAACCCTGCGGTGGTCATCGGCGACACCCCGCCGGCGAACCTAACAGGAAAGTCAGGTGATTTGTGATGATGCTAGTGACAGCGGTGATTAAGCCGTTCAAGCTGGACGCTGTGCGCGAGGCCCTGGAAGCTGCCGGTGCCAAAGGTGTCACCGTCAGCGAAGCCCAAGGCTACGGGCGCCAGAAGGGACACACGGAGGTGTACCGAGGAGCGGAGTACCAGGTGGCCTTCACTCCCAAGATCAAAGTGGAGGTCCTCGTCGACACTGCATCGGTCCCTGGTGTCATCGACGCAATCACCAAAGCGGCCCGCACCGACAAGATCGGCGACGGCAAGATCTGGGTGACCCAGCTCGACACCGTCGTCAGGATCCGTACAGGCGAGACAGGTCCCGATGCCATCTAGCCCCGCGGCGCTCCGGCGGAGTAGCACAGGACGTTTCACACCACCGAAGCGTTCCCTGCAACCCGTCGCCCCCCTCGGTCTGAGAGAGCGTATCGTGGGAGCCATGAGCGGGGAACGCTGGGAGCTGAGCCAGTCCCGGTCTGTCCGCTCAGGTTGGGTGTGGCGAGGGATCATGGTGCTCTCACTGATGGCGCTCGGTGTGGCGATCATCCTCGCGGGGAACCGCCAGAGTCTCCTCGCGATCTTCTGGGTTGTGATCGCTGCCGGCTGGTTCTCGGTGTCGATCTGGGTGTGGCGGATGCACGCTCGCTACGTGCGAGGAGGCTGAAGGGATCCCAGGATCGCATCCTCGATCTTTTGAAGGCGGGCCGGGTCGTCGACTCGGCCCGCCTTCGCGTCGTGTACGTAGAACACGTCTATGGCCTCGGCGCCGAGCGTGCTCACCAGGGCGCACGTGATCGTCGCACCGGCACTGGCGATCGCCCGGGCGACCTTGCACAGAACCGGTCCCCTGTCGGGGGCTCTTACCTCGACGATGGTCGAAGTCGACGACGACGAGTTGTCGAAGATCACCGCCACGTCAGGCAGCCGAGCGGCGACATTTACCTGAAAGCGCCGATACCGGGACTCACGCTCGTCGAGGCGTCGCTCGAGGTCGACGTCACCGGCGAGAGCACCACGCAGGTCCGCGGCGAAGCGGTCCCAGTCCGGCAGGCGGTCGAAGGCGGGAGCCACCTCGAAACGTAGAAGGGCCATTCCTATCGTCTCGTCGGAGATCGTGGTAGCTGAGCGCACGTTGACTCCCGACAGGGTTAGCACCCCGGCCACAACCCCTAAAAGGCCGGTTTGGTCTGGCGCGGCCACCCGAAGCGACGTCCCGTCGGCGAGCACCTTCAAGTCTCGGCTGGCCAGGAGTGCTGCCTCGTCGGCGCTCAGAGCCGCCCGGTCCGGTTCTGGGGGTGGTCTGCCATCCAGAACGGCTGCAGTCTGCGACACGAGGCGGGTGACCAAGCCGGCTTTCCAGGTTCCCCATGCGGCCGGTCCGGTGGCGAGGCTGTCGGCTTCGGTGAGCACAGCAAGCAACTCCAAGGTGTCTTGATCTCCGACCGCGCTGGCAACGCTCTGCGCTGTTGCGGGATCGTCGAGATCCCTCCTCGTGGCGACGTCGGGAAGCAGTAGGTGATGGCGTACCAGTGAGACGAGCAGGTCCCGGTCGTCGTCGGAGAGGCCGATACGATCCGCTAGAGACGTGACGATCTCGATCCCGACGGCGGTGTGGTCCCCGCCTCGACCCTTACCGATGTCGTGGAGCAGGGCACCGAGGAGGAGGATGTCCGGTCTGTGGACAGCGCTTTGATGTGTTGAGGCGTTGGCGACTGTCTCAAGAAGGTGTCGGTCGACGGTGAAACGGTGGTAGGCGTTGCGCTGCGGACGGTTTCGGACTGCAGCCCATTCAGGGAGGTATCGAAGCCAGACCCCACGCTGGTCTAGCGACTCTATGGCGGCCACCGCCGGGCGACCGGCTCCCAGCAGGCGTAGCAGGGCTTGGAGGGTCGCCGGGGTCCAGGTTCCTTCGGGGGCCAAGGTGCGTTTGGACAGCCGATCCAGCGCGGTGGCTGCCATCGGCAGGTCCTGCTCGGCCGACGCGGCGGCCAGACGTAACGCCAGCGAAGGGTCGATCGCCGGGTCCGCAGCCCTCAGGAGTCCTATCTCGCCGTCCCTGACGACGATCCCCGGCTCGAGCCCAACCGTCTGCGGGCGTTTCTTCGGCCCGGCCAACTCCGCGTTGATCCGTCGCCACGCGTCGTCCGAAGCCCACGCTACGGTCCTAGCTGCCCCAGCGACGGCCGCCATCAGCGCGTCGGCGTCGGGGGTTCCGTGCGAGTCGAAAAGACCTCGGCGTGCAGCGACGCGGTCTTGGTCTTGGAGGAGCAGGACGTTGGAGCTGTTTGCACCGCTGCGCTGCAGCTCGACACGGGTAGCGTTGAGGGTCTCCTCGGCTCGGTACAGTCCGCGTGCCGACACGATCGGCCCTAACGTTGGCTCGATCCGGGAGAGGCTTCTCAACAGTTGAACGTCGCGGAGACCGCCCCTGGCCTCTTTCAGGTCGGGTTCGAGTAGGAAAGCGAGGTCCCCGAAACGCTCGTGACGGGACCTGACCGTCTCTTCTACTTCGGCCAGCCAGCGCTTCGAGCGGTCCTGCCATGCTTGGGCGACGCTGCGAAGCGAAACCATTCCTAGCTTCGGGTCGCCGGCTATAACCCGGGCGTCCAACAGACCTAGGGCAACCTTAATGTCGGAGTCCATAGCGGAGCGCAACTCCTTCAAAGTGCGCACACTGTGGTCGAGGCTGATCCCGCTGTCCCAGATGGGGTACCACAGGGCGTCCGCTAGCCGGCTCACGTCCCTGGTCCGTCCGTCGTGTACTACGAGCAAATCCAGGTCGCTGCTCGGGGACATGCTGCCTCTGCCGTAGCCTCCCACAGCGATCAGCACGGCCGAAGCTTTGGGCGCCGCCGCTGTCGACACGTCGAAAAGATCGGCCAGCCAAGCGTCGACTGCAGCGGCCCAAGCTGTGCACCAGGCGCTGCCGGTGAGTGTGGCGTTCTCTAGGAGCGCAAGTTTCTGGGCTTTTACGAGCGGAGGGTTGGCGTCGGAGGGTGAGGTCCCAGAAGCGTTCAGCCTCGTTCCCCCTGACGCCTCACTGCCTCGGCGGCGGCGGCTATGGCTTCTGGGTCTCCCAGGTCTCGGCTGGAGAGCACCAAGAGATCTTTGTCGAGCTCGTAGACTCGCGGCACGCCGGTAGGAATCTCCAAGGACGCAATCTCGGCATCGGTTATGCCTTCGAGGTGCTTTACCAGGGCGCGCAGGCTGTTCCCGTGGGCGACGATCAGCGTCGTCGAGCCTTCCAGCAAGCCCGGTGCGATCACGTCGTAAAAATAGGGAAGCAGTCGGGCGACGACGTCGGCCAGGCATTCCGTGGCGGGCATAGCCCCGGCGGCGACGAGGCTGTAACGGCGGTCGGAGCGCACGTCGAAACGGTGGCCCGCCTCCATCGGCGGCGGCGGAACGTCGTAAGATCGCCGCCAAGCCCCGAAGCGCTCCTCGCCGAAGGTCTCCTTGGCCTCGACCTTGTTCATGCCGGTGAGCGAGCCGTAGTGGCGTTCGTTCAGACGCCAGTGCCTACGAACAGGAACCCAGCTCTGGCCCATCACTTCGACTACGAGCTCGGCGGTGTTGACCGCCCGGGTGAGCACCGAGGTGAACAACTCGTCCACTTCGATGCCTTCGTTGGCGAGGAGCGAGCCAGCGGAGCGGGCCTCCTCCCTGCCCCGGTCCGACAGAGGTACGTCCCACCATCCGGTGAAACGGTTCTCTAAGTTCCATTGGCTCTGCCCGTGCCTTAACAAAACGAGTCTTCCCATGCCGGCGAGCGTAGCTTCGCGCGACAGCTCAGTGAGCTACCGCAGTTGCCACTTGCCCGGCTGAGGCCGGCACGAAGTCACGCGAGCGGATCAGCGCTAGTGCCAGTCCAGCCGAAGCGAAGCTGATGATCGCCGCCACGAGGGCTATCTCATCTAGCGATGCGGTGAAACTGGAGCGCATCACGGTGGCCAGTAGGGGTCTTTGTGGCGCTGGTGTCGACGCGAAGAGGGCCGGGACGTTCCCCGCTTCCAAGCCGCCGGCGATTACAGCAGCGTGGGAGGCGAGGGCAGTTCCCCTGGTAAGAGCTGCTACGGAGCTGACGAGGTGGTTGGCGAAGAGCGTCCCCAGTAGAGCGATACCAGTTGCGATGCCCACCTGACGGAACGTCGAGTTGATACCCGACGCCATGCCTGAGCGTTGTGGTGTGACCACGCCGACGGCAGTCGACGCCAGCGGCGGGTTTATGAAGCCCACCCCGACTCCCGCTATCAGCAGGCCCGGTACCAGGTGTGTCCAGTTCGATGTGGCGTCGAGCCCGCGCATTGCGAGGAGGCCGATCCCAGTGAGGGCAAGCCCGGGGCCGATCAAAAGCCGGACCGGGACCTTCGACGAAAGCCTGCCCGCTATGCCACTCACCGCCAGGATTCCCCCGGACAGCACGAGCAGGCGCAGGCCCGTCTGTAAGGCGCTGTAGCCGAGGACGTCTTGGAGGTAAAGGACCAGGTAAAGAAGGATTGAGAAGGTGCCGGCGGAAACTCCGAAAGCGGCGATGGAACCGCCCGAGAAAGTCGGCAGCTTGAACAGCGAAAGGTCGAACATTGGTTCCGCGACCTTCCACTCGACGGCAACGAAGGCAGCGAGAAGAAACCCGGCGACGACGAATGAGCCGACGACGGTGGTCGAACCGAAACCGGATGTGCCCGACTCGATCAGCCCGTAGACGAGGCTCGCCAAGCTCAAACTGAACAGCACAAAGCCTGCCAAGTCCGGCTTTCGTGCGTGCTCGTTGCGTGATTCGACGACCTTGGTGACGCTCAGAGCGACGGCGACCAGACCGAACGGAACGTTCACGAAGAAGATGTAGCGCCACGACAGACCGGTGACGAGAGCGCCGCCGACGATCGGGCCGACAGCTACCGCCAATCCGGTGATAGCCCCCCACACGGAGAACGCAATACCGCGCTCTTTGCCGGTGAAGGCGTTGGCGAGCAAGGCAAGGGAAACGGAGAACATGACCGCCCCGCCGACACCCTGGAGGCCCCGAGAGAGCTCAAGCATGAGCGGGTTCTGAGCGGCGCCGCAAAGCGCTGACGCCGCAGTGAAGAGGGCCAGCCCGCCTACCCACAAACGGCGTCGACCGAGCATGTCTGCGAGGGACCCAGCGGTCAGAAGAAGAGCCGCCAGGGTCAAAGCGTAGGCATCGACGACCCACTGGAGGTCGGCGAAGCTGGATTTAAGGGCACCTTGTATGGCCGGCAGGGCGACGTTCACGATGGTTATGTCGAGGAGGAGCATGAAGGTGCCTATGCACACGGCGGTCAGGGTCCACCACTTGGGGTCCCTGGTCCCGTGCCTCGACTCCGGGAAGGTCTGTGGTGCTTCGTTCGCCATATTCCAAGCCTACGGAATTAGCGAAGATAGTTGAACTCGGAGTCGGTCAAGATTCTTTAGTCAGATCGACTCAAGTTAGCTATACTTCTTGTTAGACATCTACTAGATCATCGGAGGCAAGCCATGCCCAAGGCCGTCGGTATCGACCTCGGCACCACCAACTCAGTCGTCAGTGTTCTCGAAGCTGGCGAACCGGTCGTCATCCCCAACGCTGAGGGGGCCCGCACGACCCCTTCGGTAGTCGGCTTTTCGAAGTCCGGCGAGGTGCTCGTAGGCGAGGTTGCAAAACGCCAGGCTATAACGAACCCGGATCGGACGATCCGGTCGGTCAAACGTCACATGGGTGACAACTCCTGGAAGATCTCGATCGACTCGAAGAACTACAACGCCCAGGAGATCTCGGCGAGGATCCTGCAGAAGCTGAAGAGGGACGCCGAGAGCTACCTAGGCGATACCGTCAACCAGGCCGTCATAACCGTCCCCGCCTACTTCGACGACGCCCAGCGCACCGCCACCAAGGAAGCCGGCCAGATCGCCGGCCTAGAGGTGCTCAGGATAATCAACGAGCCTACGGCTGCGGCGTTGGCCTACGGGCTCGACAAAGACTCAGATCAGACCGTCCTCGTTTTCGACCTCGGTGGAGGCACTTTCGACGTGTCCGTCCTGGAGATCTCCGAAGGCATCTTCCAGGTTAAGTCGACCAGCGGTAACACCCACCTCGGTGGCGACGACTGGGACCAGAGGGTCATCGACTGGCTCGTCAAGTCCTTCAAGGACACCGAAGGCGTCGACCTTGCCAACGACAAGATGGCGATACAGCGCCTCAAGGAGGCGGCGGAGAAGGCCAAGATCGAACTGTCGGCCGTGCAGGAGACGACCATCAACCTTCCGTTCATCACCGCTACCGATACAGGCCCCAAGCACTTGGACCTCAAACTTACGAGGGCGAAGTTCCAAGAGCTGACCGCCGACCTGGTGGAAGCCTGCCGGGGCCCCTTCGAGCAGGCGATCACCGACGCCGGTCTTACCAAGGACAAGATCGACCACGTCGTCCTAGTCGGGGGCTCCACCAGGATGCCCGCCATCCAGGATCTGGTCCAGTCCATGACGGGCAGCGAGCCTCACAAGGGCGTCAACCCCGACGAGGTTGTAGCTGTCGGCGCCGCTATCCAGGCTGGTGTTCTCAAGGGCGAGGTCAAAGACGTCCTGCTCCTCGACGTCACTCCTTTGTCGCTCGGTATCGAGACCAAGGGTGGCGTGATGACCAAGCTGATCGAGCGCAACACCACGATCCCCACGAAACGCTCGGAGGTGTTCACCACGGCCGAGGACGGACAGCCATCCGTCGAGATCCACGTCCTGCAAGGTGAGCGGGAGATGGCGATGTACAACAAGACGCTCGGCAAGTTCCAACTCGTCGACCTGCCGCCTGCGCCTCGCGGTATACCTCAGATCGAGGTGACCTTCGACATCGACGCCAACGGCATCGTGCACGTCTCGGCCAAGGACCGCGCTACCGGGAAGGAGCAGTCGATGACCATCACCGGCCAGTCGTCGCTGTCCAGGGACGACATCGATCGCATGGTCAAAGACGCCGAGGCTCACGCCGCTGACGACAAGCGCCGTCGTGAGGAGGCGGAGATCCGCAACCAGGCGGACAGCCTCGTCTACCAGACCGAGAAGATGCTCAAAGACCAGGCCGGCTCTTTTAGCGGCGATCAGAAGTCCACAGTCGAAGCCGACTTGGCGTCACTCAAGACGGCTCTGTCTGGCAGCGACCTCGAGGTGATCAAGACTGCCACTGAGAAACTGGCCGTTGGCGTTCAAGAGCTGGGCAAGCAACTCTACGAGCAGGCTGCAGCGTCTAACGCTACCGGCGACGCATCGGGATCCGGCTCCGCCAGCGCTGGGGCTGGTGCAACTTCGAGCTCCGACGACGAGGTCGTCGACGCCGAGATAGTCGACGAGGGCCACGCCTCATGAGCGAGCACGAGCGTCCAGACGGCCCGGACACCACAGCGGGTCGGGGGCCGGGCGGTAACCCGCCACCCGGCCCTGGCGGCGACGCCAGCCTGCCAGGTCCTGACAGTGACAATGACAGTGCCGAGGCCGACCTCGCTGCTGTCGAAGCGGCAGTCGAGCAGGCAGGCGAGGTCGTAGAAGCGGACATCTTCACGGTGGTGGCCGAGCGCGACGAGTACCGTGACACCCTGATACGGCTCCAAGCGGACTTCGAGAACTACAAGAAGCGCGTCGCCAAGCAGTCCGAGGATCTGCGCGAACGCGCGGCCGAGACGCTTGTGGCGAAGCTCCTGCCGGTGTTGGACACCGCCGAGCTAGCAATAGCCCATGGAGGAGGCGAGGATATCGCCCAGCTTTGCTCTGCACTCTTCGCAGCCTTGGAGAAGGAAGGCCTGGAGCGTATCGATAAGCCGGGCGAACCTTTCGACCCGAACTGCCACGACGCCGTCGCTCACGAACCGGGCGACGGCGCGCAGGAAGTGGCGGAAGTGATGCGCTCCGGTTACCGCTGGAGGGGAAGGGTTCTCCGTCCTGCCATGGTGAAAGTGAGGGGGTGACAAGCGTTGGCACCCCAGCGTGAGTGGTTCGACAAGGACTACTACAAGGTGTTGGGGGTAGCCGACAACGCCGCTCCCAAGGACATATCCAAGGCTTACCGAAAGCTCGCCAAGCAGTACCACCCAGACGCCAATCCGGGCTCGGAAGATCGTTTCAAGGAGATCTCGGCTGCATACGACGTCCTCGGGGACGAGACCAAACGCAAGGAGTACGACGAGGTGCGCCGTCTCGGCGCGGCCGGAAACCCTTTCGCCGGGATGGGAGGGGCCGGGCGGCCGAACGGCGGTTTCACCGGCAACTTCAAGGTCGACGACCTTGGTGACCTGCTCGGCAACATCTTCGGCAGGACCGGCCGTGCCGGCGGGCGTGCCGGCGCAGGAGGGGCGGGAACCTCGTCCCGAAGCGCAAACGTGCGACACGGGGACGACCTGGAGACGAGCCTGCACCTCAGCTTCCTTGAAGCTGTCAACGGCCTGACCACGACCGTCAACGTAACCTCGGAGGTGGCCTGCCACACTTGTTCGGGGAGCGGCGCCGCACCGGGTAGCGCCCCGACGGTCTGCGCGGTCTGCGGGGGAAGGGGAGTGATCCAGGACAACCAGGGTCTCTTCTCGTTCAGCCAGCCTTGCCAGGCGTGCGCTGGAACCGGTTTCAAGATCGAGAAGCCCTGCCCTACCTGTCACGGCACCGGCGTGGAGTACGCCGCCAGGCAGGTGAAGGTCCGCATCCCCCCCGGAGTGGAGGACGGTCAGCGGATCAGGGTTAAAGGCCGTGGCGGAGCCGGCAGGGGTGGCGCCCCCCCCGGGAACCTCTACGTAGTCGTGCACGTGGAGCCCCACCCGCTCTTCGCCCGCCGGGGAAGAGACCTGACCATCAACGTGCCCGTTACCTTCGCGGAGGCGGCCCTGGGCGCCACTGTGAGCGTACCCACGCTCGACAAACCTGTGAGCCTCAAGATCCCGGCGGGAACACCGTCAGGACGGACGTTCAGAGTGCGAGGCAAAGGTGTCCCGGCTGCGTCCGCTTCGCACGCCGCCGGCGACCTTCTCGTGACTGTCGAGGTGGCCGTTCCCCAGCAGCTCAGCGAAGCGCAGCGAAAAGCCCTCGGGGCACTCGGCGAGACGATGGACGGGGAGAGGTTGCGAGCCGGGGCGTTCGGCGAGCAAGGAAAGGCCAAGTGATGAGCTCCGCGGAGCGTTCCGCTCGCGCCGTGTACGTGATATCGGTTGCAGCCCAGCTCGCCGGTATGCACCCCCAGACGCTGCGGGTCTACGAGCGCAAAGGGCTCGTGGACCCGGCGAGGACCGAAGGCGGAAGCCGCCGCTACAGCGAAGCTGACATAGCCCAGCTGCAGAGAATCCAGGATCTGACAAGTGCAGGCGTCAACATCGAGGGCGTCCGGCGGATCGTAAGCTTGGAGTCCGAAGTCAACCTGTTGCGCTCCCAGCTCGCCGAAGCCAAAGCGGAGCTGGAGTCTCTACGCCGGGAGGCCTCCCAGGAGCTGGAATCCGCACGCCGCCAGGCCGTCGAGGAGGTCCAGCGCACCCACCGCCAGTACCGGCGGGACCTAGTTCCGGTCCGCAACCTTCCAGATCTTTACAACCGCGCGCCCAACAGGAGGAACCATGGCGCTTGACCCGAACCGCTGGACACAGAAAACCCAAGAAGCGTTGCGCGCCGCCGCTGATCTCGCCGCGCAGCGTAACCACGCTGAGGTAACCCCCGAGCACATCCTCGCGGCGATGCTCGGCCAAGAGGGGACGGTCACGCTGCCAGTTCTCGAAAAGGTGGGAGTGGCTCCCCTGAGCCTGCGCAACCGAAACGACGAGGCCCTTGCGAAGCTTCCCCGCTCCTACGGAGGTGGCGGCGGATCTTCGAGGGAGCCGGGCCTCGGTCGCTCCGCAGCGTCGGTGTTCGACAAGGCTGACGCTGAGCGCAACGCGCTCGGCGACGAGTACCTGTCAGTCGAGCACCTGCTGCTGGCAATGGCCGACCAAGTCGGGGTGTCCCGGGACGACCTTCTTATAGCGCTGCGAAACGTGCGGGGTTCGCACCGGGTAACCTCTCAGAACCCCGAGGAGTCCTACCAGGCGCTCGAGAAGTACGGCCGTGACCTCACGGCAGACGCACGTTCCGGGCGTCTCGATCCGGTGATCGGCCGGGATGAGGAGATACGCAGGGTCATCCAGGTCCTGTCGAGGCGCACGAAGAACAACCCGGTGCTCATCGGCGAGCCCGGTGTCGGCAAGACGGCGATCGTTGAAGGACTGGCGAACCGTATAGTCGACGACGACGTCCCAGACAGCCTCAAGCACAAGCGCTTGATAGCGCTGGACCTTTCTTCGATGGTGGCGGGATCGAAGTACCGCGGTGAGTTCGAGGAACGCCTGAAGGCCGTCCTCAAGGAGATAACCGACTCCGAAGGCGAGGTGATCACCTTCGTAGACGAGTTGCACACCATCGTCGGAGCGGGAGCCGCCGAAGGGTCGATGGACGCTGGCAACATGATCAAACCGATGCTTGCACGCGGCGAACTGCGCCTCATCGGTGCAACGACACTCGACGAGTACCGCAAGCACATCGAAAAGGACGCGGCCTTGGAGCGGCGTTTCCAGCCGGTGATCGTCGGGGAGCCGACCGTCGAGGACACCATAGCGATCCTGCGGGGCCTGAAGGAGCGCTACCAGAACCATCACGGGGTCAGGATCGCCGACTCGGCGCTAGTCGCTGCGGCCGTACTGTCCAACCGCTACATCACCGCTAGGTTCCTTCCCGACAAGGCCATCGACCTCATCGACGAGGCAGCGAGCCGTCTACGCATCGAGAAGGAATCCAAACCGACCGAGATAGACGTCGTCGAGCGTCGGATCGCCCAGCTGCAGATCGAGAAGCTTGCCTTGGAGAAAGAAACCGACGAGGCGTCCAAAGAGCGGCTTAGCCGTCTCGAAGAGGAGCTGGCCAACCTTGGGGAGCGCTCTAACGCTCTCAACGCCCAGTGGCAGCTCGAAAAGCAGACCGCCGACGTCATCGCCGCCATCCAGCAGGAGCTCGAAGACGCCAAAGCCGACGCCGAGCGTTGCACGCGCGAGGGCGACCTCGCCAAGGCTGCGGAGATCCAGTACGGGCGGATACCCGAGTTGCGTCGGCGCCTCGACGAGGAGGTTGAACGCCAGTCGTCCCAGCAGGGCGCCCAGAAGATGCTCAAGCAGGAGGTCGACGAGCAGGACGTCGCCCTGGTCGTATCCAAATGGACCGGGGTTCCCGTGTCGAGGATGCTCGAAGGGGAGGTCGCGAAGCTCGTGAAGATGGAGGAGCTGATCCACCGCCGTGTCGTCGGCCAGGACGAGGCCGTCGTCGCCGTGGCGAACGCCATCCGCCGATCGAGGAGTGGCCTGTCCGACCCGAACAGGCCGATCGGTAGCTTCCTGTTCCTAGGACCTACCGGGGTGGGCAAGACGGAACTAGCGCGTGCGCTGGCGGAGTTCGTCTTCGACGACGAGCGGGCTATGGTCCGCATCGACATGTCGGAGTACATGGAGAAGCACTCGGTGGCGAGGCTTGTCGGGGCCCCGCCGGGATACGTCGGCTACGACGAGGGCGGCCAGCTCACAGAAGCCGTGCGGCGGCGTCCTTACAGTGTGGTCCTGCTCGACGAGATCGAGAAGGCGCATCCCGACGTTTTCAACATCTTGTTGCAGGTGCTAGACGACGGACGCCTGACCGACGGCCAGGGCCGGACCGTCGACTTCACGAACACCGTCGTGATAATGACCTCGAACCACAGAGGCGACCTGGCGGGCGTGTTCAAACCCGAGTTCATCAACCGCATAGACGAGATCGTCAGGTTCTCCGAGCTGGCAGAACACGACCTGGAGGCAGTAGTGGAAATCCAACTGCGAGGGTTGGAGCGTCGCCTGGCCGAGCGCCGCCTGACCCTAGCGGTGACCGAGCAGGCTAAGGCTTGGCTGGCAAAAACCGGCTACGACCCGGCCTTCGGGGCGAGACCTCTGAAGCGGCTGATACAGCGCGAGATCGCCGACCCTCTGGCTCTGGCGTTGCTCGAAGGTCGCTTCTCCGAAGGGGACACGGTGACGGTCGACAGTCCTGCCGGCGACGGTGGCGGTCTGGTCCTTGCCTGATCAGAGATCCCGTAGGCGTCCCCGCCTAGGTCGGGGCGCTAGGACCGTCGCCGTTCTCGGAGTGCTGTGGCTCATCTTTGGCCTGGCGGGAGGCTCGTTCCAAGGGAAGCTCGCTTCGGTCCAGAAGAACTCCAACACGGCTTTCCTGCCCGCGTCGGCGCCGTCCACGAAAGTCAATGACCTGGCGCAGAAATTCCAGTCGGTGCAGGCGGTTCCAGGTTTCGTCGTCTACCAACGTCAAGGCGGTCTCAGCGCCGCCGACCGCTCGGCTATAGAAGCTGAGGTCGCCCGCTTCAAGGCGCTGCCCGGTGTCGACGCGACGCAGGTAGGTTCGGATGAGTTCGCGTCGGATGGCGCTACCGCCAGCGTGTCGGTGCCACTCGTAGGCCAGAACGGCTCGGTCAGCGTGAGCGGGACGACGCTGGCTTCGGTGGAGAAAAGCGTTCTCGCCCTAGCACGAGCCGGAGTTCCCCGGGGAGTCGTCGTGCACAGCGCAGGCCCAGGAGGTCTGCTGGTAGCGTTGATCGACTCCTTCAGCGGCATCGACGGAGCTCTGCTCGCGGCGGCCGGCCTGGTCGTGGTCGTCATCTTGCTTGTCGTGTATAGAAGCCCGGTGCTGTGGTTCTTTCCGCTTTTTAGCGCTGTCCTGGCACTAGGAGCGGCGAGCTTGGTCGTCTACGAGCTCGCCTACCACAACCTGATCACGCTCAACGGCGAGAGCCAGGGGATTCTGTCGGTCCTCGTGCTGGGTGCGGGAACAGACTATGCGCTGCTCATAGTCAGCCGGTACCGGGAGGAGCTCCACAACTACGACAGCAGGCTGGAGGCGATGACCAAAGCCTGGAAGCGGGCCTCGCCGCCTATAGCAGCGTCGGCCACGACGGTGATACTGGGATTGCTTTGCCTCGAATTCGGCGAGCTCAACTCCGATCGCAGCCTGGGACCTGTGTGCGCCATAGGTATTGCCTGCACTTTGGCGGTGATGCTCACCTTCTTGCCGCTGGCTCTTACGGTAGTGCCCCGCGGGGTGTTCTGGCCGCGAGTTCCCCGAGTCGACCACGAAGGCGACCCGGTGACCCACGGGGCATGGAGCCGGTTCGCCAAGGCCGTCGTCGCTCACGACCGCCCGACGTGGATCGTGACGGCCGTAGTCCTAGCCGGGCTGGCCACCGCTGTCGTGTCGCTCAACCCGGGCATGCTGTCCACGTCGCAGACTTTCACGAACAAACCCGACGCCGTCGTAGGCCAGCAGATCTACGACGCGCACTTTCCTCAGGGTGCCGGAGCCCCGGTGCAGATAGTTGCCGACACCGCCGCCGTGCCGTCGGTGATCTCAGAGGTCTCGCGAATCCCCGGGGTCGCGACTGCGCCCGGGTCGGTTTGTGTCGAAGCGGACTACGCCCGCCTGGCGGCATCGTTCTCCGGCGCTTCGGCTGGGGGCGCTTCGGCTGGGGGCGCTTCGGCGTCTCAGGTAGCGCCGGTCGGCTCCGGTGGGTGCGTGCCGCCCCGCTTTCAGGTGTCGCCGGTGGACGGGAAGCTTCTCGTCGACGCGACGCTTAAATCGGTGTACACCTCCCCGCAAGCCACCGCCACGATGCTGCGTATTCGGGCGGCGGTCGCTGCTATACCAGGGGCGCACGCCCTGGTGGGAGGTGAGACAGCCGTGAACTACGACACTGCGCAGGCAGTACGCCACGACAGGAACCTGATAATCCCGGTCGTGCTGGTGGTGATACTTGCGGTGCTGATGGCCCTTCTGCGGTCGGTCCTCGGACCTGTGCTCCTCGTGGCGACCGTGATCTTGTCGTACTTGGCGACCTTGGGCGTCTCCGCGTTGGTGTTCTCGCATCTGTTCGGCTTCGCCCACGCTGATCAGTCGTTACCGCTGTTCGCCTTCGTCTTCTTGGTCGCTCTGGGTGTCGACTACAACATCTTCCTGGTTACCCGCATCCGCGAGGAAGCTGCCATACACGGCACCAGGCAAGGTGTCACCCGGGGTCTGGCCGTAACCGGCGGGGTCATCACCTCAGCCGGGGTGGTCCTCGCCGCTACGTTCGCCGTCCTCGGCGTTCTCCCGCTCGTGTTCCTCGCCGAGCTTGGCTTCTCCGTCGCTTTCGGCGTCCTGCTGGACACGATCGTAGTGAGGTCCGTCCTCGTGCCGGGCTTGGCCCACGACATCGGCCGGCGGTTCTGGTGGCCGTCGAAGCTCGCGAAAGGCTTGGAGTGAAACTCCGACGCTCGGGGCGCCACCAGGAGGTGCTGCGACTATGCTGTTGTGGTGAGCGCCACCGTCGTAGTCGGAACCCAGTGGGGGGACGAAGGCAAAGGTAAGCTAACTGACCTCCTAGCGGCCGACATGGACCTGGTGGTCCGCTACCAGGGTGGTCACAACGCCGGCCACACGATCGTCGTCGACGGTCGGCGTTTCGCCCTGCAGCTGTTGCCCAGCGGCATCCTTTACGACCACGTCGTCCCCGTCATAGGCAACGGAGTGGTCGTCGACCCCTCGGTGCTCCTCTCGGAGATCGACCAGCTCTCAGGGTCCGGCGTGGACTGCTCCCGGCTGGTCGTCTCGGGTAGCGCCCACCTGATCATGCCCTACCACCAAGAGCTCGACGCACTGACCGAACGTCACTTGGGACGGAACAGGCTCGGCACCACCAAGCGGGGAATCGGACCCGCGTACGCCGACAAAGCGGCTCGGGTCGGGCTTCGGGTCCAAGACCTGCTGGACCCGAAGATCTTCCGTCAGAAACTCGACGTGGTGCTCAAAGAGAAGAACCTGATCCTCGCAAAGGTCTACAACCGTCTTGCCCTCTCGTCGTCGGACATCTGCGACCGCTACCTCGGGGAGTACGCGCCTCGTCTAGCTCCGATGATCGGGGACTCCGTCGGCGTGATACACGACGCTCTCGAAGGGGGACGCAGAGTTCTCCTCGAAGGGGCGCAGGCTACCTTCTTGGATCTCGACCACGGAACTTACCCTTTTGTCACCTCCTCCAATCCCGTGGCGGGAGGGGCTTGCGTCGGTGCTGGCATCGGCCCCCGTGACATCACCTCCGTGCTTGGGATAGCCAAGGCGTACCTGACTAGAGTCGGCTCAGGCCCGTTCCCGACTGAGCTGGCAGACGAGGTCGGCGACCTTTTGGTAGAGCGCGGCGGGGAGTTCGGTACCAACACGGGCCGGCGACGGCGGACCGGTTGGTTCGACGCGGTCATGGTACGCCACGCCGCCCGGCTCAACTCGCTGAGCGAGATCGCCCTGACGAAACTCGACGTGTTGGACACGCTGTCGCAGATCAACGTGTGTGTCGCCTACCGTTGCGCCGGGAAGCTCCACGAGCACATGCCCTACCACCAAAGCGAGCTCCACGACGCGGTACCCGTCTACGAGGTGCTGCCCGGCTGGCAGGAGGACACGACGGGCGTCACGAAGATCTCCGAGCTGCCCTCAGCGGCTCGGGAGTACGTTAAGTTCTTATCCGCGCGCTGCGGGGTCCCTGTCACCCGCGTCGGGGTGGGCCCCGGACGCGAACAGTTCGTCGAGATCCCCCGGGAAGGCTGAATGGCGGTCGCGTCGATTCCGACGGTGTGCGTCGTGGGTTCCGGCGGGCGTGAGCACGCCCTCGCCGTCGCCCTGTCGCGTGGCGCGGAGGTGGTGGTCTGCCCGGGAAATCCAGGGATGCAAGCGCTCGGGGTTACCTGCGTCGAAGGCCCTGCGGAAGCGCTGGACGCGGACCTGTTCGTGATCGGCCCAGAAGTCCCGCTCGTAGAAGGACTAGCCGACCGGCTTAGGGCGCGCGGTCGCACAGTGTTCGGCCCGGGTGCCGACGGTGCAAGACTCGAGGGATCCAAAGCCTGGATGAAGCAGGTCCTAGCAGACGCCGGTGTTCCGACGGCGGCCTACGAGGTGTTCGACTCTCCGGGTCCGGCGGTTGAGTTCCTGCGGTCCCTTCCCGGCCCTTGGGTCGTAAAGACCGACGGGCTGGCCGCTGGGAAGGGGGTTCTCGTCACCGGGGACCTCAACCAGGCCGAGGCTGATGTGCTAGCGAAGCTAGCCGGAGCGTCGTTCGGCGACGCCGGGCGCCGTGTTGTCATCGAAGAGGCCCTGATCGGCCCTGAGCTGTCGGTTATGGCCGTATGCGACGGGAGAACCGCAGTAGCCCTCGCCCCTGCCAGGGATCACAAGCGAGCCTTCGATGGGGACCTCGGCCCGAACACGGGCGGGATGGGCGCCTTCTCGCCGGTGCCGGATGCAGATGGCGAACTCGTCGACGAGGTGATGAGGACGGCCGTAGAACCCACCCTGGAAGCCCTGTCCTCCCGAGGCATCGACTACCGGGGGGTTCTCTACGCCGGTTTGATCCTGACCTCCGACGGCCCCAAGGTGCTGGAGTTCAACGTGCGCTTCGGAGACCCGGAGACCCAGGCGGTGCTGGCCCGCTTACAAGGGGACTTCGCAGGCCTCCTCGCCGCTGCGGCCGCCGGGCGTCTCGGCGACGCCGAAGCCCCGCTTTTTGGGCCGGACGTGTCCGTGTGCGTCGTGATGGCCGCCCCGGGGTATCCCGATGCGCCGAGGGTGGGCGGGGTGATCAGCGGTCTCGGACCGAACCTTCCCGGCGGAGCGGAGGTCTTCTGCGCCGGGGTTGCGTCGTCGCCCCAAGGGCACGGCGGCGGTCACCACGACAGCGACCCGGCGGGATCGGGGACTTTGATAACTGCTGGTGGGAGGGTGATATCAGTGACAGGAACCGGGCCCTCGCTGAGCGAAGCCAGAGCGCTCGCCTACCAAGGTGTTCGGTCGATCCGCTGGCCGGGAGCCTGGTGGCGAAACGACATCGGCCTGAGCGCAACGCAGGCAGTGGGACTAGCCGGCGCCGGGGGCGTGAAGTGACAGCTGGGCCGTCCAATCCGCGTGCTGAGATCGGCCTCGTCCACGTGGCGTCGGGCAAGGTGCGCGACGTGTACGAGATCGACGCAGAACACCTACTGTTTGTGGCATCTGACCGGGTCTCAGCCTTCGACGTGGTCATGGCGGAGCCGATACCGGACAAGGGAAGGGTTCTGACAGCCCTGACCTGCTTCTGGCTGGATCGTCTGGCAGATGTAGCGCCCAACCATCTGGTGTCCGCCGACGTGCCCGACGTCGTCTCCCCAGACGCCCGGAGCTCTCTGGCCGGCCGGGTGATGGTGGTGCGCAAAGCCGAGATGCTCCCGGTCGAGTGCATCGTGCGGGGTTATCTCGCCGGCTCCGCCTGGGTGGAGTACGCCGAGACGTCTACCGTGCACCAAGTACCGCTCCAAGCGGGACTGCAGCGTTCGTCGGCTCTTCCCCAGGCGCTCTTTACGCCTTCCACCAAGGCGGAGACGGGCCACGACGTGAACATATCCTTCGACGAGGCTGCACACATCCTGGGTGAACGGGTCGCCGCCGAAGCACGCGACATCTGCCTTGCCGCCTATGACACAGCGGTGAAGCTAGGAGCGCAGAAGGGGATTATCGTCGCCGACACCAAGTTCGAACTGGGATTCATAGACGGCAAGCTCTCGATCTGCGACGAGGTGATCACCCCGGACTCGTCCAGGTTCTGGCCAGCGGAGCGCTGGTCGCCTGGATCTACACCTCCGTCGTTCGACAAGCAGCCTCTCAGAGACTGGTTGGAAGCTACCGGTTGGGACAAAACACCACCGCCGCCGAAGCTGACAGAGCAAGTCGTGGCCGCCACCCGAGCCCGGTACGTCGAAGCCTACGAACGTCTGACCGGCCTGTCCTTCGACGACTGGCCCGGAGTGCGACAAGCGGACAGCGAACAAGGGAGCTGGCAGTGATATTCGAAGTTCTAGTAGAAGTCCGCCTCCGTCGGGGCATAGCCGACCCACAGGGAGCGACTATAGAAAAGGCGCTCGGAACCCTCGGCTTCTCAGGTGTCCGCAACGTGCGGGCCGGGAAGTCCTACCGCTTCGAAGTGCAGGCCTCCGACGCTCGAGAGGCCCGCCGGAGCGCCGAGGATCTGTGCAGTCGCCTCCTGACGAACCCGGTCATCGAAGAGTCGGTGATCACCGTCGAGGATTCCGCTCAGCTCGCGGAGCCCCTGGGTGGGGCTCCGACGGGCGCCGGGGCTGGACTGGTCAGCGGATCGTGAGCGCCGTCGTAGCAGTTGTGGTGTTCCCCGGGTCGAACTGCGAACACGACGTGGCTGAAGCATTGGAGGCGGCCGGTGCCACCCCGAGGCTGTTGTGGCACACAGAAACGTCACTTCAAGGTGTCGACGCTGTGGTCCTTCCTGGTGGGTTCGCTCATGGCGACTACCTGCGACCAGGAGCGCTCGCAAGGTTCTCGCCGATCATGAACGCTGTGGGATCCTTCGCAGCTGGAGGAGGCCCGGTAGTCGGCATATGCAACGGCTTCCAGGTTCTCACCGAGGCCCGACTGCTGCCCGGAGCTTTGCAGAAGAACAGCGGCCTGACATTCGTCTGCGACGATGCCGAGATACAGATCGAAAGCGAACGGTGCGTACTGAGCGCTGGTATACCGGCCGGGACTCGACTGCGGATACCAATAAACCATTTCGAGGGTAACTACATTTGCGACGAGCGCACCCTCGCAGAGCTCGAGTCTGAGGGTCGGATCGTCGCACGCTATGTGGTTAATCCGAACGGTTCTGTTGCGTCAATCGCTGGCGTATCCAATGCCGAAGGCAACGTGGTCGGGCTGATGCCGCACCCGGAGAGGGCAGTCGACCCACTTAGCGGTTCGACTGACGGTTTAACGATGCTAAGAGCGCTCGTACGCTCCGGTGCGGCCGCCCGTATCTGAGCCTAGGAGCCCCTAACCGCGGGTGCGGGGAATTCCGGCTCTTTTGAGCACAGTCGCGTCCACTCCAGCGTCGCGCCATGCAGCGTATGTGATACCCTTGCGCTGGCTGTAGCCGGCTGCCGCTCGGACGAACTCCTCCTCAAGCTCGCTCAGATCGACGGCTTCCTGCCTGCTGGCCAGTTCCTCCTGAAGGTTCAGTCTCTCTTGAGCCAGATGCACCCTGGTCAGGGGATCAGCCTCGGCGAGCTCCGCCTCGATGCGCTCCAAACGCGCATTGATGCCTTCGATGGTCCTCCTCCGGCCGCGACGTGGCTTGTGTGCCTCCAGGGCTTCGAGATACAGCCTGATCGCACGGCTTTCGTCGCGGCCTATAGCAAGAGCCTGCTTGTGCTCTGCTGACATCGCCGACTTGGATTGTTTCGGAGTTTTGGAAGGGGCTTTGGGAGGCATGTTTAACAGTATTCCATAACTAAGTCCCAACCGTTGAACCCTCTATAGTTTCCACGTTATTTACTACAACAGATTTTCTGCTGAGGACCGGGCACGCGTCGCCCCCGCCGTGTGACATGTGCCTGATCCGGCTGTCCCTCGGCGCTGCCTCGGCCGGGTAGTGTAGAGGCCGATGGACAGCCTAATTCATCGATCCCTCGGACTGACCGATGAGGAGGCGCAGTCGATCGAGAAGATACTGGGCCGTCCCGCCAACCACCTTGAGCTGGCGATGTACGCAGTGATGTGGAGCGAGCACTGCTCTTACAAGTCAAGTCGTGTGCATCTCAGGCGTTTGCCGACAAGCGGCGACAGGGTCCTGGTCGGCCCGGGTGAGAACGCCGGAGTGATCGACGCCGGCGGTGGCATCGCAGTCGCAATCCGCATCGAGAGTCACAACCATCCGTCTGCCATCGAGCCCTACCAAGGTGCTGCGACAGGGGTCGGCGGCATCCTCAGGGACATTTTCACGATGGGTGCAAGGCCGATAGCTCTCATGGACCCGCTGCGTTTCGGTCCTCGCAGTGACCCCCGGTCGCGCTGGATAGCCGCCGGAGTCGTGTCGGGGATCTCCGGCTACGGGAACTCCGTCGGGGTTCCAACGGTGGGTGGGGAGATCGTCTTCGACGAATCCTTCGTAGGCAACCCTCTCGTAAACGTCCTCTGCCTCGGAGTGCTGCCAGTCGACCGTCTGGTGCTCGGGAAGGCTTCGGGGCCGGGGAACGTGGCGGTTCTGCTCGGAAGCTCGACGGGCCGGGACGGGATCGGAGGTGTCAGCGTGTTGGCGTCCGCGGGTTTCACCGACGACGCCGAACTGGAAGCCTCCAAGAGGCCGAACGTCCAAGTAGGCGACCCCTACGAGGAGAAGCGCCTCATCGAGGCGTGTCTTGGCCTGCTCGACGAGTCGTTGGTCCTGGGAATCCAAGACCTTGGAGGAGCTGGGCTGACTTGCGCAACCAGCGAGACGGCGTCGCGTGGCGGGGTGGGAATGGACGTGGACGTCACGGCGGTCCCTACCAGGGAGCCCTCGATGACGGCATGGGAGATCATGACCAGCGAAAGCCAGGAGAGGATGCTCGCCATCGTCACCCCCGACAACGTCGAGCGGGTGCTCGAAGTGTGCCGGCGATGGGAGGTGAACGCAGCTGTCGTCGGACGGGTCACTGACACCGGACGCCTGCGCATACTCGACGGGTGGGAAGGGCCTGTCCTGGCTGACGTTCCCGCCGCCAGCCTCCACGAGGACGCACCGCTGTATCACAGGCCGATGTCTCCCCCCGAGTCACACCGGGAGGGGTCGGCGTCGAGCGAGCTTCGCTGCGACGATCCAGGCTCGGACCTGATCGGCCTGCTTGAGGATCCCTCCTGGATCTACCGCCAGTACGACCATCAGCTTTTCTTGAACACAGTCGTTGCGCCAGGTGCGGACGCCGCCCTTTTGCGCCTCGCCGCTCCCGGCGTGCCACGGCCCGCCCGGGGCATCCCCTACGGCGGCGTTGCCGTCTCCACGGACGGGAACTCCCGCTGGTGCGCCGTCGACCCGCGACAAGGAGCGGCGCTTCTCGTCGCCGAATCAGCGCTCAACGTGGCTTGCGTCGGGGCGGATCCCGTCGCCGTGGTCAACTGCCTCAACTTCGGCAACCCGGAGCATCCCGAGGTGATGTGGCAGCTGTCTGAGGCCATAGACGGGATGGCGGAAGCATGCCGGGAGCTGTCGCTTCCCGTCGTCGGGGGAAACGTGAGCCTCTACAACGAAAGCGGCGGGGTTGACATCGACCCCACCCCTGTAGTGGCTGTCCTCGGGCTGGTGGAACGCATCGAGAGGCGTCCGCCTGTCGCTGCTCTGACACCCGGGGATCTGATCGTGCTTCTTCACCCGGACCGGGTGGAGGCATCCCTGTCGGGCTCGAAGTGGGCGGTGGAAGTCCACGGAACCAGAGGCCGGGGGGAGACCCTTCCCGGCTTGGATTTCGGAGTTCACCGCAGACTCCTCCGCCTCGTAGCTGACCTCGTCGGGCAGGGTGTCCCAAGCGGCGTCCATGACGTCTCCGAGGGTGGTCTCGCCGTGGCCCTGGCGGAGATGGCCGTCGCCTCAGGCTGCGGGTTCGTGGTGTCGCTCGGCGAGGAGCCCTCCGCTACGGACCTGTTCGGGGAGGGCCCGTCTAGGGTTTTGATGTGCGTCCCCGGCGCGCTCAGTGCCGAGGTGCGTTCGAAGGCCGCAGCTGCCGGCCTGGCCGCCTTGGAGCTGGGAAGGGCAGGCGGCGAGCGCCTCGTCATCGAAGGAGCCCTAGACGTCGCTGTCAGCGAGGTAATGGCCTCTTGGAGATCGGCGCTGGCGTCGTCGCTCGCACCCGGGGGGTTCGACGGGCACTAGACCGGCGCCTGGCGGTGTCATGTGAGAGAATAAGGCACGTGCCTTCGAACCGGCTTGCGGATCGGCAAGACCCGCGCGAACCCGAACGGGGCCTGTCCGAAACCGACGACGTCGACGGCGGCTCACCGCACGAAGCGTGCGGAGTCTTCGGTGTGTTCTCTCCCGGGACCGAGGTCTCCCACATGGCATTCGACGGCCTCTACGCCCTTCAGCATCGCGGTCAGGAGTCCGCCGGGATGGCTGTCAGCGACGGGAAAGGTCTCGTCGTCGTCAAGGACATGGGCCTGGTGGCCAACGTCTTCAACGAGTACAAGCTCGCCGGTCTGCAGGGAAGCCTCGGAATAGGCCACACCCGGTACTCGACGACAGGGTCCTCGTCGTGGCGTAACGCCCAGCCGGTATACAGAGTAAGCGCCCCGAACCCGATCCGCGAGAGGCCGATCGAGTTCGCCCTGGGCCACAACGGGAACCTCACCAACACCGAGGCGCTCGCCGAAGCTGCGGGGATGCTGGCGGGAACCGTTACCAGCGACTCCGACGTCATCGCCGAGCTGGTCGTCCGACACCTCGACTCGCATCCCTCCGACGGCCTGCTCGAAGCCCTCCAAGCGGTGCTGCCGTGCCTCGAAGGGGCCTTCTCGCTGGTCCTATGCGACGTCGAAAGACTGTACGCCGTGAGAGACCCGCACGGCTTCAGGCCACTCGGGCTGGGCCGGCTCGAAAGTGGTTGGGTGGTCGCTTCGGAGACCCCCGCCTTGGACATCGTAGGAGCCCACTTCGTCCGGGAGCTCGACCCGGGGGAGCTTCTCGTCGTCGAAGCTGACAGTCACGACAGCTTCCGACCGTGGCCAGCGTCAGCGGTTAACCCCAAACTGTGCCTGTTCGAGTTCGTCTACCTAGCCCGCCCTGACAGCCGTCTCTACGGCCAGGAGCTTCACGGGGCCCGACTGCGCATGGGCGAACTGCTCGCGGCGCAGGCCCCTGCCGTCGCCGACATGGTCATGGGTGTACCTGACTCCGGACTGCCCGCAGCTGAGGGGTTCGCCCGGGCGAGCGGCATCCGCTACGGTCACGGCCTTGTCAAGAACCGCTATATCGGCCGTACTTTCATCGTCCCCGACCAGGCGCAGCGCGCCCAGGGAGTGCGGCGAAAGCTGAACCCGCTGCGCAGCGCGATCGCAGGGCAGCGTCTCGTGGTCGTCGACGACTCCATCGTGAGAGGCACGACCACCCGTGCGATGGTCAAGATGCTGCGCGAGGCCGGAGCCGCCGAGGTTCACCTGCGGATATCCTCCCCGCCGTACCGCTGGCCGTGCTTCTACGGGTTGGACACCGGAACCCGCTCCGAGCTGATCGCAGCCAACCTGACCGTCGCGGAGATCGAGCAGTACCTGGGGGCTGACAGCCTCGCCTACTTGAGCCTGGAGGGCCTTGAGGCGGCTACCGGTGCGCCCGGGGCAGGGTTTTGCGATGCCTGCCTCACCGGGCGTTACCCGACGTCGGTGCCGGTCAAGTTCAAGGGCGGCGTCGACGCAGAGCTGGAGCGCCTGGTTGTCTGACCCGGCTGCGCAGGGACGGGAAAGCCTCACCTACGCTGCCGCGGGAGTCGACATAGACGCCGCGGAAGCCGCCGTGGACGCGATCCGAGAACTGGTCGACTCTACGACGGGAGTTCCCGGCGCTATCGGCTCGATCGGCGGGTTCGGCGGCCTCTTCGAGCTGCCCGCCGGCTACCGGAGCCCTATCCTCGTGTCGAGCACCGACGGGGTCGGGACCAAGATGGCGGTAGCCGTGGCTACCGGCCGCTTCGACACTGTCGGCATCGACTTGGTGGCGATGTGCGTCGACGACCTGGTCTGCTGTGGAGCCAAGCCGCTGTTCTTCTTGGACTACCAGCTGGTCGGCCGGATAGACCCCGACCAGGTGAGAGCTGTAATGGTCGGTATCGCCGAAGGTTGCCGCCAGGCTGGCGTAGCGATCGTCGGCGGTGAGATGGCCGAGCACCCCGGGCTGCTAGCCCCGGGGGAGATCGACGTCGCCGGTTTCGCCGTGGGGATCGTCGAACGCGACTCGCTCATCGACGGACCGGCGAGGACGAAACCCGGTGACGTCCTGGTCGGCCTCGCATCTCCGGGGTTGCGCTCCAACGGGTACTCGCTGGCCAGAGCGGCGCTTCTCGACAGGGCCGCCAGAAGTCTTGACGAGCCGGCATGGGAAGGCGCAGGGGACCACAGCCTTGCCGACGAGCTCCTGCGACCGTCGGTCATATACGCCCCTACCATCCTCGACGTTCTCGCCTCGGGCGTCGAGGTCCACGCGCTGGCGCACATCACCGGAGGTGGCCTTCCCGGCAACCTGCCCAGGGTACTGTCAGGCGACGTCGACGCCATCGTCGAACGGTCGTCGTGGCCGACTCCGAGGATCTTCGCCGAGATACAAGAGGCTGGCGGCGTGAGCGACGAGGAGATGGCAAGGGTCTTCAACCTCGGTCTGGGCATGGTGCTCGTTGTAGCGCAAGACGACGCGCAGCAGGTGGCGGACCTGATCGGTGCGGCCGGGGTGGAGTCATACGTGGTCGGGCGCTTAATCCCCGGGTCCGGCCGGGTGAGCCTCATCTAGGATCGGCTTCAACCCGACGAAGCACGCATCCGGCGACCACGCGGGCTAGCGCGGCTGGCCTAATAGCCGTCAATGCAACTATACTCACTATGTAACCAAAGATGTGCTTCTCATACCTAGACGTCTAAA
This sequence comes from Acidimicrobiaceae bacterium, assembly GCA_027391075.1. Taxonomy (GTDB): domain Bacteria; phylum Actinomycetota; class Acidimicrobiia; order Acidimicrobiales; family Palsa-688; genus JAJZAM01. Next base: position 13,429 of record DAHYHI010000024.1, on the reverse strand, counting down.
ACGGACATAGTAAAACGAGGTTGGGTGATCATGGCAGATGACACGAGTCCTGACGCACTTCTCACGCCGGCTGAGGTTGCCGCGCTGTTTCGCGTCAATCCGAAGACCGTGACGCGCTGGGCGAGAGCCGGGAAGATCACGGCCATACGAACTCTGGGCGGCCACCGACGTTTCCGAGCTTCGGAGATCAGACGCTGTATAGAGGCGATGGAGTCGGAGAGCCCCGCCTGAGCCCCGACGACAGCATCAACCTAACTGCAGCACTCGCGGAGCAACCGGCGTGTTAGCGGACGGTTTGGAATTTCCTCGCGGCTTCGTCGCTCAGACAGCCCGTCTCGGCCTTCGCGATAGCGGTGACGACTTTGCCGTCGTCGTCTCGAAAGTTCCGGCCTCGAGCGCCGGGATGTTCACGCAGAGCCTGTTCGCCGGTCCGAGCGTGACCCTAAGCCGTCCGCGCGCCGCGTCGGGGCGAGCCCGGGCCGTAGCCGTAGTAGCTAAGAACGCGAACGTAGCGAACGGGGAGGTAGGCGTCAGGGACGCGGCCGAGCTGTCCGAGCTTGTAGGCTCCGCAACGGCGTTGGACCCGGAGCAGATCGTGATTGCAAGCACCGGGGTCATCGGACGTCCGTATCCGATGGAAACGATCCGCTCTGGCCTCTCGGGACTTCGGTCCGCTGCCTACGACAGCGGACCGCTGGACGTCGCCAAGGCGATCATGACCACCGACACCGTCCCCAAGGTTTCCTCCCAGTCGGCCGGCCGGGCCCGCATCCTCGGCGTCGCCAAGGGTGTCGGAATGATCGAGCCGAACATGGCGACCATGCTCGCTTTCGTGTTCACAGACGCCGAGGTGGAGCCGGAGCTCCTGGGCCGGCTCTGGCGGCGGGCTGTCGACGAGACGTTCAACTGTCTGAGCGTCGACACCGACACCTCCACGTCCGACACGGCCGTCGTGCTAGCCAACGGGCTCGGCGGGGCCGTAGCCGAGGCGGAGCTCGCCGTAGCGCTGCGCGAGGTGTGCCGTGATCTGACCATGCAGCTCGCGAGGGACGGGGAAGGAGCCACCAAGCTCATAACGGTTACAGTGACCGGAGCGCTCGACGGCCGCCAAGCGCGCAGGGTGGCGAAGGCCGTGGTCAACTCACCGCTGGTCAAGACGGCGGTCCACGGAGCCGACCCGAACTGGGGCCGGGTCGCGATGGCCGTCGGTAAATGCCACGACGAGGAGGGCATCGACGTCGATCGCGTCGAGATCCGCTTCGGGGAAGTCGAGGCTTATCCGGCACGCCCCGGCCCGGAGGGCCTAGCAGCGCTCGCCTCGGCGATGAGATCGGACCATGTCGAAATCACCGTCGAACTGGGAGCCGGCACCTCAAGCGCTACCGTCTACGGCTGCGACCTGAGCGCCGAGTACGTTCGTATCAACGCCGACTACACCACCTGACCGCCACCTAGAGCTCCTACCCTAGAAGCCCGCCGACCAGCGAAGGCAGGTTCGATAGGTTGAGCGCGGTCGCCCCGGACGGCGCTGTGATCGACGTCGAGGTGATAGTCATCTGCAGCGGAACAGGGAAAGACGGCTTGTTGGTCGTGAAGAACTGGTCCAAGTCGACGTCCGCCTCGGCGAGCTTGCCGGCCGACGTGTACGCGTCGATCGTGACCACGAGGTTGGATGGGATCGACGCGAGACTCTTGGATAGGCCTCCAAGCTTGTTGCCGACCGAGGGGACCATCCCCGAGGCGCTGTTTAGGGTGGTGTCGATAGAGCTTGCCAGCGCCTTTGCTTGCACGGCGACTGCGTACTCCTGGCGGCCGCCGGTCGACCCGAGGCTGGTGACAGTCGAGTTCGCTTTGATCGCTGCGAGGACCGAGGTGCGCAGGTTGACGAGATTGGAGATGGACTTCGCCGGGCCGGCGGACGAACCGGACGTGCCCAGGCTCTTAAGGTCGCCGATCAGAGGGCTGAGAGCGGACTTGGATATTTCCACCCATCCTCCGGACGCCAGTGTGGCTAGACCGGGAACTTCTGCGTTCAGCTTCGCCAGCTCAGAGTTGACCGACGTGGCCGAGGATGCGGGTTCGCCGAGGTCCGCTGCCAGCTCGGAGGCCTGCAGGTGCAGGTAGAGAGCCTGGCCGACGTAGCGGACTTCAACCGGTGTGCTCGAACCGAACGAAATGCCGAAGTCGTAAGAGTTGGCGGAGTCGCTGGCGGCGGTCTTGGAGTCGAGCGGTTCGCCGTTACCGGACTGCTCGGCGAAGAAGATCGATCCCCTGCTCAGCGCTTTGCCCATCGCCGAAGCTGAGGATGCGCTGCCGGCCTTGCCGGCGATCTCGGCGGCCTGCGAAGCCGTGACGGCTACCGAGAAGCGTGCCTCTATGCTCGACTGGTTGCCCAGCGCCCCGATCGAAGCGGCCAGAGTCGACGAGGCCGACCCTGTCGAAGACGACGTCGAAGCGGCCGTCTTGGTGGACGATCCGCAAGCGGAAATGACGAGACCGAGAGTCGCGACTCCGAGCGCACCGGTTCCGAGGCGGGTCGCAACCGGCCGGCGCACGTGGTGATCTTTTCGCATCGTTACTCCTCGCAAAGCTCGTCAAGTTGACAATCGGCTGTTCTGGCTATCACCTGCAGCCACTCGTGAGTTTACGGCTTGCCGGCCCGCAACACGCGTCGGTCTTAGGCATACAACTGATCGGTGTGGACCTTGCTGCGGGCCGGCTTTCGATGCGTGCTCCCGCGACGGCCAAGACCGCTTCGGGTGCCGGCACCTCTACACTGATGTGGATGCCAGGATCACACAGCCCTAGAGCTTTGCGCCGCGCCCTGCTTTTGGAGAACATCCACCCCGGAGCGGCGGACCGCCTCGGTGAGGCCGGTTTCGCGGTGGAGACCGAGAAGGGAGCCCTCGACGAGGGCGAGCTCATCGAGCGGGTAAAAGGAGTCAGCCTGGTCGGGATACGCTCCCGCACGCACCTGACCGCCAAGGTCCTCGAAGAGGCAGACCAGCTTGTCGCCGTCGGAGCGTTCTGCATCGGCACCAACCAGATCGACCTGGCAGCTGCGACCAAGAGGGGCGTGACGGTCTTCAACGCGCCGTTCTCCAACACCCGCTCGGTCGTCGAGCTGGTGATAGCGGAGATCATCGCCCTTACCCGCCGCCTGACCGACAAGAACACCGACATGCACGCCGGGGTGTGGTCCAAGTCGGCTGCGGGCGCTCACGAAGTCCGCGGCAGACGCCTGGGCATCGTCGGTTACGGCAACATCGGCTCCCAGCTTTCCGTGCTAGCCGAGAGCCTCGGGCTGTCAGTCGGCTTCTACGACGTAGCGGACCGTCTCGCCTTGGGGAACGCACAGCGTTTCGCTACCCTGGGGGACCTGCTCGCCTGGGCGGACGTGATCACACTCCACGTCGACGGCCGACCTGACAATAGGGACATGTTCGGCGAGGAAGAGTTCGCGGCCATGAAATCCGGCTCTCTCTTCTTGAACCTGAGCAGAGGCTTCCTGGTGGACCACGGTGCCCTGCGACGCCACATAGAGTCCGGCCGGATCGCCGGCGCAGCCGTTGACGTCTTCTACGAGGAGCCCGCAGGCAACGAGCGGACCTTCACCTCCCGGCTTCAGGGACTCCCCAACGTGATCCTTACACCCCACATCGGCGGCAGCACAGAAGAAGCACAGGTCGACATAGGCCAGTTCGTCTCGAAGAAGCTCGTCGACTTCGTCAGTCACGGCTCGACCGCCCTGTCGGTCAACATGCCCCACGTCGACCTGCCCGTGCGGGCCGGCGCGCACGGCCTGGCTATCGTGCACCGCAACACGCCCGGCGTGCTCGCCGCGTTCAACGCCCTGTTCGCCGACCATGGGGTCAACATCGAAGGCCAGGCGCTCGGCACCCGCGGGGAGGTCGGCTACGTCATAACCGACAGCGCCACCGAGTGCACCCCCGAGATGCTCTCCCAGCTTCGGGCGATGCCCGAGACGATACGGGTGCTCGTCCTCGCCTGAGCTTCGCTGGCCGGCGGGAGGTCAGCCCCGGCGTTCAGCCAGGGCTTCGGTGACCGTCTTGACCATCGACCCGAGACGCCACGCTGCGGGCACCACTGGGGTCGGAAACCCGTGCGCCACGGCGGCCTCAGCGCAGACCGGTCCGATGCAGCCGACTACTACGCCGTGGTCGTGCAGCGCCTCGACGAGCCTGGAGGCTGACGCCACCCGATCCGCTATCTGCAAAAAGCCCCCCACCTGCGGCCGGGCGGTGAACGTCAGCGCGTCTATCGAACCGTCGACGCAACGCTCGACCAGCGACTGGGCCGGCCGGGAGTCCACCGGGGGCCCCCAACGGTAGACCTGTAGCGTGACGACGGTCGCTCCAGCGTCCCGGAGGCGCTCGACGACCTGTTCGGAGTCCTCCCCGTGAAGCTGGAACAGGATCCGGGCTTTGCGCACGTCTTGCGCTACGAGGTGGTCTACCAGGTCGTCGAGGCGCTCCGTCGGGCTTTTCCACCAGGACTTGAGGCCGTAGGACGACAGCGCTCCCGCCGCTTTGGGCCCTCTCGCTGCTATGCGCGACGACCCGAGTGCTGAGATCAGCTGATCTAATACCCCCCAGCCCCGGGCGGCTTCGAACCACGCCCTCAGGCCGATCCCCGTATCGGCTATCAGGAAATCCGGTGTCTCTCCTAGCGTTGCGAAGGTCATGTCGCGCACTTCCGGCGAGTCGGCTGTCATGGACGTCGAGATGGCCGGGCCGAGAACGACCTGCGCCCCCAGACGGCGGAACATTACCTCCTGGTCGCCGGCCCGCCGCTCCGCGGTAACGCCGACGGCGATCCCTTCGAGGACTCCCGGCGGTTGTGGCATCCACCATTCTTAGCTCAACCGCCGCAGGGTGCCCGACGGCAGCGGGGTGCTATTTTGCCCTTGGTGAGCGCGTCCGGTTCAGCGGAGTAGTCTGCGGTGGACGCTCGGCTACCGCCCCTGCTGGTCGTCGCCCCGATCGAGCCACGGACTACAGGAAACGGGCTGTCCATGCGCGTCGCCAACATCTGCGTCGCAGCCGGCTCTTGCTACGACGTGCATGTCGCGGTGATCCCCGTCGCCGGGCGGGTGCGCGACGCCGGACGTGTGGCCGGGTTGAGAGTCACTGTCCTCCACGCGTCGAGCGCTGCCGCAAACCCGGCGGCACGAGACGCCGAGCGCGCTGGCGTAACGCTGGCGGACCTGCTGGGGCCGCCGCCCGGCACCCCTGTGCTAGCCGTGCGCAGCTACCTGGCGCCGGCCGCGATAGCTCTCGCTGAGACGATCGGATCCGCGTGGGTTGCAGTCGACTTGGACGACGACGACGAAGCCTTCCTCGAAAGCTCCGGCGATGTCGAGGGGGCGGCGAACGTCAGGCGGCTCATGAAGGCCGTGGTGCCGCGAGTGTCGGCTTTTTCTGCAGCGTCACCACGGGAGGCGGCAGAGATGTCGCGCCGCCACGGAATCGAAGTCGTCACGGTCGCTAACACCGTGACCGTGCCGGCGCACCGCCCGCCCTACCAGGACGGCCGGTCGACGGTGCTGTTCGTGGGGAACCTCACCTACCAGCCCAACGTCGACGCCGCCACCCGGCTCGCCCTGGAGGTCATGCCCGAGCTGCGACGCGAAACTGGACGCAAAGTGGAGACGGTCATCGTCGGACCTTACAACCCGGCTGGGCCGCTCGGCGGGCTCGGGGTTTGCGACGCGGTGACGCTGACCGGATTCGTAGACGACCTCGGCGTGCAATACAGGCGTGCAGGTGTCGTCGTCGCCCCGATCGCGCGCGCCGGCGGGACGCGGATCAAGCTGCTCGAAGCGTTCGCAGCCGGGGTTCCAGTGGTGACGACCCCGGCGGGAGCGGCAGGCCTTGAAGTGACGCACGGCGAGCACCTCCTCGTAGGTGAAAGTCCCGGCGACCTAGCCCGGCTAGCGGCACGAGTCCTCAAGCGGCGCCCCCTCGGGGAAGCTCTCGCAGCGAAAGCATTCGAGCTCGTCAGCCGGGGCTACAGCCCGGCCGCGGCAGGCGCTCAGATGGCCGAGCTGATCGCCAAGGCGCGGACGAACGGCCGGCCGGCGGGGACGGGCAGGCCGGCGAGGTGATACCCAACACCGTGCACTTCGTGTTCGGCCTGCGCGCCCAGGACGAGCCGATGCACTTCTTGCACTACGTCGCCGTCGAGTCCGCCCGTCGGGTCCTAGAGCCCGACACCATCTACTTCCACTACCACCACGAGCCGTGGGGCCCCTGGTGGGACCGAATCGCCCCTCACGTGACCCCGATGCAGGTCGGCCTAGTCGCAGCAGTCGACTCCGCTGACTACAGCTCGGGAGTCGTTCCTGAACGCTACCTTTACGCACATCACGCCGACTTTGTCAGGTTGGACGCACTCCTCGCGCACGGCGGTATCTACGCGGACATCGACACCATCTTCCTGCGAAGGCCACCGCCGGACCTGTACGAAAAGCCGTTCGTGATCGGCGAGGAACCCCCAGTCACCAACCCTCTCACGGGCGAGACCGGCCCGTCGCTCTGCAACGCCCTCATGATGTCCGAGCCCGGGTCGCGTTTCGCAAGAGGATGGCGTCACAAGATGGCGTCGGCTCTGGACGGGACGTGGAGCAGCCACAGCGGAGCTCTCGCGCACCGCCTGGGCGTCGAGATGCCCGGCGACGTGCACGTCGAAGCCGAGGCTACCTTTTACCCGTTTCGGACAGACCCGGCTAGCCTATATGGCCTCCTGCTCGCCGACCGGCCGGTACCCGACGGCACGGTCAGCGTTCACCTGTGGGCGCACCTTTGGTGGGACCGCCGCCGGCGCGATTTCACTCCGGTGCACGCAGGCTGGTGTACCCCATCTGCCCTGCGCCGCGCGTCGACTACCCTTGCCAGGTTCACGCGCCCCTACCTGCCCGCTCCAGTCATCGGCTGGTCGGTCGCAGGGGAACCTGGTCACCGCAGGCAACCCGGGACAAGCCGAGAAACGTCCGGCCGGCCGTGGCTGTACCTGTCCCCCGACGAGGACTCAGGTTACGGCACCGCCGCACGAAGAGCACTGCACGCTCTCAAGGCCACCGGGGTCGAAGTCGATTGGACGCCGATGATCCCGAGCCCCCGGTGGGGGCTGGGTTACGCAGTCCCGCTCGGCTACGACCCTTTCGACACCCATCCTCGACCCGACGACGTCGTGATCGCCCATCACGTTCCCGAGTACTACCCTCGACTTAGGGCTTCCTGCCGGGAGGCGTTCCTGGTAGGCCACACGGCGTGGGAGACCGACAAGCCGCCCTCCCACTGGCGCGAATGCCTCGACGCAGCCAACCTGCTCGTCGTGCCGTCGAACTTTTCCGCGCAGGCTCTTGCCGCCTCGGGCACGACCACACCGATCGAAGTGGTCCCCCACGCCATTTCGAACTGCGAGCCGGCCCCGCTCGACCCGCTGTGGGGTGTAGAAGACGACCGTTTCGTCTTCTACACGATCGCCGACTGGACCCACCGCAAAGGGGTTGACGCCACAATCGAAGCCTACCTGCGGGCCTTTCGTCACTCCGACCCGGTGCTGCTGGTAGTAAAGACCTCGCGGGCCGACCGCTACTTTCACCGAGTGTCTCGCTCCGGGGCGCTCGCGCCGGGAAGCACAGCCCTGGCATTGGCCAGGATCGTCGGCAGGCACAGCTCTGCTGCGGAGATCAGGCTGGTGACCGCCGGCGTCTCAGACCGCCAGATAGCAGCGTTGCACCGTCGAGGTGACTGCTACGTGTCGCTTTGCCGGGGGGAAGGGTGGGGTGTCGGGGCTTTCGACGCGGCAGCCGCCGGCAACCCGGTGGTCACCACCGGCTGGGGCGGGCACCTCGACTACCTGGAAGGCTCCCCTCACCTGGTGCGCTTCGAGCTGGTCCCCGCGGAGGATCCGAGCGCTACGCAGGGCGTGACGCCCGACCAGCGTTGGGCGGCTCCCGACGTCGACCACGCAGCGAGCCTGCTACGGGACGTTTTCCGCTTTCGACGGGAGGGCTTCGACGACGTCCGCGCCCGAGCAGCGAGTATCCGGGCCGCGTACAGCCCACAAGCGGTAGGCGCGGCGTTCCGCGACGCTGTTGGACTCCACATGGGCCGACGTGAGGCGGAGCCTCGTGGGCCAGCGACAGCCTACGATGGGGCCGTCCGGCGCGCTCGACCTGACGCCGGCGTCGAGTAGAGGACAGATAGTTTGGAAAATGTTGACAGCACTACCACGGTGCCCGCCCTTCCTCTCAGAGCCGCCGATCTCGAGATAACCGAGACAGACGAAGGGGTCGTCGTCTACGAGCAAATCCGAGGGCGCGTGCACGCTCTCAACTCAAGCGCAGCGGTGATCCTCGAGCTCTGCGACGGGAAGCGCGACACCCTCGGTATCGCGGTCGAGCTGGCCGACCTGTTCGGCCTCCCCGAGCCCCCGGTTTCTTTGGTCGAGGATTGCATCACCGCCCTCGACCGCGAAGGCCTCGTCGTCCAGCCGCCAGGCTCTTGAACTTCTAACACCCGAGCGGTACGCTAATCGAGGTAAGTTGATCGATCGGAGAAGTCGTTGGAAGCTGAAAGCGGTGTAGGGGGCCCGCCGGACGACCGAGGCCTGTCGAGGCGGACTTTCCTCAAGCGGATGGCGCTGATCGGCTTCGCCGCCCCCGTGGTCGCCTCGTTCGCCCTCGACGCCGCCTACGCCACTCCCACGTCCGACGATGAGACTGGGACCGACCCGGACCTCGTCTTCGGAAATCAAGAAGAACGTTTTGCCTCCTTCTTCCCCAACCAGAGCTACCCTAATCAGTACTTCTATAACCAGACGTTCCCCAATCAGTACTTCCCCAACCAGTTCGCGTCGAACCAGACCATCGGCTGAGCCGACGATGGGTCCCGGAAGTCTCCCAGCCTTGGGCCGCTCGTTCCCTGCGGGAGCGCTGTGAGCCCCCAGACGCTCAGCGCTGCGATGATCGTGCGCGACGAAGCCTGCCATCTCCGTGCCTGCCTCGAGTCGCTTCGAGGCGTCGTCGACGAGATAGTGATCGTCGACACCGGATCCGTCGACGACAGCGTGGACATAGCCGAGGAGTACGGCGCGAAAATCGTTCACCACCCGTGGGGCGACGACTTCTCCGAGGCCCGCAACGTGTCGCTCGACCACGCCAGCGGCGACTGGGTGCTCTACATCGACGCCGACGAACGTCTCGCCGCCGCCGACCGCGTCGACCTGCCCGGGCTTCTCGAAGCCCCGGACGTCGTCGCGTACAGGCTGTGGCTCTCCCCCGTGTCGACGGCGAGCGCCTACCGCGAGTACCGGCTGTGGCGCAACGACCGCCGTATCCGCTTCGACGGTGTCATCCACGAGAGGGTGGTCCCGGCCATTCACCGCGTCGCCGAAGAGGACTCCAAGAGAGTCGACCTGGCGGAGCTTCGGCTCCTTCACGTCGGCTACGAGGGTGACCAGACCGCCAAGCACAAGCGCAACCTGCCGCTCCTATGCCGCCAGGTTGAAGCGGACCCGTCGAACCTCTTCGCCCGTCACCACCTCTCCCGGGTCCTTGACGGCCTCGGCGACCCCGACGGAGCCGAGAAAGTACTTGTCGACACCGTCGACTTCGCCCGGAGGATGCCCGCAGCCGACCCTTTGGCAAGCTTGGCCTACGTCGACTTGATCCGCCTCCGGGCGAGACGCGGCGAGGACACCATAGGGCTTGTGGAAGAAGCCTTCGCCGCGTTCCCTCGCAATCTCGTCGTTGCATGGACCTACGCGAGGTCGCTGATGGCCAAATGCCGCTATAGCCAAGCGCTTCAGGTCCTCCAAGGGATCATCGACCTCGCGTCGCAACCCGCTGAACCCGGTGATCCAGCCTACGACCTGCGCCTGCTCGCCGAGATGCCCTGGGACGCCGTGGGTTTCTGCCAGTTCCAACTGGGTGACTACGCCGGGGCCGCCCACGCCTACGGCCGGGCGGCGACGCTCTGCCCGACCGACCCGGGTTTCAAGGCAAAGCAGGTCGCCGCCGCAGCGAGAGCAGCCCGACAGGGCGGCCCGGCCCGCCCGGGCGAAACCGTCGCTGACTGCAACCCGCAGGCCACCAAGGCCAGGATAGAGGTCATGGTATGACAAAGCCGCCCACGCCTAACACGCCGGTCGACCCGGTCGGAGGAACCGGCTCCGCCCCCGACCGGTACCACCGTACCCGGCGGTGGGCCGCCGCAGCGGCGACAGCCCTACTAGCCGGTGGACTGGTCGCCTCCGCCGGTATCTCCGGCCCCAGCGGCTCGAGAATCCTCCACGTTGCCGCAAACGGCGGAGCCCCGGGCGGCTCTTGCAGCGTGGCGGAACCTTGCAGCCTCGCCGGCGCACTGCACGCGGCGGTGCTTACAGGAGCCTCGACGATAACGATCCCCGCCGGCACCTACACGGGCACGCTCGTCATCAGCCAGAGCGTCGCCCTGGAGGGCGCAGGTCCGGGCCTGACCATCCTCCAAGGCACCTCGGGCGGCCCAGCGGTGGCGGTCGACTCGGGTACGGTCACCCTGTCGGACCTGACGATCACCGGCGGCACGGGCGTCGGCGAGTTCGAAGGGGCGGGGGGCATCGACAACGCCGGAGCCCTGACCCTCACCGACGTCGACGTCACCGGCAACACCGCCGACGACGACGTCGTCGGTGCAGGCGGCATCTACAACAACGCTGGCGCCACTCTCGACATGACCGGCGGGTCCGTCACGGCCAACACGTCCACCGGCTCCGACACCTGCGCCGGGGGTATAGCAAACGACGGGACCATGACCCTTAGCGGTGTGGTCGTGTCGGACAACACCTGCTCCGCCCCGTTCGTCGACGGCGTCGGGGGTATCATCACCGGGGCCGAGGCTTTTGCGGTCCGCTCGCCGTCATCGCAGGCCATTCTCTCTCTTAGCGACACGACGCTGTCGGACAACTCCGACAGCGTCGGGACAACCTGTACGGGGACCGGAACGTCAACAGGCTCCGCCAATGGTGACTGTTTCGTGGCCGCGGGAGGTGTCATAGCGAACGGGACCACCACTGTCAGCGACTCGACTTTCACCAGCAACACGGCGGTTACCGCCGGCGGGGGAATCTTCGTATCGGCAAAGCCTAGTGAGCCGATCAGCGTTAGCGACTCGACTTTCGACCACAACAACGGTGGCATAGCCGGCGGCGCCATCAGCGTTGCGCAGCCTTTCGGCACTAGTGGACCTAACGTGACCGTCTCCGACTCCACTTTCGTCTACGACAGCGCGTCCGGAGAGGGCGGGGCGATCGACGTGGAGGGCTCCCACGGTCCGTCTCTCAGCGTCGTGGCGTCCACCTTCGTAGGCGACAGCGCGCCTACCGGCGGGGCTATCGACGAGGACGTCGAAGCGCCCAACTCTGCGACTCTCGCCGTAGCGGCCGATGTCTTCGCCAACACCGGCTGCTACTACGACTCGACCTGGAATGACGGCGGCTACAACGCCGGCACCGACGGGACCTGCTTCGCCGCAACCCCCGCCGCTGGGGACGTGGCATCGCCGGCAGCGGCCGACCTGACCGGCCTCGGCAACTTCGGCGGCCCGACGCAGACAGCGGAGCCCGCTGCCGGCAACCCGGCGATAGCGGCCATCCCGGTAACCGGGACAGCAGCCTTCGCCCAGGCAAGCGGCTCGTCGTTCACCTTGTGTCCTACCACCGACCAGCGGGGGACCGTAAGCTCGGGGGCATGCGACGCTGGGGCTGTCCAAGGCGTGTACACCCCTCCGCCGCCTCCCGCCGCCCCAGCTAGCTACCTGGTCGCAGAAGCCGGCGGGACCACCACGACTTTCGAAGCTGCCACAGTCGCCTCTGCGGCGTCGATCACAGGCCAGGGCGTCAAACTGGCAGCTCCCATCGCGGGCGCCGCAGCCGCCCCGGGCGGCGGCCACTGGCTAGTCGGCGCCGACGGCGGGGTGTTCGCCGTCGGGGGCGCACCCTTCGACGGGTCGCTGCCAGGCTTTGGCGTCCGTCCCAGCGCACCGATAGTAGGTATCGCCGCTTCACCCGGCGGGGGTTACTGGCTGGCGGCAGACAACGGAGCTGTGTACACGATCGCCCCGTCCTCCACACCCCAATACAGCGTAAGCAGCCCGCTGAGCTTGGCGGCGCCGGTAGTGGGTATCGCGGCGGCCCCTGGTGGCGGGTATTGGCTTGTCGGTGCTGACGGCGGGGTGTTCGCTTTCGGCGGTGCGCCTTTTGACGGGTCGCTACCGGGCATCGGAACCAAGGTGTCCGACGTCACCGCCATTAGCTCCTAGCCTCGCGCCATGCTCGAACAACAAGCCGCCCGCGGGCGCAGGTTGACCCCGCTGCGCCCCGAGGACCTCGACGACGGGCAGCGCCGCGTCTACGAGGCGATCACAGCCGGCCCGAGAGCGTCCGGGCCGAGGTACTTCCCGCTGACTGACGAATCCGGCCGGCTCAACGGACCCTTCGACGCGATGCTGCGCTCAGCCCCTGTGGGCCTAGCTCTGCAAGAGCTCGGATCGGCGTTGCGGTACGGGACCGAGCTTCCCCCGCGCCTGCGGGAGCTCGTCATCCTGGCCGTAGCCGCAGCCGAGGACAGCGCCTTCGAGCGTTACGCTCACGAGGCCATCGCCAAGGGGGTCGGGCTCAGCGACCGGGAGCTGGACGCCGTCCGCGACGGCACCGAGCTGGGGTCAGGTGATCCGGGCGAGGAGGCCGCCCTTCGGGCGGCGCGCATGTTGGTCGCCGAAGGGGATCTCGACGACGAGACCTTCGCCGGGCTTCTCGTGGCGCTCGGCGAACGCCGGACCTTCGAGCTGACCACCCTCGTCGGCTACTACAAGCTTCTCGCCCTGCAACTTCGGGTGTTCCGGGTCCCCCTGCCCGACACGGAGTAACGGCACCAACCGGCGCGGGTTCCTGTTGCGCCGTGGGCGGCCCACTCCAAGCGAATGTATTATGGCCATACCATAAGTCGAAGTGTGAGAGCGGAGGGTAAATGCCTGAGAAAGTACTGGCGGCGGTCCGTACCGCCCCGGGGACAACCACCCTGAGAGAGTTCCCCATGCCGGAGATACCCGCCGACGGGGCCCTCATGAAGGTGGAGGTCGCAGGGATATGCGGCACAGACGTCAAGATGTACTCCAAGCCACCTTTCGCCGACCCGGTGATCATGGGACACGAGAACATCGGGGTCATCGTGCGCGCCGGCGCGCAGTTCGTAGCACGCCAGGGCCTCGGAGAAGGCGACCGAGTCTTCGTCGAGCACTACGTCCCCTGCCGGCGCTGCGAGTGGTGCAACCTCGGCCAATACCGCCACTGCGAGGCGACCGACTGGCGCACCAACCCCGACGCCCGCCGCTACGGCTACACGTCGGCCGAGAACCCCTTCAAC
>DAHYHI010000022.1:0-1777 GCA_027391075.1 Acidimicrobiaceae bacterium | reverse complement strand
TCCCCGCCCTCGCAGCCACCGGCGGTATCGCCACGTTGCTCTTCGGAGGCACAGGCGTATCCACTGCTTTCACCTCCTCCGCCCCCGGCAACTTCGGAGCGGCGACCGCCACCCTCGACACCTCCCTGCTCTCAGGCGGGGCGTTCTCCGCCGCCGGCCTGGTCCCAGGCGACGTAGTTCCCGACAAAGTGGTGCTGTCCAACAACAGCACAAACCCGGTAGACATCGTTCTGCAGTTCGGCACCCTGGTCGACTCCGCGAACCTAGCACCGTACATCTACCTGGTCGTCCCCGCAGGCGTCCCCAACATAGCTGCGGGCAGCTACTCTCTCGCCTACCTGGCCACCAACGTCACCGGGCCTTCCGACCTCGGCACCCTCGCACCCGGCGCCAACCTGTCGATCGGGTTCGAGCTCAGCTTCCCCGAAACCAAGCTCTCCGCGGCGGCCGAGAACGCTCTGGCCGGCCAAAGCGTGAGCCTTCCGTACACCTTCACCAGCACCGTCGAGAGCGTCAACGGACAAACCCCCGTGACCACCACGGGCGGAAGCGGTTCGAGCCCTGGCGGTTGGTCGACCGTGGGCAACCGCAAGTAGCCCCCTGACACGCGATGATCACCGCGACGGGCCGCATCTTTTCGCGACGGTCACCCCTCCCGGGCGCCGGGCATCCACGAGCCAGGAAGGTCGCCGTTTCGCTCGGTCTGCTCGCCGTGGTGTTGACGCTGGCGGCGAGGTCGATAATCACCCACGGCTACGTGACCACCCCCTCGATGTACCCCACGATCCCGCCCGGCTCCCTAGTCCTCGTTAGGCCTGAGCCGTCCTACCACGTAGGGCAGGTCATAGAGTTCCGGCGCAACGGGCTCGACTTCGTCCATCGCATCATCGCCATCGATTCACGCGGGGACATCACCACCAAGGGGGACAACCCGAGGAATGCACCCGACGCATTCGTGCCTCCCACCACCCGCGCCAACGTCATCGGGGTGGTGTACTCAGCCCCCCGGTTCCTCGGCTTCCCGTCGCTCATCGCCCACCACCCCTACGTGGGCCTGGCATGGCTGCGGACGGAGCTAGGCGCGCGGGGAGAGCTAGCGGTGTCTCTTGTCGTAGGTCTGCTCGTCCTGCTGATGACCGCTGGCCGGCGCCCCGAAGCGGGCGCCCGAGCAAGCGTCGGACCTCAAGGTGAGTCGTCCGCGACCCGTGCGAAAACGGAGCCTCAAGATGACTGACACGATCGACGCTCCGGCTGCTGCGGCGTCGGGTGGTGAATCCGCCACCTTAAGCACCGGGTCTGCACGGTTTTACGCTTCTGATCTCCCCACGACGAAAGCGGCCCTTCGGAAGGGAGCCTTAGTTCCAAAACGCCGGCCGGGGACACGGCGGTCACTATCCCCCGAGGGCGCGGTTCAACCAGCTGAGTAAGTGGTATGCTGGCATACGTGAAGCGGACGACCGTCAAGCTGCCCGATGACCTCGACGCTCGGCTTCGCCACCAAGCCAAGAGTCGAAACATTACGGTTTCGGAACTCACCCGCGAGGCGATAGAGACCCATCTCGGATCTCGCCCGACGGGACGTCGGAAAATGCTCGCCGCTGCCACAGGTCGTAGCGGGTCACGCGATATCTCGGTACGGATCGAGGAGATCCTGCGTGACGAGGTAGGCCAATAGCAGTCCTCGTCGACGCCGGACCGCTATACGCCTACGTCGACTCCGACGACGATCATCACCTCGAATCTCTTCAATTCCTCGAAACGCATCCTGGTCCCCTCC
>DAHYHI010000017.1:0-10995 GCA_027391075.1 Acidimicrobiaceae bacterium | reverse complement strand
ACCTGCCCCCGCCGCCCGTAGACGAGGTCACGGCGTTCTTCGCCCGGGCCCGCCTAGGCATGCCTGGCGTGCGGGTGAACCTGGGCTGCGCACGGCCGATGGGCTCCGCCAAAGCGGTACTCGACTACGCGGCGGTGGACCTGGGGCTCAACGGGATTGCATACCCCGCCGAAGGAACGATCGACTACGCCCGCTCGAAGGGACTTGAAGCCAAGCTGTACGAGTGGTGCTGCTCCATGTCATGGGCGGGCGGGGAGCACTCCGGCCTCACCGAGGTAGCGGTGGGGGCCGGGACGTGACGTGGCCGGCGGGTCGATGGAGGCTGCTCGGAGGCGACGGGGTAGCAGCGGCGGAGGGCCTCGCCACCGACGAGGCGTTGGCGTTGTCGCAATCGGCTAGCGACGGCGCTGACCCTGCGCCGACACTGCGCCTCTACACATACCGAGATCACTGCGTCCTAGTCGGCCGCTACCAGAACCTCGGCGCCGAAGTCGACCTCGACGCGTGCGCCCGCCGCGGCGCCGACGTGAACCGTCGTCCGACCGGAGGCGGGGCGATCATTATGGGCCGCGACCAGCTCGGCGTGGCGATGGCCGTGCCCGCCGGCGCAGGCGAACATCCCCGGCAGGTGCTCGAACGGTTCTCGCGGGGCATAGCCGCCGGCCTGGCGACGCTCGGGATCGACGCTGTCTTCCGGGGCAAGAATGACCTGGCCGTCGACGGCCGCAAGGTGGCCGGGCTCGGGCTCTACCAGGCGCCCGGTGGCGGCATGTTGCTGCACTCGTCGGTGCTTGCCGACCTCGACGTTGAGGTGATGCTCGACGTGCTGGAGATCCCTGCTGCCAAGCTCGGCGTAACCGCCGGCCGGGCAGTTGCGGAGCGGGTAACGACATTGTCGCGGCTGACCGGCACACGCTGGGATGGCCGCTCGCTGGCTGAAGTTGTCGGCCGGGGGTTCGAGCAGGAGTTCAAAGCCGTGCTCGAGCCCGGAGTCCTGACCGTCGAGGAGCAGGCTACCTCGGCGCGCCTCGTGCGCGACCGCTACGGCTCGCCAGCGTGGTGGAACGAACAGAGCCCCCGCGATGAGGCCATGGCAAGCGCCGTGGTTCGCCTCAAGGCCGGCGTGATGCGGGTCTTTGTGGCACGAAGCGGAGACACCATCAAAAGCCTGCTGCTCACCGGCGATTTCAATGTGGCCCCACAGCGGCTGGTGGCCCTCGAAGAATCACTGCGCTGGAAACGCTTCGACGCCGCGACGATAGCTACGGCCATCGAAAGCTGCGTCGGTGCCGACGAGGACTTCGCCCCCGTAGATGCTCTGGTCGAAGCGGTGCTCGAAGCGGGCGCCACGGTCACGCAGACGGCGCCGAGGCGGAGCGGATCGTGTTACTTCCCGGAGGTCGAAACCCCGACATGACAGCTGTACCGACACAGGTGACCTCTTCGGGGGCACGGCCCCGCAGGCTCGCGGTGGCGGGCGCATCCAACGACAGCCCCGAATGGGTTCGGGTGTCGGGGGCGAGCGCTATCGCGTTGCGGTTCCGCCCGGGCCGCTTCAGCCGGCAGTTCGACTTCGGGGGAATCAACCTGTTGCTCAACTACGAGGATGGGTGCCGATCGGACTGCTCGTACTGCGGTCTCGCCCGCACCCGCCCCGGGGCCTACGAGGAGAAGTCGTTCATACGCGTCGAGTGGCCGTTGGTGGCGACCGACACATTGGTCGAGCGCATGGTCCGACACGAGGACATCCTCACCCGGCTTTGCATATCGATGGTTACCCATCCCTTCGCCTTTCGCGACACCCTAGACATCTCCCGACGGGTGACGTCGGCGGTCCGAGCGCCGCTGTCTGTGCTCGTCGCTCCTCCGACGCTCAACCGCAGTCGGCTCGAGGAGCTTCATCAGGCGCGCGTCGACATGATCGGTATCGGGCTCGACGCAGCGACCGAGGACCTGTTCCGGTCGCATCGCAGCGACGTCCCCGCCGGGGGCGCGGGGTTGAGCTGGGAGAAGTACTGGTCGGTGGTGCGCGACGCCCGCGAGATCTTCGGTCCGTGGAAAGTCAACTGCCATGTTCTGGTCGGCCTCGGCGAGACCGACCGCGACCTGGTGGAGCTGTTCGTCAGGTTGCGGGAGATGCAGGTGTTCTCCTACCTATTCTGCTTCAATCCCGAGCCCGACTCCCGATTAGGCGGCCAGCCCAAGTCCTCACTTACAAGGTGGCGCAGGGTGCAGCTCATCAAGCACCTGGTCGAGACTGCGGGTTTCGGTTGGGACGAGATCTCCGTCGACAGCGTCGGTCGCCTCCAGCACCTCGGCGGTCCGGCGGAGCCGGTCCGAGACGCCCTTCGAAGCGGGACGGCGTTCATGACCAACGGCTGCCCGGGAGGCGACGGCCAGCCCGGCTGTACCCGTCCTTACGGCTCCTACCGCCCAAGCGAGCCGTTCCGTGACTTTCCGTTTCAGCCCGAAACGTCCGACCTCGAGCAGATCCGGACGGAGCTGTCCTTGAGAGAGATATCACAGAAAGTGGATTTTTGACCGTGCGCATCATCGTTCCTGTCAAACAGCTCCCTGACCTGGTCGAAGAACTCGAGGTGGACGCGAGCGGCGTCGACATCGACCGGGACTTCGTCAAATTCGTCCCCAACGAATGGGACGAGCAGGCGCTCGAGCAGGCACTGCTCGTCAAAGAGGCGGTCGGAGGCGAGGTGGTCGTCGTAGGCCTGGACGAGCCGGATATCGACGGGAGCCTCTACACTGCGATCGCTCGCGGCGCAGACCGGGCGGTCAAGCTCACCGGCGTGCCCACAGGGTGGATACCGACCGCCGCCCGGGCGGCGATCCTCGCCGACTGGCTTGCCGGCGAGAGTTTCGATCTTGTGATGACAGGCGTGCAGGCCGCTGACGACCTCGACGGCCAGCTGGTACCGACGCTCGCCGCCAGGCTCGGCCTGCCCCATGCGTCGGTGGTTGTCGACGTAGAGGTCAAAGACGGCGCCGCGATGATCAGCCAGGAACTTGGGGGCGGCGTCAACGTCGAGGAAAGCCTGAGCCTGCCGGCGGTGATCGGCATGCAGACCGCCCGCCAGACGCCGCGCTATGCGCCTATCTCACGGGTCCGCCAGGCGATGCAGTCCGGCGGGGTAGAAGACGTCGCGGCGTCGGCTGGCGACGCAACATGGCACGCAGGGCTGAAAGTGAGAAGACTCTTCCCCCCCGAGCGGTCCGGCCACGCAGAGATGCTTGAGGGCAGCGCAGACGAGGTGGCAGCCGCCATCATCGACCTGTTGCGCTCGCGCGGGCTGGTCAAGGGTTGATGCGAAATATCGAAGACAACGATGGAGGTTCACGGTGAGTGGTGACGTGATGGTCCTGGTCGAGCACGGCGACGGGTTGCTAGCCGACGTGACCTTCGAACTTTTGGGCAAGGCTCGCCAGCTTGCTTCGGCGTGGGGTGGGAAAGTCCACGCGGCGCTGCTTGGCTCGGCCGTCCTCGCTGACCAGCTTGGGGGCGCCGACGTGGTGCACGTCGTCGAGCACGCGACTCTGGCCGACTACTTAGCCGAGGCTTATGAGCGGGCGTTGGCCTACCTCCTCGGCGACGTCGCCCCGAGGCTGTTGCTCATCGGGACCTCCACGCCGGGCATGGACTTGGCGGCATCGCTGGCGCAGTACTGGGACGCTCCGGTGGTCGCCTACGTGATCGCCCTCGAGGCGGCCGGTGACGAACTGGTGGCAACTGCCCAGATCTACGGTGGCAAGCTCCTTGCCGAGGTCGCCGTCGATCGTGACCGGGTGGTGTGCTCGGTGATCGGCGGGTCCTTCCACGCAGACGCCGGCAAGGCGGCGGGAGCTCCAGCCGAGATCCGAAAGGTCGAGGTGGGCGGCCTCGACGATCTGCGTAGTAAGTTCCACGCCCGGCGTTTGCCCGAAGCGGATGGAATCGACATAACCGCGGCGGACATGCTCGTCTCAGTCGGGCGCGGCATAGCCGGCAAGGACAACCTTGAACTGGTTCAGGAACTCGCCGACACGCTCGGCGTGCCCCTGTCCGCGTCGCGCCCGGTGATCGACCAGGGCTGGTTGCCCAAACCGCAGCAGGTCGGCAAATCCGGGCAGAAGGTGAAGCCCCGGGCATACCTGGCGTTCGGAATATCAGGTGCCCCCGAGCACCTCGAGGGGATGCGGAACGCGGAGCTGATCGTCGCCTGCAACACCGACTCTTCTGCGCCGATCTTCGACGTGGCCCACTACGGGACGACCGTCGACCTATTCGACTTGGTCCCGGCGCTGAGCGAGCAGCTCGGCTCTTAGGCCTAACTGATGGTAGCTGTCGTCGTCACCCGACATATTTTCGGGGGGATGGGGCCCGCCCAGGTCGTCACGTTCTACGTGCTGGCCATGATCGCCATAGCGGTGTTCTTCTACGGGCTTGCCCTAAGAGTGAAGAAGTACCGCTCCGGTCGCCGAGTGAGCCGACCGGTGCTCCGCCGCAGTGGAGACGGGGTCCCCGGGGTTAGCGCCCGCCCCTCGTTCGCGAGTTCGCTGGGGTCCCTTCTCACCAACCGCACAATCCGGCGGCAGAAGACGGCGGTCGGCGTCGCGCACCTCGCAGTGTTCTGGGGCTTCATCGGCCTCCTGGCGGCGACGACGATCGTCGGCGTCGACTACGACATCTACGGTCACCTGGTCACTGGGCTGGTCGAGGGTAAGCAGAAGTCCTTCCTCACAGGGACGTTCTACGAGGCGTTCAACGCGGTGTTCAACGCCGCCGGGGTCATGACCATCGCAGGCGTGTCCTATCTCGCGCTTCGCCGTCTGAGAGCAGTCGAGCCGCAGCTCGACTACACGAGGGTCGACCGCTGCCCCAAAGAGTACTCGCGCTCTTCGCTCGTTGCGGGGGACTTGATATTCGTGTTCGGGCTGCTCGCAATATTGGTCACCGGCTTCGTGGTGCAGGGCGCCCGCATCGTCTCGGCCGGCTTCCCGAGCTTCGAGCGTTGGACGTGGATGGGTTGGTTGGTTGCCAAGGTCTTATCTGCTGTAGGGCTGGACACCTCCGCGGCCTTCACCCTGCACGGCTACCTCTGGTGGCTGCACGCCGCCCTGGCCCTGCTTTTCGTCGCCTACATTCCGTACTCCAAGGCGATGCACATAGTTTTCTCCGGCGCAAACCTGGTGCTCAGCGATCCCGGCACGACCCGCCGGCTGCCGGCAGCCGGATCCGAGCACCCGGGTTACGTGAGTCTGGCTGACTTCTCCTGGAAGGAACTGCTGGACTTCGACTCATGCACCAAGTGCGGGCGCTGTCACGAGGTGTGCCCGGCGCGGACCGCGGGGGCTCCGCTGTCGCCGCGCGACCTGATCTTGGACCTGCGCCAGTGGGCCGACGGTGTCCGTCGCGTCCCGGCCGTGCTGGAGCGCGAGTCCAGGCCTGGGTCGTCAGTCGACGGGTCGACGCAGGGGACGTCGGTTCAGGGGGCTTCCACTGTGCTCGGTCAGGCGCCTCTAGCCGGTGAGGTCATCTCTGACCGGACCCTGTGGGCGTGCACAACGTGCATGGCCTGCGTGGACATCTGCCCGGTCGGCATCGAGCACGTCCCGACCATCGTGGCGCTGCGCCGCCAGCTCGTCGATGAGGGCCGTATGGAGCCGAGCTTGCAGACGGCCCTGCAGAACATCGCCCAGCAAGGAAACTCCTTCGGCAAGTCCTCCCGTATGCGGGCGCGCTGGACCAAAGCCTTGGACTTCCCGGTCAAAGACGCCCGCAAGGAACCGGTGGAGCTGTTGTGGTTCGTGGGCGACCATGCCTCCTTTGACGAGCGCATGCAGGTCCTCTCCCAGACCCTCGCCCGGATACTCCACCGGGCGGAGGTCGACTTCGGATTGCTCTACGACGACGAGCGTAACTCCGGCAACGACGTCCGACGCGTCGGGGAGGAAGGCCTCTTCGAGCTACTGGTCGAGCACAACCTAAAGGCTCTCGGTAAGGCGTCGTTCGAACGGATTCTCACTACCGACCCGCACTCGTTCAATACGCTTCGCAACGAGTACCCGGCCTACGGACTACGCCAGCAGGTGCACCACTACACCGAGATACTCGCCGACTTGCTGGACTCCCCGGCGTTGGAGGTCCGCCCGCTCGGGCTGCGAGTCACCTACCACGACCCGTGCTATCTCGGCCGTTACAATCGGGTCGTCGACGCACCGAGGCGGGCTATCTCGGCGCTGGGTTGCGAGGTAGTCGAGATGCCGCGCAACAAGGAGAACACCTTCTGCTGCGGCGCGGGAGGCGGGCGGATATGGATGGACGACTCCCACCTAACTGAACGGCCGAGCGAGATGCGCATCAAGGAGGCGGTAGCGCTCGGCGTGACGCATTTCGTCGTCGCATGTCCAAAGGACTACGCCATGTACTCCGACGCAGCCAAGACCACCGGCCACGACTCGGTCCTAAAGGTGTGTGACCTGGTGCAGCTCGTCGAGGATGCGATGGACTGGGAGCCCGAACTGGTCGGCACCGAGAGGCAGCCGAGTTGACGACCGCGAGGCCGCGGTGAACTGCCCGTGGTGCGATTTCGCCGGGACCCTTCGGCCGTTGCATGCCCATCTTTGCGACGCCCACCCCGACGAAGTGTCTTTCGAGACGCAGGGAAGTCGCCATGCGTACGCGGTTACCTGCCCGGTTTGCGGCGCCGGCTACGAGCAGACAATCAAGCCCCGCATGGACGACCCCTCGTTCGTTGAAGAGTACCGCCGCGAGATCCGGCTGGTCGCCTTCGACATGCTCTTGAACCACCTCCTCGGCGAGCACGGGGGGCAGTACGGAACCGACAACTGAGGAGGAGTTATGTCAAAAGTGCGGGGGTGCCACATACCCGACGACCTTTACTACCTAGTGGAGAAACACGTCTGGGCCCGCCCGTCGGCTGACATTGTCGAGGTCGGCCTCACCGATGTGGCGCAGAATATGGCGAAGGCCATCATCTCGGTGTCAATGAAGTCGGCGGGCAAGCCGATCAAGAAAGGCAGAAGCCTGGCCACTGTCGAGAGCGGAAAGTTGGTGGGGCCTGTCCCGTCGCCAGTCGAAGGCGAGATAGTCGAGGTGAACGAGGCCCTGTCGGGTGCGCCGGGGAAGGTCAACGACGACCCCTACGGCGCCGGGTGGATCGCCCGCATCCGCTGCGACGACTGGGCTGCCGACTCGGCGGCGCTCGCCACCGGCTCGGAGGGTGTGGCCCGCTACGAGGCCTTCCTGGCCTCGGAGGGCATTTCCTGCGAGGACGGCTGAGACGCCGGTGCCCATTTGGGCTGGGTGCGACGTTCCAGACGACCGGCTCTACGACCTTGATCTCGAT
Organism: Acidimicrobiaceae bacterium; assembly: GCA_027391075.1. Lineage (GTDB taxonomy): Bacteria > Actinomycetota > Acidimicrobiia > Acidimicrobiales > Palsa-688 > JAJZAM01. The sequence continues at coordinate 3,634 of DAHYHI010000017.1, read as the reverse complement.
GTCTGGGTCCTCGTCGACGGCGAGGAGGTCGTGGTGGGAATGACCGACGTCGCCCAGACCCGCTGCGGCCGCGTAGTCGCGGCGAGCTGGAAGGCAGCCGGTGGGACAGTCACGCGCGGGCGGCCCATCTGTGTCATCGAAAGTGCCAAATGGGTGGGTCCGGTCCGCTCGCCGGTGGGCGGCCGCCTGGTGGTTTCTAACGAACGCCGCTTCGGCGAGGACCCCGCCATCGCCAATCGTGACCCATACGGGGAGGGATGGTTGGTGAGGATCCGACCGCGGGAAGACAACTGGCGCGACACGCTTGCCGGGCCGGATGCCGCTTTTGACCATTACCGCGAACTAATCGAGCGGGATAACTTGAGTTGCTATCGCTGCACGGAGTGAGGGAACGTCGGCGGCCGGTTTTCGCGGCGAGATCCTTGACAGCTGACAAGTTGTGTAGCAGCATGCGTATATTGACATAGAGGCCGTCGACGAACCTGGTGAGTAAGTAGTCATATCCGGGGAGACCGGCGAGACAAGGGGGAAACATGGCCCAGGCAAACACCACTGGAACGAATAAGGACGAGCCTCCTCGCCAGAAGTCGATGGCCGTCGTGTGTTGGAGTTCCGACCTCGACCGGGTATGGCCGGTGCTGATACTTGCCACCACAGCTGCCGCCTCGGGGTTGGAGGTCAACGTGTTCTTCACCTTCTGGGGCCTGCGGGTCTTGCAGAAAAACGACAAGCGGGTTACAGGCAACAACTGGATGCAAAAAGGCGAGGCCATCATGGACCGGGGGGGCACCGACCACCTGAAACTCGGGAAGCTTCATTTCGGCGGGGCGGGGACCAAGATGATAAAGAAGCTCGCCGACGATCATAAGGTGGCCAGCCCAACCGAGCTGTGCGAGATGGCCAGGGAACTGGACGTGAAACTTTATCCCTGCCAGATGACGATGGACCTCTACGGCCTGTCGAAGAGCGACTTCATCGACGGCGTGGAGCAACCTATGGGGGCCGCGTCGTTCATCGACATGGCCGCCGATGCCGACATCACGCTTTTCATCTGAAGTTTGAGCGAAGCCGCAGCTCTGCAAGTGCCGGCAGGCACGCCGCCGGACCTACTTCGCCGCATCGAGACCCTCGCCAGCGAGTACGGACTCTTGGTGACCGTCGAAGTGGTCGCCTCCCGACTGGCGGTGGTGGTAGTTGACCTGGACGCCACGGGGGGAGTCCAGCGTGTAGCGGATGCCCGTCGAGGTGACCCCGACGTGGTGATCGCCGCCTACCTGACGGCCCCGGACCGTGACCGCTGGGAGTCCGCCGAACGGGCGGGGGCGGACCTGGTAGCCAACCGGGGCGCCCTCGTGCGGTCCTTGAGGCGCCTGCTCGGGGAGCCGGCAGCGGGCCACATCCGTCGTCGGCGTGTCGCGCTGTTCGACGCCAACGAGGTCGCCGGTCGCCTCGGCCTAGTGATGGCGTTGCCTGACAGCCCGGTCGGGCCGTTGGCGGTCTTCAACGCCGGTGACCGCCTGGTAGGCGTGGAAGACCGTTGCCCCCACTCGGGCGCACGCCTTTCGGAGGGCGACGTCGAGTCCGGTGTCGTGACCTGTCCTGGCCATGGAAGCCGCTTCGAACTCTCAAGCGGCCAAAGGGTTAGGGGGCCGGCCGACGAGGGGATCCGCACCTACGACGTGGTGGTTGCCGACGGCCGGGTTTGGCTGGTGTGGTTGTAGAGCGGTAGCGAAGGCCGGCAGCTCGGATACTCGATCGGTCGGTAGCCGTTCGTGTTTCGGCCGAACTAGTGGCTTGAAGCTGACCCGGCGGAGGCGCGATCCATGTGGGAAGCCTCGAGCTCGTTTGGGTCGGACCCGGGCAGGACGTCCTCGGTGTAGTCGGACTCAGTGACCCAGCCGAAGATAGCCCCGAAGAACAGCACAGCCCCTATGGCGAGGTACCACAAGCCCCACACGAGGGCGCAGGCGCCAAAGATCATGCCGAGACCCATCCCCGCCGGCCAGATCGACGTGGCGGGGAAGTAGTCAATCACCCCGGCGCCGTCATTCTGGTTGGCGTCGAAGCGGTCCTCTGGTCGGGGGATGCCATGTCGACGCAGGTACTGGGCGAGAAGGTAGCCACCCAAGAGCGCGTACGCGGTGAAGCTGAACACGAGCATTGCGATGCCGCTTCTCTCGGACGCAGCGCCGTGGAGTGCTACAAGCACCCAATACACGGCGGCAAGGATGACCAGAAATACGAAGGCCCCGAGGATCGTGCGGGATTCGACTTTCATCTAGTGACCCACCTCCGTAAGCATGTCGGGATGATTGGCGTCCCACACGGGCCGCTCGGAGCGTATCGGGGGGAGCGCCTCGAAGTTGTGGTCGGGAGGAGGCGAGGAGCAGGCCCACTCCAGGGTTTGGCCGTCCCAAGGATTGTCGCCGGCGATCTCGCCTTTACGCCAGGAACTGAAGAAGTTCCAAGCAGTGACGAGAACCCCGACACCGGTTATGTAAGCGCCGATGCTCGACAATTCGTTCAGGAAGTTCCACCCCATTCCCGCGTTGTAAGTCTCGATCCGGCGGGGCATGCCTCGCAGCCCTAGGTCGTGCTGGGGGAAGAATGTAAGGTTGAAGCCGAGGAAGATCAGGGCGAAGCCGAGCTTGCCCCACTTCTCGGACATCTTGCGGCCTGTCATCTTCGGGTACCAGTAGTAAAGGCCGCCGAAGCCACCCGACGCCAGGCCCATGATCACGTAGTGGAAGTGCGCGACGACGAAGTAGGTGTTGTGCAGCTGGAAGTCGAGGACCGGCTGGGCGAGTATGACGCCGGTGATGCCTCCGAAGAGGAACATGACGAGGAACCCGAGAGAGAAGAGCATGGCCGTGTTGAGTACGATCGTCCCCCGCCACATCGTGCCGATCCAGTTGAAGAACTTGATTCCGGTCGGCACCGCGATCAGGAGCGACATAGCCGCGAAGAACGGCAGCAGGACCGCTCCTGTCGTGTACATATGGTGAGCCCAGACGCCCATCGACAGGGCGCCGATAGACAGGGTCGCTGCGATCATGCCCTTATATCCGAAGACCGGCTTCCTGGACATGGTGGCGATGATCTCTGTGACGATTCCGAAATACGGCAGGGCGATGATGTAGACCTCGGGGTGGCCGAAGAACCAGAACAAGTTCTGCCAGAGGATCGGCTGGCCACCGTTGGCCGCGTTGAAGAAGTTCCCGCCCAGATGACGGTCGATCCACAGCATCGCGAACGCCGAGGTCAGCACCGGGAAGGCGAGCAGGATCAGGAACATCGTGACGAGAATGTTCCACACGAAGATCGGCATTCTGAACATCACCATGCCGGGCGCTCTCAGGGTGAACACGGTGGTGATGATGTTGACGGCGGTGAAGATCCCCGAGAAGCCGGTCAGCCCGACGCCTGCGAGCCAGAGGTCGGCGCCGGGGCCGGGGGAGTGGATCGCCTCAGTGAGCGGGGCGTAGCCGAACCATCCGAACTGTGCGGCCCCGTTGTTCGTCAGGAAGCCGGCCAGCAGGAGGGTGAAGCCGCCGAGGTAAAGCCAGTAGGAGAGGTTGTTGAACCTGGGGAACGCCATGTCCGGCGCCCCGATCATCAACGGCACCAGGTAGTT
>DAHYHI010000009.1:0-2533 GCA_027391075.1 Acidimicrobiaceae bacterium | reverse complement strand
GCCCGGCTCGTCTTGCCCGCCGCTGGCAGCCCGACCATCACGAACATCGTCGGCTGCCTCCGCTCAGCTGTCACGCAGGCATCAGCCATCCCTAGGAGCGTAGCCCCAGCCGTACACATGCCATGGGACCGGCGGATGACGTCGTCCCCTTCGTCCCACGAGAGGTCCGCTGGGTCGAAATAGAACAGGTCGTAGCCCTGAATGCGCCAGTCGGATCCCGGCCGTCCGTGACGTCCCAGACGGTCCGAAGAAACGGCGCCGGCAACCAGCCACCAATCCCACACCGCCAGCGGCGGTCCGCTTAAGCATCGCACGGTTCGGGGGGATCCGATGGTCGTCGAGCTGGTAGCAGGCGCCCGGGGAGCTTCGTCTGCAACGATGCGCCAGCAGTGTGAGACGGGCCTCGGCGAAGTGCCGACGGCAATTGCTTGTTTGCTTGGCCGCGACTACCAGTCGCCGATCGTGTTGGAGTACTACGTCAGCTCCGTCGTCCAGGCGGCGGAAGGGTTGCATACAGCCCTGTGGAATAAGAGGTCGTTTCCAGCCGACAAACATGCGGCGCGTGTCCAAGGTTGCGTACAGGCGATCATCGACCCGGCCTTACGTGCTTGGGCAGAGCAGGTGCTCACCAGTGCCAACGGGCTCTCGCTGCGAACGAGATTGGTAGACCTGGTGGAGCGCGCTTGCGACGCGGGATGTCGGTTCCTGCCTGGCGATACCATAAACTTCTGCAAAGCCCTCGCAGGCTACCGAGATGTTGTATCCCATGGAAGGCACGCTTCCGCCGAGGCGTCCGAGATCTACTGGCAAGCAAGCGGGCTCGCCTGGGTGCTCCGCGCCATCATGCTCGGTCGGATCGGAATCGAACCGGAGGCGTGCGTCAGCAGCTCACTGCCAACGTGCATTATCGACACGTTGCCAAGCAGCTTGGCTGGGTCGCAGAGTGATTTGTATGGCTTGCAGTAGCGTCTTTGTAGCTCGATTGCCCAAGGTCAGCCGACAGGTTCGCTGACATGGGTCGGCCCCTCAGGGGCTGCCGAGGCAGGATGGACTCCCTCTGGTCGCGAGCCACCGGCCGGATTCGGTGACGCGAAGAACCCTTGCCCGTCAGGTATTTGTGACTCGGCTGCCTTTCGCATCTCCTGAGCTGCGGTCTCACGATTGGACTGTTGTGGGAACTGTTCGTCGGGCACCTTGGTAGCTCCTTTTTAGTACACCCCATCATTATTCTACCGGTGAACAACCGGTAGCCTTGGCACGAACACCTGATCACCCCAGGACCAACCCTTACCTAGCATTCTCGAACAAGTGACACCAAACGACACACGCCAGCCAACAAGTTCAAGAAAGAGCCCCGGGAGCGGAAAGACCACCGTCGTTGTAAGCGTTTCCCCGCCCTCCACGAATGACTCCCCAAAGACGGCGTCAGCTACCCAGTGGATGCCGTCGACCAGGTTGTCGCCGACCCTGAACACCTCGGTCACTCGGACCTTTGCGCCGTTCTGCCTTGCGAAGCGAATTCGGAATATTCCAGCGCCGACCACTGCTGGCCTGGCGGCCAAGACGACGCCGGTTTCGGTTACATGGACTTCCGCTGAGATAGAAGCACTCGCCTTGCGACCGTAGAAGATCGCAACGAGCGCGCCTCCCGATACACCGGCAGCCGTCGCGACGGCAGTGACCACGTCGGTCCAATGCACTCCGCTTGACGAGAGGTTCACGATGACACCCTCGTGGTGGATGTGTCTCGGGATAAGTAACCCCGCTGCTGCGCCAATCAGGAGTAGCACGGCGCGCCTCACCCATAGGCGAACGTTCCTCACGGCTTCCAGCGTACTCCGGGCTTCGCGGCCACCAGAGTCTCGGCGCTCGGCGAGGCGTGCTGACACTGCGTCCGCCGAGGTCAACCCTCTCGACGTAGCAGAGGAGGCATCCTGTAAATGTGGGGACGGCTTGGGTTAACCATGGCCGACATGCCCGACCGCCAGCACGCGATCTGGGTCGCTCCCCCTGTGTGGTAGCCGCCGTCGCTTTGAGCGGGAGTGGGAAGACCTCCAAAGTGGCCAGGCGCCGTGGGCAGGGGTCCACCGACAGAGGTCCCGCATCTGCAACCACGGTCATCGTGGCCGAGGCCCTGATGGTGCCGGGATGGGGGGCCCGGGTAGCGACGGATCACGGACGGATGCAACTGCCTTCGCATGGAAGATGCAACATCCTGCATCGCAGGGTTTCAACTCTCGCTTAATGGGCGACTCCGGGTGGGGGAAGCTTCGGCCATGGCGGCGACGGTACGGCGGGCCAGCGGCGGACACTTTTCGGATGACTTCTCCTTGACTGGCGTCTTGACTGGCGGCGTTCACATGCCCTGTGAGCTGGGTGTTCTCGGCTGCTAGGCAGTCCGCGGCGGCCGGAAACTTTTTCCGTGGGTCATGGTTGCGGTCAGGGTCACAGTCAAGGCGCGGGGCGGATCGTGGAGTGCATGACGTCTTCTCGTGTCGGTGTTATCGAGGTTTTGGCTGGCTGGCCGTCGTCG